>CAZGKI010000009.1:0-104671 GCA_964526345.1 uncultured Rikenellaceae bacterium
AAAGAAATTAAAGAGATACACCGGGGGCGCATAAAAGAATATTTACAGATCCATCCGAAAGCTGAATACAGCGAAAATCGTAATGATGTCTGGACAGTAAAAACGGATATTGCTTTACCCTGTGCCACACAAAATGAACTGAATGGAGATGATGCACTGACACTTATAAATAACGATTGTATCTGTGTATGTGAAGGAGCAAATATGCCAAGCACTCCTGAGGCAATTGAGCTCTTCCACAAACATCAGCTGCTCTTTTCACCAGGGAAGGCATCCAATGCAGGGGGTGTGGCCACATCAGGACTTGAGATGACCCAGAACTCGATGAAACTACGCTGGAACCGGAAGGAAGTCGACGACCGTCTTCACGAAATAATGTCCAATATACATGGACAGTGTGTTAAATACGGAAAACTTGAAAACGGGTATGTTGACTATGTTAAAGGAGCAAATATCGCCGGTTTTCTTAAAGTGGCCAATTCGATGCTCGATATGGGAGTGATCTGACCTCACTTTTGAGTTTAAAATACATCTCCTTTAAGTGAGACGACCCCCGGCCATGCTAACGCACGACCACCCCCTGCAGGGGGTAGGAGAGTTTATTTATTTTTCTTATATTTACGTGTCTCAATTTCTTTGTGCTATGCCAGAAGATGTCTCTCTTAAGCATAAAATTGCTTTAGGCCTCATTCCACGGATTGGTGATATTAACGCCAGGAAGCTTGTTGCCCATTTTGGAAGCGTGGAAGCTGTTTTCCTCGAATCGTACAGGAATCTGACTAAAATTCCTGGCATAGGATCAGAACTTGCTAAATATATCTGCAACAGGAGTTACCTTGAGACAGCCGGGAAGGAAGCGGAGTTTGTAACAAAACATAATGTAAAAACTTATTTCTACCTCGATAATGATTATCCTTTCAGGCTTCGCCAGTGTGATGATTCGCCAGTAGTCTTCTTCTTCAAAGGAAACTGCGATCTTGATGCTGCAAAGATACTAAGTGTTGTAGGGACAAGAAGCGCAACAACTCGAGGGAAAGAGATGTGTGAGAAGATTATCGGGGGACTTGCTGCAGGACATCCTGATCTTGTCATTGTAAGCGGATTGGCATATGGAATAGATATTGCAGCGCATAAAGCAGCCCTTTCAAATAACCTGCCTACTATTGGCGTTCTGGCTAATGGCTTAAAAACAATATATCCCTCAATTCATAAATCAACTTCAGAGGCAATGCTGAAAAACGGAGGATTACTCACAGATTTCCTGTCGGATGCATTGCCTGAACGTAACAATTTCATAAAAAGGAATCGTATTATTGCAGGATTATCCGATGCTACACTTGTAGTTGAGTCAGGAAGCAAAGGCGGAGCTCTTATTACCGCAGATATTGCGGGTTCTTATAATCGTGATGTGTTTGCTGTACCCGGCAGGCCCGAGGACCAGTGGTCGGCCGGCTGTAATTCCCTTATTAAAAGCAACAAGGCGGCTTTGACTGAATGCTCAGATGATATAGAGTACTTCCTCAGCTGGAAACCCGAAAAGATAAAACCACCTGTACAGAGAACACTGTTCTCGGAACTGGACGATAGTGAAAAATCTGTGTATGAGCTGCTTTCTAAAGAGAGTGAGATGACCATTGACTCAATATGCAGGTCACTGGACATCCCGGTTTATAAACTATCATCTCTTCTGTTACAAATGGAATTTAAGGGTATGTTAAAATGTTACCCGGGAAATTTATACCGGATAACTTAATAAAATCAACTATAATACCATGGTTACTTCTAAAAACAAAACTTTAAAGGGGATTTAATTTTAAAGTTAATAGTTCGTCTGCTAAATACTGATAACCTGATATTTATCACCATCATAAAGTATTGTTAAACATAGAATTTTTTATGAGTTCTATTGAATAATTAATAATCATTTTTTCTAATTTTAGGCCACCAATAAACTTTTAAAAAAAATAACATGGACCCAAGAGTACAACAATTTATGGCTATGATAAAGGCTAAAAACCCGGGAGAAAATGAGTTTCACCAGGCAGTTCATGAGGTCGCAGAATCTCTGATACCCTTTATCGAGGAAAACCCGAAATATAAACATGCAAAAATCCTTGAAAGAATTGCTGAACCGGAGAGAACGATCATCTTCAGGGTTCCCTGGCTCGACGACAGAGGCGAAGTACAGATCAACCGTGGTTTCAGGATTGAGATGAACAGTGCTATCGGCCCTTACAAAGGAGGGCTCAGGTTCCACCCTACGGTTAACCTCGGGATCCTTAAATTCCTGGCTTTCGAACAAGTGTTCAAAAACAGTCTTACAACCCTGCCAATGGGGGGCGGGAAAGGTGGTTCTGACTTCGACCCTAAAGGTAAATCTGATAATGAGGTAATGCGGTTCTGCCAGAGCTTTATGTCGGAACTGTTCCGTCATATCGGAGCCGATACCGATGTTCCGGCAGGTGATATAGGTGTTGGTGGTCGTGAGATCGGATTCCTCTTCGGTCAGTACAAACGGCTAAGAAATGAGTTCACAGGAGTCCTGACAGGAAAAGGAATGGAATACGGGGGATCGCTTGTACGTCCCGAAGCAACAGGATACGGCGCTACCTATTTCGCACAGGAGATGCTTGCCACCAGGGGTGAGAACATCAAAGGAAAGACTGTATGTATTTCAGGATCCGGCAATGTTGCACAATTCGCAGCAGAAAAAGTCACCCAGCTGGGGGGAAAAGTAGTGACCCTTTCCGACTCAAACGGATTTATCTTTGACCCCAAAGGTATTGATAATGAAAAACTTAACTATATCATGGAGCTTAAGAATGTAAAGAGGGGAAGGATAAAAGAGTATGCTGAAAAATATGGTGTTGAATATTTTGAAGGAAAACGCCCATGGATAATTAAATGCGACATTGCAATGCCTAATGCCACCCAGAATGAGATAAATGAGGAAGAGGCTAAAACACTTATTAAAAATGGCTGTATTTGCGTTTCTGAAGGTGCTAATATGCCCTCAACCCCTGAAGCTATTGAGGTTTTCCTTAAAGAAAAGATCCTTTACGGACCCGGAAAAGCTGCCAATGCCGGAGGAGTTGCGACATCGGGACTCGAGATGACCCAGAATTCAATGAGGCTGCCATGGTCACGCGAAGAAGTTGATCAGAGACTTCATACAATCATGAAAAATATCCACAGCACATGTGTTAAATACGGTACCAAAGAAGACGGATACATTAATTATATGGATGGTGCAAATATTGGAGGATTTGTTAAGGTGGCAGAAGCCATGATCGCACAGGGAGTTGTTTGATGGAGCTGATAGATACACACACCCATCTTTATCTTCCTGAGTTTGATGAAGACAGGGATGAGATGGTAAAAAGAGCTGTCAGCAGCGGAGTGGTTAAGCTTCTTATGCCAAATATAGATACAGATTCGGTTAACAGAATGCTCTCAGCTGCTGACAGATATAAAGGTATTTGTTACCCGATGATCGGCCTTCACCCTACATCTGTAAAGAAAGATTACAGGGAACAGCTTGATAAACTTGAATCGATTGCGCACGAACAAGCCTTTATAGCAATAGGTGAAATTGGCATCGATCTTTACTGGGATAAAACACACCTCAAAGAACAGAGAGAAGCATTAAAAAGACAGATTGCTTTTGCAATCAGTTCTTCGTTGCCTGTTGTTATTCATTCACGGGAATCATTCCACGAGCTCTTTTCAGTACTTGAGGAATTCCGGGGCGAAGCTCTTACAGGAGTTATGCATGCATTCTCGGGGAATATGCAGGACGCCGAAAAAGCTGTCGGGATGGGTTTTAAACTGGGAATTGGAGGGCCCCTGACGTTTAAGAATTCCAGGCTGGCAGACATTACAAAGGAGATTGGTATTGAACACATTGTACTTGAAACTGACTCTCCTTACCTTGCCCCGGTCCCCTACAGGGGAAAAAGAAACGAAAGTTCATACATTGGTCTTGTTAATAAGAAACTTTCCGGGGTGATGGAAATGGATGAAAAAGAGGTCGCCAGAAAAACATTTGAAAACTCCTGCCGGCTATTTAGAATATGAAAAAATGATTAGAAAAGATATCTCTATACTCATTATCTATACGGGGGGAACCATTGGAATGGTTCATGATCCTAAAACCGGATCGCTTATCCCTATAGATTTCAAGCACATAACTGATCATGTGCCCGTACTCAGAAGAACAGGGTTCAATCTTCATTCAATATCTTTTAATCCGGTTAAGGATTCTTCAAATATAGATCCGGACATCTGGATAAAAATTGCTGAAACCATTGAAGATAACTACAATGATTTCAATGGCTTTGTGGTTTTGCATGGAACCGATACCATGGCCTATACTGCATCTGCTATGAGCTTTATGTTTGAAAACCTTTCAAAGCCTGTGATATTAACGGGATCACAGCTTCCTATTGGTCTTCTCAGAACAGACGGCAGGGAAAATCTTATAACTGCCATTGAGATTGCCGCTGCCGAAGAGAATGGAATCCCGGTCGTTCCTGAAGTTTGTATCTATTTCGATAATGAGCTTACCCGGGGAAACAGGACCACCAAACTAAGTGCAGAGCATTTTGATGCCTTTAACTCACCAAATTATCCTCCGCTTGCAGAGGTCGGATTGCATCTCAAATATAATTATGATCATATCAGGTACCAGGAAAAAGGGAATAAGCTGATTGTTCATAAAACATTTGATAATAATGTTGCCATTCTGAAATTATTTCCGGGGATAAACAGGAATCTTGTCCAGGCTATTATAAATACAAAAGACTTAAAAGGGTTAATAATTGAAACATTTGGTTCCGGCAATGCTCCTACTTACAGATGGTTTCTCGACGATCTGAAACAATTTATAAATGATGGAGGCATTATATTTAATGTTACCCAGTGTCACGGTGGCAGTGTGGAGATGGGTCTCTATGAAACCAGCCGGGAGATGCTTTCTGCCGGGGTTATCAGCGGTAAGGATATTACCTCCGAAGCCTCAGTAACCAAGCTAATGTTTCTTCTGGGGGTTTGTCGCACAAAAGAGCAGGTTATTAACTGTTTAAATAAATCGATTGCAGGGGAAATTTCTTAACAGGGTTTTCTAGAAATATTTTTGTAATTTGCGCCGCCAAATTTAATGGCAGGTTGACAAATTCCTCCTTCGCTTAAGCTTCGGAGGTCAGAGGGAGAGATGCAGGAGTGGTTTAACTGGCACGCCTGGAAAGCGTGTGTCCCGCGAGAAGCGGGACCGGGGGTTCGAATCCCCCTCTCTCCGCAAAGCCTTCATGAACCCCGGGTACCCGGGGTCATTTATTTTACCGAAGTCACGTTGAAAGCTTGCTTTCATAAGTGACTGAAGGAAAAATAAATGTAAACCCGAAGGGTTCATGAAGGCTTTGCAGGGCCTCTCTTAAGGGATCACTGAAGGTAATCCCCCCGAAGGGTTCATGAAGGCTTTGCAGGGCCTCTCTTAAGGGATCACCGAAGGTAATCCCCCCGAAGGGTTCATGAAGGCTTTGCATTTACCTGCCAGGGGATCATGAGCGAACGAAGTGAGCGAATAATCCCATAAACTCATTATCCCGGCCTTTTAATCGACAACATATTTCTCAGAATGGGAAATTTAAGTAATTTGTTATATCTTAACCCGAATTACTTTTAAGAATGAAATGGTTAAAATTTAACAGGCTGACAGGTTTGAATTTCAAATTAAGAATCAGAGAACTGGTCTATTATATGAGAACATCTGATACCAGTTATTTCCTGTTATTTTCAATACTTGTCGGAACCGGTGGAGGATTTGGAGCGATATTTTTCCGCTGGCTTATTTTACAGTTCAAAAATCTGTTTTTTAACGGAGGTCATGAACTGCTGGGATTCATGGGACACTATTATATTATTATAATTCCGGCAATCGGGGGATTGATTATAGGTCCGCTCATCTATTTTTTCGCCAAAGAAGCTAAAGGACATGGGGTTCCCGAAGTAATAAATGCTATGGTAACCAATAGCGGGCGAATAAGACCCAGGGTAACGATTGTAAAAACGCTTGCCTCTTCAATATGTATAGGGTCAGGAGGGTCAGCCGGACGGGAAGGGCCAATAATACAGATTGGATCAGCACTTGGATCATCTATAGGTCAATTATTCAATCTCACTGAAGAAAAAACAAAGACACTGGTCGCCTGTGGAGCTGCTGCAGGAATTGCAGCAACTTTTAACGCGCCGCTTGGCGGAATTTTTTTCGCATTAGAGGTTGTACTCCGGGAATATGGATTAAAAAATTTCTCTTCTGTTGTACTTTCTTCTGTAACAGCTACAGTTATTTCAAGATCTTTTCTGGGTGATAATCCTACTTTCCACATACCCTCGTTTCAGTTGTACAGTATAATGGATATCCCCTATTATCTTGTGTTTTCTTTGTTTACTGCAATGGCTGCCTGGCTCTTCATCAAGGTACTCTATAAAAGTGAAGATATTTTCAACAGCATTAAAATACCTGAATATTTTAAGCCTGCAGTGGGTGGATTAATAATAGGATTGATCGGGCTCTGGTTTCCACAGGTTTTTGGTGTTGGGTACGAAGTTATTGAAAGTACCATCTATGGAGGAATAGGCCTTGGTGTTGTTATTATACTTGTTTTTTTAAAAATCATAGCTACTTCGATAACTCTTGGTTCCGGTGGATCAGGCGGTATTTTTGCTCCATCGTTGTTTGTCGGGGCCTTACTGGGTGAAGCTTTTGGAAGAGTGGTCTCAATGATATTCCCTGCTACCGTAATACCTCCCGGTGTTTTTGCTCTCGTTGGTATGGCTGCCGTTTTTGCCGGAGCAGCACATGCTCCGATCTCTGCCATATTATTACTCTTTGAAATGACCGGAAATTATCAGATACTGCCCCCTCTCATGATCACCTGTGTTATTTCCGTCGTAATTGTAAGAAGAACTTCAAGGGCTTCAATTTATACTATGAAGCTATTGAGAAGAGGCATAGATATTGAAAAGTTCGCTGAGATTGATCTGATGGATAGTATTACCGTATCCGAAGCAATGATAACAGATGTGATTGCTGTTTTGGGATCCGATACAGTCAGAAATGTCGGGTTGAAGATCAAAGATACAAATCACAGAGGATTTCCTGTTCTTTCAAATGACGGTAAATTGATCGGAATTGTTACGCGTGAGGATATAAACAGGGCGCTGAAAAAAGGGGACGCTGATTCCGAGGTACAAAAGATAATGACTACTGATATAATTGTTTGCTTTCCAAATGAGAGTCTTAAAACTGCTCTCCACAAAATGGCAAAGAGAAATATTGGTCGCATACCTGTTGTGACCAGAGAAAACAGGGAACATTTAATCGGAATAATGACCCGTAAAAGCCTTATCAACGCTTATAATTATGCTCTGGATCGGATCAACGTACGATCAGCAAACCAGGTAAAAAAGCCTTAATAAACACATATCTTTCTGCTAAACAGTTTTTTCCGGACCTAAGGGAACTCTTTTTTTTTGACCTCACGCTATTTTTTTGTATTTTGTACGGCATGATCAAAAAGAAGAATACAAAACTTATCATTATTTCAAACCGATTACCTGTAAAAGCCAGGATAGATGAGAACGTCATGCATTTTGAAAAGAGTGCCGGAGGGCTTGCCACAGGTCTTAACTCTTTGAATATTTCGTACGAAAAACACTGGATAGGCTGGTCTGGCATATATGCTAAAGATAATACGGCGGAAGAAGAGCTTTCCAAATCACTCGGGAATTATAACTTCCATCCTGTCTTTCTGACAGAGGAGGATGTTGAACTCTATTATGAAGGATATTGCAATTCCACCTTATGGCCTTTGTTTCATTACTTTTATACATTTGCCAGACATAACCAGGAGTACTGGGAATCATATAAACGAGTTAATGCCCTCTTCCTGGAAAAAGTCAGGGAAATAGCCACTGAAGAAGATATAATCTGGATACAGGATTATCATTTATTTCTTCTGCCGTCTTTGGTAAGAGAATATCTGCCTGCTGTAAGGATGGGGTTCTTCCTCCACATACCTTTCCCTTCATATGAGCTGTTCAGAGCTCTCGAAAACAGGAAGGAAATACTCACAGGAATCCTTGGGGCCGATCTTATCGGATTACATACCTTCGAATATATGCGTCATTTTATAAGCTCTCTTTACAGGATATTGGGAATTGCATCTGACGATATTACCTTTCATTATGGTAACAGGACTTTTTCAGTTGAAACATTCCCCATGGGAATCAATTACAGGAGTTTTCATGATGCTCACAAGATTCCTGAAGTAAAAATGTTTGCTTCCATGTTCAGGGAACAGTATAAAAAAATTAAAATCGTTCTTTCTGTTGACCGGCTGGATTATAGTAAAGGTATTATTCAAAGACTTGAATCGTTCAGGCTTCTGCTTCAAAACAGACCCGAATGGCTGGGAAAAGTATCAATGGTGATGATACTGGTACCTTCGCGCGACAGTGTCGACAGATATAATGATCTTAAAATAAAGATCGATGAATCGATTGGCAGCATAAACGGTACTTATTCACAGCCAGGATGGATTCCTATACATTATTTTTATAAAAGTTTTTCCTTTAAAGAGCTGACAGGATTCTACTATGAAAGTGATATTGCGCTGGTTACACCGTTGCGTGACGGGATGAACCTGATCGCCAAAGAGTATGTGGCTGCTAAAGGTAAAAGGCCCGGGGTATTGATCCTGAGCGAAATGGCAGGGGCTGCAATAGAGCTTAAAAGCGCATTACTGGTTAATCCTAACAATACCAATGAGATAGCAGATACTTTAAACAATGCTCTTCTTATGGACATCCGGGAACAGAAACAAAGGATCAGGAGGATGCAAAAGACCATTAAAAAGCAGGATATTGTAAAATGGGCCGGAGACTTTATTGAAGAGATGGAAAGGATCTATAAGTTACAGAGAACCCTGAAAAGAAAATACCTCAGGGCTCAGCAATTAAAGGATATTGCTGATGCATTTAAATCTTCGAAGAAACAAATGATTGTCCTCGATTATGACGGTACACTTGTTCCTTTTACCGGCGATCCTGCCGAAGCTCTTCCAGATCCTTCACTGCTTCAAATCCTCAAGGATCTTACTTCAATTAAAACTCTTGATCTGGCTATAATAAGCGGACGTAACCGAAGTTTTCTCGATCAGATCTTTGGCAGCTTCGACATAATCATTTTTGCTGAACATGGCGCACTTCGCCGAATAGATAAAACATGGGAATCAGTATACAGGAAAAGTCTTGTCTGGCAGAATGAAATATTAAGGATAATCCAGGGTGTAACTGAAAACACACCTGGTTCATTTATTGAAAGGAAGGAAACGGCAGTAGTATGGCATTACCGTAACTGTGATAAATGGCTTTCGGATGTGAGGGTTTCCCAGCTTATCAATAAGTTAATTTATCCGTGCACCAAGAGGCATCTCCAACTGATGAAAGGTAATAAAATTGTTGAGGTTAAACCATCAGAATACACCAAGGGAACTGCAATAAGTAACTTTTTTGATTGCAGTAAATACGATTTTATTTTAGCAGCCGGCGATGATACTACGGATGAAGATATGTTTGATGTATTACCTGACAGCGCAATCACAATCAAAATTGGCAATCCTTCTGATAAATCAAGATATACTCTCGAAAAAAGTGATTCATTGATCAAATTCTTAAAGTTACTAACAAAGTGATATGAATATCTCAGATTATGGAATAATCGGGAATTGCCGCAGCAGTGCCCTGGTTTCAAAAAACGGATCTATAGACTGGTGTTGCCTTCCCGACTTCGATTCACCTTCTATGTTTGCACGGCTGATCGATGATGAGAAAGGAGGATATTTTGGGCTGACGGCCAGGGGCGATTATTCAGTGTCGCAGAAGTATTTTGATAATACAAATATCCTCGAAACAAAGTTCAATTCGAATGAGGTTTCTTTCGAAATAGTCGATTTCATGCCCATTTACAGGACCGAGAAATCCAATTATTATAACTCACCGGAATTATACCGTATTTTAAGGTTGATCAAAGGATCTCCCCAAATAAAAATTGAATATTTCCCAAAGCTCAATTATGCAAGTCCCACTAAAGGGTTTATTGAAAGAAATTATATCAAACATGTTACTACTGAAGGAAGATATGAATCTATATACCTTTATTCTAACCTCTCATTAGAGCTGATCCTGAACAGTGATTTTTTCGAATTCTCGGAAGACTGTTTTTTCTGCGTATCCTATAACCAGAAACTGATTAAAGTTGATCTTAACAGGGCTAATCTTGAATACGAACGTACGAAGGTCTACTGGATGAACTGGTCGAACAGAACTTTGAACTTCTCAAAATATCAGAAACATATAATGCGCAGCGCACTGGTACTTAAATCACTGATATTTGAGAAAACAGGTGCAATTGTAGCAGCTCCAACAACTTCACTTCCTGAGGCAATTGGAGAAACCCGTAACTGGGATTACCGTTTTTGCTGGATAAGGGACTCCTCAATGGTAATAAAAACATTCCTTCAGCTCGGGCATACAAATTCTGCAAAGAAGTTCCAGCGTTTTCTTCTTAATGTAAACCATGGTAAGCAGGAAGATATACAGATAATGTACAGCATCCACGGTGAAAAAAACCTTAAAGAATCAGTTTTGGATTATCTTAAAGGATTTCGCGATTCACCTCCTGTCAGGATAGGTAACGGAGCATTCCTGCAGAAACAAAACGACATTTATGGAGTTCTTATGGACTCAATATATTTAGCGCTACATAAATTCCCGTCAACACTCGATACTTCGGAAGAATTATGGACACTGGTAAGAGGTATGGTTGCCGTGGTGGCAAAACATTGGAGAAAACCCGATAAAGGGATATGGGAGATCAGAGGTGCTGATAAACATTTTGTCTATTCGAAAACCATGTCGTGGATGGCTGTTGACAGAGGTGTTAAAATTGCCCGGATGCTCGACAGGGATTTCTACGTTCATGAATGGAGCAAACTGGCTGATACTATTAAAACAGATATTTTCACTCATGGATGGGACGAGGAATTGGGTTCATTTGTCCAGTATTATGGGGCAAAATGTCTAGATGCGTCAAATTTGCTTATGGAGGAAGCCGGATTAATTGAATCATCCGACTCCCGTTATGTCAGTACCGTTCTGAAAACCAAAGAGCTTCTCTGCAAGAATGGATTCATGTTCAGGTATCTTAACGAGGATGATTTTGGAAAACCCACAAATTCTTTTATCCTGTGTAACTTCTGGCTGGTAAACAGCCTGTTTAAAACCGGGTTTAAAAAAGATGCTATCCGGATCTTTGAAAATATTTTAAGTTGCACAAATCATGTCGGATTGCTTAGCGAGCATATTCATACCGGAACCAGGGAACTGCTGGGTAACTTCCCGCAGGCATATTCACACCTCGGACTTATTCAATCAGCTCTGTTAATCAATGGGGAAGAAATTACCTTTGAACATGATATATTCAGGTTCATAAAGCCTTGATCGTTTACTAGCTGCATTAATTCTAAATAATCAGGTTATTTAGAATCGACATTATGGATAACCCTCTGAGGAAACGGGATTTCTATTCCTTCCCTGTCAAATGCAATTTTAATACGTTTTCGCAGCTCTCCAGTTATCTCCCATTGTTTCAGTGGCCTGGTCTCTCCAAGAATCTTAATGATTACTGAAGAATCAGCAAAATCATTAACTCTCAGGAATTGAGGAGGTTTAATAATAAATTCTTTATATTGAGGATCTTCAGCCAGCTCATTGCCGGTTTTATTAACCACTTCAATAACATGTTCAAGGTTTGAACTGTAAGAAACTCCTAAATCCAGATTGACCCTCGCAAAATGTTTTGAAAGATTTGCAACTCTCTTTATGTCTCCATGAGGTATGTGGTGGACAGTTCCATCAAGATCTCTTAATGTGGTCATTCTCAGGCTTATATCTTCGACAGAGCCTCCGGTTCCATCAAAATTTACAACATCACCTATTCGGTACTGATTTTCCAGGATAATGAAAAACCCTGAGATCAGATCACGGATAAGATATTGCCCGCCAAAACCTACTGCCAGTCCAATAATCCCGGCACTGGCCAATATCGGCCCGGTAGGAATCCCAACTTCCTGCAGGATCATCAGACTTGCAATAATCAGAATTAAAATATTGATAGTCCAGACAAAAATGCGGATCAAAGTATCTTCTCTCTTTTTCTCGGCTTCTTTCGAAAAGTTCTTATCCCCTACGACAGCAATCCTGATTATTCTTTCAATAAGCTTTTTTGCAAGTTTATTTAAAACAAATGCACCTGCTGCAATAATTAAAATCTTAAGACCATGGGACTGAAGCCATGGAGTCACTTTTCCGACGAAGTCAATAACATAATCTTTCATAATCAATTAATCCATATTTTAAAATTATAATAACTATTGGTTTCAAAAATTAAAATACTAAAAGTGAACGAGTGATTCCTCATTAAAGTCCGGAATGAAATGCACTTTTTGGTATAATGTGGAGTGTTAAATAAGCATTTTCATCCACCCAGACATTGAAAACCAGAATATCTCTTCTCTGTTTTAAAAGTTTATAATTGCAAATATCGGCATTATGCTTCATGCAATATTGTTTTGCTTAAATTTTTTTCCGAACTTTTAGGTTTATCATAAAATGGCATCAACATTTCAAATACCTGAACCTTTTCAATTTAATCCTCTTAAACATCATTTACAGTTTATAAGAGAATTTATATCACACAGGCTGGAAGTAAAAACCGGCACTGAAATCCAACATCTGGTCAAAGATCTTAAACGTACCGGAACATCTGTTATGGATGTGTACACAGGTAATTTAACAGCACCTAAGATCTGCGAAGAGATTGCGATATACCTTGAAATGAACCAATTGTTAAAAGCTGATGTTTTTTCTTCATGGACAGGCACAAATTTTAATGACTTCAGATTGATGACTTTATCCGATTCATCACAATGGATTCTTAAGTATCACAAAGACTCTAAAAGATTTGTCCATATTTTCCCTGCGCGTACCAGTCCCAACTCCTTCAGGGTTAAAGCAAACACGTTGAAATCGGCAATACTATATTATATTTTAATAGGAAAGGACTATATATCAGGTGATGATCTGAATAAAGCCAGGAACCTGCTTGGATTATCTCCTGTCAAAGATCCGGATGAAGCAGAAGCTATAACTGAAATGATTGAAATATTGAGGCATTGATCCCTGAAATAGATAAACATTTTATATTATCAGGCCAACATTATTATGATCGTGGGGGTGTTGCATGCAACGTCCCTACATCGTCGTGATCCCGGAGAGACTCGAACTCTCAACCAACAGAACCGGAATCTGTCATTCTATCCATTGAACTACGGGACCAGTATTATTAATCAAGCGATGGTAAAATTATAACCATTGCGCCGGTTTTACAACTATTTGACCCTATTTTAAAGCACCGTCGTCCTAATGAATTACTTATTTAGTGATAATTGCTAAAGTTTTTTTATTTTCGCAGACCAAATAAGGGACAATTTATATAATATTTCAAGGTCATATTTTACGCTAATATTACTCCCATCCCGACCTTCCCCCACGGGGGAAGGAGTCCAAATGAAGCTTTCCCCCCTGGGGGAAACGGTAAAGGGGGTATAAAATAAAAAGAATTACAATTGAATATAAACACCTTAGACAGTCTAATAAATAGTATAGCTTTTTAGCTAAATAAAACGACACTGTAATTATTAATCCCCTTCACCCCAAATGGATTACAACTTCACGACGATAGAAAAGAAATGGCAGAAATACTGGGAGGAAAATAAGACTTTCAAAACTCCGGATGATCTGACAAATCCAAAAAAATGTTATGTGCTTGATATGTTCCCTTATCCTTCAGGAGCAGGTCTCCATGTTGGACACCCGGAAGGTTATACAGCTACCGATATTTACAGCCGTTACAAAAGGATGAAGGGCTATAATGTCCTTCATCCAATGGGCTGGGATGCGTTTGGCCTGCCGGCTGAACAGTATGCAATTCAAACAGGGACCCACCCTTCTGTTACCACAAAAAACAACTGCGATACTTTCAGACGCCAGATCAGAGAACTGGGATTAAGCTATGACTGGGAACGGGAGATAAATACAACTGACCCGAAATACTATAAATGGACTCAATGGATCTTTTTAAGGCTTTACAATACGTGGTTTGATGAGAACCTTCAAAAAGGGAGGCCCATTTCTGAATTGCCAGTACCTGAAGAGATTCGGAAGCTCGGGAAAAGTGAAACCACAAAATACATTAATTCAAAAAGACTTGCATATTACGATCATGCGCTGGTATGGTGGTGCCCCAGCTGCCGTATTGTCTGTGCAAACGAAGAGATTCTTTATGACGGTTCACATGAGAAGTGCGGTAACAGGGTTGAAAAAAAGAATCTTAAACAGTGGATGCTTCGTATCCAGCTTTATGCCGAGAGATTGCTCAATGGAATCGATAAGCTGGACTGGCCTGAAGGGATCAAAGATATGCAGCGTAACTGGATCGGCCGTTCAACCGGTGCTGAAGTCGATTTCCCGGTTGACGGAATTAATGAAAAGCTAAGAGTATTTACCACCCGTCCGGATACTTTATTCGGTGCTACATATATGGTTATCGCTCCAGAACATCCGCTGACAGGGACCATCACTCTGCAGGATAAACAGAAAGAGGTCGAAGATTATATTAAAGCTGCTTCACTGAAATCAGACCTTGACCGAACAGACCTGGCCAAAGATAAAACGGGAGTTTTTACCGGCCGTTATGCTATAAATCCGGTTAACCTTAAGAAGATACCAATCTGGGTAGCTGATTATGTTTTGACAGGCTATGGCACTGGTGCAATAATGGCAGTGCCGGCGCATGATACCCGTGATTTTGAATTTGCTCAGAAATTCAGGCTTCCAATTCTTTGTATACAGGATCCTGATGTTGATGATCCTGACCAGAAAAACAGGATCATTGCCGGGGAAGAATGCTGGACAGAAGACGGCAGGTATATCAATTCATCGAACCCTGAAACAGGAATCGACATTAACGGACTGAACAAACAGGCAGGAATTGCAAAAATCACTTCCTGGCTTGAATCGAAAAACCTTGGTACGGAAAAAGTAAATTATAAGCTTCGCGACTGGCTTTTCAGCAGACAGAGATACTGGGGAGAACCTTTTCCGGTAATACACTGGGAAGATGGGGAAATAGCTTTGCTGGGTGAAGATGAACTCCCGCTGGAACTGCCTGAACTTGAAAAATATCTTCCCGGAGATACAGGAGAGTCACCCCTTTCAAATGCAACAAAATGGATCAACGTAACTGATAAGTCGGGAAGAAAAGGAAGACGTGAGACGAATACCATGCCACAGTGGGCAGGTTCATGCTGGTATTACCTGCGATTTATCGACCCCGGGAACGAAAAACAGATTTTTGAGCCGGCAAAAGAAAAATACTGGATGCCGGTCGATCTATATATAGGAGGTGCAGAACATGCAGTGCTTCACCTGCTCTATAGCCGCTTCTGGCATAAAGTGCTTTTTGACCTGGGTGTTGTATCAACAGATGAGCCTTATCAGAGATTATTCAACCAGGGGATGATCCTCGCTTTTACCTACGAAACAGAAAAGGGGGGTAAAATATCGAGTGACCAGGTTGAGGAAAAAGAGGGCAGATTTTTTATTAAAAACACAGGAGAAGAACTTCGCCAGATCGTGGCAAAAATGTCGAAAACATTAAAAAATGTTGTAAATCCTGATGATGTGACAGCGAAATACGGTGCTGATTCACTTAGACTTTATGAAATGTTCATGGGTCCGCTTGATGTAACAAAGCCATGGGATGACAAAGGGGTTAAGGGTGTTTTTAACTTTCTTTCAAGGACTTACAGGTTTTTTGCCAACCCTGAAAATATTATTGCGGGAGAAGATGAGACTGAAATTCTTAAAGGCCTGCATCAGGCAATTAAAAAAGTTGAAAACGACATAGAAAATCTGCGGTTCAATACAGCAATCTCGGCAATGATGATCTTCCTGAATCTTGCTACAAGGAAAGGGCGGGTAACAAAGGAGAGCGCTGCTGTTTTTACCAGAATATTATCGCCTTTTGCTCCCCATCTTGCTGAGGAATTATGGCAATTGCTGGGAAATAACGTGAGCCTGGCTTACGAACCGTGGCCGGAAGTAAATGAAGAATTCCTTAAAGAAGATACTTTTGAATATCCTGTTTCATTTAACGGGAAGCTCCGCTTTAAGATAGAATTGCCTGTCAGTATGGAGAAAGATGAGATAATAAAGATCGTTCTGGCTGATGAAAGAGCAAAGAAATGGCTTGCTGCCGGGACACCTGGAAATATTATAGTAGTACCAAACCGTATAGTAAATGTTGTGGTTAAATCATGAAATGCCTGATATTATGATTTCAAGAATAAAGTTCTTAATTCTGATACTAATAATTCTTCTTGCGGGTTCCTGCAAATACCTTCAGAAGCAAAAGCCAATTTTATCCGAAATACCAACGGATACGTTGCATGAAGAGGTCATAAAGTCACCCGTTATGACTTTCGGAATTCCAGCTGATTCATTCAGTCTTATATCCGGGCACATCAAACCCAACGGTTTCCTTTCACAGATACTGCTTAAGCATGGCATCACTATGCAGGAGATAGATCAGGTTGTAAAAAATTCAGCCTCGGTTTTTGATGTAAGAAAAATACGATCAGGCAGCAATTATACTTTGTTTTGCGATACTGATTCAATAGCCAGAGCAAGGTATCTCGTTTATGAGCATGACCCTACGACCTGCTATATCTTCAGCTTCAAAGATTCGCTTAACATCACACCGTTCAAAAAAGAAATAAAAAGAGTTATCAGATACTCTTCCGGGACCATTGAGACCTCTCTTTGGGAATCGATGATGGCAGATAGCCTGCATCCGACCCTGGCTGTGGCATTGTCGGATATTTTTGCATGGACAGTCGATTTTTTCGGGTTGCAGAAAGGCGATAGCTTCAAGGTTATCTGGGAAGATCAGTTCATTGATGACAAATCGCTTGGAGCCGGAAGGATTTATGGTGCTCAGTTTACATGGGAAGGCAGGACCTTCACGGCCATACCTTTTATTCAGGATGGCAATGAATCATTTTTTGATACGGAAGGTAATAGTCTCCGAAAAGCTTTTCTTAAAGCTCCTCTGCAGTTCTCAAGGATTACTTCCAGATTTTCATCCAGCAGGATGCATCCGATCCTCAGGATACGCAGGCCACATTACGGGGTCGATTATGCGGCTCCCATCGGTACTCCTGTTCATGCGATTGGTGATGGCAAGGTTGTTCTTACCGCAACTGAAAACGGATCAGGAAAAATCGTAAAAATTGTTCATAATAGTGTATATTCTACTGCATACATGCATCTTAGCCGCTTCGGCGACGGCATTGCCCCTGGTGCTTTTGTCAGGCAGGGCGATATTATCGGATATGTCGGAAGCAGTGGTCTGTCAACCGGACCACACCTCGACTTCAGGTTTTATCAGAACGGATCACCGGTTGATCCCCTGAAAGTTGAAGCACCTCCGGTTGAACCGGTCGCTGAAGAAAACAGGGAACGCTTTGAGAAGAATAAAATGGTGGTTTTAAGTCTTCTTACCACCTTTTAGTATTATCTGGCAGTTTGATGATCAGTTCTTCAATAATTTTAGGATAATATTCGTATTCAAGAGCGTGAACCCTTGATGCCAGAGTATCAGGAGTATCACCGGGTTCAACCCGGCACCTGGCCTGAAAAACTATATTACCTTTATCATAAGACTGATTTACATAATGTATCGTAATACCAGATTCCGAATCATGATTAGCAAGAACAGCACTGTGTACTTTTTCTCCGTACATTCCTTTTCCACCATAGGCAGGAAGTAAAGCCGGGTGGATATTTACAATCTTTCCTTCATAACTTTCAAGAATATTTTCCGGGATCAGCCATAAAAATCCTGCCAAAACAATAAAATCAATTTTGTTTAATAAAAGGTAATCTCTTACCTTAGCTGAAACATAAAAATCATCGCGTTCGAAAAAAATCTGTTTTACATTTAGCGTCTCAGCCCTTTTTAATACGTAGGCATCGCGCTTGTTCGACAAAACCAGAGTTACTTTTGCGCTGTTTTTGTTCGAAAAGTATTTAATAATGTTTTCAGTATTTGTACCCGAACCCGAAGCAAAAATTGCTATATTCCTCATTTTATGATATTTAACATTAGCAGCTCATAGATGAACTTAAAGCACATATTGAGCATTATAAGGCTAATATTCAACGTTTTAAGCTATGACATCAATAAAAAAACATCAAATCATTTGAAAAATAAAGTACAAATATATTTCTTTGCAAGGGTTTAATTTTATTATTAATTAAAATTTATCATTATGTCTGACATTGCCACAAGAGTAAAAGAGATTATTGTAGACAAACTAGGAGTTGACGAATCAGAAGTTACTCCGGAAGCCAGTTTCACGAATGATCTGGGTGCAGACTCTCTTGACACTGTTGAGTTAATTATGGAATTTGAAAAAGAATTCAACATCGGAATTCCTGACGATCAGGCAGAGACTATAAGCACAGTCGGTGATGCCATCAAGTACATCGAGGAAAATGCAAAATAATTTGCATTTTTAAAAATCCGTTTATGAGAAGAGTTGTAGTTACCGGCCTTGGAGCCTTGACTCCTATTGGCAATAATTTGCATGATTTCTGGGAAGGACTAAAGAACGGCATCAGCGGGTCAGAAATGATTACGCACTTTAATGCTGAAAAGTTCAAAACCAGGTTTGCATGCGAAGTAAAAGGATATGACTCTGCTAATTATTTTGACAGGAAAGAGGCTAATAAACTTGATCTGTACACCCAATTTGCCCAGGTGGCTGCTGAAGAGGCAATTAAAGATTCAGGTCTGGACCTGGAAAAGGTCAACAAGGACAGGGTCGGTGTTATCTGGGCTTCAGGTATAGGTGGTCTGGAGACTTTTTTTCTTTCGATTAAACAATATGTACTTGGTGACGGAACTCCAAGATTCAGTCCATTTTTCATTCCTAAAATGATCGGTGATATTGCAGCCGGAACTATTTCAATTAAGTATGGTTTCAGAGGACCAAATTTTGCAACGGTTTCAGCATGTGCATCATCAACGAATGCCATTATTGATGCTATAAACTACATTCGCTGGGGAAAAGCAGATATCTTTTTAACAGGAGGTTCCGAAGCAGCTGTCAATGAACCCGGAATAGGCGGATTTAATTCCATGCAGGCTATTTCGACCAACAATGAAGAATATCGTACTGCATCGAGACCTTTTGATAAAACACGCGACGGTTTTGTTCTTGGCGAAGGAGCAGGAGCTTTAGTTGTTGAGGAATACGAGCATGCAAAAGCCAGGGGAGCAAAAATTTACGCTGAATTCGTTGGCACAGGAATGACTGCCGACGCGTATCATGTTACGGCACCTCACCCAGAAGGTCTTGGTGCAAGAAATGTCATGAAACTTGCTATCTCGGAAGCAGGCCTGAAACCGGAAGATGTTGATTACATAAATGTACATGGTACAGCGACCCCTCTGGGAGATATTTCTGAAGCAAAGGCTATTGTTGATGTTTTCGGGGAACATGCATATAAGCTGAATATCAGCTCTACCAAATCCATGACAGGACATCTTCTCGGAGCTGCCGGAGCAGTTGAAGCTATCGCTTCTATCATGGCAGTTGTCCATGATATCGCCCCTCCTACCATAAATTTTAAAGTGCCTGATCCGGAAATTGATCCGAATCTTAACCTGACCATTAACAAGGCGCAAAAAAGAAAGATCAGTTTCGCTATAAGTAATACATTCGGATTCGGTGGTCATAACGCTTCTGTCGTAATAAAAAAAGCAGAGCTTTAGTGTCGTTATTCACAAACAAACTTAATGGTACATATATTCTTGACAAACGGGATTTTCGTTCCCGTCTTGGAAAGATATTAGGATTCAGGCCGGGAAACCTGCGGCTTTATGAAATAGCGTTTATTCATCGCTCAGCATCTTATACACTTCCCGATGGAAAGAGAATAAATAATGAGAGACTTGAGTACCTGGGAGATGCTGTTCTGGATGCAATACTTTCCGATTTTCTTTTCGAAAAGTTCCCTGATGCCAGTGAAGGATTTATGACAAAAATCCGATCAAGAATAGTAAACAGGGATGTGTTAAATCAACTCGCTATTTCTATGGGGCTCAATAAGATACTTGTAAGTAATGTAACATCCCTGAATAACACCAAAAATCTCTTTGGAGATGCCTTTGAAGCCTTGATCGGATCAGTATTTCTTGATAAAGGATTTAAAAAAACCAAAAAGCTTTTTATTAAAAAAGTACTAAACAAATATCTTGATATAAACAAAATTATCTCCACAGATACTGATTATAAGAGTCTTGTATTTGAATGGGTACAGAAAAACAAAGCCAACCTTATTTTCACCTATAATGAAGAATATGACTTCGACACAAGAAAATCTATTTTCTCAACGTCACTTTTAATCAACCGGGAGGAATTTGGAAGAGGACAAGGTACCTCTAAAAAGGAGGCTGAGCAGGAAGCATCCAACCTGGCCTGGCAAAGAATAAAAGATATTTCAGCAGATAATGCATAGTATCTTTTAATTTTTCCTACCTTTATAAGTTAAGGTATAGGGAATATGAGAACCACCCCAAAAATAAAGCGGGTACAGCTAAAAGTAAATCCTAATAAAGAACCTGTTCTGATTGGAATAGTCTCATCAGAACCAGATTATAAACTATCTCTGGCCCTGAACAGAAAACTTAAAATCGCCCTGAGACTTTCCACACCTCTTGTAACACCTGATAATTCTTCCAGAGAGTTTACATTCAGCAGGTTTTCAGATTCTTCATCAACGTCCGGGATTATTTATGATCTTATTGCTAATCGTTCAGGAAAAACATATCTGTTTAAAAAATTAAAAAACGTCGATTATATTTTCCAGGTACATAATCATGATAACGAAGACATTACAGATTTCTATATAACTATGCTACGCGACACTGAATATATAACAGCTGTCTTTAATTTAGATTCCAGGTTATTAAAGGATAAAAATTTACAATTTGTAACTCATTAAAATATGGAAAACCTGTATTATAATTTATCAGAAGAGGAGTTTACAAAAGGGAGAAAGATATTATTATGGATTTTTGTTGTTGCATTCTTCCTGGGTGGTGTATACGTGGCCATGTTAAGTCCTGTTTTCGGAGTACATCATATTAAGCCGACACTTTCACTTGCGCCCTTCGGCATAAGTTTTATTGTTGGCATTATTGCACTTTTTGCCACTATAAAGAGGAAGGATCTCTTCTTTTCAATCGATAATGACAAGATTGAATTCAGGTATGGATTATTCAGACCAAAAAAACATTCAATCTCCTGGACTGATATAAAAGAAGTCGTTATGCCGCATAAAGAAAGAAAGGCAAAGCTGGTATTTAATAGCGGGACCTCTTTTACCATCGACCTTACCTGGCTTCAAAGAAAGAAGTCAAGTATTATCCGTAAACATCTGTACTATGCCTCAAGAGAAAAAAACCTGCCTATAATTAAGGTGAAACTGTTGCCAAAAAAATAATGACCTGTTAAAGATCAGGACAGGTATTTTCGAACCGCAATAATCAGTATAAATACATAATTAAAAGAGGAGAGCCGCCCCTGGAATCGGGACGGCTCATTTTTTGATAACCCTAAAACTAACCTAACCTATGAAAAAAACCTCTATATCTTGTTAACCAAATTTCGTGCCAAACACATAACAAATGTATCACTATGTTATGAAATAAAAAACTGTTTTAACTTAAATGTCTGAATATTAACAATAATTTAATTAAATGTTAAGATATCTTATCTTTTCATACATCAATAGACCATACAATACCGTGCCTTACAATCCCTTGATGTTAAAGAAAGTTAAAGAGTATAAATAAAAACTGGATATAGTAGTATTTTTGTAATTATATGAAACAGAGAACTATTGTATTACTGGCAATTTTTTTCTTCCTTGCAATTACCGGGCTCATCCTGATACAATTATACTGGATACGTAATGCTATTAATATTACTGATCAGCAATTCCGGAACAATGCAAATAAAGCGCTGGAATCAGTTATTCTCGATCTTGAAGAAAATGAATTAATAAATAATATTATCCAGGAAATTAATCCTTCATCTGCCGATTCAGTTACTGCAATAATCCCTGCAAATTCCCCTCTGGCCAGAAAACTTCATGGATATCAGCCGAATTCAAAACTACTGGAATTGTATGGTCTTAACAATGTGGAAGAACCAATAACCATTACGAGCTCAGGACAAAAAATCTTTATTTCTGCAGAAGATGAACCGGTCTACTCTCTTGACGAAAGTACTGAGACTTCAGCCCAGGCAATAAGCGCCGAGCTTAAAGGCAGGGTGACAAATAAGATTGTTTTCCTTGAAAATATTATGGACAAGATCCTCCATAACACTCCGGATATAAGGAAAAGAATAGATTTTGATAACCTTCACAAATTGATTAGGGCAGCACTTAATAATGTAGGGATAAATCTTGATTTTGAATTCCTGATACGTTCAGGGCGATCAGGGGTGATCTATAAGACCCCCGGATTCACTGACAAACCCGGAACAAATAAGTTTATAATTCAGCTATTTCCGAATGACCCCCTGCCCGGACAAAATCAGCTTGTTATGTACTGCCTCCAGGAAAGCCAGTATAAATTCAAAAAGATCGGGAACCTGGGCTTCTTATCACTTCTTTTCACATCATTGCTTCTGGTTTTGTCAACAGGTACATTCATAGTTATATTCCGTCAGAAAAAAATCTCAGAGATCCGTAATGATTTTATTAATAACATGACCCATGAGTTGAAAACGCCTATATCTACCATCTCCCTTGCGTCGCAGATGATGGCAGACAAAACGATCTCAGAAGAAAATAAGAATATAGATAATCTTGCTAAAGTAATTTCCGATGAAAGTATGCGGCTTAAATTTCAGGTTGAAAAAGTCCTTCAGATGGCTATTTTCGAGAAGACCAAAATGAAACTTAGCCTCGCAGATATGGATATCCATAGTATTCTCGATAGTATTATCGAAAATTTCAGGCTTCAGTTAGAAAACATCCGCGGGACGGTAAATAAAAATTTTGAAGCTAAATCGTCGCATGCACTTGTAGATGAAATACATTTCCTGAATGCGGTTTCCAACCTGATTGACAATGCTATAAAATACGCAAAAGATAAACCAGAAATTACCATATCAACACGCAATTCCAAAAAAGGTATTATAATAACAATTGAAGATAAGGGAATAGGAATCAGCAAGGAAGATCTTAAAAGGATATATGACAAATTTTATCGAGTACATTCCGGAAACGTTCATAATGTAAAGGGATTCGGACTTGGATTAAGTTATGTCAAGAAAGTGATAGAGGAACATAACGGATCAATAAAAACTGAAAGCCAGATAAATAAAGGCACAAAATTTACAATTTATATCCCACAAACAGGACAAATATGAAAAGCACAAAAATTCTTCTTGCAGAAGATGACAGCAATCTTGGTCTTTTACTGAAAAACTATCTGACGGCCAAGAACTTTGAGACTTCGTTATATATTAATGGGTTACTTGCTGTGGAAGCTTTCTCAAAAGAATCCTTTAGCCTTTGCATTCTCGACATAATGATGCCTGAGATGGATGGAATTACTCTTGCAAAAGATATCAGGAAAATCAATCCTGATGTTCCTATAATATTTCTTACTGCCAGGAGCCAGAAAGAAGATATCCTTGAGGGTTTTCGAACAGGGGCTGACGACTATATAACAAAACCCTTTTCAATGGAGGAACTCCTTTACCGAATCCAGGCCATACTTAAAAGGACCACAGTAACATATCCAGCCCGAAAACAGGATCTTTACGTTATAGGAAATTACACTTTTAACCCTCTTAAGCAACATCTTATCTTCGGGGATCATACAGTAAAACTCACAACTAAAGAATCTGAGTTGCTTGAGCTCCTGTGTCGTCACAGTAATGAAATACTGGAACGAAATTTTGCGCTTAAATCGATCTGGATCGATGATAATTATTTTAATGCAAGGAGCATGGATGTTTACATTACCCGTCTCAGAAAATATCTGAAAAATGATCCTTCAGTTAAAATACTTAACATTCACGGCAGGGGATATAAGCTGCTTAACTGATAAAAAACCCTGACCGAAAAACGGGTCAGGGAAGTTTGTTTAGGTTAGATAACAGGATTAAAATATTATTATCTTTTTTTTATCATCAGGCTAAATTAATATTTTTTTTGAAATATTGTATCCTTATTAAAAAATTCT
This sequence comes from uncultured Rikenellaceae bacterium, assembly GCA_964526345.1. Classification (GTDB taxonomy): domain Bacteria; phylum Bacteroidota; class Bacteroidia; order Bacteroidales; family VadinHA17; genus LD21. Next base: position 24,518 of record CAZGKI010000009.1, read on the forward strand.
GACGGATAGAAATTAAAAACTTGAAGATGTTAGTCGAGTTTTAAAACAGCCAGAAAAGCCTGTTGAGGAACTTCCACATTACCTATCTGCCGCATTCTTTTCTTCCCTTTTTTCTGCTTCTCGAGAAGTTTTCTTTTCCGTGTAATATCTCCTCCATAACATTTTGCAGTAACATCTTTCCTTACTGCTTTCACCGTTTCCCGGGCAATGATTTTAGCACCAATGGCAGCCTGTATAGCAATATCGAACTGTTGCCTCGGTATAAGCTCCTTAAGCTTGACACACATTTTCCTGCCAAAATCATAAGCATGGCCCTTGTAGATCAATGTTGAAAGAGCATCTACCATTTCGCCGTTAAGCAGGATGTCGAGTCTGACAAGATCAGCTTTCTGATATGCCGTATAATAATAGTCAAAAGAAGCATATCCTTTCGAAATGCTTTTCAGCTTGTCATAAAAATCAAAGACAATTTCAGAAAGAGGCATCTCAAAGGTTAGTTCCACTCTGTCTCTGGTGAGATAAACCTGGTTCCTAATCACTCCTCTCTTATCGATGCAAAGATTCATGATAGATCCGATATATTCCGACAATGTTATTACCTGGGCTATAATGTAGGGTTCCTCAATACGCTCAATATGGTTCACCGGAGGAAGACCTGAAGGGTTATGCACATCGATCTCTTCTCCCCTTGTTGTATATACTTTAAATGAAACGTTTGGGACTGTGGTAATTACGTCCATATTAAACTCCCTGTCGAGCCGTTCCTGGATTATCTCCATATGCAACAACCCGAGAAATCCGCATCTGAAACCAAATCCCAGGGCAGCTGATGATTCCGGGACAAAAGAAAGAGATGCATCATTAAGCTGAAGCTTTTCGATTGAGCTTCTAAGATCTTCGTATTCATCAGCATCGACAGGATACATTCCCGCGAAAACCATTGGCTTAACTTCTTCAAAGCCAGAAATAGCTTTATTGCAAGGATTCTTAACATGTGTAATGGTATCACCAACCCTTACTTCAGCCGAGTTCTTTACACCTGAAATAATATAACCTACATCACCTGTACCCAGGAACTCACGTGGTGTTTGTTTAAACTTAAGAACACCTATTTCTTCTGCATTATATTCATGACCAGTACTTATAAATTTAACTCTGTCGCCTTTGCTGATCGTACCATTTACAATTTTAAAATAGGCTATTATTCCCCTGAATGAATTAAATATGGAATCGAAGATGAGTGCTTGTAAAGGAGCATCACTGATGCCTTTGGGAGGTGGAATTCGGTTAATGATATCAAATAGTATCCTGTCGACACCCATCCCGGTCCTTGCACTTGCTTCAATAATATCATCCCGGTTGCAGCCAACAAGATCAACGATCTGATCCTTAACCTCCTCAGGCATAGCGTTTGCCATATCCATCTTATTTAGCACCGGAATTATCTCAAGGTTATGATCTATGGCCATATATAGGTTTGAGATTGTCTGCGCCTGAATACCCTGGGTTGAATCGATAACAAGCAGTGCCCCTTCGCATGATGCTATCGATCGTGAAACTTCGTACGAAAAATCCACATGCCCCGGAGTATCAATAAGATTAAGAAAATATTTCTTTCCTTCAAATATATATTCCATCTGAATTGCATGGCTCTTGATCGTAATCCCACGCTCTCTCTCGAGATCCATATCATCAAGAACCTGGTCCTGGTATTCCCTTTTAGTAATTGTATTGGTCTTCTCAAGGAGTCTGTCGGCCAGGGTGCTTTTACCATGGTCGATATGCGCAATTATGCAGAAATTACGGATGTTATCCATTGGAGAAGAGGCAATTTAAAATCAGGTGCAAATATAAAAAATAATTGGTATCCCTAAACAAAAGTAGGCCGGGTCCGGGACCTGGCCTACATTACAAATGGATTTAGGAATTATATATATGGTATTACATCATACCTGGCATTCCGCCGCCCATTCCCTGCGGTGGCATTGGAGGATGCTCTTCTTTTTCCTCAACAACAACAGCTTCCGTAGTCAGGAACATACCTGCAATTGATGCTGCATTTTCAAGAGCAACACGAACAACTTTAACAGGATCTATAACACCTGATCCATAAAGCTTTTCATATTTATCGGTTTGTGCATTGTATCCGTAATCTCCTTTCCCGGATTTTATATTCTGGACAACAACCGCACCTTCCTTGCCTGAATTTATAGCTATCTGACGCAAAGGTTCTTCAATTGCGCGTTTAATAATCTCAATGCCGGTAGTCTGATCTTCATTATCACCTTTGAGGTTTTCGAGGGCAGCAATTGCACGAATATATGCCACTCCGCCACCGGGGACTATTCCTTCTTCGATTGCGGCACGGGTTGCATGCAACGAATCGTCAACACGGTCCTTCTTCTCTTTCATCTCAACTTCGGAAGCAGCGCCAATATAAAGGACTGCTACGCCACCTGCCAACTTGGCAAGACGCTCCTGAAGCTTCTCTTTATCATAATCAGATGTAGTCGTTGTCATCTGCTGTTTAATCTGTCCGACGCGGGCTTTAATCATTTCCTTATCGCCGGAGCCGCCTACAATAGTTGTATTTTCTTTGTTGATTGTTACCTTTTCAGCTGAACCGAGCATATCGAGAGTTGCATGCTCAAGCTTAAGGCCTTTTTCTTCTGAAATAACAGTACCTCCGGTTAGAATGGCAATATCTTCAAGCATCTCTTTTCTCCTGTCGCCAAAGCCGGGAGCTTTAACTGCACAAACCCTCAGGGAACCTCGAAGACGGTTTACAACAAGTGTAGCAAGAGCCTCGCCTTCAACATCTTCAGCAATAATGAGCAATGGGCGTCCTGTCTGAGCTGATGACTCCAGAATAGGAAGCATATCTTTCATTGAAGACACTTTCTTATCATAAATGAGAATATAGGGATTCTCCAGTTCTGCTTCCATCTTCTCAGCATTAGTGACAAAATATGCCGAGATATATCCACGATCAAATTGCATACCTTCAACAACTTCAACAGATGTTGCTGTACCTTTTGATTCTTCAACTGTAATGACACCTTCCTTATGGACTTTACCCATAGCCTCAGCTATTAGCTTGCCAATCTCTTCATCGTCATTTGCAGAGATCCTGGCTACCTGTTCTATTTTACTTAGATCATCTCCGATGACCTTAGCCTGAGATGCAAGATGTTTTACTACTTTCCCTACTGCTTTGTCAATACCTCTTTTAATATCCATAGGATTTGCTCCGGCAGTAACATTTTTCAAACCAACATTGATAATAGCCTGAGCAAGAACTGTTGCGGTTGTTGTTCCATCACCGGCAATATCTCCTGTCTTGGAAGCAACTTCCTTAACCATCTGAGCACCCATATTCCTAAAGGGATCTGATAATTCAATCTCTTTTGCAACAGTGACACCATCTTTTGTTATCTGGGGAGCTCCGAACTTTTTCTCCAGAACAACATGACGTCCTTTCGGACCAAGGGTTACCTTTACTGCATCTGTCAGTTGATCAACACCTTCTTTTAAAAGTGCACGTGCCTCAATATTGTATTTAATCTCTTTTGCCATATTTAATTATTTAATTGGTTTACAACTTATACAATAAATAAAATATCTGACTGTGATACAAGCAGATAGTCTTCTCCATCAACTGTCAGTTCCTGCCCCGAATATTTTCCATAAAGAACTTCGTCGCCTTTTTTTACTTCCATCTCTTCATCTTTCTTTGCTGCTCCTACAAGAACAACTTTCCCCTGACGGGGCTTTTCCTTTGCTGAATCAGGAATAATGATTCCACTGGCAGTTTTAGCTTCAGCCTCATAAGGTTTTACCAAAACCTTTCCTGCCAGAATTTTACCTTTTAATTGTGCCATGTTATATAGTTTTAAAGTTAAAAATCAGTTATTGACTCCCTCTTTAAGCATATTTTATGCCAAACCGAAAAAAATGACATTTTTGAAATTTTGCTTCCTTTCCGGACTTACACAACTGCCATTATTTATAAGTAATTTTATAAATTCATTCTTCAATTACTTGTATTTCAGCCCACTAATTTGATAAAGAAAAAAGTGTCAGGATGTGACAAACTGACACTTTTTAATCATATTTTTTAAAACTTATTTTAGTTCTTAGGTTGATCTTCCCCGGTTGACTGAGTTGAAGATGACGGGGGAACAGCAGTAGGAAGAGTGGGGATAGCATCAGGATTTACAGTATTATCTATCTGGGTTCTTATCCTTGATTGTGTTGCTTCAGCACCGCGAGGGATGGTAGCAGTAGCAACAACACAAAGAATCAGAATTGCTGCAGCAAGCGTCCAGGTAGATTTCTCAAGGAAATCTGCCGTTTTCCGGACACCCATAGTCTGACCTGCAGATGTAAAATTAGCAGCCAGCCCTCCACCTTTGGAATTCTGAACAAGGACTATCATTATCTGAAATACGCAGGCCGTAATAACTAAAATTGATACAAAAATATAAATTCCCATTTGATCACTTTTTTAAATACTCTTTCACCTTTTCAATTTGCGACGCAAAGTAACTACTTTTTTCCGGAAATTTCAAACTTAATTTTTCATATATGTCGATAGCCCTGGAGTAATAACCCTGATTGACATAGATTCTGGCAAGTGTTTCAGTTACAAACTCTTCTTTTTTCTCAACAAATGATTTTGAAATATCTTCATTTGGCGTTTCTGTTTTTTCCTTAACAGGTTCAATCCGCGGATTGGCAATAATAAATTTATCAATAAGATCCGACTGACCCTGTCTGACATCAGGTTTAACTTCACTTTCATCCCGGGATACGTCAGTGAAACCGATACCCGACCCGGGCTGTTTAGATTCTTCTGTTTCCAGTTCCAGAAGATCTGTTTCTTCAGAAACCGAAAATCCGGGATCCATATAAATAACTTTTTCTTCTACCGATCCTGATTCCTCATCAATAATAAAGACGGCAGCATCTGATCCATTGATATCTTCATCGCTGTAAATTACCACAGAATGACCTTTTCCTGATCCGGAGGTTAAATTATCTCCCAGAGTTTTCTCAATTTCACTAATCAGATCATCACTATTCTTTGCCGATTCGATAACAGTCTGTCCGGTATCTGTTGAATCAGAATACGGCGTTGGCTGCTGAGCTAATGTTATTTCTGGTTCTTCACTAGTTTGAGACTCCTTTTTCAGAAAATAATAAAGGGCTTCGCGGTCAGCAATATGCATTGCATAAGCTTTAAGCTGGTTTTCAAATTTTACATCTGAAGTATTCTGTAATCCTTTCAGAAGCAGCATGTAAGCACTTTGAAAATAAGGAAAAATGCTTATAAGTTCGTTTATTTCTGCTATCGTATGACGATCGGCAGGCCCGAAATGCTCAATCAGGTTCAGAAAATCATTCCTGTTCATAATTCTTACCAATTCACAAAGGCTTTGTTAAAAATATCTTCAACCAGCAGATCAACAATTTTATCAGAAAGTTCCTTTTCGACCTGGCTCAGGTTAAGATTGCTGTTATAATCTTCATATCTTGTAAAAGACTGTTCATAGCTGTAATCAGGTTCCACAGAATTAGTAAATTTTACCTTAACAGTAATTGTAAACCTGTTAGTTGCTGCCTGTGCATCGGCTGCAACTGTCAGTGGACGATTATTATAATCTGTTATTTCTCCTTCGAAATTTACATCCCCCAGACCATTTACCAGACTCAGACTAGTCTGGGCCTTACATTTATCTATCAGGGCATCAGTAATATACTGACTTAATCCGGGTTGAACCAGGCTTGCCCTGTTCTGAAAATACTTAATGCTTAAGGTCTTCACAGCTGCTGAAATACTGGCTCCGGTAAATGAATATGTTATCTTACATCCAGATGTGATTATACTCCCTGTTATCAAGGAAATTACAAAAAACCTTCTCAGTACATTATTCCTTATTATCTTACGATTCAATTCCATACTCTTTGATTTTCCTGTAGAGGGTCCGTTCAGAAATTCCAAGTTCGCTGGCAGCCAGTTTCCTTTTTCCATTATATTTTTCAAGTGCTTTTATAATCATCTCAACTTCTTTATCAGCAAGTGATAAAGATTCTTCAACTATTTCTTCAGTATCCTGGATATCACTTCTTGCCGGCCTTGAAGAGTAATCGACTTCTGTTCCGTCAGCAACAGCAGAACTTGTTCCCTGCTGTTTGGCTTCACTGAAAAGGTTTTTCATTAAACGTGAATTTGCTTCACTCGAATCGATATCAATTTCCCCATGCCTTATAAGATCATATACAAGTTTTTTGAGGTCATTCATATCGCTTTTCATGTCGAAAAGGATCTTATAAAGTATCTCCCTCTCTGATGAGAATGACTTTTCATCTTCCCTTCTAATAACTGCAGGAAGCTTTATCCCATCATAATCAGGAAGATATGTTTTAAGTGTAGTCCCCCTTATCTCACGATCGTTTTCAATTATTGAAATTTGTTCAGTTATATTCTTAAGCTGACGCACATTCCCGGGCCATGAGTAATTCAATAATATATTCTTGGCGTCCAGATCAAGATGTATGGCAGGCATCCTGTATTTTTCAGCAAAATCAACGGCAAATTTCCGGAACAGAAGAAAAATATCTTCGCCCCTTTCTCTGAGGTAAGGTACTCTTATAGGCACTGTATTTAACCGGTAGAAAAGATCCTCCCTGAACCTGCCATTGTCAATTGCTTTCAAAACATCCACATTACTGGCAGCAATTAACCTGACATTTGTTTTCTGTACTTTTGATGAACCAACTCTTATAAATTCACCTGCCTCCAGGACTCTTAACAACCGGACCTGTGTTGACAAAGGTAATTCAGCAACTTCATCGAGGAAAATTGTTCCTCCGTCTGCTACTTCAAAATATCCCTTCCTGCTATCTGTTGCACCAGTAAAGGAACCTTTTTCATGACCGAATAATTCCGAATCGATTGTTCCTTCCGGTATTGCTCCACAGTTGACAGCAATATATGGTCCATGCTTCCTGGCACTGAAGCCGTGTATCACCTGCGGAAAAACTTCCTTACCTGTGCCGCTTTCTCCGGTAATAAGTACTGAAAGATCGGTTGGAGCAACCTGCACAGCTATATCCAGCGCCCGGTTAAGTCCTTCATAATTACCAATAATGCCAAAACGTTGCTTAATATTTTGAAGATCTTTCATAATCTCTTTTCCGATGGTGCGAATTTAAGATATTTTTAAAACATTGGGAAATGCATTTTTCGTAAATTCGCAGGATGGATAAAGATTCAGCATATCATTTCTGTGGCATTATACCTGCACGATACGCTTCTTCAAGGTTTCCCGGCAAGCCTCTCGCAAGGATCGGAAATAAAACGATGATCCAGAGAGTCTATGAGCAGGCGCAAAAATCAATCGGTTCAGTTTATGTGGCTACCGACGATGAGCGGATACAGGATGCTGTACTGCAATTCGGAGGAAAGGTTATCATGACCTCTGCAGAGCATCAAAGCGGAACTGACAGGTGTGCAGAGGCCGCTGCAAAAATTGCCTCAGTCAAAGGTAACAGAGTAGACATCATTGTGAACATTCAGGGAGATGAACCATTTATCAGGCCTGAACAGATTGATCTGCTCAAATCATGTTTTGATGATAAGAGCGTTGAGATTGCCACACTGATCAGAAAAACCAGGCCCGGGGAAGATATTATCAATCCAAACCAGCCTAAAGTCATTATTGATACTTCAGGCAATGCAATTTATTTCAGCAGGGCAGTAATCCCTTTCCATAGAGACTGTGAACTATCGGAATGGGCAAATAAGTATTCCTTTTTCAAACATGTGGGTTTATATGCATATACTGCTGACGCACTTAAAAAAATCACTTCCTTTGAAAGAAGCTACCTTGAGATTGCCGAATCGCTTGAACAAAACAGATGGATTGAAAATGGCATTAAGATAAGAACAGCACTTACTGAATGGGAAAGTATTGGAATAGATACTCCTGATGATCTGGAAAGGGCAATTTTGTCGCTTGATCATATTTTCTAAATTTTTATTAACTTTAGCACAATTTTTGATGGGATATTTAAAACGGCACGTATGAGGAGAAATATACTCTTTGCCATTTGTATTATTTTTTCAATTACCCTTCAGGCCCAGAAGGATAGTGCTGTTTTTGCTTTAAATCCACAACATAAAGTTATTCCCAGAGAAAGCGGGAATATAAATATCAAAATTTATCCTGTACCGATCAGGGAAGATTATTTTACCGTCAGAAGCGAAAAGGAAATTTCATTTATTAAAGTTACGAATATCATAGGGCAGGATATATACAAAGCTCAATACAATAATCCACTGACTATCACCAAGGTCTATCTTGACAATCCCAAAAGAGGAATGTATCTTGTTACTGTTATTTTCAGCGATGGGGTAAGAGTAGTAAAGAAAATTTTGATAGAACATTCCGAATAGGTTATTATTAGGTGGCATAAATGCGGAGTTCGAGGGGAATAATCCGCTACAATAATATGGAACTTGTAATCTTTGACTGAGCTTGATAAACAATCATCTCTATAGGTTGTAATTCTTTCGGTGACATTTTTTGACAAAACAAGGAGTTTTTACCATGGAAGAAGGAATTAATGTTTTTTCAATCAGGGATCTCGAAAATTTCTCAGGAATTAAAGCTCACACAATAAGGATATGGGAAAAAAGGTACCATATACTTGAACCAGACAGAACCGATTCGAACATCAGGACATATAACGAATCAGAGCTAAAGAAAATCCTGAATGTTGCCTATCTTAACAGGAATGGCCTGAAGATCTCCAAGATAGCCAAACTTGACGAAGATGCCCTTAATCAGAAGGTAATGGCTGTCAGCAGCGGCAATGATGATCTTTACCAGGATTTCCAGCCGGGGAAGATCCTTATGTCGGCTATAAGGTTCAACGAAGAGAAGTTTACAGAGTCACTTCAGCCTTACATAAAAACAAAGGGAATTGAGGAAGCGTACTGCAAGTACTTTCACCCTTTGCTGGAGAAAGCGAGGATCCTCTGGCAGACAGGAAGTCTCTCGAGAGCACAGGAGCAATTTATCAGAAACATATTCAAGCAAATCATTATTGTGGAAGATAACCTGCTCAGACCATGGACAGGAAAATCAAAACCTTCGGTTGCCATGATAAACACATCAGAGGATCTCACTGACAATAATTTCCTGTTCTACAAGTATGTGCTTAAAAAGCGTGGCTTTGACGTTATTTTCACAGGGGGGATTCTTCCCGCATCAGAGGTAATTGAGATATTCAAGATCAAACCTTTCGAATATCTCGTTGTGAACTCAAGTGCATTCGATTTTGCGCAGAAAAAAATAGGATATTTCAGTAGCCTTGGAAAATCTCTGATGATAAAGAAAATAATTCTGACAGATTCGCCTGAAGAGAAGGGGAAGAAATATGACGACAAGCTCATAATTACTCATAATCCAGCAGATTTTATTAACTGCATAGAAGGATTGCGGTAATATTCTGCCCGTAGCCTGCTCTTATCAAAATTCAATCCTCACACCGATAGCTGGTAAAACTGTGCCTGATTGTTTAAAAGGTTTTTGAATCAGATGAAATTATAATTTAAGTTCCCAGGAGATCGAGAAAATATCTGCGTTCGGCATTCAGGTCGATTGAAGGAATCCGGGAGAGGATTGAATCGATTAAGGAGAGATTTTTTTCAGCAAATTTTTTTTTGCCTGCATCCGAATCCAATAAAAACCTATGGGAAGTTGCCATGGTTATCCTGTTAATCTCATTCCATATGGCTCTGGTATCATCATTAAGGTAGCACTGTGAAAAGGCTTCCCATATGTATTCTTTTGCAAGCTGCGATGGATGAAGCATGTCATCGGCATAAAAACGATAATCGCGAAGATCATCCATAAGTATTTCATAAGCAGGGAAATAACCAGTTACTGAAGAGTGATGAAGCAACTCTTCAACAGCCAGGAACAATACAGATTTACTAACCTGATTCCCATGAGCTCCATCTTTCCAGTGTCGTACCGGGCTAATAGTAAAAACAATCCGGAGCTCCGGATAAAGAGTGCTAAGGTTATCAAGCTGCTTCGTCCAGCCCGCGACGATATCGTCTACAGTCAGCAGTTCGTGAATAAATTCAGCGGAAGGTATCTTATGACAATTTGATACAATCTTCCCCGATTTTTTCCACCTGTATATTCTTGCTGTTCCGAAAGTGACAAAAAGGAATCGTGCATTTTGAATGATTTTCCTTGCCATTTCTGATTTATCATTTATTTTTTTCAGGACTATTTCAGGTACTTCAGAAGAAAAATCACTATAATGATTGAAGCTTACCCACCTGCCGTTATAATTGCAAAGGTCATTAATTGTATATTCTCGTTTGCCGGTAATATTATCGAGTGTATTTATAACAGAAACAGGATTATAAACTGTTCCTGAAGGATTAACCATTACAGGCATATGTCCCGCTTCAAATTTTTCACCTATAGAAGCTGAAAAACAAGAGCCGATGAACAATGCAGGATCTTTATATGTGATCTTTGCAGAGGAAGGTATAATATTGAATGTTGTCCTTAGTTCCATAAAATCCAAGAAATCACCATCAGGCAATTCTGGCATTTATCCAGTTTACCAGATATGCAAACACCTCATTTTTAAATACTTCATTATGAATTTCGTGATAACCTCCTTCCCAGACTTTTAATTCTGCCATGCCGGTTTTTGCAGCAAACTCCCGGCTCCCTTCCGGAGAGCAGATCATATCATCACTGCCATGCATAATCAGAAGAGGGACTTTTAGATCAGATGCGTGAGCCAGAGAATACTCAGCTGCGCTCACTGCACTGTGAAACAGACTGACAGATATCCTGTCATGAACAAGTGGATCAGAAATATATTTTTCAACTACTTCCCTGTCGCGGGATAAATGGTCCACAACCAGGCCTGATGGCTGAACAAGACCTGGCAACAGGCTTTTCATGGCCGATGCCAGGATGATTTTGATTTTGGCTGGCTCAAATGAGAGTTTAAGCCAGGGTGATGTGACAATTGATCCCTTTATAGAAGGATTTTTCCTGAGTATATAATCGAGTACTATCCCGCCGCCCAGACTATCCCCGTATAAAAAAACAGGAATCGAAGGAAAAGTCATGCTTACACTGTTAAGAAGGATATCAATCATTTCATCTGTAAGAGCATAGCTTTTAATATACCCCCGTTTCCCGTCTGATCGTCCATGACCTGGCAGATCGACTCCTGTAAATCCAATCCCCTCATTACTCAGCAAATCAGCCCATGAAGTATATCTAAATATATGCTCTCCGAGACCATGAACAAATATTACTACAGCTCTTGTATTTTCTCCGGGAGTGGTTATAAAACCTCGTAAAACCTGCCCGTTTTTCAGCTTAATGTTATAATCCATAGCTTTTTTTTTTAAAAGTACTAAAGTTGATCCAATAATTTATCCTGTGCCAGGATATTCTTACGGGTAAAACTGTCAGGATTTTTTAAGGATCAATAAAAGTAATTTATAAATAATTTATAACACTGTTAATATTTTTCAGATATATCCCTCATTACCTGATATTTTACCGGCCGGTTTGTTTAGAAGAGAGCTAGAATATAGGGATTTTAAGATATTAAGATTTGCATATCTTTTATTATGGGTTTAAATTTGCTTAAACATTAATACAAAGAGTTATGACAACAGTTGAATTCAATACCAGTCTGATCGGAATGAAACCTAATCTTCAAAGATTTGCCATGAGTCTTACTTCTGATCGGGACACGGCATTGGACCTTGTCCAGGACACATATCTCAAAGCAATAACCTATAAAGATAAATTTGTTGATTATACAAATCTCAAGGCCTGGGTATTTACTATTATGAAAAACACATTCATAAATAACTACAGGCGCAATGTAAAAGAAAACACAATAATAGACGGGACCCAGGACCTCTACTATCTTAACCAGCCTGGCGACAAAGGATTCATTTCTCCCGAGTCGCAGTATGCTGAAGGGGAGATTGAGAAGGCTATTGATTCACTCGAAGATGAATTCAGGATACCGTTCAGAATGCACCTGAATGGTTTTAAATATAAAGAGATCGCTGATGATCTTGGATTAAAGATAGGTACCGTTAAAAGCAGGATCTTCTTTACCAGGCAGAAACTTATGCTAATGTTACAGGATTACGTCAGATAGTTATTCATTTTAAGTATGGTTTGGTTTTGGAGAAAGAGGTTGAAAAATTTTCAGCCTCTTTTTATTGTCCTGAATATAATCCCCGCAATTACAAACAAAAGGAAAGCACCTGACACTATCCATGCCCACCTGTTAGGGATCCTGGATTCTGCGTACATGGTATAGGGCTCTGTAAGAAAATAATCTGATTGTACCGGCCATAGCAGGGTCTTTGCAGAATCGAGTATTCCATTGGTACCTATCATTTCGCCCGGCATTATAATCTTCACGGTATAGGGTTTAAAATCGGCAAAAAGCATCTCCGTTACCATATTCATGGAAGAATCAGCCTCTGCCTTATATTTCATGGCTTTAGTTTCACCAATGAATTCTCTCAAAAGAATACCGTTCTTCCAGAGACTGTCAAACTTGGAATCATTCTGTTGAACAAGTCTTACTATTTCATCTTCACGCCCTTTAAGTGATTTAAATAGTGTATCGCCGTTGCTTTTATTTTTAGCCAGATTTTCAAAGTCGTTTATCCATTCCGAGACAAGACTTTTTGTCGTCCATTCATCCTGCTTTTTATTGACAGAATCTTTCAGGGCTTTGTATTTCAGACTATCCGCACTGTTTTCTTCTTTGGATTTTATATCATCAGGAGAATAGAAATAGGAAAGCTCCTCCTGATTCATAAATTCAGAAACAGGATATCCATACGATAATCTTTTATCAATCACTTCCGCAAACCTGTATTCAGTATTAAACCATTTGAATCTTTTTCTGAATTCAGCACTCCTTGTAATGTGCCTATTAGCTCCACTGTCTGTCTTGTATGACAGATTTATTTCAGCAGCATTTTTAAAGAGTTTCTCGGCGCGTTTAATCCAGGTTGTATCGCCCTTTTCACCTAACTCGATCGAATCTCTTATACTCCAGGTACTGTCTAATGGCACCTGCAGATCAGATATCTTGAATTTGTTTTCATTATTTCTCATTTCTATCTTCCTTGTCACAGATCCATCGGTATGGACAATATCAGTAACGACAGTCTCCGGTTCATCACACGACATTATCATGACCAGAATAAAAGAGAAAATGAGTCTGATGGTTTTATTTTTCATCGTATTATAAATTAAGTTTTTTTATATTTATTTCATTCAGTTTTTCTTCCACATATTTTTTCAGTTCAGGATTTTCATCAATCAGCTTTAGCAGATCCCTGTACCTTGAGTTCAATTCTCCGTACGAATCTATAAGCTGTTCTATTTGTTTTTGGGAGAGGGAAATATTTCCGGATCGGATCTTTCTGCCGGTGAACTCATAGAATAATAATTTTCCTTCCAGGTTATTTGATGTTCCGCTGAACAACTGGCTTTCTATCAGCATGGTCTGTCTGTCGAGGTTATTAACGCGTCTCAGTATGATAGCCTGCTGATAAGCAAATAATGCAACAATTAAAACAGAAGCAGCAATGAGTCCTCTCCTGATCCAACTGACATATACCCAGCCAAACAGGTAACTGGAAAGAGTATTTCCCGGCGATTTTGTCTGCCGGCATTCTTCAATCCTTTTCATCACCTCATCCTCTATTTCATCCAATCCCGTTAAGACCGGTTTTGATTTACGCAACAGCTTAAGGATTCTTTCAAATTTTATATCTTCATTAATCATTACAGATGATTTTTTTAATCATATCACCAATGTTTTTCCTTGCATAATACAGGTTAGCTTTAACATTTTCGCGGCTTAAACCTGTAATTTCCGATATCTCTTCATTATTCATTTCTTCCAGGGCACTCAGAATGAAGACTGCTTTTTGCCTGGGGCTAAGCTTTTCAGTAAGTATATTAATCAGAGCTGCCATTTCATTGTTTTCAAGTTCTGATAGGTCCTCTTCCGGTGTATGGTTGGAAAGAAATGCCCATGTTTTTTCATCAAGTGTGATCTCCTGCTTCTGTTTATTTACTCTCAGATGATCGTAAGATTTGTTAATTACTATTTTATATACCCATGTTTTAAAAGTATCCGGTGTTCTTAATGTATTCAGTTTTCTCCAGATCGTGATAAGTGTTTCCTGTAAAATATCCTTCGCCTGTTCATCATTGACGGTCATCCTGAAAGCTACAGAGTAAACAAAAGGGGAAACCTCAACGATAAGCTTTCTGAAATTGCTCATATTCCCATTTCTGCACTCTTCTATCAGTTCCCGGTCAATCAACTTGCCTGAAGTTTTCTTATATAAAGACGTAATTTTAACGCCAAGGTAAAAAACATATAGTAATTTTATTGTGAATTTTCAAATAAACCATTATGCAAAAGATAATTACGCTAAGGACAGACAGGAAGTACGGGTTATATGATATTACTTCCAGGGTCAGTGAGATCATTAAGGAGAGTAAGGTCAGGAATGGCATTGCATCGGTATATGCAAGGGGATCGACAGCTGCAATTATGATACAGGAGAATTGGGATCAGTCTGTTCAGAATGATGTGGTGACACTGCTGAACAGGCTTATACCTCCCGGTATCTGGGAGCATGATCGCCAGGATAACAACGGGGATGCTCATCTCAAAGCAGGATTGGTTGGCGCTTCTGAGACAATCCCGGTCGTTGACGGAACTGCGGGTTTATCGACCTGGCAGAATATCTTTTTTTGCGAATTTGATGGCCCGAGGAACCAGAGGGAAATTGTTGTAACAGTTATTGGCGATTGAGAAAAATTGATTTGTGTTTTTCAGTTACACAGAGAACCACAGAGAATACACAACTTGTCCCGATTTATCGGGAGAGGGGCACAGAGTTAATATTAATATACCTTAAAAAATCACTTAGAACAGGACCTGGTTACATCAGCTATATTTCTGACCAGGCTCTCGTATTTCACTCTTCCCATTGCTGATCGCTTGAAATTCTTCTCATATTTATCTTTTGAGAGCGATTTCCAGTCCGAAAGGCTCATATTTGCAATTTCTTCATTAATTTCAAGCTCAGTATGACTATTGGGGACAGCATGCCGGTTCCATGGGCAGACTTCCTGGCACCTGTCGCAGCCATATACCCTTCTTCCGAGTTTCGGAATAAGTTCTTCCGGAATTGCTCCTCTGTTTTCTATTGTCAGATTAGCTATACATTTTCTTGCATCTATAGTACGGTTATTATTAATTGCCCCGGTAGGACATTCATCTATGCATAAACGGCATTCACCACAAAAGTCACTGGTGAATGGCATATCATAAACCAGAGGAATATTAAGAACCAGTGTGCCAATAAAAAAGAAGGAACCGATTTCTTTATTTATAACAATGGAATGTTTTCCCTGCCATCCCAGGCCGGCTTCTTGTGCCCAGGCTTTTTCAAGAAGGGGCGCCGAATCGACAAATGCCATACCTTCAGCCTGTGGTTCTGCAGACTTTATAAAATCCAGCAATTTGAGCAGTTTTTTCAAGATAACATCATGATAATCTGCGCCATATGTATATCTTGAGATTATGGGGGCATTCAAATCGAGTTGCTTGTTTTCTGAATAATAACTAAGTCCTGTAACAACCAGTGACTTTGCACCACTGACAAGATATCCCGGATCAAGTCTTTTCTCAAAGTTCCTTTCAAGGTAATACATCTTATCATTCATACCTTCCGCGCACCATGCTTTCAGTATAGATCCATTTTCAGAAAGAGTCCTGGATTCAGCAATACCACAGAGGTCAAAACCAAGCTTAATGGCTTTATTCTTAATTGCGGAAGATAGTAATGTATCTTCTGAAGGTATCATAATATGTGTTATTAAAGGAACCCAAGCTCAAGTTTTGCTTCATCACTTAGCATACTCTTGTCCCATGGAGGATTAAATGTAAGTTTCAGGTCGACCTCTTTTACTCCACGTGTACCGCCGGCTTTATATTTTACTTCTTCAACCAGCTGGTCAGCCATAGGGCAATTAGGAGCCGTTAGCGTCATTGTAATATGTGCAATTTGATCATCATCAACATCTATGCTGTAAATTAGCCCGAGGTCATAAATATTTACAGGTATTTCAGGGTCATAAATGCTTTTCAGCACTCCCACTAACCTGGTTTCTATATCAAGCTGTTCAGATGCATCCATTTCATTTAGATTTTTGTTTTACATTATATGCCAGTGCATACAGTTTAATCTGCCTGACCATCGAAAGAAGGCCGTTTGATCTGGTTGGTGACAGATTTTGTCTTAGCCCTATCCTGTCGATGAAATAGAGTTCAGCCGAGATTATCTCATCAGGTGTCCGGTTTGAAAGAACCCTTATAAGCAAGGCAATAATACCTCTGGTTATGATTGCATCGCTGTCGGCCGAAAAATATATTTTATTGCCGTCAAATTCCGGATGAAGCCATACTTTTGACTGGCATCCTTCAATCAGAAAATCCTTGATCTTGAATTTCGGATCTATCAGCGGCAGGTCTTTACCAATATCAATAAGCAGGTTATATTTATCCATCCAGTCATCAAAAACTGAAAACTCCTCAATAATTATATCCTGAGTCTCGCTGATAGTCATAACTTAATCTTAAGCAAACATTTTAATTACCTTTTCAATTCCACTGGCCAGTGTACCGATCTCGTCCCTGGTGTTATAAAAGCACATTGATGCTCTAACAGTGCCATCGATTCCAAACCTGTCCATAACAGGCTGTGCACAGTGGGTACCTGTTCTTACTGCAATACCAAGCTTATCTAGGATCATTCCGGTATCATACATATGGATCCCATCGAGAAGAAATGAGATTGTCGGGATTTTATTTAATGAATTCCCATAAATCTTCAATCCTTTTATACCTGACAGCCTGTTTGTTGCATAAACCAGAAGATCCTGTTCCATCCTGCTGATATTTTCCCTGCCAATAGAAAGAACATAGTCCAGTGCAACACCCAGTCCAATAGCCGCTGGAAAATTCATTGTGCCGGCTTCGAATTTAAATGGCAATTCATTATATGTTGTTTTTTCAAATGTGACATTTTTTACCATGTCGCCCCCACCCTGGTAAGGAGGAAGCTCTGAAAGCCATTTTTCTTTGCCAAAGAGTACTCCGATTCCCGTGGGTCCGTATATTTTATGCCCCGAAAAAACATAGAAATCGCAATCCAGGGACATAACATCAGTTAAGGCATGCTGTACGCCCTGTGCACCATCGATCAGAACAGGAATTCCGAATGAATGTGCATCTTCAATAATTTTGTTTACCGGGAGCAGTGTGCCCAATGCGTTTGAGACCTGCGAAACTGCAATAATTTTTGTTCTCGGTGACAACATTTTTAAAAACTCATCATAAATAAGTTCACCGTTATCGTCAATAGGTATCACCCTTAATTTTGCCTCTTTTCGCACACACATCATCTGCCATGGCACTATATTGGCATGATGCTCCAGGTGACTTATTATTACCTCATCGCCTTTTCCTATATAACGTTCACCGAATGAAAATGCAATTGTGTTTATTGAGCTTGTCGCTCCGGAAGTAAAAATAATTTCTTCTTTAGTTGGAGCATTAATGAATGATCTGACTTTCTCTCTTGCATTTTCATATTCCATAGAAGCTTCATCGCTTAATGCATGAACACCTCTGTGTATATTGCTGTTAAAAGATGTCAGCACCTCATCCATGGCCTCAATAACACTCCGTGGCTTTTGAGTGGTAGCTCCATTATCGAGGTATACAAGCGGTTTGTCGTATACTTTCCTGCTGAGGATTGGAAAGTCTGTCCTTATTTCTGAGATGCTTTTCACCTGGTATATTGATTATCCACATTTTACCATACAGCTTGCACAGCGCGACAGTTCACCTTTAAGTCGCTGCATAACAAGGTTATCCATCCTTTCGCGAAGCGCTTCAACTTTAATATTCTGGATAACCTCATGGGCAAAACCAAACATAAGCATAAGTCTTGCATCGCGTTTGTTTATGCCTCTTGACTGCAGGTAAAAAAGTGCATTTTCGTCCAGCTGGCCCACTGTTGCACCATGACTGCATTTAACATCATCGGCATATATTTCCAGTTGAGGCTTGGAGTCCATTTTTGCGTCGTCGGTAAGAAGAATATTGTTGTTCTTCTGGTAAGCCAGGGTTCCCTGTGCATCTTTATGAACATATATCCTGCCGTTAAAAGCGCCTGTCGACATGTCGTCAAGCACACCTTTAAATAACTGGTTGCTGGTACAATTTGGGAATGCATGATCGACATTAACAAAATTATCGATATGCTGCCATTTGTCGGCAAGGTACAGGCCATAGGAATAACTC
Organism: uncultured Rikenellaceae bacterium; assembly: GCA_964526345.1. Lineage (GTDB taxonomy): Bacteria > Bacteroidota > Bacteroidia > Bacteroidales > VadinHA17 > LD21. The sequence goes on from CAZGKI010000009.1 coordinate 43,010, forward strand.
TCGGCGCCTTCTCCTCCAAGATAATGATATGTACTGTTCCGGACAAGTCCGCCATGAAGGGTAATATTATTTGAGGAGGCTGAGCTGTTTTGTTCCTGGTGAATAAAAGTGTGTGTCAGTTTACCGGCATTGTTGTGTTCGTTCTGCACCCTTATAATATCGAAATGAGCATTTTCTCCGACGTAGATCTCTGTTACCGCGTTGGTCAGGAACCTTTGCGGGGATAGAGTATGGTCACATATGATAAGAGTTATATCAGCATTTTTTTCGACAATGATAAGATTTCGGTGCTGATTGAATATATCCACGTCGGAATGAACAAGGTTGACAATCTGTATCGGCTTTTTCAGGATAGAATTTTCCGGCACATAAATAAATACACCATCAGATGCCATGGCTGTGTTGAGATGCAGAAGCCCGTCGGTCTCACTGTCAGCATATCTGCCATAATGTTTCTCAACCAGACTGCTGAATTTATTTGCAGCTGCATTAAGGCTTCCTATCCATATCCCTCCAGGCAATTGCTGAAAGTTGCCGTTTATTGTAGGATAGAATCCGTTCAACAATACCAAACCATGAGTATCGAGGTCAGCGATATCACATCTGAATTCTTCTGCCTTGACAAAATCTGATTTTGAAGGCATAAAGTAACTGCCGAATTCATGGTTAAAAAAGGTATCAAGATTAGTATACTTATATGCTTCATCCTTCCGCGTTGGAATTCCCAGTCGGTTAAACTTTTCAATGGCAGCCTCACGGAAAGAATTGATATAGGGTGAAGAATTTTCCGAAATAATACCTATCTGTTCCTTGTAAAGGCGATAGTAACGTTCTGATTTTTCCGGCTCGTTGTTCATGCTATACCATTTTGATAGACCTCCTGCTTAATCCAGTCATAACCCTTTTTTTCAAGCTCCATGGCAAGTTCTTTCCCTGCTGTTTTAACAATCCGGCCATCGTAAAGAACATGTACAACATCGGGTACGATATAATCAAGCAAACGCTGATAATGAGTTATCACTATTGTTGAATTGTCGGGCTTTTTAAGCTTGTTAACTCCGTTGGCAACGATACGAAGAGCATCGATATCAAGGCCTGAATCTGTTTCATCGAGAATAGCCAGCCTTGGTTCCAGTATCGACATCTGGAATATTTCATTTTTCTTCTTCTCTCCTCCGGAAAACCCTTCATTAACAGACCTGTTGGCAAGCTTCGAATCGATCTCAACAAGTTCTTTTTTCTCACGCATAATCTTCAGAAAATCTGATGCTGAAAGGGGCTCGAGACCATCATGCTTTCTGTGTTCGTTCAGTGCTGTTTTCAAAAAATTGACCATACTTACTCCGGGTATTTCTATCGGATACTGGAACCCTAGAAATATTCCCTCTTTTGAACGCTCTTCAGGCGACATATCAAACAGGTTCTTTCCCATATAGGTTATTGTTCCTTCAGTTACTTCAGCAAAATCTCTTCCGGCAAGAACAGCTGCCAGGGTGCTTTTACCTGATCCGTTAGGTCCCATTATTGCATGTATTTCGCCGGCCTTTATTTCAAGGCTGATCCCTTTCAGAATAATTTTTCCCTCAATTGAGACCTTTAAATCTTTAATTATAAGCATTATAATATTTTATTTACCATATTTTATCTACCCAACACTACCTTCAAGGCTTATCTGCAAAAGTTTCTGAGCCTCAACAGCAAATTCCATTGGCAGCTTATTAATAACTTCTCTTGCATATCCGTTTACAATAAGTCCAATAGCATCCTCAGTTGAGATACCGCGTTGATTACAATAGAATATCTGATCTTCACCGATCTTTGATGTTGTGGCTTCATGCTCCACTATTGCACTTTGATTATCAACCTCAATATAAGGAAAAGTGTGTGCCCCGCACTTATCTCCAAGCAGGAGCGAGTCGCACTGGGAGAAGTTCCTGGCACCTGTGGCATTCTTCAGCACTTTTACCAGACCTCTGTAGCTGTTCTGACCATGACCCGCAGATATACCTTTGGAAACTATTGTGCTTTTTGTATTTTTCCCGATATGAATCATTTTCGTACCGGTATCAGCCTGCTGGTGATTATTGGTAACGGCTACCGAATAAAACTCGCCTGTTGAATTATCTCCCCTGAGTATGCATGATGGATATTTCCACGTTATTGCCGAACCTGTTTCGATCTGTGTCCACGATATTTTTGAGTTTTCACCCCTGCACATACCTCTCTTTGTTACAAAATTAAAGACACCGCCTTTCCCATTCTTATCACCCGGATACCAGTTCTGGACAGTTGAATATTTCACTTCAGCATTATTTTCTGCAATTATTTCAACAATGGCTGCATGCAGTTGATTTTCATCTCTCATCGGTGCAGTACATCCTTCGAGATAGCTGACATAACTCTCTTCATCTGCCACCAAAAGTGTTCTCTCAAACTGTCCGGTGTTGGCTGCATTTATCCTGAAATACGTTGAAAGCTCCATAGGGCAGCGGACACCTTTTGGAATATAGCAAAAAGAACCGTCACTGAAAACAGCAGAATTCAGTGATGCAAAAAAATTATCAGTGTATGGGACAACTGTTCCCATATATCTCTTTACCAGGTCAGGGTACTCCCTCACTGCATCGCTGAATGAACAGAAGATAATACCAGATTCAGCCAGCGTTTCCTTAAAAGTCGTTTTTACCGATACACTATCCATCACTGCGTCAACTGCTACGCCCGAAAGATGCTTCTGTTCTTCCAGAGGGATTCCCAGCTTATCAAATGTCTTTTTCAGTTCAGGATCTATGTCGTCCAGGCTTGTGTAACCAACTTTCTGTTTTGGCGCAGCATAATAAATAATATCCTGGTAATTAATTTCAGGTATTGTAAGATTAGCCCATGCAGGCATTTTCATGGCCTGCCAGTATCTGAACGACTTAAGGCGGAATTCAAGTAACCATGAAGGTTCATTCTTCTTTGTGGAAATGGCACGGATAATACCCTCATTAAGTCCCCTGGGAAGCTGCTCCATCTCTATATCGGAATGAAAACCATACTTATATTCCCCGGTTGTTACATCATTTATTATTTTATCCTGATCCTTTTCCATTTATTATTTATCGTAATTCATATCCCATATAATCAATAAACAATAAGAGAACCTGTTTGTTAATTATATTTAATCTAAATAAACATGCAAAATTAAAAAATATCATGCAGAGTTGAAGAATTTAAATGGAAAATAATCTTCAGAATATTAGATGTAATGATTAAAAAAGATACTGCATACTTATAATAACAATTTAAAAATATTATAATTTTGGTGCCTCATTTATACTCCATTTATCATATTCCTATATGAAAACCCTGCATTTTTTCCTCAGCAAAAACGGGAAAAAGCTATTTCTGCTTTTATTAATACTGCTCTCCCCGGTATCCTTATTGGCAGCTGTTCATGGTGCACCATCAATAGGGCCTGTGCGCATCGAATTTATTATTTTCGGATTTGTTCTCCTGGGTGTCGCCCTTTTTCACAAGCATACTTTCTGGGTTGCTGTTACAGGATTGACTATATTGCTGATATTTAAGCTGTTACTTGTTCCGGGGTTTCATCTTGGCCAGCATCTTTTTGGAACAACACCTTTTGTGGAACAGCTTGTACACAAAAACTTACGACAGGGTGAATGGGGCATTATTATTAACCTGCTTGGCCTTTTATTGGGATTTGCACTCTTATCAAAAATATTTGAAGAATCGGGAGTCCCGGATGTTCTGCCGAAATATCTTCCGAATGACTGGAAGGGGCCTCTTTTGCTTCTGATATTTGTTTTTATTCTATCCTCATTCCTTGATAATATTGCTGCCGCACTTATAGGTGGCACAATAGCTCTCGTCGTTTTCAAGGACAGGGTTCACATAGGGTATATTGCAGCAATGGTTGCAGCAAGCAATGCAGGAGGATGCGGAAGTGTGGTTGGTGATACTACAACAACGATGATGTGGATTGACGGTGTTGCAGCTTTTAATGTTATACATGCTTATGTTGCCGCAATTGCAGCGTTCCTGTTTTTTGCATGGTTCGCTTCACATCAGCAGGACAAATATCAGAGGATCCAGAGAGATGCTTCACCTGGTGTTAAAATTGACTGGCTTAAAATATTTAATGTCATTCTGATATTGGCAGGAGCAATTATATCAAACATACTATATGACATGCCGGCCCTGGGAGTGTGGATAGGTATATTACTGGGGGCTTTAATAAGACCTGTCCCATGGAAAGAGGTCCCTGGAGCAATAAAAGGGACTGTTTTCCTGCTCAGCCTTGTGGGATGTGCTTCAGTGATGCCCGTCGAAGAGCTTCCTGAGGCATCATGGATAACTGCTTTTGCACTGGGATTCCTTTCTGCAGTTTTTGACAATATTCCGCTTACAAAACTATGTCTTGAGCAGGGATATTTTGACTGGGGTATGCTGGCTTATACTGTTGGTTTTGGTGGATCGATGATTTGGTTTGGATCCTCAGCAGGCGTTGCAATCACAAATAAATTTCCTGAAGCAAGAAATGTAGTTCAATGGGCGAGAAAAGGATGGCATGTTGCAGCAGCTTATATAATCGGGTTTCTGGCGCTTTATCTTCTTCTTGGGTGGGAACCAGGCAACAATAAAGAACATAAGATCATAAACAGACCTGCATCATTGTCACCTGAGGCAGGCAAGGGAGTGGCATTTAATTACCACGAAACCTTGTTTTATCCGGAGATGATAAAATAAATTTTTCAATTCAGGTTAATTGTTTATTTTAGCACACTGAAAATTACTAAATACTTTTATCTGAATGATTAACAATAATATACAATACTTTCCAGGAACCTTGAAAAAGGTTTTTTTATTTACGGCTTTTATGATCCTGCCGCTGCTGGCCTTCGGATCTTCTGGTCCTGTACCATCGCTTGGGCCGATAAGATTTGAATTTATAATTTTCGGATTACTTCTTCTTGGCGTGGCACTTTTTCATAACCACACCTTTTATGTTGCAATTATTGGCTTCACTGTACTACTGATATTTAAACTCATACTTGATCCGGGCTTTAATCTTAAGGTACATATGTTCGGAACAACTCCGATACTGGAGCAGTTGATGGATAAGGAATTACGGCAGGGAGAATGGGGGATAATACTAAATCTGCTTGGATTACTGCTTGGGTTTGCAGTGTTATCTAAAATTTTTGAAGAATCACGGGTTCCTGACATACTTCCGCGCTATCTCCCTAACGACTGGAAAGGACCCCTGTTTCTGCTTGTCTTTGTTTTCATAATGTCTGCTTTCCTTGATAATATTGCAGCAGCTCTTATCGGAGGCACAATTGCCCTGGTAGTATTTAAACATAAGGTTCATATTGGTTATTTAGCTGCAATTGTGGCTGCAAGCAATGCCGGGGGAGCTGGAAGCGTAGTGGGAGATACAACTACCACTATGATGTGGATTGATGGTGTATCAGCATTTAATGTCCTTCATGCATATGTTGCAGCAATTTTCGCGTTTGTGATTTTTGGATGGATAGGTTCACATCAGCAGGATAAATACAACAGGATCCAGGCAGATCCCGTAAAAGGGGTAAAAATTAACTGGACAAGAATTTTAGTGGTTATACTGATCCTTATTGGAGCTATCGTATCAAATATTCTGTACGATATGCCGGCTCTTGGAGTCTGGATGGCGATGGCAGTAGGTGCTTTTATAATAAAAGTGCCATGGAAAGAAGTTCCGGGTGCTTTAAAAGGTACTATCTTCCTGCTCTGTCTGGTAACCAGTGCTTCCATGATGCCTGTTGAAGAACTTCCCGACGCCTCATGGATCACTTCACTAGCATTAGGATTCCTTTCTGCCGTCTTTGATAATATTCCACTTACAAAACTCTGCCTCGACCAGGGTCATTATGACTGGGGTATGCTGGCTTATACTGTTGGTTTTGGTGGTTCTATGGTATGGTTTGGATCATCTGCCGGTGTGGCAATGACAAATAAGTTTCAGGAAGCCAGAGATGTTGTTTTATGGTTTAGAAAAGGCTGGCATGTAGCTGCTGCATATGTTATCGGATTTTTTGCCCTTTATTTAATAATGGGATGGGAACCAGCTGATAACAAAGAACATAAGATCATCAATTGTCCTGTTCCCGGGTGTCCTATGGCAGGTAAAGGACAGGCTTTAATAATAAAAGCGCCTGAAGAAAATAAATCTTACTTTCCTTTGCTCTCTTTATATTCCCTGAGCAATGATTGAAAGATCTCCTTTACTGAAGATATTTTAGTGGCCCTGAATGCATTCGACCCGGCAAATGCATATCCATTTTCAAAATTTCCCTTAAATGCATTGATGAGAGCAACTATAATGCAATAGGGACTTTTACTTATATCACATGTTTTAATACATTTAAACGGACATTTAACAGGCTGCTTTTTACCGTCCCTGACTTTGGCAATAAAGTTGCTGAAGATAGCACGTCCCGGCATTCCAACTGGACTTTTAATAATTTCAATATCTTTTTCCTCAGCATCAATATATGACTGTTTGAATGCCTCCGAAGCATCACATTCGTGAGAGGTAACAAAAATGGTTCCCATTTGTACACCCGCTGCTCCCAGCTTCATAATATTATTTATATCCTCACCTGTATATATTCCTCCTGCTGCAATCAGTGGTATTGACTGGTGATATTTCTCTTCAAATGGTTTCAGCTCTTTAACTATCTCGGGAACAAGCTTTTCGAGTGCATACTCACTGTCAGAGATCTGTTCTTCTTTAAATCCCAGATGGCCGCCTGCTTTTGGACCCTCAACGATAACTGCATCAGGAAGATAATCATAATTCGTTTTCCACTTTTCACAAATTATTTTTGTTGCTCTTGAAGATGAAACAATAGGTACAAGTTTAGTTGTGCTGCCCTTTTTGAGAAATGAAGGCAGGTCAAGCGGAAGCCCTGCTCCTGCTATTATAAGATCAACCTTTTCGGCAATAGAGGTCCTGATCATATCTGCAAAATTTGTCATGGCTACCATAACATTCACCCCAATGACGCCAAGAGTCTTTTCGCGCGCTTTTCTTATCTCTTCCTTAAGTCCAAGAATACTTGCCTCCAGAAAGTTTGCAGAAAGGTTCTTATAAAGAAGCCCAAGGCCTGCAGAAGAAATTACTCCAACGCCTCCCTCGTTTGCTACTGCTGACGCCAGCCCTGAAAGTGAAATTCCAACTCCCATACCACCCTGAACGATCGGAACAGCAATTGCAAGATTACCAATTTTCAAACCCCTCATTTTAGTTCTTATATAATTTCGCCAAAGGTAGACCAATAATGATAACATGGTTAGAAAAAAGGACTATTTAACGCAAAACAGATCTTTCATTTCATCATTTTTAACATTTGACCGGCCGGTTTCAAAGAAATAAATTGACATGAATTCACTTATGGTCTTATATTTGTCACTTACGGATAGATTAAAATTTTAACTTTAGAGTTGAAAAATCTATTAATGATTATGAAAAAACTTATTATCCTTTCAGTCAGCCTTTTTGTCTTTTTAAGTTATATTTCAGCCGACACCGAAAAAGAGATAAAGGTACAGGTTAAACAGGTAACTGTTTACCCTGACAGAGCGCAATTAACCCATGAAACGACAGTTGAAATACCTGCAGGAAAAAGTATAGTGAAGCTTGTAGGGCTTTCCCCATATATCGATCCGCAGAGTATACAGGTTAAAGGATATGGCGATTTCATGATACTCTCGGTTAATCATCAGAACAATTACCTCCAAAACCTTGAAGACCAGCCGGAGATTAAAAATATCAGGAGCCAGATCGAAGCTTTGCAGCTGAAGATTGAAGATGAAAAGGCTGCCATAAGCATCCTTAAGGAAAAGGAGGCCTTTCTTGTTGCCAACAGGGCTATCCTTGTAAAAGAAACGACGTTTACGATCGATCAGTTTAAAAATGTTATGGATCTGTACACAAACAGTATGGATCAGGTTACAATGAGTGTCCTGAAAAAGAACAGGGCTATAAAAGATTATGAAACACAAATAGCTGCACTTCAAAAACAGATTGCAGATAAAACAGGGAAACAAAAGCTTCCCTCAGGCGAGATATCTGTTTCGGTTAGTGCTGATAAACCTGTAAGCGGGAAAATGACATTTGCATATGTAGTCTCAAATGCCGGCTGGTATCCTTCATACGACATCAGGGTTGATGATATTTCAAAGCCTGTAACAATATTTTACAAGGCAAATGTGTTTCAAAATACAGGGGTAGAATGGAAGAATGTCAAATTAAGCTTTTCAAATGCCACACCCTGGGTTTCAGGAAATTTGCCCATCTTAAATCCATGGTTTATTGATTATTATATTCCGGCACCTGCGCTTTTATATAAAAAAAGTGCCGGGGCAGCTTCCAGAAGCAACGCTCCCGCAGTAATGGAGGTAGCTGCTGATAAATCAGAAATGGCAAAAGCAGAAGAGTCGGCACCGGTTACAGTTCAGAGGAATGTCGGAGAAACAACTGTCACTTTTGATGTTGCAATACCCTACTCCATTGCTGCCGATGGTAAAGTGCAGACAATAGAGATTCAGCGATCAACATCGCCTGCTGAATACAAATACCTGACTGTACCAAAAATATCGACCCTGGCCTATCTCACAGGCAATATCACCGACTGGGCAAAACAGAGCCTTATAAGTGGGGAAGCTGCTCTTTATTTTGAGAATACTTATGTAGGCAAGTCATTTCTTGATGTCAACCAGCTTACTGATACACTTACTCTTTCTCTGGGAACCGATAACAGCATACTGGTCAAAAGGGAAAAGAGGCAGGATTATACGAGCAGAAAAATAATAGGTGCAAACAAAACTGAAACATATTCATTTCTTATCATCATCCGGAATAATAAAACCAATTCTGTTAAGATCAATGTGAATGATCAGATCCCGGTCTCTTCAAACAGCGGCATCACAGTTGAAGCCATTGAATTAACAGGAGGTAAAGTGAACCAGCAAACCGGTCAGGTCAAGTGGAATCTGGAATTAAAGCCACAGGAGACAAAACAGTTAATAATGACATACTCGGTTAAATATCCGAAAGATAAAACTATAATCCTTGAATAAATAAATCACTCTTATGAGAATCCTCGGTAACCTTATCTGGTTAATCTTTGGCGGCTTCATCATTGCCATCGAATATTTTATAGGAAGTATCATATTAATGATATCTATTATTGGAATTCCTTTCGGCATTCAGACCCTAAAAATGGGAGCGCTGGCCATATGGCCCTTTGGTCGTGACACACGTGTCCATTCAAGAGCCTCCGGTTGCCTTTACATCCTGATGAATGTGTTATGGCTCATATGCGGCGGATTATGGATAGCGCTTACTCATGCTTTGTTTGGACTTCTTCTCTGCATAACAATAATCGGGATCCCGTTCGGTCTTCAACATTTCAAGCTCACTGCCATAGCACTAAATCCTTTCGGCAGAGATATTGTGAATGTATGATGTATTATATGCGATGTTAAACACATGCTGGAAGAAATAAAAAAAGGCCTTATCTGGCCCTTATTACTCCTCTCTCGGAACTTCGGAAGAAATTAACTATATAATCTCTGTCGGGAGTGAGTTTAAATTCACTTTCAACATAATCAAGAGCCCGTGAGAAGTTCATGCCATTCAGGTATATTGCCCTGTAAATATTATGTATCTCGTCGATCCTTTCCTTTTCAAAGCCTCTTCTGGTCAGACCCACAGTATTTATTCCCATAAAAGAAAGTGGGTCACGGTCAGCCTTAATGAATGGCGGAACATCTATTCTTATCTTACTGCCGCCACCAATCATCACATGTGCTCCTATCCGGGCGAACTGGTGTACAAGAGTGCCTGCACTGAGGATAGCCCATTCATCGACCTTTACTTCTCCGGCCATTCCGGTTGAGTTACCTATAATGCAATAGTTGCCTAATATGCAATCGTGACCAATGTGCGAATAAGCCATGAGCAGGCAGTCGTTACCCACAACTGTTTTACCTGCTGCTGCAGTACCACGGTTAACTGTCGCCCCCTCTCTGATGGTAGTCCTGTCGCCTATCTCAGCAGTAGTCTCTTCACCTTTGAATTTCAAATCCTGCGGAATAGCCGATACTACAGCTGTGGGAAAGATTTTGCAGTTTTTCCCAATTCTTGCACCATCCATTATGGTAGCATTGGGTCCAATCCAGGTCCCGTCACCTATAACCACATTACCGGCAATATAAGCAAAAGGATCAACTGTAACATTCTCTCCTAATTTTGCATCGGGATGGATAAAAGCCAGATCTGAGATCATCGGAACTTTATTTATTTTTTATTACCTGTGCTACCATTTCACCTTCAACAGCAAGTGTGTTTCCAACAAAAGCCTGTCCGTACATTGCGACGATGCCTCTGCGCATTGGTTCAATCAATTCCATTTTAAGAATAACAGTATCTCCGGGAACGACTTTATGTTTGAATTTGAGCTTATCTATTTTCAGAAAGTATGTCGAATATTTTTCCGGATCTTCAAAAGTGCTGAGAACGAGCAGCCCTCCGCACTGAGCAAGGGCTTCAACCAGCATTACTCCGGGCATTACGGGTTCATCAGGAAAATGGCCCTGGAAGAAATGCTCGTTAAAAGTGACATTTTTAATCCCGACAACTGTAGTTTCATCCAGGGATATTACTTTGTCGACCATGAGGAAAGGAAATCTGTGTGGAAGCCGTTTCAGGATATCATCCAGGTTATAAACAGGAGGTACAGAAGGATCATAGACCGGGATATCTCTTTTCGAAAGGGCCTTTTTCATTTCCTGCCTCATAATTTTTGCAAGCCGCGTGTTTGCATAATGTCCGGGTCGTGTAGCGACTACTTTCCCTTTTATTGGCATTCCTACGAGTGCAAGGTCTCCCATAATATCGAGGAGCTTATGCCTGGCCGGTTCATTGGGATAACGAAGTTCCGTATTATTCAGTATCCCGGCAGTATGTTTAGTAATACCCGGCCTGTTGAAAAGCAGAGCGATTCTTTCTATTTCAGCTTGTTCGACCTCTTTTTCGAGTATAACAACAGCATTATCCAGATCGCCTCCTTTTATAAGACCCATCTTATAAAGAGGCTCCAGTTCATGGAAAAAAACGAATGTACGGCTTTTGCTAATTTCCTCTTCGAAATCATCCAGTGAGTCGAGAATGGCATATTGATTGCCAAGAATCCTTGAATTATAATCTATAAGTACATTTATGCTGAAATGGTCGTCGGGATACACTATAAGGTCCACGCCATGCTCCTCGTCGGAAAAAGCGATTTTCTGTTTCACAACAAAATAATTGCGTTCTTCCTTAAGCTCAACAATGCCGGCCTCCTTTATTGCTTCAACAAAGGAAGCAGAGCCGCCGCCCATAATAGGAGCTTCAACGCAATTGAGCTCGATCACTGCATTATCAATTTGTAATCCATAAAGTGCGGCAAGGACATGTTCAATAGTCGCTACAGATGCATTATTCTGGACCAGGGTTGTACCTCTTGATGTATCAGCGACATGTTCGGCAAGAGCATCAATCAAAGGCTTTCCGGGAAGATCGACTCTGCAGAATTTGTAACCATGATTTGCCGGAGCCGGTTTAAAGGTTAGCGTCACGTTGATGCCAGTATGCAGGCCTTTGCCGTTCAGACTTATTTCCTTTGCCAGACTCCTTTGCTTTTCGCTCATCAGTTAATCAGGTTTTGTTACAATTCGGGTACAAAAAAAATAAAAATAATTCGAACAAGCTAAAAAAAAAACCTTTAACTATATTAATACCAATCAATTTGCGTTAGACCAGCAAATTACACTATTTTTCTTTCTTAAAGTTTATTTCCCGTTCCAATTCGTCGATTTTTGTTTTCAGTTCCGGTAACTTTCTGAAAATCACTGAAGATCGTAAAAACTGTTTATGTTCTATCGCCGGTATCCCAAGCACCACAGAGTTCTCCTCCCTAATATCTCCGGCGACACCAGCTTTTGCTCCTATTTTGGTTCCGTCGGCGATCTTAAGATGACCTGCAATTCCGACCTGCCCGGCAAACATGCAATTTTTCCCGACTTTGGTGGATCCTGCAATACCAGTTTGCCCGGCCATCACAGTATTCTCTCCTATTTCCACATTATGCCCAATCTGAATCAGGTTGTCAAGCTTTACACCTTTGTGAATCACAGTCGAACCCACTGTAGCCCTGTCAATTGCAACATTTGCTCCAATTTCTACATGATCTTCAATAATTACATTCCCTATCTGTGGAATTTTCATGAATTCTGTCTCCGACTGAGGGGCAAAACCAAATCCGTCGCTTCCTATCACTGCCCCGGCATGAACGGTACATCCTTCACCCAGAACACAGTCATGATATATTTTCACACCCGGATTAAGTGTGCAGTTATTGCCAAGCTTCGTATTATCCCCTACATAGACATGAGGGTAGACAGAACAGTTGTCGCCAATAGAACAATTCTCCCCGATGTAGGAATATGGTCCTATATATACATCCTTACCGATTTTGGCAGTCTGTTCGATTATAGCAGTCACATGAATGCCCTTTTTCCTTGGCCGGGCCTGATCGACCATATGTAAAAGTGATGCAAAGGCCTCATAAGCATCTTGAACCCTGATAAGTGTTGCCTCAACCTGAGATGTGGGTTTAAAAGACTTATTTACCAGCACTACAGATGATTTTGTAGTATATAAATAATGTTCATATTTCGGATTGGCAAGAAACGAGAGGGCTCCCTGATGACCTTCTTCAATCCTGGCAATAGTATTAACTACAGTATCAGGATTCCCTTCCAGTTCTCCTTTAAGGAACCCGGCGATTTTTGCGGCAGTAAATTCCATAATATAAAATTTTTAATTATCTGCATTCTTTAGGATAACAAAGAAAATATTTAGTGCTTCTTTCCGAAAGGAACCTGTGGTCAAACATATCGGAAATGGCAGCTATCTCTGCTGTCTCTCCTGATTTTAAAAGTATTTTGACCTCAGGGGCGTCGGGAGTATATGCCAGGTTTGAAATGCTTGAAGTAAAAACATAATAATCAATTTCTTCCGGTATTACTCCCGGTAACTTTTCAGCAATATTTTTCAGCTTGTTTACCTTTTCCTTATCAAAAGGTTCATTCTGAAGCTCTATTGCCAGCAGATCTCTTCTTATCAACCTTGAGGAAAGATCAGAAAGTACTTTATCAGGATTGTCGGTCCAGTATTTTGCTGAAACAAATATATCAGTATCATCAAGTCTCGTAAAATTGGAAGCTATCAGACCGGGTGTGAATGTCCCATCTTTAAGCAGGTCATCAGGACCAATCTTATTATTTAAAAAGAATCTCAGAGCAGGGGTCGAATAAAGATCGTGACCTTCAACTGCAAGCTCTTTAGCCCGTTTAAGTATCTTCACAAGCAGGCTTTCGGCAGAGAGTACTGTTTTATGCATATAAACCTGCCAGTACATAAGACGCCTGGCTATAAGGAACTTCTCGAGGGAATAGATACCCTTCTCATCAATCACCAGATTGCCATCTACAACATTGAGCATCCGGATAATACGATCCGATCCGACAGAGCCTTCGATAACCCCGGTAAAGAAACTGTCTCTCCTGAGATAATCGAGCCTGTCCATATCCACCTGTCCGGCAATAAGTTCATGAAGGAATTTTTTTTGATAAGCACCGTTGAAGATCTCTATTGCCAGATCCAGTCTCCCTTTAAACTCCTCATTAAGCTTTCTCATAAGCAGAAGTGAAAGGTCCTCATGAGAAATCCCTGTAATTATGGAATTCTCAAGAGCATGTGAAAATGGGCCATGACCGGCATCATGAAGAAGAATTGCACTATAGACAGCCATTTCTTCTTCCCTGGTAATAACCACTCCCTTGCCTTGCAAAGTCTTTATAGCCGTATCCATAAGATGAAGGGCTCCCAGGGAGTGCTGAAACCTGCTGTGGTTTGCTCCGGGGTAAACAAAACTGGTGAGACCCAACTGCTTAATGTTCCTTAGTCTCTGGAACCAGGGATGCTCGATAAGGTCGAAAATAAAATCCCCAGGGATGCTGATAAACCCATATACAGGGTCATTAATGATCTTTCTCTTGTTAGTCAGGTACACCTGTCTTGATTTCTTGACTTACAAAAATAGGAATAAGTTTTACATTATGTTAAGTGTAAATTATAACTGAACCCCAAAGTTTTTTTTCTTTTTAATAGAAATAAATCAAAAAATCAAAAAATATTTATGCAACAATTGAAATAAAAAGCGTCTTTTAGTAGTCAAATGTAACAGACAATAAAGGGCTTCTTAATAAGATATGTATGAAAATTCAAATTCAGGGTCTTAATAAAATTTATCCTAATGGAAATCATGCATTAAAAGATATTAACCTTGAATTCGGGACAGGTATGTTCGGACTTCTCGGACCCAACGGAGCTGGCAAATCAAGTCTTATGAGAATTCTGGTAACTCTGATGAAACCAACATCGGGTATGGTAATGATAGACGGTAAAGATATTCAGAAACACAGGAAAGAGCTCAGAAGCATTCTCGGGTATCTTCCACAGGATTTCAGGTTTTTTACAGCACTTAAAACATGGGAGTTCCTTGATTATGCTGGCTCTCTTTCCGGCATGAAAAACAGAAAGGAAAGGATGGCAGAAGTTGACAGATTACTTGATCAGGTTGGTCTTCTTGAAGCTCGCGACAGGCAGGCAAACCGCCTTTCCGGTGGGATGAAACGCCGTCTTGGCATCGCACAGGCTCTCATAGGTAATCCAAAGATCATTATTGTTGATGAACCCACCACGGGACTTGATCCTGATGAGAGAATAAAATTCAGGAACGTCCTTTCGCAGCTAAGCCAGAATGATGTAATTATTATCCTGTCTACACATATCGTTGGTGATATCTCTTCTACATGCCAGGGAATGGCACTCCTTAACAGGGGAGAAGTTGTATACTATGGCTCACCGGAGAACCTGGTAAAACATGCTGAAGGACATGTATTCAAATTGAACCTTACCCCGGCTGAATATGAAAAAGCAAAGGAAGTTTACAATGTTATCTCTACAATTCCCAACGAAACCGGATGGGAAGTCCAGGTAGTGTCAGATGATGTTCCGGAATACAACTCGGAAAACATAGAACCTAACATAGAGCATGCTTATGTGTATTTCATGGAACACAAACTTCAAACCACTTTAATTGACTGACAACATTTAAGCTGATGTCTGCTTTTCATAATATCAGTACAGTTGCCCGGTATGAGGCAAAGACCCTCAGGCGAAGCTGGTTTTTCCGACTCTTCTCTATTGGCGCCGTGTTTATTTTCACCCTGATAAATATCGGTATGTTCTCACCTGTCGGTGGTGAACGATGGGAAGTAATATCAATCTCCTCTTCCCTGCCTCTCATTAACCTGTACCTGCTCAATATTGCCCAGGCCATAGTAGTTATTTTTCTTGCCGCTGATTTTCTCAAACGCGATAAGAAGCTCGATACCAACGAAGTTCTCTACACCAGGTCAATGTCAAATTTTGAATACGTACTGGGAAAATCATGGGGTATATTGAGGCTTTTCCTCAGCCTTGACATTATTATACTCGGAATTGGCCTGATTATTAATATTATTTCAAAAAGTATGTCAGTGAATATTATGGCATATTTCTATTATCTCCTCATTATTACAATACCAACAATTATTTTCAGCCTTGGACTCGCTTTTACCCTGATGTCATTAATAAGAAACCAGGCAATAACATTCCTTATTCTGCTTGGTTATGCGGCTCTTGATATTTTTTATCTCTACTTCCGGGCCGGCTCAATATTTGACTATATGGCTTTTGGTCTTCCGGTTTTTAGATCAGGTATGATAGGGTTCGATGATTTAAGTGTAATAGTCAATCAAAGACTGATTTACTTTTTTGCAGGACTATCGCTGATCATGGCAACGATACTGTTATTTAAACGATTGCCACAATCTAAATTACACCGGGTGCTGACCATTATCTTTATGTTTGCTTTCCTGGCAGGAGCTTCCATTTGCGCCTATAACACCTACTCAACTTACATTAAAAGAGTCAATGATAAAAATCTTGTTATTGAAACCAACAGGGAATTCGAAAGTAAGAGATTTGCAAGTATAATCGCTGCATCTATTGAATTTATTCATGATGGAGATTCTTTTAAAGCAACTGCATCTATGAAGATTACAAATGATAATAGTGAGCCTCTTGATCAATATTACTTTTCACTTAATCCTGCGCTTTCAGTATCAAAAATAAGTCGTGGCGGAAAAAATCTCGACTTTAAAAAAACAAACAATATAATTGATATAAACCCGGGCAGGATATTAAATCCCGGAGAGAGTGACAGTGTCAGTTTTGCTTATTCCGGAAGAATAAATGAATCATTCTGTTATCCGAATTACAGTGATAATATCAAGGAAAATCCTTACAGAATTTCTATGGTTAATGTAAATAAACGCCAGGCTTTCCTTACCAGAGATTATGTGCTGCTTACTCCTGAAGCACACTGGTATCCTGTTGCCGGGCTCAATTACTATCCCTCCAATCCTGCTCAGATTAAAATTGATTTTATAAATTTTATTCTTAAAGTCAAAACAAAGAATGAATTGCTGCCTGTTTCCCAGGGCGAAATGAAAAAAGAAGACGGATACTATGTTTTTAAATCAGAAACGCCGCTTACGGGGCTTACACTTGCAATAGGAAATTATCTTACCGACAGTATTAAGGTTGGTTCTGTCAGGTATATTTCATATCATTTCTCCGGAAATGATTATTACAAGCAGGATCTCGAGGTACTCAAAGATACTTTGCCGTTGCTCATTTCGGGATTGATGACTGACCTTGAATCAAATTTCTCTACCAAATATCCATTTAGGGACCTCAGTTTTATTGAAGTACCTGTTCAATTCTATTCTTATCCTAAAGAGAGTACACAAACAAGGGCAGAGGTTCAGCCGTCAATGGTTTTGCTTCCGGAAAGGCTCTCAACCTTAAACCAGGCCGGCTTCAGTAAGCTTTTCAAGCAACAGAAAAAGAGGATGACACGCAGCGGACAGGTTATAACTGACAAAGAACTGGATGTCAGGATTTTTAATAGTTTCATGAGAAGCACATTCATAACCGGTGAAAATTTCAGGTTTGTAAATGGTATGGCTGCAAATGCGCCGACAAGGTATCTCCTCGGACCCAGTTTTTATTTCTTTAAGAATAACTTTTACTCTCTTGAATACCCGGTCATTAATGCAGTTTTTGAATCCCATCTTCAAAAAGTAAATTCACCCATGACAGCCGGGTTTCAGGCAGCTACCGGTAATCTTACCGACAATGACAAAGCCAATCTGATCCTTAAAAATCTGAGCTTTAGAGAGTTACTTGCAAAAAGTTCTGGGGCAGATACATTAAATGCTGTTCTTACCCTCAAAGGTGATTACCTTTTTAACCTGATCAGGTCAAAGGCAGGCATAGATGAGTTTAAGGACTGGTTTGCCAGATACATTGATAATCACCAGTTTAAAAGGGTCAATATTAAGAATTTCAATGAAGATATTAAAAATAAATTCGGCTTCGAATTTTATTCTTACCTGAATGACTGGTTTTATGGCAAGGAGCAACCCGGATTTCTGTTTACGGATCTGAAAGCAACCCAGATTGTGGTTGGTGACAGATCGAGATACCAGGTTACATTTATTGTTACTGATCCTGAAGATGCCGGAGGATTGTTTAATATATCCTTTCGTACTGTTGGCGCCGGAGGTTTCGGCCGTGGTGGCGGAGGAGGCCGTGGTGGAGGTTTTGGGGGCGGAGGCTTTGGCGGAGGCGGAGGCAGGATGCAAATATCATTCCAGGGTCGTGGTATGGAAGCTGCTGATATTTCAAAGATTGTTTACACAGGTCCTCATGAGTCAAAAAAAATAGGGATTGTTCTTGATGCCCAGCCAAGGGCAATGATGGTAAATACCCTTTTTTCGAAGAACGTACCCGGTGAAATAACACTTCCAATTGATGAAATAAATAAGTCTGATAATCTCACACCTGAATTTTCCGGAGAAGAGATACTTACATCAAACCCTGTCTCCTCTGATCCAAATGAAATAATAGTTGATAATGAAGATCCGGGATTCATTATCACCAAAGAAAGCACGGAGAACAGACTGAAAAAGATCCTTGGAATTCATAATAATAGACTTACCTCGTATCAGCAAATAAGTCTTATGAGGATCCCAACATTCTGGCAACCGGTTGTTGAGCCATCATTTTTCGGGAAATATGTACGCTCGGCAGTTTATACCAGGGGTGGTACAGGTGACAAAACTGTAACCTGGTACACAGTTATTAAAAATCCCGGGTATTACGATATATACAGTTACATCGGAAAAAGTACCGATCGGATTATGGTAAGAGCCGGAGGGGCTGGACCTGGCGGAGCTGCCGGAGGAGGAGGCGGTGGCGGCCGGAGTGGTGAAGGCAACAGATCAGGTGAAGCTGCCGGCGCAGGAGGAGACGGAGGGCAGTCAAGAGGGCCAAGAGGGCAAATGGCTCAACCCTACAAAGAATTCCATTATCATGTTTATCATGAAAGCGGTGTTGAGGATATATCGCTTGATTATGAAAATGCTGAAAATGGCTGGAATAAACTGGGAACATATTATCTCCAGGCTGATACTGCTAAAGTCGTTCTTTCAAATCTTACAACAGGAAGAGCTGTGATCGGAGATGCAGTCAAATGGGTAAAGCAGAAGTAAAAGTTCAAGGTTCAAAGTTCAAGGTTAAACGTTTAAAGTCAGAAGTAATCAATATAACAATGAAAAAATCAATATTCCTTTTAAAATGGGCATATCCCTTAATCCTGCTCCTTATGAATATTACTATTACAGATGTATCAGCCCAGACGGGTCTTACACTGGAGCAGGCTCTCTCAACAGCGGAAACTAATAGTCCCACTATCATTAAGACCAGGCTTAATCTGAAAAGGAGCCAGGAAAATCTTAATGCCCAGAATGCAGCATTGAAATCAAATTTTTCTTTATCAATTAATCCTATAAACTATGCTCAAAACAGGGCATATTATACCAATTCTGGTTTCAATACCACAAAGGATATACAAAGCTCAGGTTCTTTCACTATCAGACAACCTATTTTGTTTTCAGATGCAACTCTCTCTTTGACTAACAACTTTAGCTATACCAATTCCATATTAAATGAACAGTTCCCGACTCAGGAAGGAGCTGTGTTCAATAACGATCTTTCCATTAACCTGACTCAGCCACTGTTTACTTATAACAGGACCAAAATGAGTCTTAAAGAACTTAAGTTGTCACTGGAAAATGCCCAGCTCAATTATGCAATTCAGCTGCTGGCGATGGAAAAAAATGTAACGCAGGCATTTTATGCCGTTTACCAGGCGCAGCAAAGCCTTGATATCGCAGATCAGGCTTATCAGAATATGCTAAAAAGTTATGAAATCTCAAAGAATAAAGTTAATGCAGGCATTTCAGCCCAGTCGGAAATGTTTCAGGCCGAACTGAACCTTGCCACTACTAAGTCGGATTATGAAAACAAACAGGTTGCATATGAAAATGCCAAAGATAATTTTAAGGACCTGGTTGGTATAACCCTGTATGATGATATTATTGTTATTCCAAATATTAATGTGGATACTGTAAATGTAGATGTGGCATTTGCCATCGACCAGGGGCTTGCCAACAGAATGGAACTAAGGCAGAGTCAGATCAGTATCGAAACAGCATATGATAATCTTATTCAAACAAAGGCACTCAATGAATTCCACGGAAGCCTTACTCTTTCTTTTGGGATTAACGGGAATAATGAGAACCTTAAAGATCTTTATTCCGACCCGAGAAATAATGAAAATGTTGGACTCTCTTTCAATATACCGCTTTGGGACTGGGGTGAAAATAAATCAAGAGTAAAGGCAACTGAGGCAACCATTGAGTCAGATAAAGTCGATCTCAATGTTGAACAGAACAACATTATATTAAGTGTCAGACAAAGCTTCAGGAATCTTAAAAATCTTCAGAACCAGATAGAAATTGCACGTCAGTCGGTTAACAACGCACAGCTGACTTACGATCTTAACCTTGAGAAGTACAGGAACGGGGATCTGACAGGTATGGATCTCAGCATTTATCAGAATCAGCTCTCCGAAAACAAGCTTAACTACACAAATGCATTAATTTCATATAAACTGGAACTTCTTAACCTTAAAATACAAACACTTTACGACTTTGAGAAAAAACAACCCGTAATTCCTGTAAAAACTCTACAACAATAAAATCAAATCACCCATGAAAAAGAGCTTAATAATAATACTGGCAGCTGTTTTCACAGCCATCAGCTGCAAAAACCAGAATCAGAATCTTACTGCTGATGTTGAAATTCCCGTTTCTGTTCAGGAAGCCACTCCCAGGTCAATTGAGGAATATGTCAATACATCAGGAACAGCTTATCCTGTTGGCGATATTATAGTAAAATCGGAGATTACAGCCAATTATTTCCTGGAGAAAAATCCGCATACGGGTAAATTCTGGCGATTAAACGACAATGTTAAATCTGGTGATCTTATAGCCAGGCTTGAAGATAAGGAATATGTCAATTCCGTAAAGCTTGAAACGAATGAACTTAATCTTCAGCTTACTGAAAGTGAGCTAAAAAAGCAGCAGTCACTTTATGAAAAGGGAGGCGTCACTCTTAACGATCTTACAACGGCAAGCATAAATAATGCCAATGCCAAAACAGCTGTGGAAACTGCACATCTTCAGATGGCAAAGATGAGGATCCTTGCACCCATTGAGGGCGTTATTGTTGATCTGCCTTATTATACACAGGGAACCAGAGTTAATACGGGTTCTAATATGGTCGAGATCATGAATTATAAGATGATGTATATGAATGTTCAGCTGCCTGAAAAATATGTCTCTGTAATAAAACCTGATCAGAAAGTAAAACTTACAAATTATACTATCCCCGGCGATACCATTATTGGCAGGATAACCCAATTATCGCCTGCAATAAATGCAGATACCAGAACTTTCCAGGGAAATATTATGATAGATAATCCAAATTACCTTCTCCGCCCTGGTATGTTTGTTAAAGCTGATATTGTTGTAAACCATAAAGACTCCGTAATTGTAATTCCCAAGAGCATAATCCTCTCAAGGCAAAGAGGCAAGACAATTTTTGTTATCGACCGCAACGGACTGGCTTCTGAACAGATTATCCAGACCGGCCTTGAAAACCTGACTGATGTTGAAGTCACCAGAGGCCTGCAAAAAAATGAACGTTATGTAACCAGTGGTTTTGAGACACTCAGCAACAGGTCGAAAGTTAAAATCATTAAATAACAATTATGGACAGGATTGCCCGCTTTGCTGTAAAATATCCGGTTACTGTTTTAATGCTGGTACTCGGTATAATCCTTCTTGGGTTCATCTCTTTTGGAAAGCTGGGAACTGATCTCTTCCCCAACCTTAACAACCCGAAGATATATATTGAACTTTCAGCAGGTGAGAAGCCGCCTGAAGAAATCGAAAAAAACTATGTTGATCAGATTGAATCACTTTCAATGCGACAGAATGATGTTATACAGGTTTCTTCCGTTTCAAAAGTGGGAAAAGCCACTATAACAGTCGAATATGACTGGAAAAAGGATATGGATGAAGCATTTCTCGATTTGCAGAAGGCACTAAATACCTATAGTCAAAACGCTGATCTTGACGAATTTAATATTTCGCAATACGATCCCAATGCAGACCCTGTAATGATTGTGGGCCTCAAAAACGATCGCATCACCAACCTTGATGAGATACGCATTGTCGCTGAGAATTATATAAGGAATGAACTTGTAAGAATAGAAGGTGTGGCTGATGTTAAACTTACCGGCCAGGAAGAGAATGAAGTTGTAATTGAAACAAACAAATACATTCTTGAATCGTTCGGATTGAGTGCCGATGTCGTGGCAGCACAGATAGCGAATTATAATAAGAATGTATCAGGAGGTTCCATTGTTGATCTGGGACTTAAATATGTGGTCAAAGGTGTAAGTGTACTGGAGAACCTGACTGATCTCGAGAATATAATTGTAGGATTTAAGCAGGTTACGAGCCAGGCTGCTTCGACAGCTACTACCGGAACTTCAACTGCTTCAACTGAAAAAGTTCCGATATATCTGCGCGATATTGCAACTGTTAAATATGAAAATAAAGATCCCCAGAACATTGTTACAATAAATGGCGAACGATGTATCGGATTATCAATTTACAAAGAACCAAAGTACAACACTGTTGATGTTGTCAAGAGCCTGAATAAAGCAATTACAGATCTTGGCAAAGCTCTGCCCGGATACGAGTTTATCAGGGTACAGGACCAGGGAAAATATATTCATAATGCGATTACCGAGGTACAGAATACAGCACTCTTAGGAATAGTACTGGCAGTATTTGTCATTTTTATATTTCTCAGAAGAATAGGGACCACTCTTGTTATAAGTATTGCAATCCCTATTTCAATAATCGCAACTTTCAACCTGATGTATTTTAATCATCTCACTCTCAATATAATGACATTAGGCGGACTTGCCCTTGGCGCCGGAATGCTGGTCGATAACGCCATTGTTGTCCTTGAGAACATTACAAGGAACAGGGAGGAAGGTATGCCATTGAAGGAAGCTGTTATACAGGGTACTGGCCAGGTTGGTGGTGCAATTACCGCATCAACCGTTACCACGATTGTTGTTTTTCTGCCAATTGTATATTTGCATGGCGCCTCGGGAGAAATGTTCAAGGATCAGGCATGGACTGTAGCGTTTTCTCTCCTTTCCTCACTCCTGGTCGCAATGCTTGTTATACCTATGCTCGTTTCCACTGTGTTTTCCGACAGGAATAATAAAAAGAATATTCACACTCCTCTGAAATTTCATTGGTATAAAAGAACGCTTGAAAAGATAGTTGAGAAAAGATTTCTTATAATTATCCTTTCTCTGTTACTTATGGGGGCAACTGCTTTGCTTCTGCCACATCTTGGGAGTGAATTTATGCCCAAATCTGAGTCTGCAGAATTCACCCTGGAGCTAAAATTGCCCGAGGGTACAAGTCTTGAAAGAACTGCAAGCACTGCATCAAAAGCCGAAGTAATTATCAGGGAACTGCTTGGCGATAAAGTAAAGATGATTTACAGCCAAACCGGTGCAGTGACTACTTCAACAATCAGTCAGTCAAGTATTAATGAAGGAGAAAACACTGCTTCACTGAAAATTACACTGACTGATGATTTTGCATCAAAAACAGACGAGGCTATAAGACTTGTTGAAAGTCACCTGCAAAAGATTCCGGATCTTGAGGTGAGTTTCACACAGGAAGAAACGGCTTTGCAGTCATCATTGGGGACCTCAGAAGCTCCCTTCTCACTTGAAATTGCAGGAAAAGATTACGATGAGCTTGGGAAAATACTAAATGAAGCTAAAGCCAGGCTGACAAATAATCCCGGCCTGTTCAATATAACAACATCCATGGATGAGGGCACTCCCGAAGTTGAAGTCGCAATTGACAGATTTAAAACAAGTTATTATAATGTCTCAGTAGATAATGTGATCAACCAGTTAAAAGGGTACCTGACAGGCGCTTCAGCCGGGAGCTTTGAGAAAGACGGGGAAATGAAAGATATAACAATCAAACTTGGAGATATTTCTTTGCATCAGCTCAACGATCTGATGATAACAGCCGGCAGTATTAAGGTGCCGCTCAGTGAGTTAGCTGCCATAAAAACTGTTATAAGCCCGAGAGAGATCACCCGGAGAAATCAATCCAGAACCTGCTATATATATGCAATGGTCAATAATAAAATACCTTTCGATCATATTATTAAAACAGCGAGGGATTCTCTTAAATCAATAGCTCTGCCTGCAGATTATAAAATGACATTCACCGGTGAGGAGCTTAAAAGGAAAGAGTCAATGTCAAATCTCTCTTTTGCCTTGATGCTTTCCTTAATCCTGGTATTTATGGTTCTGGCAGCCCAGTTTGAATCTGTCATTCAACCTTTTGTTATAATGCTTACAATTCCTCTTGCCGGAGTCGGAACGATCCTGACATTCTTTCTTTTAGGAAAGTCCCTGAATATGATGGCATACATTGGAATAATAATGCTCGGCGGGATAGCAGTAAATAATGCTATAATCCTAATTGACAGGATCAATCAGCTAAGACAGAGTGGTTTGAAAAAGAAAGAAGCAATAGCAATTGCCGGTTCTCAAAGGATAAGACCTATTCTTATGACCAGTCTTACGACGATACTCGCACTTCTTCCAATGACCATAGGTATAGGAGAGAGTGCTTCCCTGAGAGCACCAATGGCTCTTGCAGTAATTGGAGGTATGGTAACTTCCACACTACTGACCCTTGTTGTGATACCTTGTGTTTATTTTGTAATGGATAGTGTGAGTGAATTTATTACAGGGAAGAAAGAGATAGTTGATTAGCAGGAAAATTCTTCATTCAAGAAACAAATGGATTTTATATTAAAGAGAAAGGTTCTGATCAGCATGCTCTTTATAGGGCTTACAATGCTTGGTTATATTTCCTATAAGAGCCTGCAGATTGAGCTTCTTCCCAATTCCCAGCTTCCTACTCTTATCGTACAGGTCAGCGCAACCCAGGAACTGGATCCTAATTATATTGAGACTCAGGCAATAGTACCCCTGGAAGGTGCTATTGGCACCCTTGAAGGCATTGATAAGATTGAATCAAATATTAATTCCCGGACTGGTACTATAATCATCTATTACGACCAGAATGCCAATATGAAATTTGCCAATCTTAAGCTACAGGAAAAGATAAACCTTATAAAGTCCTCATTACCGGCAGAGTTCAGAATAAATGTAGTAAAAATTGACCTCACCCAGATTACAAGCCAGTTTATGGAATTGCAGATCAGGGGCGAAGGAGGAATAGACAGAATACGTAATATCACAGATAAAGAAATAACCCCGGAACTTGAAAACATAAATGGCATAGCTGGTGTCCAGGTTTACGGAGGTCAGCAAAAATCTATTGAAATAAGATTAAATGAAAAAGCATGTAAAGCCTATGGTATCTCTATGGCCCAGGTCACTAACCTTCTTAACAATAATGGCAAGGACAAAACATTTGTCGGATCTGTGAAAGACGGGAATGAAAGGCTCTTCGTAAATGTGACATCTGCATATACAGATATTAAGGATATTGGGAATATTGCAGTTAAGCAAAATGGTTCCATTACACTTAAAGACATTGCACAGATTTTCTTTGGTGTAAAAGAACAGACTTCATACAGCCGGGTAAATGGGCTTGATGCTGTTACAGTTACACTGATGAATGATAACCAGTCTAATCTGATCGACCTTTCCCACAAAACCCTCGACCTGGTTAAGTCGCTGAATGAGAATCTTAAATCTGAAGGTGTTGAGATCGTTGTTCAGAATAACAATGCTGAAATAATGGAAAACAATATAAACCAGATTATTCACCTGGCAGTTATCGGAGGTCTTCTCGCAGTACTTATTTTATGGTTCTTTCTACGCAATATCAGGCTTGTTCTTATTATCGCTCTTTCAATTCCAATATCAGTTTATGCAGCTTTTAATTTTTTCTATGCTTATAATATCACAATTAACAGCCTTACACTTGTCGGAATGGCTCTTGCCATCGGAATGCTTGTCGATAATTCGGTTGTTGTGCTTGAGAATATATACCGGCTTATAAGCCAGGGAAAGGATATTGATACAGCCGTTAAGCAAGGTACCAGTGAAGTATGGAGATCAATTGTTGCAGCAACGCTGACTACAATAACCGTATTTCTGCCTTTTATTTTCTCAACAAATTTCATGATTAAAATAATAGGCAGGAATATTGGAGTTTCAATAGTTTCGACACTTGTCATTTCATTATTTGTTGCCTTGCTCTTTATCCCCATGGCAACACATTTTATTCTGAAAATGGCCAAAAGTTCAGAACTGGGGATCTTTAAAAAGCTTTCAATACATAATCGTCTCATTCAGGCTTATTATCTGGCCCTAAAGGCCAGCTTAAGAAATCCGGCAGGCACAATAATAGGAACCCTGGCAGTATTCTTTGCTGCACTTTTAATAAGCCTGACGCTTAGCATAAGCTCAACCAAAGAAATCGAAACGCCAAGCTTCAGACTTTCTGTCACAATGCCAAGCGGTTCAACTCTTGATAAAACAGACGGCGTGGTGACAGAAGTCGAACAAAGGCTTAACAGCATACCTGAGAAACAGGATATCATAAGCAGGATTGAGGAAGCTGATGCGACAGTTACTGTAAATCTTGCCAAAGACTGGAATAAGAAAAGTAAAAGGACTCTTCCGGAAATTAAGAATGATATACTTGATAAAGTCAAAAATATAAGAACGGCCGAAATCACAATGAATGAGATTTCGTCCAGCGGAAGCTATTCACAATCGGGAGGCGGAGGCGGAACGGTAAATCCCGGAGCGAACTTCATGAACCTTTTAGGCCTTGGAACAACATCGGAAAGCATTAATATAAAAGGTCAGAATTTTGATCAAATGAAAAGCCTTTCAGATGATATCAAAGCTTCTATTCAGGATCTTTCGACAATTAGCAGTGTAAATGTTAATGTTCAGGATAACAGCCCGGAAGTGCATGCAATTTTTGATATGGACTATATCGGACGTAATAATATGACACTTGCCAATATTTCTTCAGCACTTTCGACACTTGGAAGAGAATATTCTTCAGGGGCAACTTTCATGCAGGGGACCGACAGCTATGATATAACCCTGAAATATGCTGATGAGTCAGGCCAGGTAAAGGAAAATACAGACAAGACAATAGACGATCTTAAAAACCTTGAGGTTACCGGGGCTAATTCCAATATAATGGAAATGCAGGAACTGGCTGATATTGTATTCTCATCAGGAATGGGTAATATACACAGGGAAAACCAGGAGAAAAAAATTACAATCTCGTACAGCTTCAATTCAGATATAACCAGCTCCAAAGATCTGCTTGAGGGAGCAAGAGCAGAAATAGAATCGATAGTCTCAAATATCAATATACCCTCCGGAATAGCAGTTGAGATCGTTCATGAGGAAGATCCTCTGACTGATTTCTATTACCTCATCGGTATGGCATTTCTGCTTATCTATATGATCCTTGCGTCAGTATTTGAATCACTTTCAACACCTGTTGTTCTTATGTTCAGCATACCGCTTGCTGCACTGGGCTCGCTTATTGCACTGATCATCACAAATAATTCACTCCTGAACGCCAATACACTGATAGGATTCCTTATACTCCTTGGAATTGTGGTTAACAATGGGATTCTGCTGATAGATTATACCAATATCCTGAGGAAGAGGGGAGACAGGCTTTCACGTGCATTAATGACTGCAGGCATAGCGCGTGTGAGGCCAATTCTGATCACTGCATCAACAACTGTTATTGCTCTTTTTCCTCTGGCAATGGGACAGGCCGAATTTGTGGCTTCAATAGGCGCTGCTTTCGCAATTACCGTCATTGGAGGGCTTACATTAAGCACAATGCTTACACTTATATTTATTCCCACTTTTTATTCAGGCCTCGAAAATTCACTTCACTGGATCTACTCACTTAACTGGAAAACAAAGGTAATCCAGCTTGTTTTATTTTCTTTGCTTATATTATTGATATACAGCCATGTAGATCAATTTCTCTGGAAACTGATAACAACAATACTATCATTGATACTTGTACCGGCAACCACATGGTTCCTGATCAGCACACTTAAAAAAGCCAGAGAGACATTAATAGCGCCGGATGAACCTATCAATATAAAAATTCAGAGCCTTGTCAAGATATATGACAGAGACAGTCGTCTGATGAGGGAATGGAAAGCAGGAGCAAAGATCAGGGAAAGACTGGGGATTGAAAAAAACTATTCCTCATGGAATGATATGAACCATCTTATCTGGCAAATCCCACTGATAGGGTTTTTCATATATTTTACATATTTCTACCTGAAAAACGGCTTCTGGATTTTTATCTTCAGCCTGATTATATGGTTTTCCATCTTCGGGCTCTGGATCCCTTTCAAAAAACTGATGACAAGCTTTTCATCTTCAGGAAAAAAGAGGATATATACGGGGATCATAAAAATCTTCGATTCTTTGATATTCTGGGTTATACCACTGGTAAATATTTACCTCTTCCAGAAAAAGTGGCAAAATCTTGTGATAGTATTAATACTTGGATTCCTTTGGTTTTCCGGGCTTGTAATTTACAAAGCAGGATTAAAAATGAGCAGGGAGAATATAGATATCTACCGCCTTAAAGGAAAATTTATAAATATCCGAAAGGGATTCTATAAGATAGTTCTGGCTATCCCCCTGATAGGGAAAAAGAAAAAGCCTTTTAAAGCATTAAGCTGCGTTTCTATTGATATCGGTAATGGTATGTTTGGTCTGCTTGGACCAAATGGCGCAGGAAAAACAACACTCATGCGTATAATATGCGGTATACTTGAACAAAGCTACGGTAAGGTCTGGATAAACGGTATGGACACTCAAAAGAAAAGAGAAGAGCTTCAGGGTCTTATCGGTTACCTTCCCCAGGAGTTTGGAAGCTATGAAAATATGACTGGTCATGAATATCTGCATTACCAGGCAATGCTTAAGAATATTATTGATGCAAAAACAAGGGAAGATAGAGTTACTTATTGCCTTAAAGCCGTCCATATGGAAGATCGAAGACATGAAAAAATAAGTTCCTATTCCGGGGGAATGAAGCAAAGAATGGGAATCGCCCAGATACTGCTCCATCTGCCCAGAATACTTGTTGTAGATGAGCCAACGGCAGGGCTTGACCCAAGGGAAAGGATCAGGTTCAGGAACCTTCTTGTGGAGCTTAGCCGCGACAGGGTGGTTATTTTCTCCACTCATATTATTGAGGATATCTCCAGTTCATGTTACAAGGTTGCTGTCCTTAACAAAGGAGTCATGATGTATCTTGGCAAACCTATAGAAATGACAAAAGAGGCCCAAAATCATGTCTGGCAGTTCAATATCCCGGCAAAAGACTTTAACAGTTTTATTGAAAACCATTTGGTTGTCCATCACATGTCTGAAGGATTAAATGTCAGGATAAGATGTATATCTGAAGATAAACCACATCCGGATGCTTTAGGTGTGACTCCTAATCTTGAAGATGCATACTTGTGGCTTCTCAGGAAAAAGGTAAGAAGTGTCACTTAGTCTAACAGGTTAAATTTTTTATAATGAAAAACCCCCGTTTATATAATCTTTTCCTGCTTATCTATAAGATGATCATTTATAATCTGCGAATCATCTTTGCAAATAAGTTTGTTTGGTTTCTTTTCGGATCTGTAGTGTTCTATCTTGGTCTGTCAGTAATTTATTCGTTTTCAAATGACATCTCCAGGATGGAGGACCTTTATGGAGTTTTCATGTTCTCGGGGATACTTCTTGTATTTTATCCTTCTGTCTTTGGTGTTCAGAATGATCAGGATGCGCGGACAATAGAAATAATATTCGGAATACCAAATTACAGGTATAAAGTCTGGCTGATAAGAATTATACTGATATTAGTTATTACATTTCTTATTATGCTGACATTCACAATGTTGTCTTCAGTATTTATTGTTAAGTTCAGAATAGTCAATATGACATTACAGGTTATGCTGCCTGTTACTTTTCTCGGGGTGATGGCCTTCATGCTTTCCACAGTAATCAGGAACGGAAATGGTACCGCTGTTGTAATGATTGTATTCGGAATTATTTTCATGATCCTCTCCGACTCCCTCAGAACGAGTCAGTGGAATGTATTTCTGAACCCGTTCAATGTGCCGCGCGACGTAAATGAAACTACCTGGGCCATCATCACAATGAAGAACAGGATAATACTTATTACCGGAACTATTATATTTATGCTGGCTGCAATGTACAACCTTCAGAAAAGAGAGAAGTTTATGTAGGATGCTTATTACACCATTGTGCCGTTCATTCAAATGGATGCTTCCTGCTGAAATCAGGCTGGTAGTTCCTGTAACTGAGCATATCCTGCAGCCATCCATTCCTGAATCCCAACTTATCCATCTCCTCAGTAACCGATTCATATTCCTCCCTGTAAAGCGACCGGTGCAATACAGTATGACTGGTCACAAATTGTGTGGGATGATATTGAGACATAAGGGAAATATGGACTCCTGCCGAAAGTTCATCAGCAATACTCCGAAGCACCTTTTTACTCTCTTCTGCATGACCCGGCAGAACAAGATGTCTGATCAGGATCCCTCTCTCAGCTCTGCCTTCAGAATCCAGAGGAAGTGTTGATCCTTTCTGAAAATACATTTTTTTTAACGCTTTAAGGGCAACTTCAGGATAGTCTGCAGCATCTGAATATTTCACGGCGATTCCGGATGTAACATATTTATAATCTGGAAGATACACATCAATCAGCCCGTAAAGCTCCTCTATTAAATCAGCCTTATCGTAACTGTTTGTATTGTATACCATTATTGGTTTCAGCCCCCGTTTATATAACCCACGTATAATTGCCTTTATCTGCGGCACAACATGTGAAGGGGAGACAAAACCTACAGCTTTTATACCCTGCGCAAGAATCCTTTCAACAGTATCAAGTGCCTCTGAAAATGATGAAATACTGCTCCTGTAATTATGGCCTGGCCGGCTTATCTCATGGTTCTGGCAATAAATACAGTGAAGATTGCATCCCGAAAAAAAAATGTTGCATATTCCATCCGGTCCGCTGATAACAGGTTCTTCTCCCCTGTGAATACATATCGATGCTATATTCATTCCGGCGTCCATTCCACAATAGCCATCGCCACACTGAAACCGGTTCACACCACACTCGCGGGGACATAATGTACAATGCGCTAAAAGCTCCTTCTCGCTGTCAGTATATATTTCTTCTTCCATATTAACTGCATATCTCTATTTCAATTTTCTTCAACCGTAAAGGTCGCAAAGATTTCGCAAAGGAAGCAATGCATAAAATATCTATTTTAACCTTTGTGTTAACGTGTGATATCCTTTATGTTACTTTATGGTGAGACAAAAAGATTACCTATTAAATTTGCTTATTACAAAACATTCGTTACCTTTGCATCCGAATTGAGGGGAATTGAGCCTAGGGGACCAGAGTCCCCTATTTTATTATCTGTAATTAAATGATAGAAAAAGGCAAAATAGAAACGCTTGTTAATGAGTTAATTAAAGGAACAGGAGTCTTCCTGGTTGCTGTTAAAGTCAGTAGTTCAAACAAGATCATTATTCTTGTCGATACCAGGAACGGAATTACCATTGATGAGTGTGCCTCAATACACCGCCAGGTAGGGAAAAATCTGGATCGGGATGCTGAGGATTTTGAATTGCAGGTCTCCTCGCCTGGTCTCGACATGCCCTTCGCAGTGCCTGAACAATACTATAAAAATGAAGGCAGGAAAGTTGAGGTTGTGGATGATGAAGGCACAAGGTTTACTGGCAATCTTAAAAATATTACTTCCGGCGGTTTTGAACTGACTACTGAAGTAAAGGTCAAAGGGAAAATGAAAGAGTCAAAGGATCTTTCATTCAACTTTGACCAGGTAAAATCAACAAAGGTTATTTTAACTATTAAGTAATTATAAGAGTTTTACACCAGATGGAAAACGTTAATTTGATCGACACTTTTTCGGAATTCAAAGAGCTGAAAAATATTGACCGTCCAACAATGATGAGCGTTCTCGAAGATGTGTTCAGAAGCATGCTTGCAAAAAAATACGGGTCGGCTGATAACTTCGATATTATAGTAAACATCGATAAAGGTGACTTTGAGATATGGAGAAACCGGGTAGTTGTTGATGATGAAGAGCTTATTGATCCTATCACCCAGATACCTCTTTCACAGGCCAAGGAGATTGATGAAGATTATGAAGTGGGAGAAGAAGTATCAGATGAGGTTAAGTTCCTTGATTTTGGCAGAAGGGCAATCCTGTCGCTGAGACAGAACCTTACTGCGCGGATCCTCGACCTTGAGAAGAACAATATTTATATGAAATACAAGGACAGGATAGGGGAAATAGTCACGGGTGAAGTATATCAGGTCTGGAAGAGAGAGATCCTCGTTCTCGATGATGATGGCAATGAACTTATACTTCCCAAAAGTGAACAGATACCTTCGGATCATTTTCGTAAAGGCGACTCAATAAGAGCTGTGGTTATAAAGGTTGAAATGAGAAATAATACCCCATTCATAATTCTCAGCCGGACATCGCCAGTCTTCCTCGAAAGACTCTTCGAACTGGAAGTTCCTGAAATATTCGATGGATTGATAACAATAAAGAAAATAGTAAGGGTCCCCGGAGAACGTGCGAAGGTTGCAGTCGAGTCTTATGATGAAAGGATTGATCCTGTGGGTGCCTGCGTAGGAATGAAAGGATCAAGGATACACGGTATCGTAAGAGAACTACGTAATGAAAACATCGATGTTATCAACTTTACATCCAATAATCAGCTTTTCATTCAGAGAGCTCTCAGTCCTGCAAAAATAACCTCAATTAAGATGGATGACGAGACAAAAAGAGCTGAAATTTACTTAAAACCGAATGAAGTATCACTGGCAATAGGAAAAGGCGGACTTAATATAAGGCTTGCCAGCCAGCTTACAGGTTATGAAATTGATGTCTACAGAGAACCGGGAGGTGAGGATGAAGAAGATGTTAATCTTGAAGAATTCGGTGATGAAATTGAAGACTGGATCATTGAAGAGCTTAAGGCAATAGGATGTGATACTGCAAGAAGCGTACTAAACCTCTCCATTAGCGACCTGGTTAAAAGAACCGATCTCGAAGAGGAAACAGTTAAGGAAGTGGTAAACATACTGAGAGCTGAATTTGAATAAATCAATGGCTACTATTTAGGTTTGTTTAAGAAGTTATTATAAAGTCAAGGCAAATTTATGACAGAGGACGTAAAGGCAACGAGATTAAGTAAAGCAGCCCGCGAATTTAATGTGGGGATCTCCACCATTGTGGATTTTCTTCATAAGAAAGGCTTTGAGCTTGATCCCAACCCTAACACAAAACTTCCGCACGAAGCATATCTTTTGCTTATAAAAGAATACAGCACAGATATCAGCGTAAAGAAGGAATCTGAAAAACTTATTTTAAAAGATCTGCACAGGAAGAAAGAGTCAGTATCAATAGATGATTTCTCAGAGAAAGCAGAGGGTGAAGAATCTGAACGTGAGGAGGAAGTTCTTGTAAAAGATTCATCCGGAGCTAAAACTAACGTTGATATCAAGACTGAGATCAGGAAGCCCGATATCAAGCTCGTTGGGAAAATTGACCTTGATAAAACTGCAACACCAAAAACTGAACAGCCTTTACAACCAAAAAAAGAACCTCAGCCGGCAACTTCAATAGAAGCAGCCGAAACTGAAAAGAAAAAATCTCCGGCAGATAAGAAGCCTGTTACAGGTAAAGAAAAAAAGAGTAAGGAGAAAATCGATATACCCGCAGCTGAAAAAGCAGACCTTGATACAACCATAAAGGAATCTGCAAAACCTTCAAAGGAAGAAGAACAAAAAGAAAAACCTGAGGCAAAGAAATCAGTAGAGGAAGTAAAAAAGGCTTCTGAAGAATTGACTCGGGAAAAAGTTGATGAACCGTCTCCGGTTATACTGGGAAGAGACGAGGCGGTTGATATCAGTGAAATAGAAATCATTCCGGAAGAGGAAGAAGAAAACATAGAGCTGTACAGAACTGATTTCAAGAAATTATCCGGACCTACGGTCGTCGGGAAAATAGATCTTCCTGTTGAAGAAAAGAAAAAAACAGCTCCTTATCAGCCGGTTAAAATTAACGGAGATGCAGATTTCAGGAGAAAGAAAAGGAGAAAGAGGATAACCAAGGATAAAGAACAGGTTTCATTTGTAAAACCCGATCTGGCAGATAAAAAGGAAAAAACGGGTAAAAAACCTCTGAAGAAAAGACCAGTCAGGGCTGAAGTTGACGAGGAAGAGGTTCAAAAGCAGATCAAGGAGACTCTTGCCAGGTTAACCACCAAAGGTAAATCCAAAGGATCACGGTACCGCAGAGAGAAAAGAGACCTGATAAGTCAGAAACACCGCGAAGTTGAAGACAAGATAGAACAGGACAAGAATATCCTGAAAGTAACTGAATTCGTGTCAGTTAATGAACTTGCCATTATGATGAATACCCCTGTTACTGATATCATATCAACATGCATGAACCTGGGTCTTTTTGTTTCCATCAACCAGCGTCTTGACGCCGAAACCATGGCACTGCTCGCAGATGAATTCGGCTATAAAGTCGAGTTTGTAAGCGCTGAAGTACTTGAAGCTGTAAAAGAAGAGGAGGATGAAGACCAGGATCTTAAGCCACGTCCACCGATAGTAACAGTTATGGGACATGTCGACCATGGCAAGACGAAGCTTCTTGATTACATCAGAAGAACCAATGTAATAGCCGGAGAAGCTGGTGGTATTACTCAGCATATCGGAGCATATGCTGTTCAGCTTGACGACGGTCGAAAGATAACTTTCCTGGATACTCCTGGCCATGAGGCCTTTACTGCCATGCGTGCCCGTGGTGCACAGATTACTGATATTGCAATTATTGTCGTTGCTGCCGACGACGGGGTTATGCCACAAACTGTTGAAGCAATCAACCATGCATCTGCAGCCGGAGTACCTATTGTCTTTGCCATTAATAAAATAGATAAACCGACAGCAAATCCTGAAAAGATCAAGGAGGCTCTGGCCGGAATGAATTACCTGGTTGAGGACTGGGGTGGTAAATACCAGTCTCAGGAGATATCGGCAAAATCAGGACTTAATATTGAACTCCTTCTTGAAAAAGTACTCCTGGAGGCAGAAATGCTTGACCTGAAGGCTAATCCTGATAAACCGGCAATTGGTACTGTTGTAGAATCATCACTCGACAAGGGACGAGGCTTCACGGCAACCGTTCTTGTAAAAGCAGGAACACTGAGTATAGGTGATATAATGCTTGCCGGCAGCTGCTTCGGGCACATTAAGGCAATGTATAACGAAAGGGGAAATAAGGTTACAGAAGTCGGTCCCGCCACTCCTGCTCTTATACTTGGATTAAACGGGGCTCCCCAGGCTGGTGATAAGTTCAATGTGATGGACAGCGATAAAGAGGCCAAGGATATTGCAAATAAAAGAGCTCAGCTTCAACGCGAACAGGGGCTTCGTACGCAGAAACATATTACTCTCGATGAGATAGGCCGCAGAATAGCAATTGGCAACTTCCAGGAGCTTAATATTATTGTTAAAGGTGATGTTGATGGCTCGGTGGAAGCTCTCAGCGACTCACTGATAAAACTATCGACGCCAGAGATACAGCTTAATATTATTCATAAAGCAGTAGGCCAGATCTCTGAATCAGATATTCTTCTGGCAGCAGCATCAAATGCCATTATAGTAGGATTCCAGGTTCGTCCTTCACTTAGTGCACGTAAACTCGCCGAGAAAGAGGAGATAGATATACGACTCTATTCAATTATTTACGATGCTATTGAGGAGATAAGATCAGCTATGGAAGGTATGCTTTCTCCTGAAGTTAAAGAAGAGATTGTCGCCACCCTTGAAATACGTGATATATTTAAAGTCACAAAAGTAGGAACAGTAGCCGGCTGCTATGTCAAGGAGGGCAAGATAACCAGGAACACAAACGTAAGGATCATCCGCGACGGCATCGTAATATATACCGGGGAGCTCGGATCACTCAAACGCTTCAAAGATGATGTTAAAGAGGTAGTCGGCGGATATGAATGCGGCCTTAATATCCAAAATTTCAACGACATCAAAATCGGTGATATAGTTGAAGGTTACCAGGAAGTTGAGGTAAAGAAAACCCTATAAAAGAACTTTATAATCTTCAGCGGTAAGAAGATCATCCAACTCTTCCGGATGCGTCATCTTAATCTTTATCATCCAGCCTTTACCATAGGGATCTTTATTCACCACTTCAGGTGACTCCTCAAGAGCAGGGTTTACTTCCAGAACCTCTCCTGATACCGGCATAAACATGTCTGATACGGTTTTAACAGCTTCGATAGTGCCGAATACCTCTTCCTTCTTCAGGGTCTCTCCCACTGTTTCAATCTCAATGAAAACAATATCTCCCAACTCACCCTGGGCAAAATCGGTAATTCCTGCAAAGGCATAGTCGCCTTCAACGCGAAGCCATTCATGATCTTTTGTGTATTTTAAATTTGCCGGGACCTTCATAACTGCTTAAGATTATTAGTCAAATGAAAAAATTTGTTCCTCCTTATCTACCAAATGTAAAGTTTTTTTTGCTAATAATAATTGACTAATTACAGATTTTGAATTTTTAAATTCAGGCTTGTGGAAAGATTATTATTGTATAAGGGTAAACTTAAGACTGAATCCGAAATTTGTATTGGATGTCGGGAATGTGTTTGCAACAAAAGGATTATTCATACTATGGTCTGCAAAGATCTGAAGATTGAACCTGTCGCTCAGGACATAATCAGCAGTGATACCTGCTGAAAATACTTTATTGCCGACAACAGGTTGATTTACATCTTCAACCAGCTTCCTGGCAAGAGTCTTATTATCCCTGATAGAAAGGTCAAACCGCAGGTTTAGGTCGCTTTTCAAAGCTCTTTGCCCCCCTCCTGTTTTCAAAATGATCTGTACATTATCGAACCTGTAACCGGCTCCAATGATAAGCTCATTTATACGTGCATCTGCTATCTGATTGCTTGTAAGATTAAGAGCTACCGTTCGTGACTTCCTCCATTCAAACCTGGTAGTCAAACTATTCTTCCAGTTCATATCAATATTTATCAGCGGGCTGAACTGTTCATTGATAGTCACAACATTTATTTCATACTGCTGGATGAAATTATTCTGAAGATCCCTGATGCTGTTTATGCCATTTATATCTGTGGAATAATTCAGGTTTGTTGCATAGTTTGCTATCTGGTAGGTACTCCTATACTGGTGTGAAATAGTTATCGACCGGAAGACCCTCTGAATAAATTCAAATTTGGAGAGGCCGTCGAATGTGAGTCTCCAGTTTGGCATCATTTTTAATGCCGAAGGGAATGTTTCAAGGGTCACTTTCCGTGGATCTGTCTTCGTATAAGCTGCTATAAACGCAGGTATCATAACTTCTCTTGAGGTCTTGCCATAACCACTTTTGTAAGGTCCCTCAACAGGATTGCCTGTAGCCGGGTCTATATCAGGATTATACGCAGGGTCTGCTTTGGCTCGTTCTTCAGCCCTTCGTTCGGAGATTATAGCCAGGTTCTGCTTGAAAGCCTCGAATGTCGGTGATACATAATCATTCTTTTTGGATATCTTTTCAAAGGAGGTGCCCCATGAAATTACTGATATTGAGAAGTTCCCGGTCACGACCCTGTTACGTGTACTGTCGGGGAAATGGCCGTTTATGTCAGCATTATAGTAGGAGCTTACTGTTTCAAGAAATCTTCTGTCGGCATTAATGTCAATTCTCATTCCTGGAAAGGGTTCAACAAGACTCCTGAATGAAATATCAATTTTATTATTATATGATGCAGGTGTATTAAGCAATGAATCAGTTGATAACCATCCATTGGTAACTGCTTTGTCAAAGAAATTCGGATCACTATATCCTAGAATAAAGGGCCATCCGGGAGCAAGTATATTATTATATTCTGACATACCAAGATATTTGGTGCCGGGCATATATCCGGGAAGGAACTCTCCCTGTGATGAGGTATAAGTCAGACTGGCCGATCTTATTCCCATTAACGCCCTGACAAAATATTCACCTGTTATAATAAACGGATTGCGCTTCAGCTTAACACGTCCTTCAACAACGACGGTGGCACTATCGATAGTCTCATTGGCAGTGAAATTGACTCTGTTTTCATTTACCACATCAAGTTTCCCCTTCACTTCCTCCCCTGTTTTCTTAACAACTTTTACCTTAACATCCACAGAATGCAGGTTATGAACAATGCCTCTTACTACATTGGGTCTGAAGTTTACATTATTCCTGGTATATGTCACAGTCTTATATTCGGCTTTCATTCGCTGTGCAGCATCAGGTCTTGTGTTATTGTCAATTGTTTTAAGAAATTTCGATTTGGCATAAAGAGTTGCAAGGTTCCCCATTCCCGTTAAAGTAAGCTCATTATGATTCTTAATTGAATTACCGATGTTTATGTTCAGACTGTCCGGAAAAAGAGGTCCGGCCAGCCATGTATAATCTGCACCATAGCGAGCATTGGCATTTACCCATGAAAGAAATGGAAGCTTGTTAATCGGAATTGTATAAGTAACATTTATAAAATGGTTATAGGTCGTTGTTCTTCCAAAATTCCTCAGGTTTACCAGTACTGAATCTCTCCACAAATCATATTCAGAGCTGTATCTTTTCCTGTCTACACCTCCAGGGGGTTCATCAATGCGGGCAATGTCGGTTGCAGTAAAGTCGACCTTCAACTGCCGTGTAAGATCATACTTGAAGTCATAAATCCTGGTCCATTCAAAATCCTTTTTAAAAGTTGGTGTGATTTTGAGATACGGATTATTAATATTCCTTGTTTTTATCTCATTATAATACCTGGTGAGGTCGGTCCTTAAAGAGAGACTTTTGGGAAAAAGGTAGAGATTAAAGTCCTTGATAATCCTGAAAGCAGGAGCATTAAGGAACCTTACATTTTTAAAAGGCATTATATTGGTTGGATTCGCTTCATAATTATAGCTCAGCCCACCCCGATAATTTTTTTCGAGGTTTATCTCAGTCCTGGTATCACTACTGTAAATTTCATTATAAGTATAGTTCACGCTAAGGTTTGCAATATCCCATGGATGTGGCTTTTGACCTCTTTTTGATATACCGGCATTGCTTACAGTTATGGTTTTCCTCCTCGAATACTCATCAACAATTGCTTTAAGCGAGTCTCTCTCTGCCGGCCCGGCGCTTTTTAACGCGTCAGAAAGAAGAATATCCGGATCAAGGGGATTATATTGAGGACGTATCCTTGTTTCAGAGTAACCAACATAAACAGGAAGCCTCACTCCCACTTTTTCAGGGAAGAATTTCCCGAATTCTATGGTAGATGAAAGATCATATTTCATAACCTCTTCCTTACTGCGGTCATTCACCTTCTTCTCAATGCTTCCCCAGCCTGGCGTACTTGTCTGACCTACTATATCTACTGTTCCCAGATCCGCAAGACGGGCCTGAAGATGTGCATTGGCAGCCCATCCTCCATTTTCAATAAAATCGCTTAGTCTCAGCTCATTGATCCACACTTCGCACCATTTTGGAATACCATCATCAGTTGAGGGATTTCTTGTTTTGATAGGATTTCTTACTCCTATCATTATTACCTTAACATTACTGAGATTGGGATTACCACTGACTGATATCCTTTGCCCGTCCTTATTATATACGAATACATCAGAAACACTTAATGATGAGCCTGGCTCAAGCATCTGCCTGTTCCTTTCCTGCTTGGCATCCTGTAACAAAGACAAATCAATATCGAAACTGTTTTCTGCCGGCCATACCAGTGCTCTTTCCTTATCCGAATTATTATCATAATGACCGGGAAGAGTAAGCTTAACAGGTAATTCATATTCATAGAAATTGCCTTTATAGTCCGACCCTATTCTTATAAACACAGTCAGATCATTATCACGCAAAGGCTGCCCTATCATTGCCTCAGCATGAACTTCAAAACGAAGTCTCCGGTATTGCCTTATGTCCAGATTGACATTCCTGAATGCTGCCCGGGCATCACCATCCTGCAGGTTCAGAACTCTCATAACCATTGCCTGTTCATTCAACTGCCTGAGCTGCGGGTTTTGAGGATCAGTGATCCTGTCAAATCCGGGAGGAAGAACATAATTTACAGGCACTTTCCCTGAATTTTCCTCAATGCTTACAGAGCTGATCTCGAAAGTACCATCGGTGGCTTCAGGAACAGTGACTCTCTCTCCCCCTTCCATGAATGAAATATTATATTTTCTCCATTCCGCTCTGACCAGGTCGAGTTTTGCAAATCGCATAATTACCGGTTTCTGAAAACCTTTCATATACATTCGCATGAAACGAATTGACTTAAAGTCACTTATATTACCAACAACTTTCTGATAATCCGTTATAGGGACCTTAAACTGGTACCATTTAACCTTCGATTTACCTGTCGGCATTGTCGCTTCGTATTCAATCTCATCGACAATATAATTGGATCCCACTTTCAGATCACCGGGTCTCAGGCTTACTCTGTACTGATAATAGCTTTCCGTTTCACTCAGAGTATTATCGCGGTTAATATCTTCCATGTCGGGCAGAGTGGTTCCGGTTGTCGGATATGATTCAGGCGACATCTCAGCTGTAGAGGAATTGCCATCCGGACCGTTATACTTCTTATACCTGTCGAGGATCCCAAGATGGTCATAGTCATAATCGGACCCCCTGAAATAATGAAAATCATCTCCCGCCGGATCCTTTAATATTTCCTGGTATACTTCCGGTTTGGTTATCAACAAAGATTTCTGAAGATAGCCTGAAAAAAATGTATCCTCATCAGAATCTCCAAGTCCATCGAATCCGACATCCTGATAACGCCTTGATTCAGGATCATTGTCAAAAGCATTGACAACCGACTGAACAGTCGGTACCCTGCCCCAGGCAGTGGTGTCGACATTCTTAGGGATCGCTGTTCCAGGCAATCCGTTTTCAAAGCTTTTTCTGGAATCACGAAGGATATCCTCGGAAATATTGCCCAGGTTTATGTACATATCTCCGCCTTCATTATCCGAATCCTCAACAAAAGGATCCATAAGCCAGAATT
This sequence comes from uncultured Rikenellaceae bacterium, assembly GCA_964526345.1. GTDB lineage: Bacteria > Bacteroidota > Bacteroidia > Bacteroidales > VadinHA17 > LD21. Next base: position 84,004 of record CAZGKI010000009.1, read on the forward strand.
TGATATACTGAATATTTGCTGTTTCGAAATCACTTGTAAGTACCTCCCTCATAATGCCACCCCACCTCGATTCCGGATCATTGAGCTTACCATCGGAATTCATACCTTTGGAATATGTACCCGGATCGGTATCAAAATTATAAGGACCCTTTTCATCGGGATAGTATGCAACATTAAGCACAGTAATATTGGTTGGAATACCACTCGGACTTTCCCGGTAGGGGAAAATCTCATTCTCGTAAACCTCTCTTACATAATGGCTTGACTGCTCTTCGGGGTGCTGTTTAATATAATCCGGAGTCGCTGATCCGTTACGTAAAAAAAGCGGATCAATGACATACCAGGCTATCTTGGCACGGTTAAATCCGCTGGTCAGGTTATTATTAAGCCTTGCCTCCGGGAAAGAAAGGTCCTGACCCTGCGGAATACTGGCAATATTCCAGGCAGTGAATGATTTAAGGTCGAGAGGTATCTCACTTGATTCAAAATCGTCGATATATGAATTCCCGGCACTTGAAATAGCCCTGGAATGTCCAGGTATCAGGTTGGCAAACTCACCAAAAAAGGATAATGTGGAAGGTGTTTTTGTCTCAAGAAAAGGGATCTTGTCGATGATATTGGTGAGAAACTGCGACTGGGTCTTATACGATGTATTTAAACCCCAGATAGTGTTTGAGATAGGCTCCTCTCCAAAATTAACTTTCTGGGTGTAGGGCCTTTCTGTAAGATGCAGAATTGTAGCGCCTATATCAAAATTATCTGAGAACCTGTAATCGAGATGCGTTCCGACAAGTGTCTTGGTCTGGAACCCGAAAAACTGGTTACTCTCAAGTGATACCTGTATTGGTGTCTGCGATTCAATAAGGGCAGAGTTGATAATTCTTACTGTCCCCATATTATAATCGACAGTATAATCAGTATTCTCCGTAAGAGGAACGCCTCCCGCAGTTACTTTTACGGATCCCTGCGGGATACTTGTTGCATTAAGTCTTATCTCCGACCCCGATTCAGAGGTATATTGACCCTGCAGTGTAAATTTATTTTTTTCAGCCATCTGCCTGGCAACATTCTGGGTGGAATCATAAAGCTCCTGAAAAACATATTTATTCGCCAGCACATCGTTATTGATCATTTTTCGCAGATGGCTTCCGAAAGGTTCGACGACTGGAAATACGATTTTCCCCTTGTCGACCATAATTGTCACATTATCGATAAAATCAAAGAAGCCATCGGGCTCCCTGTCAAGCTGTGAATTAAGGTTATCAAGTCCCATGACGTGAAGCAGGATCTGGTCGCGGAGATTACCTTCAGGCAGGTAGTTAATTGAGTTTCCTGTTTCATCATCCTGATACAAAATATTAAGCTGAAAATCCCTGGCATCAAGCTTGCCGGATCCGAGAGAATAAACATTCTTCATCATGAGATTCCAGGTTGGCAGCTTTGGTGTTAGTGTTGTTCCTTTAAGAAGTTTGAGAATAAGTGTCTGCGGAGAACTAATACCATCGGTCGAAAACTCACCAACCTTATAAACTTTCCCGTTAAGGGTATATTCGTAGGCCACGGCAAGAACTTCATCAGTATTAAGAGCCGTATTAAGCGATATATAGCCTAGTTGTTTATTAAAGGTAAATTCCCGGTCGTTCAGCTGGCGGGCATTTTCAATCTTTTCAAAATCACGTCCTATCTGAAAACCGGGATATAAAGGATCAAAGGTATTTGTTACCTGGTCCACGTCCCTTACTGCATTGTAAGCAGAATTCAGCTGTTCGTACAGTTTGTTTGTATTATTATCAGGATAGAGCTGTGCTCCTGGTGTTTCCTGGAATGCAGGTACTTTATTATATATATGATTCCGGTTTTCTGCCAGATCCATAAATGCCACAATATTCCTGTTACTGCCCTCTTCAAAACGACTAGTTTTGTTTGTTACCCATACTTCAATCCTTTCGATGTTGATGCCTGAGCTTACAACCGGTAAATTCTTCAGCACATCGTCATAAATATCCCTGAAATATTGTGACAGAAAAAAATGTCTGTTTGCGTCATAGTCATCAGCAAACACCTCATAATCTGTCAGCTGGGCCCCACCCTTCACCTCCACCACAGATGATTCACCTTTTTGCTGTGAAAGGACTGTTGTAACTGTAAGTTTGCCGAACTGCATCTCTGTTTTAAGGCCGAAAAGACTATAACTTCCGGTTATCAATGTACCGGTCAGGGGCAATGTCACATCTCCGGCTTCAACCTTCTTAAGGATCTCATCCTCTTTCCCTGCATACTGAAGCTTTGTCCGGTTTTCAAAATCAAACATTGCATCGGTATTATAATTAACGCCGAGCTGCATTTTGTCTCCAATTGTTCCAGTGACATTCATCTGGATCTTTTCCTTGAAATCGAAAGTAGGAATAGTCCGCAGTTTTTCCGAAAGAGCAGGATTTTGTGTTCTCGATATGTTTATACCGAAAATAAGTTCTGCAGAACCCTGAGGGATTATATTAATTGTGTTGCTCCCGAATATCTTATCAAAAGCAGCTCCTCCGATTTCGATCTGGGGTATAAGGTTTGATCTGAAACCTGTTTCAGCACCTGAGATCCTTGACTGCCAGTATTCATCCATGCTTTTCTTGTATTCATACTTCCTGAACTCTTCCGGACTCATATGAACCGGAGTGCGATAATCAAATGATCCTACTTTCTGATAGAGTATATATTCATCCTTATCAGCGTCGTAAATGACAGTTGATTTTATATTTGAAGGATTATTGAGGAAGAGAGGGGCCTTTTTTTGCTGTTCCCAGGGTATGCCGGAAACATCTTCCAGTTTCAGGATAGATTTGCCGGTTGTGTCTTTTGAGGCAGCAGACTGAACATTAACCTGACAATTTGCTTCTTCAGACTTTAAAACTAAAGAAGCGAATAGTGCAAGATATAAATATATCAGAAGATTTCTATATGATTTCCCTGATCCCAATCCGGCTTATATTCAGTGTTACAAGTTCTTCAGCGCTCTTTTGATCATATCCTCAACAGTCAGGTTCTTCTCTTCCCTGACTATCTTATCGAGAACTTTTGATACAGCGCTTTTGGCAAACCCAAGCATAACTAATGCAGATAACGCCTCATCGCGTTTTGTATTGTCTGCAAACGCAAATATTTCACCGGATGCGGTTTGCCTGCCAAGCTTATCTTTCAGGTCTACAATTATTCGCTGGGCACTCTTCATTCCGATACCTTTAACACTCTTAAGTAAATTAACATCAGATCCGATTATTGCTCTCTCAATCTCAGCAGGAGAAAGTGAAGAAAGCATCATCCTGGCAGTACCTGCCCCAACACCTGATACAGATATAAGCAATCTGAATATTTCGCGCTCCTCAACATCGGCAAATCCAAAGAGCTGATGGCTGTCTTCCCTGATCACCTCATGAACAAGGAGCTTGTATTCTTTCTGCTTGTCGAGTTTTGAATATGTTGTAAGGGATATATTGACAAAATATCCGATACCTCCAGTCTCTATCGTAACGAAGGCGGGTGTTACCTGGACTAAAGTACCTTTGATATAATCGATCATATTGGTTGCTCTGTATTGAAAATGTCGGGAGGAAGTTCATCTACCTTATCGGCATGGATTTCTATATCCTGATGTTTAAGTGGATTCTTGGTAATCTCGGCATACATCTGTCTGTTCCTGAAAATGTCACATGCCAGGTACATTGCCTGACGGAAGGAATTCTCTGATGCTTCACCTTTGCCTGCTATTGCAAATGCTGTCCCATGCACAGGGGATGTCCTCACGAATGGTAATCCTGCAGTAAAGTTTACTCCCGAATCAAATGATATAGCCTTAAAGGGAGCAAGACCCTGATCGTGGTACATTGCCAGGATTCCATCGAATCTGGTAAATGATCCTGCACCGAAAAATCCATCCGCAGGGAAAGGTCCGAATGCCAGAATGCCAAATTTCTCTGCCTGCTGTATTGCCGGAAGTATAATTTCAGCCTCTTCTGTTCCAAGTAATGAATTATCTCCGGCATGCGGATTCAGTCCAAGGACAGCAATTTGTGGTTTGCGTATTCCAAAGTCGAGAATAAGGGACTGGTTCATCAGTTTAATAGTTTTCACAAGTAATTCTGTCGTGAGAATTTCCGGAACTTTTTTAAGCGGAACATGACCGGTAGCCACACCAATTCTCATGTTTTCGCTTATCATGAACATAAGCACTTCTTCAACATCTGCTTTCTTCTTCAGATATTCTGTATGCCCCTTGAAATTAAAATTATCTGACTGAATATTGTGTTTGTTAATGGGTGCTGTTATTAGCACATCTATGGAGCCATTTTTAAGATCCTCAACAGCCCTTTCAAGAGAACTAAATGCAGCCTCGCCACCCTGCGGCGTTGATTTCCCAAGCTCAACCCTGATATCATCGCTGATACAATTGATCATGTTAGCCTTTTTCGGATTTGCTTCTTCCGCAGACCTTATATTATTAAAACTGAAATTACTAATATTCAAGGCCTTACGATGATAGGCTGCCACTTTTGGTGATCCATAAACAACAGGAATGCATAAATCATTGATCATGGGATCCATCAGAGTCTTGATAATTACCTCGTATCCTATACCGTTAATATCTCCCTGAGAAATGCCCGCAACGATAGTTTTTGTCTCCATAACTTTTACTTCATTTTTTTGTAATCTGCTGCAAGTCGCTTCAAAAATGTTGCCAGCAGTCTTAATCCTGAGCCGGGCCCGTCTTTTAACCGGTAAAAATCATCTTTAGCCAACATACCGGTTCCTGCAATATCGAGGTGAATCAATGGAAACTTTGCAAATTTTTCAAGGAATTTACCTGCAGTTATTGCGCCTGCTTCCCGTCCTCCTACATTCTTTACATCGGCAATATCCGACTTGATCAGTTCTCCATACTCATCCCAGAATGGAAGTTCAGCAATTCTTTCATGAACAAGATAACCGCACTCCTCCAGAAGTTTTATATACTTTCGATCGGCATTGGTCATCATTGCAATTGCCTGGTTTCCAAATGTTAATGCAGCGGAGCCCGTAAGGGTGGCAATATCAATTATCAGTTTCGGCTCATACCTCGATGCATAGCTGATTGCATCAGCAAGAATAAGTCTTCCCTCAGCATCGGTATTTCCAACTTCCACGGTCATTTTATTATGCATTTTTATGATATCGCCCTGTGCGTAAGCATTGCCCCCGGGACGATTATCGGTGGCGGGTACCAATCCTATAATATGAAGCGGAATGTTGTTTTTAGCAATTGTATAGAAGACGCCTGTTACCGTGGCGGCTCCTGCCATATCGCCTTTCATATTATTCATATAATCGCCTGTTTTAATATTGAGACCGCCGGTATCGTAAACAATCCCTTTACCAACCAGTATAATGGGCTGTTTATTCAGGTGTTTTTCAGGCTTCCACTCCAGGATACAAAATACCGGAGGGTCGATACTTCCCTTATTTACAGCAAGAAGGCCACCCATTTTCAGGGCTTCTATTTTACCTTTATTCAGTACATCAACTTTAAAGCCTGCTGATTTGCCGATCTTCTGAATCTCGGAAGCCAGGGTAACCGCATTAAGGTGGTTAACCGGTTCATTTATAAGGTCGCGTACAAAGTACACAGCCTCGGTAAGATCTGCAAGCCATCTTATTTCAGCCTCACCTGCATCTCCAAATAATAAAAGACATGAGGGATAATCTGTCTTTTTTTCATCTTCATCCTTTGTTCTGTATTTATCAAAAGAATAGATGCTTAAGATCAGACCTTCGGCAAAATCTTCAATAGCTCCTTTATATGTCTGCGAGGAAGTAATTACCAGGTCAGTAAGATTGTTTGCTTTTATAAGCTTTTTCATGCCCGAAGCGGCCCTGCGAACATCTTCTTTAGCCTTACTGACAGTTGCATTCTCTTTTACCCTTACCAGATAGGTAACCTTAAAATAGGAATTAATAAAAACAATTTCTTCTTTTGATTTCAGCTGTTTTAATGCATATGCCTTTTCTGTTTTGCTTAACCTGAGTGTATCAGGTATTTCATCTTTCCCTAAAATACATATTACTGACTGATCAGGAGATATTTTGGATACTTTGATTATTTTGGGTTTCATAGTCTTTAATGAAAAATTTTGAACTTGTAAAGTTAATTAAATTATTGATTGTTTCGTTTCCAAAGCGTTACCTTTGCAACGATTAAAAGAAGAACATGATGAAGCCTCAACGTGCCAATCTGTTTGAGAATGTTAACCGAAAAACTATATAAAAAGGCTCTTGACTTTGTTCCCCTGAATAAGGATGAAGGGCTTGCTCTTTTTACACAGGCTCCGATCGAAGAACTCATGTTCTTAGCTGACAGGATACGACTGTTGCATGTTCCGGGTAATAGTGCAGGATGGATGATTGACAGAAATGTGAATATTACCAATATATGCTTTTCACAGTGCAGCTTCTGTAACTTCTGCAGGAAGAAGGGTGCTACTGATGCATACATAACAACAACAGAGGAATACAAAAGAAAGATTGATGAACTGTTCGATCTGGGGGGTGATCAGCTTCTCCTCCAGGGGGGGATGAATCCGGACCTCGGACTTGACTTTTATAAAGATCTTTTCAGGACACTTAAAAGCCTGTATCCAACACTGAAATTACACGCCCTTGGTCCTCCTGAAATAGTGTACCTGGCGAGTAAAGAGAGAACTACTTATCATGATGTTCTTTCTCAGCTTATCAATGCAGGGCTGGACTCTCTCCCTGGAGCCGGTGCCGAAATATTATCAGATCGTGTCAGGAAGATAGTGTCGCCTGCAAAAGCAACTGCTGATGAATGGATTGAGGTTATGCGAGTTGCGCACAGGCTAAATTTACCTACTTCAGCGACTATGATGTATGGACATATAGAAACAATTGAAGAGAGAGTAGAACACCTGATCAGGCTGAGAGACCTCCAGGACGAAAAACCTGATGGCAGTTACGGATTTATAACATTTATACCATGGCCTTTCCAGGATGAAGGAACAGTACTAAGGTCGAGAGATAATATCAGGAGCAGCTATAATGGTCCAGATTATATCAGAATTATAGCAATCAGCAGGATAATTCTGAATAATATTAAGAATATTCAGGCTTCAGTACTGACAGTGGGAAAAGATATAGGCATGCTATCTCTTCATGCCGGAGCCAATGATCTGGGATCAATAATGATCGAAGAGAATGTAGTCAGTGCTGCGGGATCTTCAAATCGTTTCAGTGCCGGGGAGTTACAATCAATGATCAAGGAGGCAGGATTCATCCCTGTCAGAAGAAATCAGAAATACGAACCATTATAATCTGACTGTCAGTCAGTCATTGTTAAAGGAATAATCTGCCTTAACATGACATAATAAGTATGGCAGGCATTGGTCTTTGGAAAAGATGCAGAAAAAAAGGGGCCTTTATTCAGCCCCTTTTCATATAATCGGAAATATTTTAAAATTTCTCCTTTTTTATCACTTCCTGGCTATCTTCATCGGGGTCCAACTTGGAAGCTTTTTTGAATTCTTTCATACCCTGCCCTATACCTTTCATCAGTTCAGGAATCTTACGTCCGCCAAACAGAAGCACCACTACCAGAAGTACCAGCAAAATCTCTGTTAAACCTATTTTCCCCATCTTATTAAGTATTAGAATTTGTGCAAAGGTATAAATACTTTAATCATTAACAAGTACTCGCGATATTAAAAGTATTTGTGTATAAGACGTATTACATCATTACCATTTGCATACAGGAGCAGGGCCAGCAGTAGTATCATCCCCGTAATCTGTGCATATTCCAGGAATTTATCGCTTGGTTTACGACCTGTTATTACTTCAAACAGCAGAAACATTACATGTCCGCCATCAAGAGCGGGTATTGGCAGGATATTCATTACAGCAAGTATTATGGATAGAAATGCCGTCAGGTTCCAGAATACCTGCCAGTCCCACTGGGATGGGAAAATGCTTCCAATGGTAATGAATCCGCCTAGTGATTCATAGCCTTTGGCATGTTTTGAAAAAATAAGCTTAAACTGTTTAAGGTAATCGGCTATTGTTTTGAATCCCTTGCGTATCCCCGCAGGAATTGATTCAAAGAAGCCGTACCTGATTGTTTTCATTTTAAAAAACAACGAGATCGGCCTGTTAGGGTATAAACCCAGAAGTCCTGTTCCTGAAAGAGTAACAGGTATATTTTTCTTTTCTCCGTTGCGAAGAACTTCCAGGGTTACTTTTTTGTTCCTGTGTTCATAGAGGTATTTCTGGAACTCGTCATAGTATGTAAAATTAAGTGAGTCAACACCGGTGATCTCATCACCAATCAGCACCCCGGCTTTTTCTGCCGGAGAATCCTTTACATATTTTAATACATCAAATGGAGGAAACGGGGTCCGGGGCTCTATCTGTCCTTTGTTCTTCAGTAATCTTGGTACATACTCTGTAGGTATTGGCAAATTAATCTTTTCACCATCTCTTTCTACCTGAATTGACTTTCTTGAATTGAGGATTATATCCTGAAGAATTTCATAAAAATTTTCAATGTGTTGATTATCAACAGAAAGTATTTTATCGCCATTTCTCAGACCCATAGCAAGACCTGTTGAATCGGTTACAATACCATATTTGACTTCTGAGGTGGGGAGATAGCTTTCGCCCCAGATATAGAGTACGGAAACATAAATTATAAGAGCCAGGATAAAATTAAAAACAACTCCTCCTGTCATTATCAGCAATCGCTGCCAGGCTTTTTTGGACCTGAATTCATATGGCTGTGGAGGTTGTTTCAGCTGTTCTTTGTCGAGAGATTCATCTATCATTCCTGATATCTTGACATACCCGCCAAGAGGAAGCCACCCTATTCCATATTCAGTTTCACCTTTTTTATATTTAAAAAGAGCAAACCATGCATCGAAGAAAAGATAAAATTTTTCGACCCTTGTTTTAAAGAGCTTTGCCATGACAAAATGTCCCAGTTCATGTATTATTACAAGAATTGAAAGACTTAATAGCAACTGTAGTATCTTTATAAGGACTGTCATCTTTAATCTAAAATTTAGAAATATAAATATTTGCAGTCTCCCTGGCCTTTTTATCATTCAATTCAAGGGTTTCCAGGTCTGGGACATCAATATGCTGAATCTTCCCCATAGTATATTCCACCACATCAGCGATTTGCAAGAATCCTATTTTTTCCGAAAGAAATGAACTTACGGCTGTCTCATTTGCAGCATTCATAATACACGGCATATTACCACCCGCCTTTAACGCCTGGTATGCCAGGGAGAGATTGCGAAATCGGGTAAGGTCAGGTTTTAAAAAGTCAAAGACAGGGTAATTTTTGAAATCAAGACGCGGAAGATCTGACCTGAGTCTGTGCGGAAAGCTCAGAGCATAAAGTATCGGGATCCTCATATCGGGTACTCCGAGTTGTGCTTTTACAGATCCGTCAGTAAAATGAACAAATGAATGGATTATCGACTGTGGATGAATGATTACCTCTATCTGTTCCGGCTTTATGTCGAACAGCCATTTTGCCTCGATCACTTCCAGTCCTTTATTCATCATTGATGCAGAGTCAATTGTGACTTTATTGCCCATATTCCAGTTTGGATGCTTCAGCGCGTCTTTTGGTCTTACGTTACGGAGCTCTTCAAATGAGACATTAAGAAAAGGCCCCCCGGAAGCTGTCAGAGTAATTTTTTCCACATTTTTGTTTTCCTCTCCTGCCAGGCATTGAAATATAGCCGAATGTTCCGAATCCACCGGCACAATCATACTTCCAGAATCTGAAATAAGCCTGCCGATTATTTCACCTGCAACAACCATTGTTTCCTTATTTGCCAGGGCAATTCTTTTTCCTGCCCTTACTGCAGCAATGGTTGATCTCAGGCCAGAATACCCGACAATAGCTGCCAGGACAACACCTGCATCGGTATTTTTAATAACCTGTTCCAGGGCCTCTTCCCCGGCAAAAACCTTAACAGGTGTATCCCTTAGATTATTTTTCAGCTTCTGAAAAAGGCTCTTGTTATCGATTACAACCGAATCAGGAAGCCATCTGCGGGCCTGTGCTGTCAGCAGATCTATATTGTTCCCGCCTGCAAGGACTTCGACCTTAAAATCGTCCGGAAATTTTGAAATAACATCCAGTGCCTGGGTCCCGATAGATCCTGTGGATCCTAACAATGCAATTTTTTCAGGCATAACAGGCAACTAAAAATTAGAATAGAATATGCTTTTCGGGATCAAGAGGTTTTCCCTTATACCATATTTCGAAATGAAGATGAGGACCTGAAGTATACATTTCACCTGAACCGCCGATAATTGAGATTGGTTCACCAGCTCTTACCATATCACCGGTCTCTTTCAGCAGGCTGGCATTATGTTTATATACAGAAACGATATTATTGGTGTGTTGCACTTCAATAACGAATCCTGTTTCCATTGTCCACCCGGTAAATATCACAGTCCCATCCAGCGCGGCAGCAACAGGTGATCTTGGTTTTGTTACAATATCTGTTCCAAAATGTTTGGTGCGTATATCAAATTTACCTGAGACTATCCCTTTTACAGGAGGGTAAAAATGGAGTCCGGCCAGGCTTGTCACCGACTCTGAGGAGTTTGTTCCGAGTACCAGATTAAATCGTTCCTCCTTTTCGACCTGGGCCCGGAGAGCCAAGTCTTCAGGCGAACTTGTAAATGTTATGGAATTATAATTTCCTGTAGTATCCTGAACAGAAGAAAGGTCCTCAGGCGGCTTCCCGGCAATAATAGCGTTAAGATTTGAAAAATATTTATCTCTCAGTTCAAGTTCCTTGTCGAGAGAATCGAGACGAATGGCACTCATAAGAATATTGCGCCGCATCGTTACATCGGGATATCCCGGAATAAATTCGCGCAGATTTGTAAAGGTTATCAGGGCGGTTGTTGCACCAATAATAAAAAGTACCAGGAAGGTTATCAGGAGGAAAGCATTATACCTGGTAAGTCTTATTCTCCATACCTCCTCGAAGGTGGTGTCGTTACTTACAGAAAACCTGTACTTATCGCGCCAGTTACGTTTCTTCTTATCGTTCTTAGCCATAATTTACAGTAGATTCGGCATACAAAGGTAATAATAATCGATGATCGGCTATTACCGGTTACCGGCAACCGTGTAACGGTAACCGGTCTATATAACTTTTACTGCTTTATCTTCACTCTGCCACAAACCATGCTTTGTACATACTGACATTGCAGAAAGATTCATAGAGACTTCAGGAGCAATAATATAAAAATCTATTTCGTAATGTGCTGGTTTATTCCCGTATACTCCTGCGGTATAACGAGCTTCGGCAAGAAGCGTTTCTCTGTTCCATAGCTGAATAACACTGATAAAATGATCGTGTTCATCGGGATGGGGATACTCTTCGCCAAGCTTTACTTTAACAGCAAATCTTTCACCTCTTTTAACCTCGTCGGGGCATATAACATGAGGCATATGCCGGTCAAGATAATCACGTTTTATCTCTTTCTCTTCCCTCTCTATTTCTGTTGCTTTAAATACTCTCGGCATAATATTTATTGTATTGGTTAAAAATATGATTTGTTTTCTGACTTGTTGGCACCTGACAGGTTGCAGTTGACAGAGGACAGTCAAAGTTGCCAACTGCCAGCATTAAACTTCAAACTAACGGACAAACTTACAAATTAAAAATTTAAAAAAATGAATAATTGTTTTGGTTATTGCTCCTTAAGTATTAATTTTGCACCCACATAAATACTGCGGGGTGGAGCAGTGGTAGCTCGTTGGGCTCATAACCCAAAGGTCGGAGGTTCGAATCCTCCCTCCGCTACAAAGAAAAAGCCTTGTTGCGAAAGCAACAGGGCTTTATTATTTTCAGACCGTTAAAAGCTTGCTTTTATAAGGAATGGAAATAATAAAGCCCGTAGCCGTGCAAAGCACGGCAAGGCTTTTGACTTGTTAAGCACCCCCCTGAGGATCACGAGGAACAAAGTGACGAGCATTCCTCCCTCCGCTACAATAAGAGGGTCACGCGACCGTACGGAGCGTAATCCTGCTCCCTTTTTGCCTCTCCCCTTTGTTCCCTCCACCGACATGAGAGGGGAAAGTGATTCTCGCAGTGTTTTCAGCGTCTAATGAATAAGCTCTTCTGAAATATCTCCCTGCTTTTTCACTCTTGTCTCCAGCAAATATAAAAAGTCAGATTTACAGAACGCCAAAACATTGTTTCGTACTCTTTGAAGACTTTTTGTTCACTGCAGTCGGAAATTATCTTCGTCTATTACCACCATATCCTTCATGATGTCCACCGCCATTTCCACGTATAATAATGGTCGGTCCAATACCGTAACCCAAACCCAAATAGGGATAAGGCCATCCGAATCCAGGTCCTCCATACCAATAGTTGCCCCATCCGGGTCCCCAGTATCCATAATTCTGATAACTTTCATTCTCCCTGATAGAATTAATACGGGTTTTATCCATGTAATTTAATACTGAATCCTGAACTCCTTCATTTTTAAGATTTGCAAAATCAGAAGCTTTAAGCCTATAAACAGTATGAGAATGCCTTATATCCTGAATAATATCTTTAGATGACTTCCCATCCTTGCTCATCTGAACTATCTGTGATACCGATAGTTCTGCGGGTGCTTCTTTATAAATCACACATCCGTTCAACAGACTCAAACCCGCCATAATAAATGACAGATAAACTACTTTCTTAACTTTTTCCAATTTTTCCATACTTACCCCTCCTTAAATCCTTTTTTAGTCATTCCCTTTATTGGAATTTCTTCAATAGAATAATGTATCAAAAAGGCTGCCAGAGAGAAAATCCGAATCTTAAATTTTTGTTAAATCAGGCTTTGAAAGGAGGATTTTTTCTTAAAAGGAATGGAATCCCTTAGAAAACTTCTGTCACAGAATTAAATCCGCGATCTTTTATTCAGTATCAGGTGATATGTTTCCTGCCTATTATCTAAATAGAAAAACCCGGCCAGGGAATGGCACCGGGGCTGGTTTTTTAGTGTTTAGTATCCAGAAGGTCCTTCAACACCGACTGGCAAAAAGTAAATCCGATTAAACAGCTATCAATTCAATTTTTTTGCCTTCTGTCTGTTCATAAAGATGTTCTGCTGCTTCAGCTTTATCGCGGCTGAACGAAGGATCCATGGAATTAGCTCTCATGTACGATTCATAAGCTTTATCGTATTTCTTGACATACATATAGTAATCCCCCTTCGAGTCATATACATTCGGATTTCCAGGGTCAAGTTCAATATATTTATCGAAAGCCTCTTCCGCCTTATCGCTCTGTTTTAATGTCAGATATGCATATCCGAGCTGGTTATAAAAAGGTGCAGCATTCGATGCAATTTTAATTGCCTCCTTTATAGTTTCAACCATGGCCACAGTATCGCCAGCCAATGATTGAAAAGAAACAAGGTTATTATATAAATCAGGATCATCCGGAAACATTTTGACAAGTTTTTTCCCCACTTCGATAACGTTGGTTTTGCCCTCCTTGAAACTGACCAGGACATTCTTCAGAAGCTCCTCAGCATCAGTGAGTTTAGTTTTACAACTGATCGCAGCATCAGCATATTCCTCAAAATTATCAGCAGACTTGTTCAGAAAGTAAAAAAATGCTAGCTGGTAATTAGCCATGAAAAAATCCGGATCCTGATCAAGGGCCTTTTTAAAAGTTTCAAGTGCCTTGTCAAGGTTAACATCATTAAAATACTTCATTGCCGTCTTGTAAAGCGATAACGCTGATTTGGAGTTAGTGGTAACCGGCATAAGCTTATCGTTGTCAGGCAGGAAACTTACCAGTATCCCTGTTGAAAACAACAATATCAATATAAACAATTTCTTCATTTTCCTTAATTTTAATTTATTGTTCTTCAAACTTTGAATAAATTATTTTGTCAAATAAATATTCAATTTTAATGTATAACAATTAAAACATGAATTGGTTTTATTAAATCATACTCAAGCGCATAACTTTTATTTAAAAGAATTTACTATTAAAGAATTTTTAATTCGTCCTGCTCTCTCCTGAGGCTTAATTCTTTATTCCATAAACAAACCTGGCAAGGTTTTTTCTTTGTGAAGCACCATCCAGAGGATCGCCAGGAACGAAGTGACGAGCAATCCTCCCTCCGCTACAAAGAAGCAATGTAATACAACTCTTTAACATGATCGTAATCCGTCAATATCTTTAAAATCTATCTCATATTTTTTATTATTATAAAGAGTAATTATTGCTCCCAGAGCAGAATAAGAGGGAGTAGTGTCCATAATCTCAATATTTTTTATGGGCGACAATTCTTCCTTTGTCCATTTGTTATCACCCATCTTATGAAGTAAAACAGTAATCATAAGTTCCATGGGAGGATTTTTTTGTAGTCTTTTTTTATAAGCGTATATGACTGTACTTTCATCTGCTTCGGCATTCCTCCCCTCATGTATTAAACTATTTACATTGTCCCACCCGTTATAGGTAATCAAAGCTAACTTTCTTCCAGGTATTGATGCAGTAATAACTTTTTTGACGGCACTATCAAACTGGTTAATATCTGCTTTTTTATCATCAATATGAGGTAAGCCAAAGTGCCCTAGTGTAAGTTCATATTCAAATGCCAGACGTGAACGATCAATTCTTATTACACCACCAGGAATAATAATTTCAGCCAAATCAATAATATAACCTACACCATTATTAGGTGGTTTTCTCATAATAGCCTGTCTGTAAATTACTTTTTTCCTTACTCCATTATACAGGATACTTTGAGAAGTTGTATAAAACATGTTTTTTTCAGTACTGTTTTGCAAAGCATGTCCAGTCAGGTAAAAGTTAATATCATCACCTCGTAAATCGCGCGGATCTAAACTGCGGAAACTATATTCCATCGAAGTGCCTCCCTGTGGATTATTATCTTCCCATGGGAAATGTGTGTTATAAACTAGTTTGGAATAGTTCGGGTCAGCATAGTAGACTTTTCCCGGAATTATTTCAGAAGTTCCTGTTTTTCCATGATTTACAAGAACCAATCCGGGATTTCTAAGAACTTCAATATTAGATTTATTTCCAAGTTTCTCCCAAAAGCCTTCGTTTTCTTTTTCTGTCCAAAATGGTGAATCATCAGGTAGTGCAAGGCAGATGAAAGGAATAAACATAATCATAGGACTTCCGGCACAACTATAACTTTGTAAAACATATTCAGTGTGCCTGTAAAAGCCGAGGCTTGGAATGTCATTCTGAAAGAATTCTTCACGGGTTACAAACTGAAGTAAAGATCCTGAACATAGTCTTCTGGCCCAACCGGGATTTAACGGTGATTCCCCTTTCATCATGAACGAAACAGAGAATCCACCAGAAATCCATGTTCTGTAAAGAATACTTCTTGCCCACATATTAATATACCCGTCACGTGCGAAAAAGTTGATGTACGTTTTCATTAATTTCCGTGCCGATTTTTCAATCGCCTCAGCTATCTCAGGATAGAATTTATCGCCAAAAGCCCTGTTCCAGATTATTCCGTAAACAATAAACAAGCTTATGGTATAATAGTTATAGGTTTGCTCAAGATACCAGCCATCGCCAGAATGATAAGATGTTACCCATAAAAGATGATTCTTTAATAATTCATTGTCTATTTCGTAGCCATATTTTTTAAGAAAGGAAAGAGTTACAATGTTAAAAATCCTCCAGTTATTCTGGGTTGTTCTGTGATGCCCCCATTTTGATATACATACTGCCATTTCGTTTTTTTGCTCCTGAGTAAACGTATCCCAGATAGTTTCCGGCATAAGAAGCAGCGTTTTAAATAATCCTCCAAATTCACAGGTAAATTGGTACGTTGAATCAGGTAATTCTTCTGGTAAAGGCAATGAGTTAGAATGCCCCGGGGTAAAAGTATTATATATTTGCAGGCTATAGTAATCACGCAATTTTATATTATTTATAGTAATGTCAGGATCAATTTTGATAAGTGGTCCTGCAAGAGTAAAAGACCTTTCAAGAGCTTCAAATTCTGCTGAGCGATAACGCCAGTCCGGATCATTGGGTTGTGGATATGTTTTCCCGGGGACTTTCGGAAAAGATATTGGTGTTTCAATAGATTTGATATGCTTAAAAGCTCTTTCTAAAATATATTTTGCACATTCAATATAATGTTTCTTAGTCATTCCGGTGTAGGGACTCAGAACAAAATCCGGATTATTTACTTCAAATGTGTTTTCCATCTTGTTTTCTCCCGTTAAAAAGGTATATTAATTGTAATTTGTCCTACTTGCATTAATATCTGGTTTAAAGCTATTAATGGTAATTACAATGAATTTGAAAACAGTATGAAACATTTTATTTCATGGGAGAACTGGATAAAACTTGTAAGTTCATATAACAATTTAACAATGTAGAATCTGGAGAAGTCCAACAAAATTAAAACTGCTTCTCCTGCTAATTTAATCGCCTCTCCGTTTTGTTTCTATAAGAACAACACCGTTAGCCCCCCGTGAACCATAAACAGCAGAACCACCATCTTTTATTATATCTATGCTTTTTACATCACCTGGGGGAATACTAAATAAAACACTGTTATCAACCTGCATACCATTTAAAAGTATAAGAGCTGCATTGCTTGCGTTAAGCGACTTATTCCCTCTTATTATAATCTCCCCATTTTCAATCTTAACTCCGGCAAACCGGCCTTGTATCAAATCGTATATATTAGAATAAGATGAAAAGTCGGCATCATCGTTAGTAAGATTTACAATGGCATTCAATTTATCCCTTTCTGATACTTTCCCATATCCAACAGCATACACAACATTCTTCTCTCCTGGTTTTATTTTAAGGTTTATTGCGGCGAGTTTAATGCTGGAAGTCAATTTTACTTTCTGTGTATAAAATCCTCTAGCTTGAACCCAAATTATATCATTAGCACCACAAAGTATTGTAAAATTTCCAATAGAATCGGTTAATACAACTTGCTTTGTACTCTTAACTTTTATGCTTGCTCCCACCAGAGGAATGCTGTCGAAAGTAGTTACTATTCCCGTCACACTCCGATCTTGTGCATTAATATTTAAAAAAATACTAATTGAAAAAAAGATGATGAAAATAATTCTCATGTTAATCATGGCTTTAAGTTTAAATAAATATTTTCTTATTTGGAGTATTCTTTGCACAATGGTTGTTGACCTTTCTTTAATGTTACAAATCTCTGAAAAGGGCGAAATGTGTTTTCTCCCTCCAATGATAACATGCTCCGTTTCGATCTTAATCAAATGTTTACGATCAATAATTAAGAACAAATAAAGCCAGGTTTCTTTTGGGTATAATACTTTGTTTTGTCCTTTACTGGTAAGGTTTCTGTAAGGTCAATTTTGTCATTGTCATGTTTCCTGTTTCTGCTAGCCGCCTTTTACTTCCTGGGGGACGGGCCCTTGAATTCGGGAGTATCGCTCATAGTGCAGGCTGCTTCGTCTCCATTCACGTCGAATATCATAAATTTTGGAGTCTCGGCCGAGTAAGGTGTCCAAAGACCATCCTCCTTGCCGTTCGGATTACCGTACTTAGAGAAATTAGTATAGTAGTCGACCATTTTATTGCTCAACGCCTCGTCGCCCGCCGTGAAAGGCCGCCAGCTGTGCCTAAATGAATGGAACACATACCATAAATCCGAGGAGTGCCAGGCTCCGTTATCATCACCCGGCAAGGGGCGTGCAAATAAATAAGCATAAGCAGGCTTGCTGCTCTTTTCTGCACGAAGAGCACAAAAATCTTTCACGGCCTGGGTCGCATCATTCATATCGTTGGCGGTTAATCCAAACATATATGGTATGTCGGCAATTTCGTTAGCGCGCGCTACATTAGTGAAAGTGCCCGTTAAGAGATAACCATCGACAACAGGACTCCACATAACACGATTTTTGGTGGCAGCCATATAATCACTCGACATTTGTCGAAGCTCCTCAAATGAAAGAGCGCGCATTTCATCTAATGAAGTCTTTTTAAAATAGTCCATCATCCTCTTGTTAGTCAGCTGGGCAGTATCGAGGAGGATACCTGGTCTTAAATTGCTTAAACCGCCGCCGCTCATGCTTATTGCATGGCTGATCATGTTCTTTGAAAGCGGGGAAGCGCATAATGACTGGACGCTGCCAGCACCGGCACTCTGACCGAAGATGGTTATATTGTTGGGGTCGCCGCCGAACTGTTCAATATTATTTTTTATCCATTTAAGTGCTGCAACCTGGTCAAATAAGCCATAATTACCCGAGACACCGTGAGGACTTTCGGCCGATAAAAGCGGGTGGGAGAAAAAACCCATAGAGCCGAGACGGTAAGTTACCTGAACTAAAATTACACCACGTGAAGCCCAATCCTCGCCACCATCCATTTCCGGTTCATAGGCAAAACCTTCACGATAGCCGCCGCCGTGTATCCACATTGCAACGGGGAGTTTCTTACCCGTTTTGCCTGCTGCGGGAGTCCAGACGTTCAGATAGAGGCAGTTCTCCGTGAACGGAACAGAGCCGCTGGCCCTCCATTCTCTGCCATAAAAACTTTCGGGATCCCATGTTGTTTGTGAGGCAGCATCGCCGTAAGTGTCTGCTTTCTTAACGCCTTCCCAGGGCACAACGGGCTGCGGCTCTTTCCAACGCAAGTCACCTACGGGAGGCGCTGCAAAAGGGAGACCCTTATATGCAATAATTCCCTTTGTCGGGGTCTGCACACCGATAACCTTGCCGCCTTCAATGGTCAGTACGGGATTCGAATCACTACATGAGGCCAACGCCAATGCCGTGAATATCAAAATAAAGGAAGATAATTTTTTCATAATGGTTTTAAGGTTTTTTGATTAATAAAAAATTGTATTAATAATAAAAGGTCAATAGTTTATACAAACAATCATTTATATTAAAAGTAATGTATCTTCTGCATTCCCGGTAAAAAAAATATTGTTTCTCACCAAAGTTAAAACTATCGGAGATACCATTTAATGTCAATCAAATATAATGAGAAACGGGATAATTCCAAACACTATGCCTCCTTTTAAATGCTAATTACGAAAACAACAGACAAGTTTTCCCTACGGTTAGCTAAAAACTTGCCGCTTGAGGGACACAGCCTGATGCCACTGATCATGATTATATATTAACAAAACAATCTTTTTTCAGAGAATCAGCTAGTCGGATTATTTCAATTAAATCACAATTACATATTGTTTCCGATATTATATTCATTAGTTGTGTAATGAAATTAAGGTAAAATTTGTTTTATCTTAATTTTAATATAACTTTAATCGCTTCAATTTATAAAAGTGTAAGAAGATTCTTTTTATTAATATTAAATGCTGCTGTTCCTTATTATAATTCAGCTCAGAAACAAATTAAATATTTAACTAATAACTTAATCTAAACCAATCATGCACAAATTGAAATTAAAAACATTAATCCTGCTGGTAATAGTAACTTTGATTGCTGGTACTTCATGCAAGCAGGCATCAGACAATGCTGGTAAATCGCAGGCCTTTTCTGTCCGGATAACAGACAAGCCTTTGACATTCTGTAACCCCACCAGCGTAATTGTAGGTTCGGAAAGAGCACGCAGGGGTGGAGAGCCAATTGTAGTTCTTTTTGAAGATTATTATTATTTTTTTGTGAGTGGTAGCAGAGGATATTGGTATTCCGATAATATGAGAGACTGGACCTATCTCGATGTTCCGAGTTTTCCCGGTGGTGTTTTATCTGTTGCAAGTAATGGTGAGTCTTTATATGCATGTTCAATGAACCAAATCAATGTCTATAAATGCATTGGTGACCCTAAAGAAGGAAAATGGGAGCAGGCCGGAACTTTTGACAGTGACAGATACGGTGATGCCGATATGTTTTTCGATGATGACGGCCGGCTATATATGTATTACGGATGGTCTCAGCTGATGCCTTTTAAAGTTGTTGAGCTGGATCCAAATACCTTTAAGGAGATAGGAGAACCTAGGGTCTGTTTCTTTGGCAACTATAAAGAGCATGGCTTTGAGAGAAGAAGGGCTGAAGATGTGATATTTCCGTTCTTCACACACAGGCCCTATTTCCCAGAAGAATATCCCTGGATAGAAGGTCCCTGGATGCTAAAACATAATGGTAAATACTATTTGCAATATGCAGCAATCGGACTTGAATTTCTGTCCTATTCTCATGGGGTTTATACATCTGATAGTCCTATGGGGCCGTTTGAATATTCACAGCATAATCCATTAACATTCAAAACCACCGGATTCTCTCCCGGAGCAGGTCATGGCAGCACCTTCCACGACAAGAACGGGCAATTATGGACTATTTGTATGATCCCATCTAATTACGGTAGTGGAAGAGGCGGCTCTGAAATTGCCTTATTCCCTACTGCTGTGGATGCTGATGGTGTTATGCACTCCAATACTGCTTTTGGTGATTATCCGCAATATTACCCTGGAATTAAAGAAAATGCGGTTGAGAATAACTTTACAGGGTGGCTGCTTTTATCTCTGAAAAAACATGTTGAAGTATCATCTACCCTGGAAGGATACAGACCTGCTAATGCTGTAGATGAAAATTTTATGACCCACTGGAGTGCTGCAA
>CAZGKI010000010.1:0-103296 GCA_964526345.1 uncultured Rikenellaceae bacterium
CTTGAGGGGCTGGTGCCGGTTACGGTGTGCAAGTTCGAGTCTTGTTCTGGGCACAAAATAATCAGATTGTAAAATGCAGTCTGGTTTTTTCTTTTTTCGGCACACGGCGCCCGGCAACCGGTACACGGAACAACAAACTATTTAGCAATTATTATCTTTAGTCCTCTGTACCATTGCGCCCTTGAGCCCTTGAGCCTTTGGGCCTCTGCGCCCCTCCGTGTAAGTTCTTAATTATTTTATTATAGAATCATACAAAACCTGAAGGATTTCGGTGCGGATATTAAGGTCGGAAATGAGATTATTATTCCTGGTAGGATAAACCCTGTTGCTCAGGAAGATATAACTAAGCTCATACTCCGGGTCAACCCATACAAATGTCCCGGTATACCCTGAATGCCCGAAACTTGAAGGTGAAGCACTTATACATGGGTAGGAATCTTTCGGCGACATGTTTGAATTATTCAACAAGGGCTTATCAAAACCAAGTCCCCTGCGGTTTTCATTTTCAGGAAATTGTACCCTGGTATATTTCTCCATAACATTTTTCCCGATAATCTGTTCCCCGGCATAGGCTCCCATATGGCGGTACAATTCCATTAGTTTCATAAGGTCGTTTGCAGTGGCAAATAACCCGGCATGCCCGGAAATACCTCCCATCATTGCAGCCCCTTCATCATGAACTGTTCCCTGTAGCTGCTGCTTCCGGAACAGAGAATCATACTCTGTTGGTACAATGCGGCTTAGCGGGTATTTTTGCCATGGATTGAATACTATATCATAAGCCCCTATTTTATGATAAATGTTTGAAGTGACAAAGGCGGTCCAGTTCTTTCCGGAGAGTGTTTCGATTATTTCGGGTGAGATTATAAAACCAAGATCAGAATAGAGATATTTCTTTTCAGAAAGAGGCGACTTTTTAATTTCAGTAAAGATCTTCTTTCTGTATTTATTAGTTATAAAAAGTCCTGATGCTACTTCAAGAGGGTACCTGCCGGAATAGCGAGTATCGAAAATTCTCTTTCTGAACTCTCCGTTTTTTTTTACAGTTTCTTTCCAGAAAGGTATCCAGGCCTGAAGCCCTGCCTGGTGCGTCAGAATTTCAGACATAAGCAAATCCCCCTTATCCGACCGACGGAAGAATGGGAGATAGCTCCCGAGGGTCTTGTCTGGTGAAAATTTCCCTTCAGTATCAAGAAGCATTAATCCTGGCAGGGTGGCTGATACTTTTGTGACTGATGCAAGATCATAGAGATCATCATCGCTAACTGCTGCTCTGTTATCATAGGTCTGATATCCATAAGTCTTATGGAAGACAATTATACCTTTCCTGGCAGCCATTACCTCGCAACCGGGAAAAGCTTGCTGACTCAAACCGATATTAACAATAGAATCGATTTTTGTATTAAGAAGAATCGAAGACATTCCTGCACTCTCCGGAAATCCGTACTGAACCCTTATGTTCCCCGGTGTAATGATCCCGTAATCATATGGCCATTTCTCATTGATCGTGACCGGAAGAGAACCGCGGGCACCTATACCCCCGAATATAAGCTGTGCCGAAAGATCTTCAGTATATTCATTTTCCTGGTAAGACAGAAGAAGCCCCTCGGCGTTACTGAGCGATTTGATCCTATCGATAGCATAGGGGTTTCCAAACCATGTTATAACTGTTTTTGTGCCTCCTGTAAGATCATTAATAAACTTAATAAGATCAGATGATATGCCAAAATCTCTGTTCGGTCGCTGATCGGTTCCATAGACCCCTGCAATAACAAGATCATAACCAGATAGTTTCTTTAATAATCTCTGAGCACCAGCAGTTTTCGCCGGATCAATGTAATAGCTGTCTGCCGGCTGATACTCGGATATCCTGTGCTGAAAAAGAGTTTTTCCAGGCTTATTAATGGCAACAGTTGCGATCCTTATCTTTTCCGGATTTCTTAATGGGAGAATATTCTGTTTGTTATTCAGAAGAGTGAGAGCATTAGCATAAAGGTCACGTATTAAAGCCTTTGTTGAACCTGTATTAAGATCGGATGTCAGGTTATTTTTATCAATTGAAGGACTCTTTATAAGACCTGCCCAGTATTTCAGGGCAAGTACTTTTCTGCATTTGAGGTCGATATCTTCCCTGGTAAGCCTTTTTGATGCAATGAGTTTATTGGTTTCAGCTATTGCAGTTTTAATATCCGTGACAAACTCCACAACATCATTACCGGCTTCAAATGCCCTGGCCTCTGCTGCCCCCGGTCTAATATACCTGGTTACACCCTGCATATTCATTGCATCGGTTATAATAAGACCTTTAAATGCCAGCTGATTCTGCAGCAGATTTTTTACAATGACCGGCGACAATGTTGAGGGTAGATTCCTGGTCGAATCGAGAGATGGAATGCTGAGGTGAGCCACCATAATACATCCCGTTCCTTCACGAATAAGTCTCATAAAAGGAAACAGTTCAATACTATCGAGTCTCTGAATAGTATTATTAATTACCGGGAGGTTGGTATGAGAGTCCGTATCCGTATCACCATGTCCGGGAAAATGTTTGGCAGTTGCCATAACACCATTTTCCTGAAGCCCTCTCATATACAGAACTGATTTGGATGTGACATTGTCTCTGTCTTCACCAAAAGACCTGTAATTTATCACGGGATTGGCAGGATTATTATTAATATCGGCTACCGGAGCAAGATTTACACAAACTCCCAGTCGCTTGCACTGTTCAGCAACAGATTTTGCGAACTGATATATTAAAGAATCGTTCCTGATGGCCCCCAGTGTCATCTGGTATGGAAATTTTTCTACTCCCGAAAGCCTCATCGCCGGACCCCATTCAGCATCCATGGCAATGATAAGCGGAACCTTTGATATTTTCTGATAGTAATTGGTAAGCTCAACCTGTTTATCAGGTGTCCCCTGGAAAAAAATTATACCTCCGGGGCCATCTGCCTTTATCATTTCCGCCAGTTCAACTTCATGTGATATATCCCCGTCCGACCAGCCTGCAACCCAGATACACTGAGAGATCCGCTGATCAGGTGTGAGAGTATTAAGCACAGAATCTACCCATGGATGATGGATGTATTGAAGAAACGGCGGATCGGCAACCTGGGCTTTAACTGTGACAAAAGAAAAAAATGCAGCAGAAAGCAGCAGCAGTATTACCTTAGATATTTTCATGAAATAATGTAATCTGTTTTGAAAAAACCCAAACATACTCAATAGAATCAAAAGTAATATATTTTTTCTCCCAACAGTAATTCACTGCTGATATATTGATTTAATGCCATAAGGAATTTTGGAATAGGTTTCAGAAATGTTAAGAAAGTTATGAAAACATATTCAGCAGTTTTCTGAAATGATTTTTATCTGGAGTGGAAATTGTTACATTTGTCTGCACAGGTTTTTCAATAAAATATCCCGGGAACTGTATATCAGAATTATTTCGATTAAACGAAACGTTATAATTTATGGATACGTCAGAAATAATATCAGAAGGTTACAGAGAAATATTCGGTAATTATGATTTAAAAATTACTGCACTTCCCGGTTCCGGTTCCGACAGAAAATATTTCAGAATTGTAACTGGCAGGAAAACTCTCATAGGTGCTTATAACCCTGTGCCTGAGGAGAATGAAGCATTTATTGGCTTTACAGAACATTTTGCTGCAAAAGGTCTTAATGTACCTGAAATTTATGGTTACCTTCCGGACAAGCATATTTATTTTCTCAGCGATCTTGGCGATATCAACTTATACAAATGGCTAAAAGGAAGACCCGATATAAGCAACTTCAATGAAGAGACAAAAGACCTCTTTCGCAGGATACTTGATCATCTTATACTTTTCCAGACCATTGGAGTTAAAGGACTTAATCTTGATCTCTGCTATCCTCACAGGTCCTTCGACCGGCAATCTATGATGTGGGATATGAATTATTTCAAGTATATGCTGTTAAAATTGCTGGCAGTTCCATTTAATGAACGTCGGCTTGAGCATGACTTCAATTCCCTTGCTGATTATCTTCTTCAGGCAGGACAGGACTATTTTCTTTACAGGGATTTCCAGAGTGCCAATATCATGATAAAAGACGGCAACCCATGGTTTATAGATTACCAGGGTGGGAGGGAAGGCGCTCCTCAATACGATGTGGCTTCTTTATTATATGATTCCAAGATTCCCATGCTCGCATCCAACAGAGATGAGCTCCTGAGATATTATATCGGGAAATTCTGTACAGTCTCGCATGAAGATGAACATAAATTCGCCGGCTATTTTGCAGGATTCAGTATGATACGGATTATGCAGGCCCTCGGGGCTTTCGGTTTCCGTGGCCTGTATGAGCAGAAGCCGACATTCACTGAAAGTATTGTACCCGGTGTTAATTTACTTCAGGAAGTTATTATGACAGCTGAAATAAACCTCAGGCTTCCCGAATTATATAATTCTGTAAGATTGATCTCCGGAACAACAATGTTTAAAACGTTATCTTCAGTAAAGCATTAACCCTTGCCTATGAAAGCAATGATACTGGCAGCAGGGAAAGGTACAAGACTTGGAGAACTAACACACTCTGCCCCCAAAGCGCTAATCGATATTAACGGGAAAAGCGTTCTTCAGCTTGCAGTTGAAAAATGCACTTCAGCCGGATTTGACGATATAATAGTTAATGTGCATCACTTTGCAGATATGGTTGAAAAGGAACTTGATAACCTCAACCGGAAAGGATTCAGGGTAACTGTTTCTGATGAACGTGAATTACTACTGGAAACAGGAGGAGGACTATTCAAAGCAAGGGATTTCTTTGATAAAGATCCTTTCCTGCTATATAATGCGGATATTGTTACCGATCTGGATCTTAAGGATATGCTTTCCTTTCATATCAAACATAAAGGTCTTGCTACTCTTGCAGTGCGGAAACGCATTGGAAACAGATTCTTTCTGGTAAATCAGCAGGGAATGCTAAAGGGATGGTATAACAGGAACACCGGTGAAAAAATTTTAACAGGTCCCGAAAGCGAACAATTGTCTGAAATAGCTTTTTCCGGGTTACATATTATTGATCCTGTGATATTTAATAGTATGAAGGAAGGCGTTTACACCATGACTGCCCTCTATTTGCAGCTTGCAGGATCATATCAGATTTTTACTTACAGACACGACACAGGATACTGGGCAGATATTGGTACTCCGGAAAACCTGGAATCAGTTAGAAAGATGCTTAATCTTTAGTGTCTGTTTATATCTTCCAGAACGACCTCGTAAATAATGCGAACACAGTAATTATCTCAAGCCTCCCGATAATCATCAGCATACTCAGGACGACCTTTGTGATCTCCGGCAGGTGGGCAAAATTGCTCATGGGTCCTACAGTCCCTAATCCTGGCCCGATGCCGGCCATGCATGTTGCCACTGAACTGGCAGAAGTTACCGGATCGACACCTGTGATGACTATGATAACTGTTCCAGCAATGAACAGGAAAATATAGAGGACAACAAATGAGACTATGGTAATATTCGTGCTCTCATTCACAAGTTTACCATTAAGCTTGATCGTTCCAATGGCATTAGGATGGTTGAGCCTGATAAATACACTTTTTATGTTTTTCAGTACTATTAGATGCCTGGCCATCTTTATTCCACCACTTGTCGACCCCGTGCTTCCGCCTGCAAACATCAGTATAAAGATTAACAGAACCCCTGCCATCGGCCATATCAGGTAATCTGCTGATACAAAACCCGTGCAGGTCATTATTGAGATTGTCTGGAAAAAACCATCTCTGAACGCTTCTTCAAACCTTAATGAAGAATGGACCATAAGTATAACAGTGGCAATTGATCCTGCAGCTATGGCGACAGCAATATAAAACCACAGCTCTTCATTTTGTCTTACTTTTTTGAAATTCAGTTTTCCTAAATAATAGTAAACAACCTGGCTGGTACCGGAAAGTAACATGAATATCATAACTGTATACTGGCTGTACGACGAATAGAACTGCAGGCTGTTATTCTTTGTTGAAAAACCTCCGGTTGCAACAGTCCCAAATGAGTAGCAGATGCTGTCAAAAAGGGTCATGTCTCCAAGGTTTAAGAGTATTGTTTCAGCCACAGTTAGTCCTATATAAATTATCATTATCCTGAATCCGACCGCCTGGGTTTTAGGGTGTATTTTTTCTTTCATTGAAGATTCAAGACTGAATAGCTGGTAGCCTGAAACCCTTAGTGAAGGAAGGATAATAATCACGAGCATGATAATACCAATACCCCCTATCCAGTGGGTCAGGCTCCTCCAGAATAATATTGAATATGGAAGTGATTCAACATCTGTAAGGATGGATGATCCTGTGGTGGTAAATCCTGAGACTGATTCAAAAAAAGCATTTATAAAAGATGGGATAGCGCCAGAAATAATATAAGGTAAGGATCCCATCAGCCCGAAGACAATCCAGGAAAGGGTAACTGCAAGATAACCATCCCGGTTGCTAATTTTATCCGTATCCGCATTTATACTTGCGATGCGAAGAAGAAGGTAAAAAAAGCCCGTTATGGCTGAAGACCATAAAAATGGGTATATAGCATCTTTATAGATAAATGCAACCGGCAGGCAAAGTAAAAACGATAGTGCCTCAATCAGGAGTATCGTACTCAGTATCCTGAGAATAATCAGTGGATTGATAAGTTTCATGTTCCGGCACCTGAGAGTGAGGCTACAAATATAAACAGAATTGGTATCGATTACCAATAATATAAAACCACTATTGATAATCATTTTTGTTTCAGATAAAATCTATTATTGATTGGTCATTTTAATATCTTATATTTGAATTATTCATAGAGGTACCTCATTTTAGTTTATATAAAGATTTTAGAATTAAGAACCTTATTACATTCAATCTATTATAAATTACGTGTTTATGAGTAAAGTATTAATTATAGGAGCAGGAGGAGTAGGTACGGTTGTCGTTAATAAAATGGCATCGCTTACTGAAGTCTTCAGCAATATAATGCTTGCAAGCCGGACGAAATCAAAATGTGATGCTATTGCAGCAAAAATTGGTAAAAACCATGTTCAGACAGCTCAGGTGGATGCCGACAAAGTGCCTCAGATGGTAGATCTTATCAGATCCTTTAAACCCGATATTGTTGTGAATGTAGCTCTGCCTTACCAGGACCTTCATATTATGGACGCCTGTCTTGAAACCGGTGTTGCCTACCTTGATACAGCTAATTATGAACCTCTTGAAGAAGCCAAATTTGAGTACAGCTGGCAATGGGCATATCACGACAGATACAGGGATGCAGGACTTACTGCCATCCTGGGCTGCGGCTTCGACCCTGGTGTAACATCGATATTTACTGCATACGCTGCCAAACATCATTTTGACGAACTGCATTACCTCGATATCGTTGACTGTAATGCCGGAGAGCATGGTAAAGCCTTTGCGACAAACTTCAATCCAGAAATCAATATAAGGGAGGTGACTCAAAAAGGGAAATACTTTGAAAATGGTAAATGGATATATACAAAACCTCATGAAATACATAAACCTCTGAATTACCCTGATATAGGACCCAGGGAATCATATCTGATCTACCATGAGGAACTTGAGTCGCTCGTAAAGAATTTCCCAACCCTTAAAAGAGCAAGATTCTGGATGACATTCGGGCAGGAATATCTTACACATCTGCGTGTAATTCAAAATATTGGAATGGCTGGTATTGAACCTATAATGTTCGATGGAAGAGAAATTGTTCCTATTAAATTTCTGAAAGCGGTTTTGCCTGATCCCGGGGAACTGGGAGAAAATTATACCGGATGGACCTCTATCGGTTGCCGCATCAGGGGATTAAAGGACGGAAAGCAAAAGGCTTACTATATTTATAATAATTGCAGTCATGAAGCGGCTTTTAAAGAAACTGGTACACAGGGAGTTAGTTATACTACTGGCGTTCCGGCAACGATAGGCGCAATGATGTATCTCAAGGGGATCTGGAAAAAACCCGGTGTTTTCAATGTTGAGGAATTTGACCCCGATCCTTTCATGGAACAGCTTAATTTAAATGGTCTTCCATGGGTGGAACTGCATAATGTTGACCTTGAGCTATAATAACGGTGCAAAGGTACAACGGTACAACGGTGCAAAGGTACAACGGTACAACGGTGCAAAGGTACAACGGTACAACGGTGCAAAGGTACAATGACATAACGATAATATGCTTAAAAGCTCCCTGACCCTGTGCCCTGCTTTGTCATCAGTAGCTATGGCGCAGGATGGCGCCCTGGGCAACTTATTAATGACCTGAAATATAAAGCTGATTTGAAAATCAATTATAGCGATATCCCCTCTCCCTGTTATGTGATCGATGAAGAACGATTCAGGAAAAATCTTTCTTTGATCAGGTATGTCTCTGACGAATCAGGTGCAGAGATAATACTTGCCTTCAAAGGATTCGCCATGTGGGGGATATTTGATATTCTCAGGGAATATGTGTCCGGTGCAGCGGCCAGTTCTCTTCATGAGGCCAGACTCTGTTATGAAGAGATAGGCTCACCGGCTCATGTATATTTACCGGTATATAAGAAAGATGAGATCACTGAAATCCTGAAGTACAGCTCACATATAACTTTTAATTCATTAAACCAGTTTGCTGAATTTTCTAAAATTATCAAGGACTATAAAGGAAAATTATCAATGGGGTTAAGGATCAATCCTGAATTCTCTGAGGTAAGTTATGGCTTATATAATCCCTGTTCTCCGGGTTCCAGGCTAGGCATAACAGCCGAAGAATTGCACAAAGAGCTTCCGGATGGGATAGAAGGCTTGCATTTTCATGTACTTTTTGAATCAGACTCCTTTGCTCTAGAAAGAGTGCTAAAAGTGGTTGAAGAGAAATTTGGCCGTTTCTTTGATCAGATTAAATGGATCAATATGGGAGGAGGGCACCTTTTGACAAGGAAAGGTTATGATACCAGGCATCTAATACAAATGATCAAAGATTTTAAGAAAAGAACAGGCCTTCATGTGATCCTTGAACCTGGAAGCGCTTTTGCCTGGGAAACAGGTGAGCTTGTTGCTACTGTTGAAGATATTGTTGTAAACCGGGGAATAAAAACTGCTCTTCTCGACGTTTCATTTACGGCACACATGCCCGATTGTCTCGAGATGCCCTATAAGCCGGGAGTGTTGAATGCTTCGGATCCGGTCGAAGGTAAACCCATTTACCGTCTGGGAGGTAATTCATGCTTGTCTGGCGATTATATGGGCGAGTGGTCATTCGATAAAGAACTTAAAAATGGCAACAGGATTATCTTCCTTGATATGATCCACTATACTATGGTGAAAACCACCACTTTCAATGGAGTACACCATCCATCAATCGGCATTTGGACTCTGGATGGTAAATTCAGGCTTATCAGAAAGTTTGATTATGAGGATTACAAAAGAAGATTATCTTAAGGCTTCAGCCGTCATTTGGCCTTCGGCCGTCATTTAGGGCTTCGGCCGTCATTTGGCCTTCGGCCGTTATTTAGGGCTTCGGCCGTCATTCAGTTGTCTTTTTATTGCCTATTGATTTTATATAGTTATTAAGTTTGATCCCAATATTATCTATCTCATTAATAAATGTTTCAAATGATTCATGGTTAATTAGGTCCCTGTTGTGAGCTTTAGTCAGCCAGGTTTTGGTCTCGTATAATGAATCCCTTGAATAATAGCTGAAATTTATATTTTCTTTGAAATGATACCGGCCATAACCCTCACTGAGATTAGCTGCAATTGAATCTGCGGCTCTTACCAACTGTCTGCCAATCGTATCTCTCTGAAAAAAATCCCATTTAATTACTATATTCCATATCCTTTCTGCCATATTCATAGAAAGATTATAAACCTGTAATTCTTCTAACTTCATGTCCAGTGGCTTTGACCACTTCTCGCCGGAGTAAACTAACCACGAAAAACCGGAATTAAATACCTGTTATTTAGTCTTGTATATTAAGATTAATCTGAATGGTCAAAGGTGGTTGATGAGGCCGGTTTTTCCATTTTGAGTTCTATTTCAATCTTAAAAGCAGATAAAAGCTTGACTTTGGTTTAAACTTGGTATAAATTTGATCTAATAGTTTGTATGTATTTATAGTAAATTGTAATGTACTATGACAACTGATTCTAGATCAAATAATCAGCGACCAGAAGGTATTTCAATTCCAGCTGATGTCGAAGTTTTTATTCAAAAAATATCTGATTATTACAGACATCAGGATATCAACCAGATTTTGAATTGTGTTTCAAATTCTTTCCTGCATCAGGGTTTAAATAAAAAAGATTTTGAAACCTGCCTGAGGCAATCGTATATACTTAAATATCTAACCCGCCTGAGGATAACCATTCTTACATTTAAAGAAGAACAAAATATCGCGGAAATAAATGGTTTTGCCGAGTCGAATCTGGGAGTTATTCCGGCATCGGATCCATCTTTCCCTCTCATTGAGGGTACCAGGTTAATTATGGAAGGCAGTGAATGGAAATTCCTTGGGAACCAAAGAAAATCCTCGTTGGGTTTGTATAATGTCTTTCATCAACTTTCTGCTTATTTTGTTCCATCAGAAAGTCTACTTTATAGTTCACTTCTTCCAAAGCCTTTTGGGATGCCATCAGAACCAACAGTTTTTGTCAAAATTACTGATTTTGAGAGGGTTCGTTTGCCATTGCCTCCCTATTTGGTTGCTCATGTACAGATTCTTGCGGAATACAAGGGATTACTTGGCTGGTACACACTCACTATGCCAGAGACCGAATGGATTCCAGTAGAGATGGGAAAGACTCTTGGTTATCCAAAATATGTAGCGGATTCCATTTCGTTTGTAAGGACAAATGAGGGTTGGTCTGCAGAAGTGGTAAACAAGGGTGAGATTGATTTATCCCTCAGCTTACAATATGAAGTAGATCAATCCCAGGCTAACTGGTTCGAAAAGATGACTTGCAACTACCCATTATCAATTATACGAAAACTTATGCCGCCTTTCAAAGAGAAGCCTTGGTTTCTTATAATGCCCATAAAAGGTAACGATACTCAGAATACAGAATTGATTCTGAAAGGTGATCCGCCAATCTCAGGAATACCCAAAGTGAAGGAGAACTTTGGAAATGTAAGAATCTCTCTTAAAACCAATCAGCAGTGGGGAGGACTTTTCCCGCGAGAGGTAAATACTAAGGGAATATTTATGAATTTCGTTGGTGAACTTATCTTGAGACATACCCTGTGTGAGTGATTAAACAAATCAACGGACCAGAAAATATTAAAATCATACTTGTTAAATGTCTGCTGCAAAATTTATTCATTATTGCAACAGCCAATGCCCTTGACCATTATTGGCCGGTTCAGATTGACCACCAAAATCCTAAGTTTTAATTATTATTATCAAATGACCACCGAATGGCCACCGAATGACCATTGAATGACCTTTGAATGACGATCAAATGATCACCAACTGACTCTTCCCCGGAAGCTTACTTCTTCCTGTTAATAGTAATATCAGTAACCAGCAGCTTATTTTTAACCATAACAGCATTAACAATCTTCTCAGCAACTTCTTTGGGTTCCATAAAATCTGAGATATCACGATCCTGACCCGGCACTTTCCAGAAGTCAGTCTTCATTCCACCAGGGTAGACAGCCAGGATGTTTCTTTTTGTTCCTTTAAGTTCGGTTCGCAGAGCTTCAGTATAACCTCTGGCGCCCCATTTGGCTGCACAGTATATAGATTCCTGGTCCCTTCCATACAATGCAGAGGTCGACATTATATTGACAATGGTAAGCTCTTCTTTTTCAGGTGTAATTCTCAGGATCTCTGAAGTGAGAAGTATCATTCCTTTTAAATTAGCTTCAAATACATCATCGATCGTTTCTGAGGTTGAATATCTGGCATTTAAAAAGAGTCCTCTGCCGGCATTATTGTAAAGATACTCTGTTACAAGCTTCTGCTCTTTAATATACTTTCCTGTTCTTCTTACTTCTGATTCATTGCCTATATTGCAAACCATCGTATTCACATGGGAACTTTTAGAAAGCCTGGTCAGCTTTTTTGCCGCCCTTGTGAGCTTTTCAGTATTACGTCCCAGGATTAGAACATCCTTTCCTGACTTCACAAGACGTTCGGCAATAGCCAGACCCAGTCCGCCTGATCCACCACTGATAACAGAAATCTTTTTCATATATATTTTTCGCTAAAGATATCCATAATTCATGAAATGCTAATTAATGAATTTGATAAACCACTCATCGTACAAGCCAGGATAGCAGAGGAATTATATCCCTGTTAATTCATCATAAATACTACATTTTCAGCTACTCGTCAAAAATACTTGACTTGCTTCTCTTTTTATAATATATTGCTTCTTATATTCTTTGTTTTCAACAGTTTATTGTTTAACCTCAGGCTCACTGGTCTTGTGCCGTTAAGCCCTTGTGCCTCTGCGCCTTTAACCCTTTATAATTATGAAGACAAAACTCTTCCTCTTGTTTCTTGTTTCTTTTATTTTCTGTACTGGCGAAGCTCAGATTCCACAGGGGTTTAATTATCAAGCAGTTGCACGCGATCCTGTCTCAGGAAACTCAATCGTCAATACCCCAATGCCTGTCAGGTTGACTATTCAGACTGAAACAGCTGATACAACTTTCTGGCAGGAGGAACATTCTTCAGTTATCACCAATAGTTTTGGATTAATCAATGTTATTGTTGGTAAAGGAGTTAGAAAAGCAGGAACTGCTGCGACATTTAGTGCAATCGACTGGAGCAAGGGTTCAAAATTTATCAAGACTGAGATAGATTACGGAGGATGGAAAACTATGGGCACCTCACAGTTATGGTCGGTTCCATATACCATGATAGCAGGAGATATTAAGAGTCCCATAAAAAAACTCACTGTCAAAGGAACTACTTCTGATATGGATGAAGCTCTTTTTGAGGTAAAGAACAACATTGGGCAGACAATCTTTGCTGTTTACAATGAGGGAGTAAGAGTATATGTTGACGATGGGAAAAAAGGAATCAGGGGCGGATTTGCAGTGGGAGGATTTGGTGATGAAAAAGGTGTATCACAGAAATACCTCGCTGTAAGTGCCGACAGTATCAGAATGTATATTGATGATCAGGGCAAAGGAATAAGGGGAGGCTTTGCGGTTGGAGGATTTGACCAAAGTAAGACCGGAAATGCTAACTTTCTTAATGTGGCAACCGATGCTGGAGGGATAGTAAACCCTGCTCAGAACCGTGTTCTCTGGTACCCGATGTTAGACAAAAATGCTTTTCTGGTTGGCAGAGTTCTTATTCAGCATCCCGACAGTATAGGAGTTAACTCAGTTACAACAGGATATGAATCCAGAGCCAAGGGCATGTATTCCCAGGCATTTGGATTTCAGTCAATTGCGAGGGGGAACTACTCAACTGCAATTGGGAAGAATGCGCTAGCCCATAAAGATAATTCTTTTGCTTTTGGCGACAAGGCAAGAGCATCAGGAATCTCTTCTTATGCTTTTGGAACGGGGGCAAAAGCATCAGGCGAAAAGAGCTTTGCCCTTGGTTCGGTAGGGGTAGATTCTCTGGGAAATCCAACGGGACCAACAATAGCTTCAGGTTATGCAGCATTTGCCCTGGGTTTTGGATCCGTCGCTTCAGGTTGGGGAGCATTTACATTAGGCGTAATTGACACAGCTTCAGGACCTTTTGCTCTCGCCATGGGTTATAATACGAAATCCGAAAGTTTATTCTCAACAACTTTGGGGTGGGGAACAACTGTTGAACTTTTTGGCATAAATGGTCTGGCTACAGGTGCTTTTACAAAAGCCGGGAACTATGCTGCAGCAGCTTTTGGCGATCACACCTATGCTAGTGGACATACTTCATTTGCCACCGGCTTTGAGACCACTGCAGCAGGTCATTTATCTTCTACTTTTGGTCTCCAAACAACTGCTAATGGATCCAATTCCATAGCTATGGGAGACAATACAACCGCCCAGGCATATGGGTCTTTTGTACTCGGAAGGTATAATGTAGTTTCGGGTACACCTGGCATTTGGAACAACGCGGAACCTGCATTTGTGATCGGTAATGGTACATCAGCATCATCCAGGTCGAATGCTGTGACTATTTATAAAAATGGCAGTGCTGACTTTGGAGGTAGTATTAACCTGAACAAAAATTCAACTTACGGTGCTGTTTATGTGAACAGTAAGCAGGCGGTATGGTTTGATGGTAACTATTTCAGCTGGGGTTATGATGGATTATATAACGTCTTTGCACATCCCGTTTCAGTTGGTACAACAGCAAATCCGGGGAGCTATTCTCTCTATGTCGTAGGCACTACATATTGCACTGGAGGTGGATGGACAGGCTCTGACATAAGATGGAAAAAGAACATTTCTGATCTTGATAATGTCCTGGATAAGGCACTTCAGTTGAAAAGTGTAAGCTATAGCTGGAAGCAGGAGGAGTTCCCGGAAAAAAGATTTGATTCTGGAACCCAGATTGGCCTTATTGCACAGGATGTAGAAAAAGTATTTCCGGAACTTGTCAGGACTGATGATAATGGTTACAAGGCTGTCTCCTATGAAAAACTATCTGTTGTGTTACTTGAAGGTATGAAAGAGCAGCAGCACGAGATCGAAACAACCAAAAAGGAAAACCTGGAGTTAAAATCTGAACTTCAGTCTCTTAAAGAGGAGATAGAAAAGATTAGGATTTTGATGACAAAGGTAGCTTCCAATTGATACGGATTTTCATACAATCTCGCTATGCCTATGCCCTTGTCAATTTATTTCTTACTTCCTGGGCGACGACAGCTTAAACCCGCTTACATTAAGTTCCGGGTCATGGTTTGGATTATAAGAGGGACTATCTGAATAGATTATATCTCCCAGTGAGTTTATCCACCTGTTTTTCCAGTTATCAGTATCGGTCTCAATCTTTCCTGTAAACGGATTTGTATATTCATTTTGCTCTGTCAGTGTAAGGTACATGTCTTTGTTGATTTCGGAATATGTATTCCTGCGATTTTCATTTATTGCATTATCCATCTCCTGCAGTTCTTTCTGCGTGGCGGCAATAGTACCTGCACGCTGCCTCTGTCCGTTGACCTCCCCGGTAATCCATTTTAAACTCCATATACCTGAGTTCTGGATAACCTGTATTACGGGCTCCCATTTTGACATTTCATTTGCGGGTGTTCTGATCAGGAATGTTTCCCTGTTCTTCCATAATCCGCCCCCATTCCTCCCATAATCCTCGATTACAGTTACCATTCGCTCCAGGTATTGTTTTCCGTTCTCTTCATATGTCAGCTCCACTAAAGCTGCATTGTACGACATGTTGGTTACCATATTAACCCCGGGGGAAACCATTGATTGATATTTCTTCACTAATCCGGGTAGTTGTTTGCTGCTCTTAACCCTAACGTTTACAGCTTTTGGGTGAGCATAAGGAACTGCAACCTGAACCATGAAAGAGACAGGATCTCTCTTTCTCCTGACAAGAGTATTATTAAATACTGCGCCCTCTGGATTTCCCCAGGCCTGACTCTGATCGAGGCAAAGCATCTCGGGGAGCCACCTGATCATGACAGTACCTTCTGCATCCTTTTTAACAGCTATGTCGAACTTACATTCAACCATGTTATTAACTCCGGCAATATTCGGATCGAGCAGCCGGAGAGCTCCGCCATCAATTATCCATCCGTGTGGAACCAGCATGCTGAAAGCATTTTCCTTAGGCTCATTTAATCTGTTAAAAAGAATAGCATTATTTTGACTGAAGGCAAAACAGGATAAAAACAAGAATAAAATAACTGAAAGTAAATGTTTCATTTTCATTTATCTGTTTATTTTAATTATAAATCTCATCCACTGATTTGTCAGCCGTCTCTTTCATAGCTCTGCGCCCTGCTTTGCCATCTGTAGCCTTCTTTGACCTCCGTAGCATTGCGAAGGAGGTGGCGTAGGATGGCGCCCTGCGCCCTTCACCCTGCTATCACTCCCGATGCAATAACTTCATCCCCCATATACCATGCTGCAAACTGACCAGGGGTAATTCCTCGCTGTAATTTGTTGAATATTATATATATACCATCTTTTCTGCTGAAAAGCATAGCTTTCTGAAGCGGTTGCCTGTACCTTATTCTTACCATGTAATCCCTGATTTCACCAGTCTTCATTGCAAGGTCAGTTCTTATCCAGTGTATTTCATCTTTCCTGATAAACAATCCCTTCCTGAACAAACCCGGATGCGACTGACCTTCACCAACATACAAAATATTTTTTTCAACATCGGTAGCTATTACAAACAGAGGCTCTTTATATCCGCCTACATTAAGACCTTTTCTCTGGCCTATTGTAAAAAAGTGCGCACCATTATGAGTACCAACTATTTTTCCGTTGGAAGGTTCATATTTTAATGGTTCGGTCATCGAGATCAGCCATTCTTCCTGTACCTTGCTATCGGGAAAACCAGCAGGTATTTCCGGATAAACAAATCTGCTTTTAATTTCTATTATATCTCCCTTTTTTGCTTTAAGTTTTTGTTGAAGAAATGTAGGCAGATGAACTTTTCCTACAAAACAGATACCCTGCGAATCTTTACGTTGTGCAGTTGCGAGCTTCAGATTATCAGCTATTTTACGCACTTCAGGCTTTGTAAGATCGCCAATAGGAAAAAGTGCGTATGCAAGTTGCTTCTGACTGACCTGGCATAGAAAGTAACTTTGATCCTTGTTGTTATCCTTTCCGGCAAGGAGCCTGTAAATAAGTGTATTATTTACAATTATACTCTCTTTGCTGCAGTAATGACCCGTTGCAACAAAATCACCACCAAGTTTTTTTGCTTCTTCAGCAAAAGAATCAAATTTTATTTCCCTGTTGCACAGAACATCAGGATTAGGTGTGCGGCCCTTCTCATATTCTGCAAACATATAATCAACTACTCTTTTCCTGTATGGTTCGCTAAGGTCAACAAAATGAAAGGGTATTTTGAGCTTCTTTGCCACCATTTCGGCAAACATAAGGTCGTCTTCCCAGTGGCAACCGCTCTGAATCAGTCCTGTCGTATCATTCCAGTTCCTCATAAAAAGGCCTGTAACATCATACCCCTGTTCTTTCAGAATCCATGCTGCAACACTCGAATCCACGCCACCTG
Organism: uncultured Rikenellaceae bacterium; assembly: GCA_964526345.1. Classification (GTDB taxonomy): domain Bacteria; phylum Bacteroidota; class Bacteroidia; order Bacteroidales; family VadinHA17; genus LD21. The sequence continues at coordinate 17,185 of CAZGKI010000010.1, forward strand.
AGAGGCCAACTACTACTTTCTTTTTCACGCTGCAAAGATATTAAAAAATGCTAACTTTAGACCACCATGGAAGAGGGTACACTTACCATATACAGCGCATCAGCAGGGTCAGGCAAGACATTTAAGCTTGCAGGAGTATACCTTGCGAGACTCTTTAAATCGAAATATAATTACCGGAAGATACTTGCTGTGACTTTTACCAATAAAGCCACAGCTGAAATGAAAAACAGAATACTCGACCAGCTTCATTGCCTTGCAAAAGGTGACAGGTCGGAGTATCTGGATGATCTTATAAAGGCGACTGGAAAAACTGAACAGGCTTTAAGAATTGAGGCTGGCGAGATCCTGTTCTCCATACTTCACGATTTTTCCAGATTCTCAGTATGTACGATCGATGCATTCTTTCAGAAAGTACTGAGGGCATTTGCAAGAGAATCAGGTCTGCAATCCGGATTCAATATTGAATTGGATCACAGTATGATACTCTCTTCGGCAGTTGATCAGATGATAGCTTCATCATCTGACGACGCAAAGCTGAAAAACTGGCTGAATGAATATGTCTTCTCAAACCTTGATGAGGAGAAAAGCTGGAACCTGAAAGGGGAGGTCCTTAAGCTTGGGGAAGAGCTCTTTAAGGAAAAATTTAAAATACTATCATCAGAGGAGATATCAAACCTTGGGAATAAAGAATTTCTTCTTAAATATATTTTCTCAATCAGAACTATAACAGCTTCTTTTCGTGCTAAAATGGTAAGTCTGGGGGGAAAATGCATGGAAATATTTTCAGCATTCGGGCTGACTGATGACATGTTCTACCAGAAAGGTAAAGGAGTTCCTGGTTTTATAAGGAACCTGGCACTGGGTAAGCTGGTAAAGCCAAACAATTATATCATGGAAATACTCAATGATCCACCGAAATGGTCGACAGGAGAGCCATGTTCCATGCTCAGGCAGGCAATTGAAGGAGGCCTTGATAGTACCCTGCGGGATACGATAAGGTTTTACAATGAGAATATAATTTTTTTTAACAGTGCCGACGCCATTCTTTCAAATATTTATGCTCTGGGTATTCTTTCTGATGTTTTAAATAAAGTGCGTTCCATAGCAAATTCCGAGAACAGTTTCCTTATTTCTGATGCGGGTGAATTTCTATGCCTCATTACAAAAGGCGACCAGACACCGTTTATCTATGAAAAAATAGGGAACAGGTATGAAAACTATATGATTGATGAGTTCCAGGATACATCCATACTTCAGTGGGAAAATTTTGAACCATTGATAATTAACAGCATGGGAGAGGGGAATGATAATCTGGTCGTCGGTGACGTCAAGCAATCAATTTACAGATTCAGAAACAGTGACTGGCAGATACTTGGAAAAATGCAGGATGAACTGATTGACAACCAGAGGTTTCTGAGTGAACCGTTAAAGACGAATTTCAGAAGTTGTTCAAACATAATCAGGTTCAATAATTCTCTGTTTTCTATCATCCCTGAACTTGTCGACAGGTCATTCACAGATGATCCGCAGTCGCTGAAATTTAAAAAGCTCTATTCCGAAGCTGTACAGTCAGATCCTGGAAGAAGAGCGAGAGGCTTTGTAAAACTTGAATTTATTGACGACATTAAAGATGATGAAGATGGAAATGAAGGGGGGAAAGTAAAAATTACAAAAAAATGGAAGGATCTCGTAATTGAAAAACTGCCTCATGTCATAGAGACTTTCCAGGACAATGGATATTCTGCTTCAGATATTGGAATACTGGTGAGGGATGGGGGAGAGGGTGCTGAGGTGCTGAAAACAATGATCAGATACAATAATAACTGCCCTGATGAAAAAAGGATCAGGTACAATTATAATATAATTTCAAATGATTCACTGATAATTTCAAACTCACCTGCTATCATTTTCATCATATCTGTACTCAAAGTCTTAAATGAACCCTCGGATATAATTGCCAGGGCACAGATGTTAAGATTTTATCTTCTGGCCATTGGAAACGAAAATGCCGGATCAATACCATTATTCAGCGACAGGCTTGCAGATGGAACGGACGGATATTTGCCGGAAGCATATGACCAGTTCCTGGAAAGAGCGGGGAAAATGACGCTGTTTGAGGCTACCGAAAACATTATCAGCTTCTTTGGACTGGGCAGGTTCCCATGGAATGTGTCCTACCTTAATACATTCCAGGACTGGGTATTAAATTATTCGGTTAGTAAGAACTCTGATTTCGAGTCATTTCTTGAATGGTGGGATTCGACAGGCAAGTCAAAATCAGTTATTCTTCCTTCAAACCAGGATGCTGCAAAGGTGTTTACCATACACAAATCAAAGGGACTTGAGTTCAGGGTCGTCATTCTTCCTTTCCTGTCGTGGAACCTTGATCATAAATCAACGCATCATCCTGTTCTCTGGTTAAAACCGAAAGTTCCTCCTTTCAACGGACTTGGAATTGTACCGGTCAGATATCAGAAAGGGCTTGAAGAAACAATCTTTGCTGATGAGTACAGAAAGGAACTCTATTCGGCATATCTTGATAATATCAATCTGCTTTATGTTGCTATGACAAGGGCTATTGATGCTATCTATGGTTTTGTCCCTGAAACACCGGGACCGAATAATGGTATTGCCAGGTTGATTAAAAGTGCCATCTGCTCTGAAGAAAACCCTGCAGGAGACTCAGGAGTTATCCTTGCAAGTCTTTTTGATAAGGGAGCACTTATATTTCAATCAGGAGAAATACCGCTACAGGAGAAAAAGAGGCCTGTAGTTAATGACCTTTTTGCATCAGACTATATTGTCAGTAGAAAACCAGGATCCCTGAGGTTGAAGCTTCATGGAGAAAACTATTTTACGGCCAACAGGGAAGCTGTTATGCAAAGAATAAATTATGGAAGACTAATGCATGAAGTTTTCGAACAGATAGATACCTATGAAGACATACCAGATGCAGTGGAGCGTCTCGTTCTTGAAGGAAAGATACCCGGCACTGATGCAGAATCTCTTATATCAAGATTACAGGTACTGCTCTCTGCTCCGGGTGTATATGAATGGTTCGGCCCGGGATATAAAGTGCTGAAAGAAGCAGAGATACTATTGCCGTCAGGTATAAAAAGAAGACCTGATAGAATCATTATTAAAAATGGTAAAGCTGTAATTATTGATTTCAAGTTCGGCGAAGAGAATCATCATTACACGGATCAGCTCAGGCAATACAAGGAGCTGCTGAGGGATATGGGTTACAGGGATACTGAAGCTTTTTTATGGTATGTCGACCTGAATAAAACAGTGAGTATCTGATGCTTTCAAATCCGGCACATATGAAGAATTATCCGTGGGGGCATGAGCGTCGATTCAATGCCTATTCAAACTATTTCAAAAAGCATTTTGGCGCACGAGTACAGAAGGTCTCTATTGATGCAGGATTCACATGTCCCAACCGTGATGGGACAAAAGGAACGGAAGGCTGTACTTACTGCAATAATGATGCTTTTAATCCATCCTATTGTATTCCTGAAAAGCCCGTAGTGCAACAGATTGAAGAGGGAATTAAGTTCCATCAAAAGAGATACAGAACAGCAACCTCATATCTTGCTTATTTCCAGGCATATTCAAACACTTATGCTCCTCTTGAAAAGATGAAACAGCTGTATGAAGAAGCTTTAGGCTATCCAGGCATTAGCGGACTCATAATTGGTACCAGGCCTGATTGCGTTGATGTTGAAAAACTGGATTATATTAAAGAATTGTCGGAAAAGTGCTATATAGCTGTTGAGTATGGAATTGAATCATGCTATAATAAGACGTTACGCCGGGTTAACAGGGGACACACAGTCGAGGAGGCATGGAATGCACTGAATGCCACATCTTCAATGGGTATTAATACTGGCGCCCACTTCATTTTCGGTCTACCTGGCGAAAGTGTTAAAGAGATGCTGGCAGAGGCTGAAATAATTTCCCGCATGCCTTTAACGACTGTCAAATTCCATCAGCTTCAGATAATAAAGGGTACAAGGATGGAAGATGAATTCAGAAGAAGACCGGGCGACTTTCATGTTTTCTCATGGGAAGAGTACCTCGGTTTCTTTATTAATTTTCTTGAAAGGCTTAATCCTGCGATTGTTGTAGAACGTTTTACAGGGGAGGCACCACCGCGCTTACTTGTTGCTGCCAACTGGGGTAAGAAAAGAACCGACCAGATAGTCACCCTGGTTGAAAAAAGTCTTGAAGAACTTGATACCTGGCAGGGAAGACTTTATATTAAACACGGGAGTGTCTGAAAGGTTAATATTAAAAATATAATGGAATACTTTCTGGAGAGAATCGCAAAAAGCCTCTACAGTGAATTTGGTAACAAACTGAATTCACAATGTCTTGTCTTTCCAAACAGGAGGGCAGGTCTCTTCTTTCTGAAATACCTTGCAGCAGAATTGAAACAGCCTGTATGGACACCTGCAATAATGTCAATAAGCGATCTGTTTCGTAAATTTTCAAAGCTGCATCCTGCAGAAAATGAGATACTTCTTTATGAGCTTTATAAGGTATACCGGAATATAGGCAAGACGCCGGAGCCTTTCGATGAATTTTATTTCTGGGGCGATATGTTGCTTAATGACTTTGATGATGCTGACAAATACCTTACAGATGCTGCTCAGCTGTTCAGCAACGTGCAGGACCTTAAGAAAATAGACCAGCAATTTGGTGGTATTAGTCCGGAACAGGCTGAAATAATTAAACGGTTCTGGACAAATTTCAACCCTGAGAAACTTACTGATGAAAAATTAAAATTTATAAGCCTTTGGTCAATTTTGACAGATCTCTATTATGAATTCAGAAGCGTTCTGAAGGAAAAAAATATCGCATATGAGGGTATGATCTTCAGGGAAGTAACTGAGAATAAAGGCTGGGAGAAGATATCGGATTCTGGTTGGAGCATGGTTCATTTCATTGGTTTCAATGCCCTGAATGAATGTGAAAAAGCAATGATGTCAGGGTTAAAGAATGAAGGATCAGCCAGGTTTTACTGGGATTACGATAATTCATACATCACTGAAGAAAAGCTAAATTCTGCAGGATTTTTCCTGAGGGACAATATAAGGCTGTTTGGGAATGATATGCCTTCTGACTGGAGCTATGACACATACCTGTCAAAAAATTCTGAATACGCAAAGCGAAGAGTGATTGATACCTCATCAGATATTGCCCAGGCAAAACTTATACCATATTTAATAAGGGAGCTTCCATCATTTGACCCGGATAATGCACACCATACAGCAATAGTCCTTGCTGATGAGAACCTGCTTATTCCGGTTCTGACCAGCCTGCCCGAGGAGATCCCGGATGTTAATATAACGATGGGTTATCCGCTTGGTCAGACATATGTATATTCTCTCATCAGATATCTTCTTGATCTGCAGCAAAACCTCCGGGAAAAAGACGGAAAAATACTCTTCAGTCATAAAGATGTTTTGCGTGTGCTGAAGATCAACCTGATAGCAGGTATAACAGGTGAGACTGACAGAGAGATCATTAAAGAAATTGTAAAAGGGAACCTTTTATGGATCCCTTCTGAACGATTTGAAGGTTCTCCTGTTTTATCAAAAATATTTTCAAGACCAGCAGCTCCTGAATTAATCCCTGAATATCTGAAAGCTGTACTTTTACTAATAGTATCTGGTAGTGCAGGCTCTGACATTCAGAATTTTACAGATATTATGCCAGAGACGATCAGGAATGAATTTATTTACAGGGCAATACTTTCTGTTAACCGGCTGGAATCAATATTTTCTAATTCCGGAGTGATCCTGTCACTTAAAACCTGGAGTAAATTGCTCGACAGGTTATTAAAAAGAGAGTCGGTTCCATTTTCCGGAGAACCTCTTTCGGGTATTCAGATAATGGGGATACTGGAATCGAGAGTCCTTGATTTTAAAAACCTGATTATTCTGTCGGTGAATGAAGGTATTTTACCTTCATTTACTACTTCTTCTTCCTTTATACCTTTCGCATTGCGTGAAGCATTCAGGCTTCCATCTGTAAATCACCAGGAATCAGTTTATGCCTACCATTTTTACAGGTTACTGCACCGGGCAGAAAATGTGACATTCATTTATAACTCTAATCCTGAGGGGTTGAGAAGCGGTGAGATAAGCAGGTTTCTTCAGCAGATGAAATATGAGCCCGGGCAAAAACCCGAATTTATGAACCTGAGTTTTGAAATCAGAAATCCGGGATTTGTACGACCAGTTGTGGAGAGAACTAATGAGCATAATACCAGGCTTTTATCAAGATTCTCAACTGACAACAGAAGAGGGAGATTATCACCCATGGCAATTAATACCTGGCTTAATTGCAGGATGAAGTTCTATTACAGGTATGTTAATGATCTTAAAGAGCCTGAAGTAATCGCTGAGGAAATTGATCCTGCCATGCTCGGCATTATGCTTCATGAGGCAATACGGAGTCTTTACAGCAGGTATTCTGGTATAATAATGGAAGGTACCGCTATTGATGGACTATTGAATGATGAGCGTTTGCTTTATAAATTGATAACAAATGTTATTAATGAAAAATTCAAAAGAGGCAATGATTCATATTTTGTTGCCAATGAACAGATTGTAACTAATGTATTAAAGGTTTACATTAATCGCATCCTTGAAATTGATAAAAAACTGACACCTTTTATAATCATGGCGGTGGAGAAGCCGGTAAGCTTCAGAATAGAGTACGAAGTAAATGGCACATCAGATAACATTGTTATTGGGGGAACAATAGATCGAGTGGATATTAAGGATGGAGTGACAAGGATTGTTGATTACAAAACAGGCGTTACTGTTGATTCCATTGGTTCTGTCGGTGAACTTTTCAGGGACGACCGGAAGAAAGATGCTGACGGATGGCTTCAAACCATGTTATATTGCGAAGGTTATCTGAGGGAGAAGCCGGAAACCGTTGTAATGCCTGTGGTATATAAAATAAAAAAAACTCCCGGAGATCAAATGACCGGGCTTCTTAAAATCGGGGCTTCAAGGAAAGAGACAATGGTGCTGAATGATTTTCGTATGGTAAGGGATGAATTCATGGATGGACTTAAAAATATTATTGGCAAAATTTTCAGCGAAACGGAACCTTTTATCATGACAAATGATGCCTGGAACAAATGTTCTGTTTGCCCCTACAGGATTTTATGTATGCGATAAAGATGATACCCTCTGATAAAAATTTATTAATTTGGTAATCTTTTTAATAGCAATCAGATGACAACAGGTTACACCAATTACAAGGTAGAGATCAAAAAAGATAAATTCATTGCTGATGATGGCAGAACATGCCCTAAGACAGCAATAATCACATTCTTTGATAATGAAAACAGGGAGATCGATTCCGAATTGTTCGGAGCTGTTGAAGTAAGTACGATCTATGATCTTATTATGAACGGGAAAGATTTAAATCTCGACAATTTCTATATTTCCGATTTTTCATTATCTGCATACAGGAGACTCAATAATATTGAAAAAAAAGAACTTGTCCCGATAAAAAATTTCACGGCAAAAGATGCTTTTTTTGAATCAAAATTGTGCAACGACTTTTCCCATGCTTTTTTTTCAGATGGAGAAGTAAATTTTGATGGCTCTCATTTTGCGAAGGGAAGGGTCGTCTTCACCGGCTCACGCTTCGGTACCAGCAATGTAAATTTTTCAAACACATTTTTCAGGGATGGGAATATTGAATTTACAGGCTCCACATTTGGTGATGGTGATTTCCTTTTTAAGAATGCTGTCGTTAAGAACGGAATAAAAGACTTCCAGGATATGCAGTTTGGAAACGGCGAAGTAAATTTTGCCAATACCGAGTTCAACGGCGGGGAATTGTTGTTTATTAATACAAGGTTTAACAGCGGAAGGTTTAATTTCAAGATCACGAGAATATCAGATGGGAAGGTGGATTTTCATTACTCTGTTTTTGGCGATTGCGAGATAACCTTCGAAAGAACTGAATTTGGGAACAGCAGGGTTGATTTCAGAACAGTCGATTTCGGATCGGGCAGGATTAATTTCAACCGTTCAGTCTTCGGTAATGGTGAAGTTAATTTTGAAGGAGCGTCCTGCACAGCAGGAAAGATCCAGTTCAAAAAAGCTGAAATGGGGGTCGGGCCTAAGAATTTCAATCTCATGGAGATGAAAGATACTGAGATAAGCTTCGAGAGAACAAATTTCGGAGACGGCGATGTATCGTTTTATGAATCAAAATTTCTCACACTCTCCCTCAAGTCGTGCCATCTCGACCATTATATAGATCTTCGTCTGGCTAAAGCTCAGTTGCTGGATGTCTCCGATACTATAGTCCGCGATATAGTTGACATTGAGCCTTATGATTTCCCTGTCGAGATAGAGGTGCTTGATCTTTCAGGAATGCGTTTGATCGGTAAGATGTACATCGACTGGAAACATAACAAATGTAAAGAGGTTATAATAAGACAGGAGATGACAACTTTAAGACAGAAAGCTGAACAGTTCAGAATATTGAAGGAAAATTTCAATAATACCGGAAAATATGCTGATGAAGACGAAGCTTATGTAATGTTTAAGAGATATGAATCCAAATCATGGCTTACAGAACAGAAAGAGAAGGGAGGACTTACCAGGGTTTTGAGTTATATTCCTCATGGTTTTAAATGGCTTGTTTTTGATGCTATGGGACTCTATGCGACAAATCCGGCCAGAGTGCTTATCTCCATGGCCGGATGGTATGTCACTTTCAGTATTATCTATGTCCTTATGATCAGTTTTACTGACGCTGATATAATATCTTCAACATCTGACAGTCTCGGAGTTGTTGCCCGTTCCTTTTATCACAGTGCTATTACTTTTTTTACAATAGGTTACGGTGACCATTACCCTTTCAAGGCAGCAAGAGTTGTGTCGAGTATTGAGGGGTTTATCGGAGTCTTCCTGATGTCATATTTTACTGTGGCATTCGTCAGGAAAGTGCTGAGATGATATTATTTTTCCAATGAACGCTGCAGAGCTGCCATTTTTATTGCTGTAACTGCTGCCTCGTCACCTTTATTGCCAAGTTTACCTCCGGCTCTATCTTTAGCCTGCTGGTAGTTTTCAGTAGTAAGAACACTGAAAATAAAAGGAATATTATAATCAAGATTAAGCTGAGTTATTCCATATGTAACACCCTGGCAGATATAAGTGAAATGAGGTGTCTCTCCCTGGATGACGCATCCCAGGCATATCACAGCATCAAGATCATCATATTCAGCAAGGAACTGAGCTCCCAGAGTGAGCTCAAAGGTACCGGGAACATTCTTTATGACAATATTTTCCTGCCTGGCGCCATGCTTTTTAAGTGTATTGACTGATCCATCAAGAAGCGCCCTTGTTATATCCCGGTTCCAGTCTGAAACAACTATTCCAAACCTCATCTCACTGGCATCCGGGACTTTCTCAGAGTTATAATCTGATAAATTGGTTGTGGCCATTGCTGATCGCGAAAATTAAACTTACCCGTATTTTTATTTGGCCGGAGGCGACTTATATTCAGTAGTTTACCTGAAATCAATTATTGCATAAGCAGTTTTGCCCTTGCAATATATTTTTCAATGGCGAGACCCTCGGTACTCTCAGGGTACTCTTCCTGTATCCTCTGATAGAGCTTAAGTGCTTCAGCATAATTATTTTCTAATTCATATAACTCACCTGCCTTCATAAGGAAGAGAGGCGTGTTAAATGAATTAGATCCGAAATTTGCTGCTTCAATATATTTTGCGATACCTTTTTCTGTGTCACCAAGTTCCACATAGGCGTCTCCTTCTGCCCCAATGGCTAAAGACCCAATAACCTTATCTTTTTTCTTGTATGTTTTAAGCATGTCAATTGCATCTTCGTACTGACCAGCATGAAGATAACAGATTCCGGAACTGTACCTGGCAAGGTTACCGGCATTGGTGAACTTGTAATCCTGTGCAATATCAAGAAACCCAAGATAGTTACCATCGCCATTAAGAGCCAGATTAATAGAATCCATCTCAAGATATCTTTCAGCCTGGTACATCTGTGACTGAGCCTCATCATTTCGCCTGGACATGTACATCTTTCCAAGCCAGAACAATCCCACCAGTATAACAATGACTGCCAGCACATAAAGCAAACCTTTATAATTCTGTTCCAGGAATTGCTCTGTTTTTGTTAATGTCTCCTCAACATTCTTAAGACTCTGCGGATTACCTTCTTTTGACTTTTTTGCCATATCAGTGTTTAATATTAACTTCGAATTTTTTCCACCGCAAAAGTAATTTTTTTCAATTTATTTTAAAACAATTATTTAAAAATTAGGGAAAATAAGGTTCTGGTATCCATAAAATTGATTTTCAAGGAAATAAAATTGACTGTAAAAAGAACCTTTGTTTTCGTATTTTTGTATTGTAACACCCTTAATCATGTACCTGAAAAGAATAACACTCACCAATTTTAAAAATTACGATCAGACTGAACTCGAATTATCGCCAAAAATAAATTGTTTCGTAGGGAATAACGGTGTTGGAAAAACAAATATTCTGGATGCTATACACTACCTGTCACTGACGAAAAGTTTTTTTAATAATATAGACAGTATCAGCATAAAGCATGGGGAAGATTTTTTTATCATAAACGGGACTTTTATCAGAAACGGAGAGGAAGATCAGATCTATTGCGCTTTTCAAAAGCAGAAACAAAAGATCCTTAAAAAAAACGGCAAAGAATACCAGAGATTATCTGATCACATCGGAAAGTACCCTGTGGTAATGATCTCGCCTGCCGACAATGCTTTGATTTCAGAAGGCAGCGAAGAAAGAAGAAGATTCCTTAACAAGATAATAAGCCAGTACAATGCAGAATATCTCGATTCTGTCTTAAAATATAGTAAAGCGCTTCAGCAGAGGAACAAGCTTTTAAAAGACTTTAAACAGAACGGACGATTCGAGAATGATGCTCTTACGATCTGGGATTCACAACTTGTAAAATACGGAACATATGTATTTAATGAAAGGAATATTCTTGTCGATGAACTCATTCCCGTATTTCAGGAGAATTATTCAATGATATCATCCGGAAAGGAGAGAGTCCGGTTGTCGTATAAGTCGCATCTTGCAGAAGGCAGTTTTGGTGAGGCACTGATAAATTCCGTTACAAAAGACAGGATCCTGGAGTACACAACTGTCGGCATACACAAGGACGATCTGATCCTGGAGATGGATGAGTATCCTGTAAAATCGCTTGGTTCTCAGGGGCAGCAGAAATCATATCTTGTGGCGCTTAAGCTGGCAAAATTCGATTATATAAAAAGGAAAGCAGGTAAGGTACCTGTACTGCTCCTCGATGATATATTTGATAAATTTGATGCTGAAAGGGTGGAACAGATTATCAGACTTGTAGGCAATCAGAGGTTCGGTCAGATATTCATTACAGATACTCATCAAAGCCGTCTTCATGATATACTGACATCTCATAAGACGGACTATAAGCTGTTCAGGATCAGTAATAATGCAGTTGAGGAGATAGCAAAAAACGGTAAGTAATAACTATGAGGCGAAGCAAGACCATATCATTGGCTGAGGCCATGCAGGATTATATTAAGGAGATGAACCTTGAGGGGAAACTTAATGAGATAAGCCTTATAAATTCCTGGGAAGAAACTGTCGGAAAAGCAATATCTTCACGCACATCACGGATATATATCAAAGACAGGGTGCTTTATGTCCATCTTAACTCTTCTGTAGTGAGGAATGAGCTGCTCATGCTGCGGCAGGTTCTTCTGGAAAAACTCAATGAAAAGGCAGGAAGCGAAGTTATTAAAGATATAGTCCTGAAATAAAAGGAGGGGGTGAATGGGAGATGGGAAGAACAAAACTAATTTAACTAATTGATATTATAAGTATTTCCAGAGATTTTAATTGATTTCCGGAAATCTTTTTTGGAGATAAAATGATAAGTGTTCTCGTTGTGGAGAAGACTTACAATTTTTTTGTTAACTGCTATTGAGATTGATGCGTCTGGATCTTTGGACAGAATAAAATCGGCGAGGAGCAGGGCTTTTTCAATTCCGTCGCCACGGCTGAAATTCCAGACCTCATCTGGAAGAGCAAGTCTCTGGCCATTATAAATTGAATCATCATCAAATTCAGCAAGTATATCAAAAACTACATCAGTAGTTTTGCCTTTCAGATTATCGATACAAACAGGATTACGTTCTATTGCTGCCTTGACAAAAGGAACCCAGTCGATCATATCCATTTGTCTGTAAACATACATTGTGAGCAGCATTGCCTCAGAAGTCACTGAATGCCTGACAATCGAATCAAATATTTTCTCCCTGGGGTCATCAGCAGAAATAGATGGTATATTATCCCTGATATAGTTTTTTGCATCATCCGGGATCATTGGATCTGTTGAGATAAAAGCTGCAAGATCGGTGAACATTTCATTGATTATATTTTGAGGTATGTGCCCGTTTAACCTTATCAATTGGTTTTTAATCTCCATGAGATCTGAACCCTGATTATTGTTAATTATTGTCTCAACATCATTAAGGATTATTTTCCCCTGTAAAGGACTCAGATGAAATTCATCACCTTCTATTTCCCTGATCAGCTGTTCCCTGTTTTCAGGCGAAGCATTGTATTTACTGGTATGCTCATACTCGAACATCTTCTCAAGTAAAATATATCTTTTTGTGCCGGAGCATTCACATATATATTGAAAAAGGGTTTTATATTTAGATTTAAAGCGCAGGAAATTTATAAAGATCAGGCAGGTAAGATCAGTCTTTAAAAATTTTCTTAACATGGTTGAAAAAAGATCATAAGCTTCCCAGTCAATTGTGGCATCATTATAAAGGGTGTGAATATATCCTGAAATATGGGATACAATGGTAACCTTTTCATTCTCAAGTGCTCTCCTTGCTTTTTCCGATAGGGACGTTCCGTTGTACCACATGTTCTTCGTCACAATCCTTCTGTTGTTGGTAATTAAACCCTCCTTTTCGATGATAAAGTTTTGTGAATGCAGTGGTGTGGCAATTAGAAATATTTTTTTGAGTGGTATTCTTCCGACAACGAACATCGCAGCGGCGTAAAGGGCAGATAATGAAACACATTCACCAGCACCAGTCGAATAGGTATCCTTGAACCTGAAGGCGGTCATTGCTTCTATTGTCTCTGTTTTCCAGTAAGGAATAACATCTGAATTGAATTTGTCAAGACCGAAATGTTTCCGGATATCAATATCAAAATAGTACTTATCTCCTTCATAACCGAAAAGTGCATTTGACTGTTTCAGCAACTCCATGTCAAAAAAATCGCTGAACCTCTTTATCTCCCTGCTTTTTGTAGTGAGTCCCCAGGTTGTGAGGTCAAGATTGAAAATGTAATTCTGGATAATGTATTGCTTTATCCTGTTAACCTTGTAAGTAAATCCTTTCTTCTCAATATTTTTAAACCATGGATCATCACGCCATTTCCAGATGACCGGGGATAAAATATTTGCAAGGACAAGAGGGTAAAACAATTCAGGAAATATGAATATCTCCATATCGGAGAGCGTAAAGGCTGACGAATATTTCTCGAGAGTCTTCTTATTGGAGAATTCAGTAATATTTTTTAAATCCATAAGTTATTAAAGATGCTACAGACCTGATAACATAACAATAAACAGGATTTAATGTTTATTACAGGAACCTTTCAGTAGTTGAAAAAAAGAAGTCTGATTCCCTTTTTGCATTTTCATCACTGTCGGATCCGTGAATAGCATTCAGCTGAACAGAAACTGCAAATAGTTTTCTTATGGTCCCCTGTTCGGCTTTAGCAGGATCAGTCGCCCCGATAAGCTTACGGAATTCTTCTACAGCGTTTTTATGCTTCAGGATTATAACAAATACGGGACCGGAAATCATGAATTCAATTAAACCATCATAAAAGGGCTTGTCCTTATGAACAACATAAAAATCCGCGGCTTGTTCGGGAGTAATCTTTACCATTTTCATGGCAACAATTTCGAATCCGGCTTCATTGATCATAGCCAGGATGGGACCTATCTTACCTGTCCGTACAGCATTTGGTTTTATAATTGACAATGTGAAATCACCATTCATAGACTGATATTTTGAAATTAGACATAGGAATTTCTCTTCAGGAATAATGCTTATCTTTACCAACTTAAAAAAACAGTTGCAAAAGTGGAAGAATTATCCAAATATACAAAAGAATTAGTAAAACTTTTTTCCACCTCCGGGAATATCCTGCTTGTATGCCATATTAATCCTGATGGAGATGCTGTTGGTTCACAATTAGCTCTTTATCATTATCTTAAGGAAAACGGGAAAGAGGTGGAAATGATCTCACCGAACAACCTCCAGGAGTTTCTGAAATGGATGGACGGAGCAGGAATGATAAACATTTTTATAAAGCAGAGAGCTTTGTGTAAACAACTGGTTGAAAAGGCCGATCTGATAATAATGGTCGATTTCAATCAACCTGACAGACTGGGTGAAGCAGAAAAACTGGTTACTTCATCACTCGCAAAAAAAATAATTATCGATCACCATCGCGATCCATCTGATTTTGCCGATCTTATTATCTCTGATACAGCACGATGTGCTACTTCAGAGATAATTTATGAGCTTCTTTCGGATATTGACCCGGAGATTCTTAAAAATAAATCAGTAGCTGAATCGCTATATATCGGAATTATAACTGATACCGGCAACTTTGAACATGGTACTTATTCCGGGCGTACATTCAGAATAGTGGCAGATCTGCTTCAAACGGGTATTGATAAGGATAAGATAAACCACCTTATTTATAATAATTTTACTGACGACCGCATGCGGCTGCTGGGTTATTCTCTTAAGGAAAAGATGGTAGTAATACCTGAATATAAGACAGCGTATATTACTCTGAACAAAGAAGATCTTTCTTCTTTCAATTATATTAAGGGCGATACTGAAGGTTTTGTAAACATGCCTCTGTCTATAAAAGGAATTGTCTTTTCTGCCCTGTTTATTGAAAAAAGCGGATTCATAAAAATCTCATTCCGTTCCAGGGGAAATTTCCCGGTTAATGAATTTGCGTCGGAATATTTTTCAGGAGGAGGGCATATGAATGCCTCCGGTGGAGAGTATCCTGGTTCTCTTGAAAATACAGTCAGTTATTTCCTGAAAGTACTGAAGGAAAATTTCAGCAGATTCAATAAGAACGCATAAAGAATGGCAATAAGGATCCTCGTATTTGCGTTATTAGCAATGTTGCCTGTCTCCTGTGGACGTGGTACCGGAAAAGGCAATATTCAGGTCAGGCCGGGGAAAAAGGAAATGGCAGAGTTGAACAAGTATCTCGTACAAAAAGACAGGGAAAGGATAGAAAACTATCTTGAGAGGAAAAACCTTAAAATGACTGAGTCACCAGCAGGTTTCTGGTATCTTATAAAATCCGAAGGTGAGGGGGATTATTTTATTGATAATGACAGGATTGTAATAGATTATGATTGTTCTCTCCTTGATGGAACAAGATGTTATTCATCAGATGAACTTGGTCCAAAGGTTATTATCCTTGGAAAGAGCGAAGTGGAAGCCGGGCTGGATCTGGGCCTAAGAATGTTAAAACCCAGAGGTGAAGCTATCTTTATATTACCGCCTTTTCTGGCTTTCGGGCTTCATGGTGACGGAAAGAAAATACCCTCAAGGGCAATAATAGTATATAATGTTCAAATAGTTAATTAATAATATTTGATAATTTTGTGGAGTATGAAAATAAAAAATGTATGATTATGAATAAAAAAAGAATCAGTTCAGGACTTGTATTCATGTTTATTTTGTTGATATTCTCTATTACTTCATGTATGAAGTCGGACGATATGCAAAAGGAACAGCTTGCTCAGATTCAGCTATACCTTGACAATCATCCGGACCTTGATTTTGAGTTGAAAAACAGTGGTTTGTATTATCTTGAGACAATCCCGGGATCAGGGCCGGTAGCTGCAACTCATGATACTGCATATTTATTTTTTTCAGGTTACTTTCTTGATGGAACCAGTTTTTTATCCAATTCTGGTACGACAGATACTCTTATTATCCCAGTTAATGAGAGCTTGCTGATACTTGGCATAGATGAAGCAATAACTTATATGCGTGAAGGCGGGCATTGTAAAATTCTTTTTCCATCCGAACTCGGATATGGTAATTCGGGTTATTATTTGAATGCATATACACCTCTAATATTTGACCTGTATCTTGCAAAGCTGGTTCCTGGTCCAGGAGGCAAATAGTCTTACTGCAATACAAAGACCACTAATTTCTTATTCAGGTCAGGTACCGTAATTTTCCATTCTGAAATCTTTTTTGTTATTATGGATTCAGTTGGAAGCGTTATGTCAGATGCTATACATAAAAGTGTCGCATGCTGACACACGTCAAGAATTGTGTCAATCATTTTCTGTGCCCTGTAAGGTGTTTCCATAAATATCTGAGCGTACCCCTGGTGAGCCTTTTTTTCAAGCACTTTAAGCCTTACTGCCCTCTCGTCAGGTCCGACAGGAAGATAACCGTTGAATGAGAAGTTTTGTCCATTAAGACCCGAGGAAATCAATGCCAGAATAATGGAAGAAGGTCCGGAAAGAGGAGTGACCTTTATTTTCATCCGGTGTGCCAGTGCTATTAACCTGGCTCCGGGGTCAGCAATTCCGGGCAAGCCTGCTTCACTCATTATCCCAATGTCATTTCCTTCTAAAACAGGGTCGAGGAAATGCACAATATCATTTTCATCTGTATGTTCATTAAGCTCAAAAAAGATAGATTCGTCAATCGGAAATTGCCTGTCGATAAGACGCAAATATCTCCTGGCACTTCTGATTTCCTCTACGGCGAAATGTCTGAGACCTCTGGTTATACCAATAACTGTTTCAGGTATTACGTCTTTGAAATTGTTTCCTCCCAGCGTTACAGGTATGAGGTAAATCTTCCCTTTCACATTAATTCATTTTATCAAATATAACAAATAAACATTAACCGGTGTGAGAAATAAAAGATCACCGATCTTGGCTGTTTTATATTTTTAAGTTAGGTTTGTTATGAAATTTTTTGGATGTGAAAATAACATTTCTTGGAACCGGCACATCTCAGGGAGTACCTGTTATTGCATGCGATTGTGCAACATGTCTTTCGGAAGACCCTCGCGATAAACGACTTAGAACTTCGCTGTTACTTGAAAGTGAGGAGGTTACACTGCTTTTTGATGCCGGGCCTGACTTCAGGCAGCAGATGCTCAGGGAAAATGTGAAGAAACTCGATGCTATATTATTAACTCACGAACATAAGGATCATATCGCCGGTATGGATGATGTGAGAGCTTTTAATTATAAAAGCCAGGACGCCATCGATATCTATGGTGAAGAAAGAGTTCTGAAAGCTATCAGGCAGGAATTCTCATATGTATTTGCGGAGTATCATTACCCCGGGATACCTAAAATGAGACTTAACTCGGTTAACGATTATGGTTTTTCAATAAAGGGAATCGCAGTTACGCCTGTCCGTGTTCGACACATGAACCTGGAAATTTACGGATTCAGAGTTGGGAATTTCGCGTATATTACCGACGCAAATTATATTCCTGCTGAAAGCAAGGAAAAGCTTATTGGTGTCAAATATTTGGTTATTAATGCATTAAGAAAGGAGAAGCATATTTCACATTTTAGTCTCAGGGAAGCTATAGATTTCATTAAGGAAATATCACCCAAAAAGGCATTTTTAACTCATATCAGCCATCAGATGGGATTGATGAAGGATGTAGAAAAAGAACTGCCTGCCGGAATTGTTTTGGCATATGACGGATTAAGCCTAACCTGCGATGAATAAATTTGTGACTACTTCCTTTTATAGCTTTTGATAAGCTTTTTCTGATACCCTGTCGAGAAATAATATCTGTTCCGGCCAAGCTGCGATGTATTAACCTTTGATGCTTTCTTCCGTTTCTCCATATATGAATTTTTCTTTGCAGGAGCACAACCGACAGCAAAAGCAAGAAGGATTAAGACTAAAAAATACTTTATTATTTTAAATGATTTAGACATTCACACCGCTGCTAATTAAATGTTTTCTAAAATTACAACTTATTTAACTATAAAAAAAATTGAAATTTTCTCTCATTCATGACATACAGGATGATATAAGTTAAAACAATTTTTTAATTGCTATCTTAATTATATCTTGCATATAATATCCGTATCACTTTATACGAGCAATATTTTAAAAAGTTTAACCGGTTTTTGATCAATTTTATGTTGAAATATATGATTTCAGCGTGGAAAAGTAGTTTCAGGGTTCTCCGTTTTTCGCCGTTGATTATTTTGTTTTATTCTTTACCTGGTCATTCTCAGGTTATTAAGGATATAATTATATCTCAAAATCATGGACTTCATTCAGGAGGTCTGTTAATGTCGGATAGCACCATTACTAAATTTAATTCTGACAAACCCTTATTTAGTTTTGTTCTCAATGATAAATATTACAATTCATCTGATATTGAAACATTGAAGAATGATGGATCATTAAGCCAGCTAATCAGCAATACCCTTAAAATTACTTTCAGCTTGCCCGAACAGTTGCCCGGACGATGGATGGGTGAATTCAGATTTGAAAATGTCGGACAGGACACATTGATACTCAGTAATTTCGTTCCTTTTGGAGAAGATAATAAATCAGTTTACCTCACTGGATACGGACCTCCGGATCTTGCAAGGGCCTGCCTGTTTCGTCCCGGTTACCGTCCGGTTAGAGTTATCCTGCCGGACAATGCATGGGAAATGGGATTTACTTCGTTTCCTTCTGAAAAGGGTATTTCTGTTACTGCGATTGCAAGAAGACAGAAAACCGAGGGAGGGCTGAAAAGAAGATATGAGACCGTATTGCCACCGAAATCGGAAGTTACATATAAGATGTATTGTGAGGTATTCCGCGGAGAATGGCAGGAGGGTCTCCGGCTGATGTTCAGGGACAGGTACCTTTATGATCTTGATAAATTCGATAATACCCTTTTTGAAAGACCCGATCTCCAGTGGATAAAGGAGAGCTATATTATCGTTCTGCAGATGGCCTGGGACAGGGAATTTTATGACAGACTCTCTGGCAGATATAACTATGGAGAATTTCTTAAAAAGTGCATAGAGAGATTTGGTTATATAGATGTTTTTGGTATATGGCCAACCTGGCCCCGCCTTGGCCTGGATCAGCGGAATCAGTGGGACCTTTACCGTGATTTGCCTGGCGGTACGAATCAGCTCCGCAACTTCGCCAGGTTGTCGCGCCCTTATGGCACAAGGTTCTTTATTGCATATAACCCCTGGGATAACAGTACACGACCTGAAGATCATTATAAAGGGATGGCAAAACTTATTTCGGAGACTGAAGCCGATGGCGTTGTACTTGATACAAGAGGAAGCTCAAGTATTGAATTGCAGGCTGCTGCCGACAGTGTGAGAAAAGGAGTGGTTATGTATTCGGAAGGTATGGCAGTCCCTAAAGATATGCCTGGTATTATTTCAGGCCGGGTTCATAACGCTATTTTCAATAGTCCCGAAATTAACCTGAATAAATTAATTAAACCCGACTTTGCGATTTTCAGGGTTGCCGATGTTGGTCAGGATATCATTCATCGTGAAATAGCAATTGCCTTTTTTAACGGCTATGGAACAGAACTTAATATGTTCCGGCCCGGAGGAAGGGATAAAAACCTTGACGCAGATCTCGATTTCCTGGCAAGGACTACTTTTACTCTCAGGCAGAATAACGATGCATTCCTTGATAATGACTGGACACCTCTTATAGAGACAACCACCGATAACGTATATGTAAACAGATGGAGTTCGGGAGAAAAAACAGTTTATACAGTTTTGAATATGAGACCTGAGGGGATTTCCGGAAAGCTTTTCAGCGTTCAGAACAAAAGCGGGAAACATTATGTTTCGATATGGAATCATGAGAAGATTATACCGATAAAAGAAAATAGCAGGTCATACATTTCATCAAAGGCAGAAGGATGGCTCGTAATAAATTCCGGAACAAGGAAAGAAGGATCGGTAGATTGTATTGCTGAATTCCCCGAAATTCTGAAATCAGAATTGAAGGGCGATTCAATTAAACTGAGGTATTCAGGAAAAGGCAAAACAATAATCTGGAAGGGAGATCCGTCGTACAATACTCTATCAAAGGAGTTCAGGATCAATAAAGATACGGTTATCAGTGTTAAAGATCTGTTTGGTTACTATGAAGGAAAGCTGGTTATTCAGTTCGTTGATAACAAGAGACTTATAGATGAGAATGTTTTGACGCTTAAAGGGGGTAACCCATGGCTGATCAGCAAAAAAACAATAACTGAAAGAGCTCTGAATACCCCTGCCGATATGGTGCTTGTTCCAGGCACTCCTTTCTCATTTGATGTAACTACCGGAGAGGACTTTATGCCATACCCGGATGTTAGTGGTATCGAAACTAAGATCGACTCTTTCCTGATCGACCGGTATCCCGTGACAAATGAACAATATTATAATTTTATCTTAAGTTCAGGTTACTACCCTGCAGATACTACAAGATATTTACGTCACTGGTCATCCGGGACATTCAAGCAGGGTCAGGAAAAGTATCCCGTGGTCTATGTGAGTTTTGAAGATATGCAGGCTTATGCAGAATGGGCAGGGAAAAGATTGCCTGCGCAGGCAGAATGGCAGCTGGCAGCCCAGGGGACAGATAAGCGGGTATGGCCATGGGGTGATGAATTCCATGGAACCTATTGCAATAATGCGTTCGACAGACCAACGCCCGTTGATGCTTTTCCAAAAGGCCAGAGCCCATATGGTGCAATGGATATGGTAGGTAACATATGGCAGATGACCAATGATATGTATTTTAACGGAACAAGCTATTTCTCGGTCATCAGGGGAGGAAGCTATTACCAGCCCGAGTCCAGCTGGTGGTATATCAGGGGCGGTCCTCAACAGCTCGACAAAACTCAGATTATGCTTCTTGTTTCACCCGGGTTTGACAGAAGTGCCACCGTAGGTTTCAGGTGTGTAATGGATGTGGATAGTAAGAATTTCAAGGGAAAGAGGTAAGAGGCCTATAATCTTCCTGCACCGTTTCCTATTTCAGGTTGATAAAAATCTGCCTTTAGTCCGGTCATTTTTGTGTATACTGCCGAAAGTTCTTTCATAAACTGAGCCGAATCTTTTGTTCTTACAATACTTACAGTACAACCGCCAAAGCCAGCGCCGGTCATTCTGGTACCTATAACACCGGGAAGTTTACGCCCTTCGTAAACTAGAGTATCCAGTTCTGCACCTGTGACTTCATAGTCGTTTTTAAGCGAATCATGTGATTCATTCATCAGCTCGCCAAAGCGTTCAATATTATTCTCCTTCAATACTTTAACTGCTTCAAGAACCCGTCCGTTTTCGCTTATCACATGTGCAGCTCTTTGGACAACAACCGGATCTTTAATATATTTTGCAAGTACATTTATTTCATCAGTATTGAGCTCACTGAGGTTCCGTACTGGTTTATATGCGTGTAGCAGTTCAACGGCTTTATCGCATTCAGCCCTTCGCTCATTATATTTAGAATCGGTAAGTCCTCTTCTTTTATTTGTATTGGTTATTATAAGTGAACAATCACCAAGCTGCACGGGAATATTTTCATAAGAAAGGGTATCACAGTTCACGAAGATGGCATGATCTTTTTTACCAAAACCGGCTGCAAACTGATCCATAATCCCGCAATTCATTCCAACAAATTCGTTTTCAGCCTTTTGGCTCATCTTTACCAGGTCAAGTATACTTAGCCCTCCATTGTAAATATCGTTCAGGGCAACTGCAGTTACCATTTCAATTGAGGCGGAGGAGGAGAGACCTGCTCCGTTTGGGACATCTCCATAATAGAGTAATTCCATCCCTCCGGGTTTGATATTTTTCTTAATAAATTCATTTATGACACCCAGCGGATAATTGATCCACTTCTTGCCAGTATTAACAAATAACCCTTTTATGTTAGTCTCTTCATCACTGTTAAAGTTTAGAGTACTGAACCTGAGGATATTACTTTTTATTTGCCTGGCAAGAAGATATGTACCATAGTTCAGGGCGCATGGGAAGACATAACCTCCGTTATAGTCAGTATGTTCGCCAATCAGATTTACTCTTCCGGGAGAGAAAAAAAGAACAGGCTCTTCATTCCTGTTCCCGTATTTTTCAAAAAATTTATCATAAAACTTACTAATATCCATCAATCACACTTTTAATTTCTTTTCAATTTCATTGATCTGGTTTCTGAAATGCTTGTCTGTATCGATAAGGTTGTTTACTGTTTTACAGGCGTGCAAAACAGTTGCATGGTCCTTACCACCGATATGTGATCCGATGCTTGCAAGTGAGGCTTTTGTAAGGCTTTTGGAAAAATACATTGATACCTGCCGGGCCTGGACTATTTCTCTCTTTCTGGTCTTGCCCTGGATAAGGTCAACAGGTATCTTATAATAATCGCAAACGGTTTTCTGGATATAATCAATGGTTATCTCCTTTCTTGCAGTACTTATCAGTTTTTCAACCATCAGTCTGGCAAGATCAAGTGTGATCTCTTTCCTGTTTAATGTGGATTGGGCGTAAAGTGAAATAAGAACTGCCTCCAGTTCCCTGATATTATTTGAAATATTCACGGCAAGAAATTCAAATACTTCTTCCGGCAGTTCTATTCCATCATTATATGCTTTTTTCTTAAGGATAGCCAGCCGTGTCTCATAATCAGGACGCTGAAGATCGGCCTGCAGTCCCCATTTAAAACGCGAAAGAAGCCTTTGTTCCAAACCCTGAAGATCAACAGGGGGTTTGTCGCAGGTCAGGATAAGCTGTTTACCTGACTGATGAAGGTGGTTGAAGATATGGAAAAATGTGTCCTGTGTTTTTTCCTTGCCGGCAAACTCATGAACATCATCCAGGATAAGCACGTCTATCATCTGGTAGAAATGAAGGAAATCATTCTTGTTGTTGTTTCTCACAGACTCAACAAACTGCGTCTGAAACTTATTGGCATTAACGTAGAGAACAGTCTTATCAGGATGTTTCTCCTTAACGAGAATACCGATTGCCTGAGCCAGATGAGTTTTTCCAAGGCCTGAATCGCCATAGATCATAAGCGGGTTAAAAGCTGTGCCTCCTGGATTATTACCTACAGCAATACCTGCTGATCTGGCAAGTCTGTTACATTCGCCTTCTACATAATTGGTGAAATTATAATCAGGATTCAGTTTTGGATCAAAATGTACTTTCTTTATTCCGGGAATTACAAAAGGGTTCTTTATTGAAGGCTGGGTAACATCAAAAGGTACCTGTACAGGTCTGTTAATCAGGTCAGTTTTGTTTCTGGAAGGATACCTTACAGTATAAGGCTTGCCATCAGAATAATTGGCATTTTCCATCACGACGTTATATTCAAGCTTGGCTTCGGTTCCGATCTCACGTCTCAAAGTCTTTCGAAGAATATCAATGTATTGTTCCTCCAGATACTCGTAGAAAAAAGGACTGGGCACCTGGATTGTCAGTACATTATTTTCAAGTTTTAATGGGATGATCGGTTCAAACCATGTTTTATAGCTGATGGATGGTATAATATCTTTGATTATCTGGAGACAGTTATTCCATACGTCATGATGTGTTTTGTTCATTTAGGTTTGTTATTTTTATTTTTAAGGTCAGGATATAACTGATTTGACTAGCAATATTTGTAAAAAAAAAACTTAAAAAAAAAATTTTTTTTACTTGATTTTTTCAAAAAAAGTATATGTTTTTAATCATCAGCAACTTATGGAATGATTTTTTTTTAAATGATTCAAGTTGGTGAATTATAATGAATTACAATTAACTGATTTGGTTTGTCAGTGTATTACAACTCATTATGAACTCTTACTCAAAAATCAACAATTTTGATCTAAAACGAGTATTATTTTGACGTTAGTTTTATAAAATTTTTCAAGTTCAAGATAATCTGAATTTTAGAAATTCAGATCATTTTTATTGATTATTTTTCTTGCCAAAGAGAGAAAAGTGAACATATCTTTTCGGATTGGTTTTCATGTCCTGAAGAAGCAGGTTAAGATTTGCAAGACTGTTGTTAAGATTTATATAAAGTGAGTCGTTTGTAAATAATTGTCCGGCACTTCCTTTTCCGTTGTTCAGGTTATCAATCAGGGAGGATGCTTTTTCCAGGCTTTTCTTCAGGTTTAATACGGAAGTGTAAATATCTGCTGCTGCCAGAGTATCGGTTATCGACTCCAGATTACTGATAGTACTGCTCATTTTTTCCGTATTATCAGAAAGCATCCGGGAGAATTTTGAAATATTTTCAAGGGTTGCCTTAAGATCTTTTTCCTTTGATCCGATAATGTTGTCAATGCTTTCCGAAGTGCTGTTCAGGTTAGCCATAGTACCCTGCAGGTTTTTCCTGAATTCAGGATCCATTATTTCGTTTAATGAGGAGATTGTTGAATCAAGTACATTTATCAGGGAAATCATTTTCTCTTTTATCGGATGCAACTCAGTTTCAACAATATTCAGGAGCGATTCAGCAAGCCTTCCCGGGATGGTATCTCCCGGCGAATAAAATCCCGGACCATTGCCATATACGAATTGCACCTTCATACCGGCAATAATTGAAACAGGAGTAATCTCCGCAACAGTATTTTCTGGAAGCTTGAAACCTTTGCTTACAGAAAAAACAACAAGCAACTTACCTGAGGTCTCATTAAGAAAATCTATCGACTGCACCACTCCAACCTTGTAGCCGTTAATTTCAACAGGGCTGGATTCTGCAAGTCCGCCAACATTATCATAAACTGAATAGTAATATCCTGTACTCTTAAAATATTCTTTACCTTTTAAAAAATTATAAAGCCAAATAAATACGAGGATAGTAACTATTGCCACTGCTCCAACCTTAACTTCATTTGAGAGTTTTATCATTTGAACGAGATTTTATTTCTTTTTGGTTTGTTCCAGAGCCTGCCGTAAAGGTAATATTTTGTTATCTTTTACAGCAATAACAAAGGCATCAGGATATAATGATTCTATTTTTTTCCTGTATTTTACTGCTTCAGAGTAATCGTCAAACTGACCGGAAGCATATTTATAACGGTCCTGTGCATTGATCTCAATTATATCTTTAACGCCTTTAAAATTTCCCGGTTTAATTTCTGTTCTTGACGATGAAGTGACTATCTGGACCATAAAAATTATTTTTTCCGGAATTGAAGCAATGTCCGGTGCCGGCTCTTTTGTTGTCTCAGTATTCTGCACTGAAATGCTGCTTTTGCTGTCAATATCATTAATATAATCCCTGCAGGCCCTGTATATGGCTGATGCAATATAGTCCTGCCCCTGTTTTGAATTAAGGTATTTTTCTTCCGCGAGATTGGTAATAAAGCCAGTTTCGATAAGTACACTGGGCATGGTTGTATTGAATAATACCCAGAATCCTGCCTGTTTAACACTCCGGTCCTTGCGGTTGACCCTTTCACTGAACTGTGTTTGTATCCTGGAAGCAAGATCTGTACTCTGTTTCTGAAAAACATTTTGCATCAGGGTAAACATGATATAAGATTCGGGAGAGTTTGGATCAAAACCTTTATACTTGGCTGAATAATCCTCTTCCAGAAGTATAACAGCATTTTCTTTCATGGCAACCTCAAGGTTTTGCTGGTCTTTTGCCAGACCCATAATATATGATTCAGATCCAAAAACATTTTTTGACGATGCCCAATTGGTATGAATAGAGATAAAAAGGTCGGCATTGTTCTTATTGGCAATTTTTGGCCGGTCAAGCAGATCAACTGTCGTATCCTTGTCCCTTGTGTAAATGACGATAACATCCTTAATGTTATTCCGGATGTATTCACCTGTTTTTAAGGCAATTGCGAGATTTATATTTTTTTCTTTACTAAAACTTCCTATTGCACCCGGGTCTCTTCCACCATGTCCCGGATCGATAACTATCACCCATTTACCATCAGTTTTGGGATCAGGAGTTGTTCCTTTAAGTGTACAGGAGACCACAAAAAAGAAAATCAAAGCCAGTGCATATATATTAATAGTATGAAGTTTCCCGTTTTTAATTTCAGTACTCATATTAAGTTCATGTTTTTTTAATAGTTTTACCGCTGACATCCCGAAGTCGCACAAAAACTATACAAAAATAGTATTTAAGTTGTATTTTTTTAAACAAAAGCGGTTCCTTATCGTGTTCCTCGTGATGGTCCAGTATTTATCATTGTTCTCTCAGGAAAGAAGAAGTATTCCCGATACATTGCTTGTTAAGAATGATACCATCGTTGCCGATACAATAAAGAGTTTGAAAAGGATATCAGCCGATGCTATCGACAAACAGGTAACATATACAGCTGAGGGGTATATTAAAAATGACCTAATCGCAAAAAAAGCCATTCTCGTAAAAAATGCAAAAGTGAATTATGGAGATATTGAGATCAATGCCGATTCCATTGTCTTTGATATGGATTTAAATCTTGTTATTGCAGTAGGCCTGAAAGATTCCACCGGAACAGTGGTGGGCAAGCCTGATTTTAAATCAGGTACACAGGAATTCCAGTCTGATACGCTTAAGTACAATTTTAAAACAAAAAAGGCATATATAAGGAATATTGTTACACAGCAGGATGAAGGTCTTCTGCGCAGCTCAGCAACTAAATTGCTTGCGGACGGAACTTCCAACATATTCAGCAGCACTTATTCCACCTGCGATCTGGATACGCCACATTTCTATATTTACCTCCGCAAGGCAAAAGTATACCCTGGGAAGAAAATTATTTCCGGTCCGGGTAATCTTGTTATTGAGGGGATCCCTCTTCCACTTTTTATACCATTCGGATTTTTCCCTATCCAGACTAAGAAAGCTGCATCGGGACTTATTATCCCAAATCCGCATTATGAATCTGGACGGGGTTATGCGCTTTCTGACGGCGGATATTATTTTGCTGTTAATAATTATTTCGATCTGACCCTGAAAGGAAATATCTATACAAATGGATCATGGCTGGTATCAGCTATGACCAGTTATAATAAGCTGTATAAATATAGCGGCAACTTCTCATTCAGCTATGCGGATAATAAGCTTGGTCATAAAGGACTGCCCGATTACAGTGAATCAACTAATTATAGTCTTGGATGGACTTATGCCCAGAGTGCAAAGGCGAGACCAGGTTCGAGGTTCTCAGCCAGTGTGAATATGAGTTCCAGCGGATATGACAGGAATAACAGCTATAACCTGAGTGATCATATAAACACAACCCGTCAGTCAAGTGTAAGTTATTCAAAATCGTGGGAAGGAACACCTTTTAACCTTTCTGCCAGTATGAACCAAAGCCAGAATGTGAAGAATAAAACAGTAGCACTGAACTTGCCTAAGTTGAATTTTAATGCCTCAAGGATCTATCCTTTACAGGGCAGAAACAGCATCGGAGCAAGAAAGTGGTACCAGGAACTTCAGTTTCAGTATACCGCTTCCCTCGATAATCAAATTAGTACTTACGACAGCCTCCTCTTTACAAATAAGGTCTGGAATAACACAAAAAGCGGGTTTACACACGAGATTCCACTCAGCCTGCAGATCCGTCTGTTTAAGAACTTCTCTATTTCTCCCCAGGTGTCATATAAGGGTGTTCTTTATACACAGAAGATTGAAAAGAAATGGGATCCCGCTTACCGGGATCCGGTAACCGATGAGATAGTACCTTCAGTGGTAATTGATACCACAAGAGGGTTATTTTACGGGCAGGCTTTAAAAACATCAATAAGCGCCGGTTACAGTCCCCAGATATTTGGTACATTCGATTTTAAAAACCCGGATTCAAGGATTGATGCAATAAGACATGTCATGAAACCTTCCATAAGTTTCAGTTATGTGCCTTCTTTTAGTGGCCTCAGCTCGAAAATGTACCGGCAGGTTCAGATTGATACATCAGGACGAACAAGCGAATACTCTATATATGAGGGGAATATATATGGAACACCTTCATTATCATCTAAAAGTGGAAACGTGACATTAAGTCTGACCAATATACTTGAAGCAAAGGTCTTTGCGCGAAATGATACAACAGGCAAACCAAAGAAGATAAAACTGATTGATAATTTTGGGATATCAACTGCCTACAACGTTTTTGCCGATTCTTTAAACTGGAGTCCTGTATCCATGGTTATGAGAACGTCTCTGATAGAGAATATAAACATATCGGCCAATGCTAGTTTTTCCCTTTATGCTCTCGATAGCCAGGGGCGTCAGACGGGAACATTTTACTTCAAGGAGACCGGGAAGCTTATGCGACTGAATAACGTTAATTTCGGCCTCGACTTCAGTCTCAGCGATCTCCTGAAAGGGAAAAGTACCAAAAAGACAACAAGTAATACTCCCGGATCACAAAAATATGGAGTATCTGGTCCTGAAGTACCAAATGACATAAATCCGGTCAGTGGACAAAACGCTGGCATAAGCCAGTTTGATGAATTCGGATATATGAAATTCGATGCCCCATGGACTATGAATATAAGTTATGCGTTAAATTATGCAAAACCTTCGACGACGTCAGTAATATCACAGACCATTTCCGTTAACGGAACTCTCCAGCTGACAAAAAAGACCAACATCACATTTAACTCCGGATATGATTTAAAAGCAAAAGCAATAACCATGACCCAGATGCATGTAACCCGTGATCTTCATTGCTGGGAGATGAGTTTTGACTGGATACCAAATGGTTATATGAGAATGTGGACATTCTCAATCAGGGTTAAGGCTTCAGTCCTGGCCGACCTCAAATATGATAGACGAAAAGATTATCATGACAATTATTAAAAACCCCAAATGATGAAAAGAATAATCAGAACTTCCAGTGCACCTGCTGCCATTGGCCCTTATAGTCAGGCTGTTGAGATAAACGGAACACTCTATATATCGGGTCAGGTACCTGTCGATCCGAAAACCGGCAAGCTCGTTGAGGGAGATATTACTATTCAGACAAAACAGGTATTTAAAAATATTGAGGCGATACTTCGAGAGGCCGGATATAATTTTACTGAAGTAGTTAAGTCTACCTGTTTTCTGAGCAATATCTCCGATTTTAAGGCAATGAATGAAATCTATGCTCAATATTATTCTGAGAACCAGCCTGCAAGAGCTGCCTTCGCGGTGAAAGACCTGCCTATGGGTGCCTTGATCGAAATAGAGACGATTGCAGTGAAATAATCTTACTATTTTACCCCCTCTCCGGCTAAAGCGGGATTTCCCCCGGGTGGGAAATGAAAAGGGGGATGATTTCAATAAAAAAGACCGGACAAAATTGTCAGGTCTTTACAGTTCAGTGCAGTATTATTATTCTGCAATTATCTCAAAGTCAATCTCAACTTTGATATCCCTGTGCAGCTTAATAACAGCTTTATAATTTCCGATTTCTTTTATCTGGTCTTCAGGAAGCGATATGCTTTTACGGTCAATCTCAAATCCTTTTTCTTTAAGAGCTTCAGCAATTTGAATTGTATTGACAGATCCGAAAATTTTTCCTGAGGTGCTTGTTTTGGCTCCGACAACGATCTTAATATCAGCCATTTTAGCAGCCAGCTCCCGGGCTTCAGCCTTGATCTTTTCCTCTTTATGAGCTCTTTGTCTGAGATTCTCAGCATGCATTTTCTTTGCAGAAGATGTTGCAGCTATGGCAAATCCCCTGGGTATAAGGAAATTTCTTCCATATCCGGATTTAACATGCACCAGATCATCCTTTTGTCCAAGTTTCTGAACGTCCTGTAATAATATTATTTCCATTTTATATCCTCCTTATTTTAACAAGTCAGTAACATAAGGAAGAAGGGCAATATGACGTGCTCTCTTAACAGCTTTTGCCACTTTCCTCTGATATTTAAGAGACGTGCCGGTAATCCTGCGCGGAAGGATCTTTCCCTGGTCATTCAGAAACTTCTTGAGGAATTCAGGATCTTTATAATCGATATATCGGATCCTGTTCTTCTTAAATCGACAGTATTTCTTCTTTTTGACTTCAACAGTAGGGGGAGTCAAATATCTGATTTCTGATTCATTCTGTGCCATATCTTATTCCTCCTTTGTAGTTACTGATTCTTTCTGTTTTCTTTTTTTCTCGGCATATTCAACAGCAAATTTCTCCATCCTGAATGTCAGGAACCTGATAATTCTCTCATCGCGACGATATTGAACTTCAAGTTTGTCTATAAGGCTGCCTTCACCCTTGAATTCAATAAGATAATAGAATCCGGTTGATTTCTTCTGAATAGGATAGGCCAGTTTTTTAAGGCCCCAGTTCTCTTCATGAACGATCTCACCATCATTGTCGGTGATGACCTTCTTGAATTTAAGTACCGCTTCCTTCATCTGGTTCTCAGATAAAACGGGAGTTGCAATGAAAACGGTTTCGTACTGATTTAACATAATAATAGTCTGAATTGAATTAATTAATTTGGCTCGCAAAAGTACAATTATTTTAATTTAAACAAAAATTAATGCACGGAAAATTATGCCTTTATGCCAATTGATAATTTTTTGTTTGTTTTCATCCTTCATAGTTTTCAACACTTATTTCTCAGTTTTCCTTTTTAACTATCTTTGTTTTGCAATAACTT
This sequence comes from uncultured Rikenellaceae bacterium, assembly GCA_964526345.1. Lineage (GTDB taxonomy): Bacteria > Bacteroidota > Bacteroidia > Bacteroidales > VadinHA17 > LD21. Next base: position 47,916 of record CAZGKI010000010.1, read on the forward strand.
TGAAAGCGAAAGTCAATTTTTTATGGAAAACTTCATAGTATCAGCAAGAAAATACAGACCTGCCACTTTCGACATGGTTGTCGGCCAGGATACAATTACAAATACACTCAAGAATGCCATTAAAAACAATCATCTGACCCAATCTTATCTGTTTTGCGGACCCAGGGGGGTGGGTAAGACGACATGTGCCAGGATTTTTGCCAAGACCATAAATTGCAGTAATCTGAAAGAAAATGGAGAAGCGTGTGATAAGTGCGAATCATGTATCTCTTTTAATACGCTCAGGTCGTTTAATATTCATGAGCTTGATGCAGCCTCCAACAATAAAGTTGAAGATATCAGAAGCCTGAACGACCAGATAAGGATACCACCTCAGATTGGTAGATACAGCATATACATTATTGATGAGGTTCATATGCTCTCATCCTCTGCATTCAATGCTTTCCTGAAGACACTTGAAGAACCTCCTTCGCATGCTATCTTCATCCTGGCAACTACTGAAAAGCATAAGATCATTCCTACAATATTGTCGCGTTGCCAGATTTTTGATTTCAACAGGATCAGGGTAGAGGATATGGTAGGCAGACTGACATATGTTGCAAAGAACGAGGCAGTAACAGCTGAGGAGGAAGCTCTGCATATTATTGCCCAGAAAGCTGATGGAGCTCTCAGGGACGCTTTGTCGATTTTTGACCAGATAGTTAGTCTGTGCGGAAAAAATGTAACTTACCAAGATGTAATAGCTAACCTGAATGTTCTGGACTATGAATATTATTTTAAAAGTGTTGACGGAGCTCTGGAAGGAGATGTATCAACAGTTTTACTCACTTTTAACGAAATACTGGAAAAGGGATTTGATGGTCATAACTTTGTCTCGGGTTTGAACAGCCATTTGCGCGACCTTCTTGTCAGCAAGGATGAATCAACATTGAGGCTTCTGGAGACAACACCGGCTGTAAGACAGCGATACCTGATACAGTCTTCCAACTGTCCGGTCGAATTTCTTTACAAGGCCCTGGAAGCAGGAAGCAACTGCGATATCTCATACAAAATCAGTAAGAATCCCCGGCTGCATGTTGAACTATTCCTGATCCGTATGTGCCGTCTTTCAGATGAACCTTCTGAGGAGGCAGAAAAAAAAAAGTTACAGCTGAATAAAAGCGAAAAAGAACTCAAGCTGCCATCAAAATCTGAGATAATACGTGAATCTGAGGAACCTGTTAAAAATATGGCAGGAAGTGAAGAGAAGACTTCCAGCCATATGCCGGTAATTGAAAAACCTGCCAGGACTTTTTCAATTAAGGAGATTATTTCAGAAACCATGGAGCCGGAAACAAAAGTATCTTCAACCGTTGAAAGTCAAAATGACATCGATGCAGAATTTCCCGGGAACAAATTAGACTTCACTCCCGGAAATATTTCTTCTGTCTGGATGGAATTCATCAAAACGCTCAGCAGCGAAGGTCCCAGAATAGTTAGCATGTTTAAATCAATAGTACCTGAGATGGAAGATGAGCATACCTTAAAGGTACATTTAAGCAACGCTGCACAAAAAGATCTATTCATCCAGAATTATAAACAGAGGCTTTTAAATTATTTGGGTGACAAATTTGCCGATCCCGAACTCGAAATTGAAACAATTGTGGATCTGTCAGATACAAATGATTTACTTTATACCGATGAACAAAAGTATAACTACCTTCAAAAAAAATATCCTGTTTTGAAAGATTTTAAAAAAACATTTAACCTTGATATTACTTGATAAAGAGCTTAAGTCATCTAATAGATTAATATATAATTTAAAAAGGTGAAGCAGAACACTGCAAGACATTCTGGTGATGATGATCTAAACTTTCTGAAAAGAGAAAAATATTTTTCTGATCATATTATAGACCATTCCAGGTCTATGATTAGCATTATAAACCGTGATTATGTTTATGAAAAAGTTAACTCTTCTTTCTGCAATGCTCATAAAGAAGTAACTGACTCAATCGTTGGAAAAACACTCGGGGATGTATGGGGTCATGAGATATTCGTTACAAAGATCAAGCATAATATCGACAAATGTTTTTCTGGTGCCACAGTCAGGTATGAAGCATCATTTACAACACCCCGGTCGGGTGTAAGGTTTTATGAAGTGATCTTCCGTCCCTTCCCGGTGGAATCGGGCGAGATAACACATCTGCTTGCTGAAACCTTTGATATAACTGATCTTAAGTTATCGGAAAAAATAGCAACCGAAAAAGAGGAGGAATTCAGGAAGTTTGAAACAAACCTGCCCATTGGCTTCATAAGATGTCAGCCTGATGGTACAATAATCCATGTTAATAAATCTTTTGTTTTAATCCTTGATTGTGAAAAGGAAGATGCAATTTGCTTTAGAAACCTCAGGAGTTATTACGTAGAGGAGAGGATTTTCGAAATGCATATTGAGCAGCTCCTTGGTGGAAAACCTAAATATTTTGGCAGGGTTCCGCTAAAGACCTGCAGGGGCAATGAGATTGTGTGTAGAATAAGTGGATTCATGACTGTTAACGATCCTGAAATCCCCTCTTATATAGATTTTGCTATTGAGGACTCATCGCGTGAGCTGATGCTGGAAAACCGTCTTCTGGAAGCACAGAAGCTTGAAACCATTGGAGCTCTTGCAGGAGGCATAGCTCACGATTTTAATAATATACTTACCACTATATCAGGTTATTCTGAATTATTACAGGACGATCTTCCGAAATCTTCTCCATCGGCCCAGAAAGTCGCAAAGATAAGGATGGCTGTTTCCAAAGCCAGGTCGCTTACAAACCAGATACTTACATTCAGCAGACAGATGGAGCAGGAAAAAGTATCTGTAAATGTATATGATGTTCTTAAAGAGACTATAGGCTTCGTTAAATCTTCAGTACCTTCAAACATCAGTGTAAGGAGCAACTTCAGGAGGATCGAAGCACCGGTTTATGCTGACCCGACACAGCTCTTCAGGGTGTTCCTGAACCTGATCACCAATGCTGTACAGTCCCTGGAAAACAGGAAAGGCACTATTTTTATTAATATGGAAGTAGTGGAAGGGAGAAATGTACAAAACGAAATGAACAAAAATATTGTTGCAGATGAATATGTACAGATAACTTTCAGGGATACAGGAAAAGGTATGGACCAATCATTGATGAGGAGAATATTTGAACCTTTCTTCACTACCCGGGAAGTTGGAAAGGGATCAGGGCTGGGTTTATCAGTTGTTCATGGCATTGTATCAGAAATAGGAGGAGAGATACTCGTTTCAAGTGAAAAAGACAAAGGATCATCTTTTTACATTTATCTTCCTGTCTCAAGGGAAACCATTAACGGGACGGGCAAGAGTGGCAGGAGAAAAAAGATTTTGTTTATAACAGGTAACAGGCATGAATCACGAATATTATCACTGGCATTAAATAACACAGGTTATGAAATGATACAGTCATGCGAACCCGTGCATTTTAATAAGGTTTTAACTGATCCAAAGCAAAAGCCTGATCTTGTTATATATATGAGCGATTCGGAATTAATAAAGGCCGAAGACCTACTTGTAGCTTTTAAGAACTCCGAAATAAATATACCCTGCATCCTTGTAACTGATTCAAATGTCGGTTTAATGGAAGAAAAATTATTAAATTCGGGGATTATTAAACAGCATCTGATAAAACCGGTTTCACTTAAGGAAATAAAAAACGCAATACAATTGTCTATTAACAGTTAAGGATATCAGAAATGAATATCCTGAGAAATCAATATCCAATGCCAGGAATATTATTAGTTGAAGATGATAACGACCTGAGAGAAATGCTTAAAGATACTCTCAGCAGAAAAAATTTTACTGTTCTTGAAGCTAAAAACGGGAGGGATGCAATAATGCATTTCAAACCAGCTGTTATCGACCTGGTAGTCACGGATCTTATAATGCCTGAAGAAGATGGTCTGAAAGTTATAATGAGATTAAGGGAAATGAAACCGGGTTTAAAGATAATTGCAATTTCCGGAGGAGGTAAAGCTGGTCCGGGCAGTTATCTTAACCTTGCCAGAGCCCTTGGGGCCGACGCTATTTACTCAAAGCCATTTTCAATAAACGATTTGATAACCAAAATTGAGGAATTGCTTGTTGGTGAACAACAGGGTTAACTAAAATGTTATAATCAAAACCAATAAATATAATTGTTATGTTAAAAAAGAAAGTAGAAGATATTTGCAACAGACAGGTTGAAAGAGAAGGTTATTCATCAAATCTCTATTTAGCGATGGCCTCATGGGCTGAGACAAATGGATTTGCCGGTGTCGCACAGTGGTTATATATTCAGTCAGATGAAGAGAGGATCCACATGCTTAAATTTATCAAATACATTAATGAACGGGGAGGGAAAGCCATAATGCCAGCAATGAAAAAACCTCCTGTAGATTATAAAGGTGTAGAAGATTTATTCAAAGATGTTCTTAAGCACGAGGAATTTGTGACAGCAAGCATAAATGAGATTGTTGCACTGACTCTTGCTGAAAAAGATTTCAACACAAATAATTTCGTTCAGTGGTTTGTTACAGAACAGGTTGAAGAGGAAGCTTCTGTTAGGACTATTCTTGATAAATTGCATCTGGTAGGCAAAAATAATATGTATCAGTTCGACAGGGATATTTCGAGCCTCAGAGCTTCGTCTACCACTGCTCAGACAACTTGATGAAAAAACTGATATTTTTCTGTATCAATCTTTATCTTTTATCATCCTTTTCTCAGCTATTTGCTCAGAAACTGGAAAAACATTCAGTTATTACGAGCTATTGTTATGCAGGAGATAAGGTAAACAGAATTTACATCCCCCCGCCAAAGGAATTCTTTCAAAAGAAAGGAATTAAGGGAGGGGCTACTGTTAAATTCCACTATACTGGTTTTTCGCAAACAGCAATAAATGCAATGGAATATGCTGGTTCCATTCTTGAGGTAATGCTGCCTCCTGATGTACACATAGATATAATTGCATCCTGGAGTGACCTGGGTTCTTCAGGCATACTGGCACAAGCAGCTGCAACAGGATATGCCCCGGGCTGGGGTATAGATGCCCAAAAACCATATGCCTTTTATCCGGCTGCACTCGCTGAGAAAATTTCAGGGCAAAGTCTTAATGCCGCGAGGGACGGAGATATTGAATTATATGTGAACAGTTCAATAAGCTGGTATCTTGGAACAGATGGTAATACACCTACACTAAAATATGATCTTGTAACTGTTGTTATTCATGAATTAATACATGGACTGGGCTTTTTTGATAGTTTTCTTGTCGATGCCACTACCGGATCCTATGGATCTAACACAATTCCAGTGATTTATGACACATTTGTAGAGGATCTGACTGGAAAGAAACTGACTGATACACTATTATTCCAGAATCCTTCCGCTGCCTTGAAAAGTGAACTTACAAGCGGAAATCTCTATTTTAACGGCCCTCTTCTGAGCACCTATACTTCCGGATCGAGAGCAAAGCTTTGGGCTCCTGCAACATTTGATGAGGGGTCGAGTGTTTCACATCTTGATGAAAACGCTGTACTGAAAATAAATTCTCTGATGACACCTTATATCGACAGGGGAGAAGCTATTCATGATCCGGGGAAATATACCTTCTCGATACTGGCTGACCTGGGTTGGATAAACACCCGAATTATCCATACACCTTCAAAGGACACTGAGGAACATGTATCTGAAGTGGCTGTTTCTGCTTCAATAAAATCAGATACAACGTATAATCATAACAGCGTTGGAGTGGTTTGGTCATTCGACAATTTCAGCTCCAGCGACACAACATATATGGTATCACCACAATCAGATAATAATTATATGGCGGTAATACCGGTATCAGGCTATGAGAAAAAGCTCGAATACTATCTTTTTACCGAAGATCGATTCTTGCGGACTTACAGATCCCCATCATTCATCCCGAAATTTTTTCACACCGTTTATATAGGAATTGATACTGTAAAACCTGTAATTACTTACACACCTCCGGATTATTATTTTGAATTGATCGACTCAGTAAGATTCAACGCAAAAATTACTGATAATCTTGGTATTGATACTGTCTATATTGAATATAAAATTAATAACGAACCTTCCCGTTTTATTGGATTAGAGCCTGGCAATAATGATATTTACAGCAACGCCTTAAAAACTAAAAATATTGGATGGGCGGGTGGAGATTCATTACAATACAGAATTATAACACGCGACAAAGCAGCTGCTGTTAACCAGAGGGTATTGCCTGCTTCAGGATTCTTTTCCGTGAAGGTTGAAACTGTTAAGCAGGTGCAGGAAAGCTATTCTACTGATTTCTCAGATGCTTTCACCGACTTTTACAATGAGGGATTTCAGATCCTGAAACCTGCCGGATTCTCACAATACGGACTTAATACGCCGCACCCTTATATAAGCCCTGAAGAGAGCGGAGACAGCATTGGTTATGAGTCAACATTAAGGATACCGGTAGTTTTTGATGGCAGTGGAATGATCCTGAGTTATGATGAAGAAGTACTTGTCGAACCTGGTGAAACAGGTTCCGTGTATGGATCAAAATATTTTTATGATTATGTGATTGTTGAGGGTTCAGTGGATTTTGGCCGAACCTGGTTCAGCCTTACTGATGGTTATGACAGCCGTTATACTGATGCCTGGGAAGAAGCTTATTTAAGTTCGACGGACGAACAAAACTCAATCTTTATTGGAAATGAATCTTTGTTAAGAAAACATACCATCTTTCTGAATGGATCTACAAACTTGTCTGTGGGTGATACATTGATGGTCCGTTTCAGAATATTTTCTGATCCTTATGCAAATGGGTGGGGCTGGGTTATCGAAGATCTGCATCTGGGACCTATTATTGACCAGGTTGAAGATATTGTTTATAAGCCCGCTATAATATACCCCAATCCGGGTAATGGTATGATGAGAATAAAACAACCAGATGATGTGAGTGCTAAACCCGTGAGATACAGTGTTTTCAATACAACAGGTACCTGCCTTCTCACTGGGATAAGCGATGGAGGAACTGAGTTTGAACTAAATATTTCCCGATATCCTTCCGGTCTTTATTTCATTGTGCTCTATAATGATGGCGGAATCAGTGCCCTGAAATACAGCCTGATTAAATAGTAAGTATATTCATTTAGATTATTAATCTGCCACTATATAATTCGGCAAGGTTATTGTATTTGTTTTTTCTTGTTATTTGCACCTTTTTAAACAAAAAAATCCTTATCCGTTATTGGAAAAATAAACTAATTTTGCGTGATATTTTAAAATTCTGTAAAATACTTTAAAATGAGCCTTATAAATAATATACTGGGTCTTTTTCTGGGGAATAAATATGAGAGGGATATAAAGGAGATAAATCCCTATGTGGAAAGGATACACCTTGAATTTGAAAAGCTTAAGGACCTCACGAACGATCAGCTACGAGATAAAACACTTGAAGTTAAAAAGGAGATCCTCAAATATATCGAGGAAGATGAAACTGAGATAAAATCTCTTAAAGAAAAGTCTGAATCTGAAGATGATGTTTATACCAAGGAAGAGATTTATAACGAAATTGATAAAATTGAAAAACGCATTGATGAAAAGCTGGAGACAGTACTCGATCAATTTGTTCCTGTGGCGTTTGCAATAGTCAAAGAAACTGCCAGGAGATTCAAGGAAAACAGTGTACTGGAGGTCACTGCAAGGCAATACGACAAGGACCTGGCAGCAGCAAGGGAAAGCATTAATGTCAAAGGCGACAGAGCATACTGGAATAATAAATGGATAGCAGGAGGCAATGAGATCCTCTGGGATATGGTTCATTATGATGTTCAGCTTATCGGAGGAGTGGCTCTGCACAAAGGCAAGATAGCAGAAATGAGCACAGGAGAAGGAAAAACTCTTGTTGCAACTCTTCCCGTTTTTCTTAATGCACTCGCCGGCCGCGGTGTGCATATTGTAACCGTCAACGATTACCTTTCAAAACGCGACTCGGAGTGGATGGGACCCATATATGAGTTTCATGGTCTCTCTGTAGATTGTATTGATAAACACCAGCCTAATTCGCAGGACAGGCGTAAAGCATATAATGCTGATATAACATTTGGAACTAATAATGAGTTTGGTTTCGACTACCTCAGGGATAATATGGCGATCAACCCTGAAGATCTTGTTCAGAGAAAGCATCATTATGCTATCGTCGATGAAGTCGACTCAGTACTTATCGACGATGCACGTACTCCGCTTATAATTTCAGGTCCTACGGCAAAAAGCGACACACAGCAGTTTGATGAGCTGAAACCCAAAGTCGACAAACTGGTAAATGCCCAGAAAAAACTTGTTACTCAAATACTTGCCGACTCTAAAAAACTTATTGCCGAAGATAAAAATGATGAGGGAGGCTTGCTGCTGCTCAGGGCGTTTAAAGGACTGCCAAAAAACAATGCTCTCATTAAATACCTGAGTGAAGAAGGTAATAAATCGCTTCTGCAGAAAACCGAGAACTTTTACATGCAGAATAACAGCAAGGATATGCCTAAAGTGACCGATGAGCTCTACTTCATAATTGATGAAAAAGCAAATTCTATCGAACTCACTGAAAAGGGACTTGATCTTATTTCAACATCGGTAGAAGATTCCAGCTTCTTCATACTTCCCGATGTTGGATCTATGATAGCTGACCTTGAAAAATCGGATCAAAGTGAAAGAGAGATATTTAAACTAAAAGATGAACTCCTGCAGGATTATTCAGTCAAATCGGAGAGGGTTCATACGATGACACAGTTGCTTAAGGCATGGACCCTGTTCGACCGCGACACGGAATATGTGGTGATGGATAATAAAGTAAAAATTGTCGATGAACAGACAGGAAGGATCCTTGAGGGCAGGCGATATTCGGACGGCCTTCACCAGGCAATTGAAGCAAAAGAGAATGTTAAGGTGGAAGCTGCAACCCAGACTTATGCAACCATCACTCTGCAGAACTATTTCAGGATGTATCACAAGCTGGCAGGTATGACAGGTACAGCAGAAACAGAAGCCGGTGAGTTCTGGAATATCTATAAGCTCGATGTGGTTGTAATACCGACAAACAGACCTGTAATAAGGACCGACCGTGAAGACATAGTCTACAAGACCAAACGGGAAAAATATAACGCCGTAATTGACGAAATATCGCAGATGAACAAGCAGGGCAGACCTGTCCTCGTAGGAACTACTTCTGTCGAAATATCCGAATTGCTCAGCAGGATGTTAAAAATGAAAGGACTCAGGCATAACGTGCTGAATGCAAAACTGCACCAGCGCGAAGCAGAGATTGTGGCAGAAGCAGGTAAAGCAGGTACAATAACAATAGCAACAAACATGGCTGGCCGCGGGACGGATATAAAGCTTAACGAAGAGGTCAGGCAAGCCGGAGGACTTGCAATTATAGGAACAGAAAGGCATGAATCACGAAGGGTTGACAGGCAGCTGCGGGGGCGTTCGGGAAGACAGGGAGATCCGGGATCATCACAATTCTTTGTATCTCTCGAGGATGAACTGATGAGGCTGTTTGGTTCAGAAAGGATCGCTGGTATAATGGATAAGCTTGGGCTGAAGGACGGGGAAATGATACAGCATCAGATGATCACGAAATCAATTGAGCGGGCGCAGAAAAAAGTCGAGGAGAATAATTTTGGTATCCGAAAAAGACTCCTTGAATATGACGATGTTATGAACTCACAGCGTGAGGTTATTTACAAGAAAAGACGGCATGCACTGCTGGGAGAACGGGTTAGTGTGGATGTGGCGAACTCAATGTATGATGTTACTGCTACCCTTGTTGACAGCTATCATAGAGATGGTGATTTTGAAGGCTTCGACTTTGATCTTATCCGTTCATTTTCAATGGATTCACCAGTGCCCATGGCTGAATTTCTGAAAAGTTCTCCTGATGCTGTGATTGACCAGGTATATGCCAAAGTACTTGACACTTATAAAAGGAAAGTGGAGACTATATCACAACAGGCTTATCCTGTTCTGAAAGATGTATATGAACGGATGTCGCATGTTTATGAAAATGTCGTAGTCCCTATTTCTGATGGCGTAAAAGTTTTCCAGGTTATAACTAACCTTAAGGCAACCGCAGAGTCCGAGGGAAAAGAACTGGCTAAAGCGTATGAGAAAACCGTCGTCCTTTCAACTATCGACGATGCATGGAAAGAGCACCTTCGTGAGATGGATGAACTGAAGCAATCTGTGCAGAATGCTACCTATGAACAAAAAGATCCGCTTCTGGTTTACAAATTTGAGTCATACGAGCTCTTCAAAACGATGATCAATCAGATTAATAAGGATGTTGTAAGCACTCTGATGAAAGGCCATATTCCAACTCAGGATCCCGAACAGGTAAAAGAGGCTCAACGCCGCAGGCAGGTTGAAAATCTCAAGACCTCAAGATCTGATTCATCTCAATTTGGCAGTGCATCTGGCGGAGGACAGGACAAAGACAGGAAGACAGAACCTGTAAGAGTCGATAAAAAGGTAGGCAGGAACGATCCCTGTCCCTGCGGTAGCGGTAAGAAATACAAGCAGTGCCATGGTATGCAACAGGGAGCCGGCGGCCAGAGTGCCAGACCAAACAACTAGAGCACCTTTATTTTAGTTCTTCAGCTGTTTTTTGTATCCTGCTGAAAATTGTTTTGCTAACTGGAACCAGTGGCAACCTTAAATTGTTCTGGCACAGGTTCATAACATTGAGAAATGCTTTGACACCGGCAGGGTTGCCATCAGCAAACATCAATTCAATAATCTCCATAAACCGGAATTGCATCTCTCTGGCTGCTTTGAAATTATTTTTTAAAGCCTGGTTAACAAGTTCACTGCATCCTACCGGATAAGCATTGGCCAGTACAGAAATGACCCCGGCCCCTCCAGCTGCAATTATCGGAATAGTCATCATATCATCTCCTGAAAGGACAATGAAATTTTCGGGTTTACCTTTTAATATCTTCATTATCTGCACTATATCGCCCGAAGCTTCCTTAATCCCAATAATGTTCTCACACTCGTGGGCGAGTTCCAGGCAGGTCTCTGCAGATATGTTGCTGCTCGTTCTTCCCGGAACATTATAGATTATTATAGGCAATGGACTGAATGTGGCTATTGCTTTGAAATGCTGGAATATACCTCGCTGACCCGGCTTATTATAATAGGGAGCTACAGATAAAATACCGTCAGCACCAGTGAGATCATACTCTCTTATTGATGTTATTACCTCCTGCGTATTATTTCCTCCGATACCAACAACAAGAGGCACGCGGTTATCTATTGCTTCAACAACATATGATATCAATGCCTGTTTTTCATCCCTGGTAAGTGTCGATGCTTCACCGGTTGTTCCCATTGCAACAATGTAATTAACCCCTCCTTTTATGACATGATTGATAACACGGCCAAAAGCATTAAAATCTATACTTGAGTCATTTTTGAAAGGTGTGACTATAGCCACACCTGTACCTTTAAATCTTTTCATATTGTTCTATTTGTCAACTTGATTTGAAGTGCCTGAGTTTATAATTTCAAGGTAATGCACAATTTCGGTCAGGTAATTATCTACCTGAACAGGTTTCTTAAGCTCTATCATTAAATCAAAAGCCGGGCTGTTTTTATCAGGGTCAAATAGCCCAACCTTAAATCTGGCTGCAGACATGGAAGTTATATAATACAGAGGTAATACTTTATCAAAATTAATATCAATAAGAATGTCAAAAGGATTTCTTATAAAGAAATCTGTTTCTGCTGAAACCGGAAGATGGAAAAAGTTAAGTTCATTTCTCCTGATGCATGACAGGAATCTTATCGCGGTATATTGATCAGGAAGTTCCTTTCCCGCGTAATATCCGATAACTTTTACATTAATATTCCTCTCATTCATTTTCTGGAAGAACTGTGAAATACTGGTGAATTCCTTAACCCAGGAAGCATCCCATACTATTCCAATACTTTTAACTTCGCTAAAATGGGAATAGTATCCTTTTCTTTTAATCTTTGCAATCCTTTTTGCAAGAATTGAATTCCCTGTTTTCAGCCTGGCTTTTTTGAATAGTTCCATAATACAAACCTAACAGTTTTTTGTTAATGTGCGCGAGCCATAAAAATTATTCTTCACCTATTATTTCCAGAAACTCATTTTCATTTATCAGCGGGATTCCCAGCTCCAATGCCTTTTCTTTTTTTGAAGGTCCCATATTTTCTCCTGCCAGTATAAATGTTGTGCTCCCTGAAATTGAACCGGAATTCCTGCCGCCATTTCTTTCAATCATATCCTTATATTCTTCGCGGGAGTGCTTCTCAAAGACCCCTGAAATTACAATTGATCTCCCTTTAAGCTTTTCGCCCGGAAGGCTCTTTATACCTTCAGTGTCTGACAATTTTAATCCATATGCTTTCAGACGGTTAATTATCGCGATATTATCCTTGTCGTCAAAGAATGATATGATGCTGGATGCTATTTTAGGACCTATTTCATGTATGCTTGTAAGTTGATCTGCATCTGCATTCATAAGTTCTTCTAACGATCTGAATTCACGGGCAATAGTTTTAGCTACTGTCTCTCCTACATGCCTGATGCCCAGAGCAAAAATAACCCGACTGTAGGGTGTGGCTGTCGACGACTTTATGCTTGCTAAAATATTGGAAACAGATCTCTCTCCCAGACGTTCCAGGGGTACAAGCTGTTCAGCTCTCAGTTCATAAAGATCTGCATAATTCCTTATGAGGTTGTGACTGAAGAGAAGATCAACTGTTTCTTCTCCGATCCCGTCAATATTCATCGCCTTGCGGCTGATAAAATGTTCGATTCTTCCTTTCAGCTGTGGAGGACAATGCAGGTAGTTTGGACAAAAATGATTTGCTTCTCCCTCATTCTTAACCAGTGGTGATCCACACTCAGGACAGTGGGTAATAAAAATAATTTCCCTGCTGTTCTCATTTCTGTAATTATGATCAACCCCTACAATCTTTGGAATTATTTCTCCTCCTTTCTCAACAAAAACCATATCGTTGATATGCAGGTCGAGCAGAGCTATCTGGTCCTCATTATGCAAAGTGGCGCGTTTAACTGTTGAACCTGCAAGGAATACCGGTTCGAGGTTGGCTACAGGAGTTATGGTTCCTGTTCTGCCTACCTGGTATACTACTGAAAGAAGCCTTGTCAATGCCTGTTCAGCTTTATATTTATAGGAGATTGCCCAGCGTGGCGATTTAGCCGTAAAGCCGAGTTTTTCCTGGAGCGCCAGTGAATTGACTTTTATAACAACACCATCGATGTCAAACGGAAGATCTTTCCGTTCTGACTCCCATTTTTTGATGAAAAGTATTACTTCCTCAATGTCTTTACATAATTTAATGCTTTCAGAAACTCTGAATCCCCATCCTGATGCTTCCATGAGATTGTCAAAATGGGTCTCATGCGGCAATTCTTCAGAGAGAAGGAAATAGAACAGACAATCGAGTTCCCTTGATGCTACTATACGCGGATCAAGCATCTTTAATGTTCCTGAAGCAGCATTTCTTGGATTTGCAAAAGGGGAAAGATCATCTTTAATCCTTTCATCGTTGATCCTGTTGAATACTGCCCTGGGCATCAGTATCTCTCCTCTCATTATAAATTCATCGGGTATATTATTTCCTGAGACCCTGTCCGGTATACTGCGAATTGTCCTGACATTCAATGTAACATCGTCACCTTTTGTGCCGTCGCCCCGGGTCAGCGCCCTGAAAAGCGCACCATTCTTGTATGTCAGGCTGATTGAAGCACCATCGAATTTTAGCTCACAAACATATTCAGCACCGGCTCCTTCCGAAGCTTTTTCAACCCTGCTGTTAAATTCCTTCAGTTCATCTTCATTATAAGTGTTTCCAAGTGAAAGCATCGGATACCTGTGTTCATATTGTCTGAATTCGTTGCTTATATCACTTCCAACTCTGCGGGTAGGAGAATCTGCAGAAATGAATTCAGGAAATTTTTTCTCCAGGGTCTCAAGTTCATTTATCAGGAGATCATATTCAAAATCAGATATAACCGGATTATTTAAAACATAATAGTTTCGGTTATGTTCTTCAATTTCCTTACGCAGCTTTTCTATACGCGCCTTTGCTTCCGACTGCTTCATTTAAGGTATTATTGTATCGGGATTTCAATCAGACAATTTTGTATCAGTTCCAGACACCCTTAATTTCGAATCCGCATTTGTTACATTTACCATTAGAAATATTATTTAATGTAACCCTGAATCCCTGCCTGGCAATAACCGTTGTTCCACATGAAGGACAAATGGTATCAGCTGCCTCATTGCCCGGAACATTACCTATATAAATATATTTAATTCCTTCACCTGCTGCGACTTTTGCCGCATTCTTCAGAATATCAACCGGAGTAGGGGGCAGCTGTTCAAGTTTGTAGACCGGGTAGAATCTGCTGAAATGGAGAGGTGTATCCCGGAATCCATTGTCGCTTAACCATTTACACATTTTCCCAATCTCATCAATATTGTCGCTCCATGTAGGGACGATAAGATTTGTAATTTCAAGCCAGACTCCCATATCCTTGTATATTTTCAGAGAATCAAGGACCGGCTGTAATTTCCCTCCGGTCAGTTTCAGGTATGTGCTGTCATTGAACGACTTAAGATCAATATTGGCAGCATCTGCAACTGAACATAGTTTCTTTAAAGGCTCAGGATTTATATAACCGTTGGATTTTATAATATTTTTTATCCCGGCTTTTCGCGCAAGTGTAGCTGTTTCAAAAGCGTATTCATAAAATGTTACAGGTTCTGAATAAGTATATGCGATTGACCGGCATTTATTTTTTGAAGCTTCCGTAACTACTTTTTCTGGCATCAGGTCATAATTCATTGTTTTATCAGGACTGGTCTGAGAGATGGTCCAGTTCTGGCAATTGAGACATACGAGGTTGCATCCGGCAGTGGCAATTGAATAAGCTCTCGACCCCGGGAAAAAATGATATAAAGGTTTCTTCTCAACCGGATCAATATTTACCGAACACGGGTTCCCAAATGCCATGGTATAAAGTTTTGAATTGTGAACCTTGCGATTATTGCATTGGCTGACTTCTCCTTCTTTGAGGACACATTCGTTGGGACAAATCCTGCACATTATTCCCCGCGGAGTCTCTTCCTGGAACATAGCTTCTCTTTTATAAATATCCTGTCCGGGAGTAAGTATTTCACCTGAAAAAACTGACCGCGGAAAACACACCATACCCGAAGATAATGCCAGGCACTTTTTCAGGAAGATCCTTTTACTCTTATCAAAATCCTTGCGTGTCATTTTGAGTGATAGTATATATAATTATGAAATAAAACTACTATTTGTTCCTGGTTGTTCCAAACAGAATTCCCGCAAATATCAGTATCGACAGGAAAAATATTGAGGCTTTTATTCCGAAAGCAGGTAACACAATACCTGAAATAATTATAAAACCCAGTGCTGAACCTGCCAGGTCTGCGCTGTATGTCGATCCGGGTGAAGTGATAGTTTTCCCGGGCATGGTTAGTTCGCGAAAAATGTTACCTGTCAGACAGGATGGTACGAGCGTTGACAATAAAATAATAATAAGGGCTGGCGTCGCTGCTTTGAAAACCATAATATAATTAAAGCAGAGGGCTATGCAGCAATAGTAGATAATCAGGAAGAGAGCTTTTATATTTATGGAAACCGAAGTCAGAAATTTCAATTCTATGCCTGAACCAAGAGCAAGACCTCCCATCAGGAACGCCAGTATCATTCCTGTAAACTGGTACATATTACCGACTGTAAGCTGGAGAGTCAGAAGTATAATAATTTCAAATCCCGCTAGAGCGGAGGCGCTAGCATACATTAGAAGATTTCTTCTGCGAACTGCCAGAACCGGAAATGCGAAGACCAGTACAAGCAGAACAATTGCTGGGGTCTTCTCACTTAGGTCTTTACTGAAATTAAACGACTGAAAATGGAAACAGGCTACAGGATAAGCCGACCTGTTCTGCTGAACTTCATGATCCATGGCGGACATGACTTCATTGGATCTTCTTTCAATAAGATCATCAGCCAGGTAATCTGAACTGACGTAGATATTGTTAATTTTACGCTCCTCTGTCAGATGACAGATTGAATCTGACAACTCTTCATCAGAAGCAATAAGATACAACTTGTTCCCAACGATCGGGATTACATACCTGAAAACCCCGGAAAGAGAATTAAAAATCGATGAACAGAGATTCCTCGATTCTTTGTTTAGATAGTTGTCACCTGATCCCGGAGAGCACATGAACACTCCTCCGGGTACAAGACTCTTCTTCACATCGCTGAAGAATTCTGAAGTATAGTATCTGTTTAAAGAGAAAGTAGATGGAGGAGGAAGAAGAAGTATAATGGCGTCGAGCTTTTCTCTGGTGTTCCTAAGGTACCTGAAAGCATCAGTATTCTCAATAATGAGATCTGCAGGTCCATTATAAGGCTCCGATAAGGCAGTTTTTGTAAGTGCCGGATCCCTCTCAATATAGATTATCTTCTTAACCTGATATTTAAGGATCTCGGGCAGATGAGACGCAAGAGAACCAGATATCATAAGTACCTTCTCAGGATGGGCTCTCTGCAGCAAAGCATAATGAATATCCTCTTCTCTTTCAATAGCGTCGTCATTATATGCAAGAAGTCTCTGGTTGTAATAAATACTCTCTTCTCCTGAAAGGATGCCTTTGGTTATATTTCCATAAGGTGTATCTTCAGTTTCTTTTACTTTTATACCCGGCAATAATAACTTTCTGAAATAGATATCAGGATGTGAGAGAAGAACCACTGAAATAATAATTACAAAGAGTGTTTTAACCAGTAATTTTAAATTCCTCCTGAAAATATAGAAAGTCAGAGTTGTGTAAGCCAGCGTTAAAAAAATTATCGTCAGCAGAAGCTGGTAGGTATTAAGGATTCCAGCCGTCAGCAACGATAACAGAATTCCTGCTGCTATGCCGCCTGTGGTCTCGATGGAAAATGATCGTCCGGGATTAATGCTATTCTCATTTCTGGCAGCAGATATCAGTTTTACAAAAGTGAATCCGGAAACCAGGCAAAAAGGAATCAGTAACAGGAAAGTGAAGATCATACTTAAAAGAAATGAAGGAGTCTCTCCGGTTTCCAGGAGAAGTCTTGATAACAAGATCATCAGAGCCAATGAAATAAGGGGACTGACAGAAAAGGCCAGGTTTATCTTCCTGATATCATTAAGACCTGATTTTCCTGCAATTGCTGCCCCTGCAGCTGAAGCAATCAGCCACGATCCAAGGAAAACCCCGGCTATAAGCTCATATCCTCCCGAAATATTCATTATTTCCCTCATCATGAGAAACTGAACCGAGGTGCTAGTAAAGCCAACAATAAAAAGATTTGAGAGAACTGAATAGAAGGTTGGTTTAGTAAAAGGCTGATCAACAGAATGATAATCTGTCGCTTTAAACAATGTCCCGTAATACTTCAGATGCCATAAAAAGTGAAATATTCCCGTTAAACCAAGAGAAACACCAATTTCAACATGCCATTTAAGTATCGATTTGATAAAGGGGATATTCCATTTGTAGTTTATCTGCAAAGCCATAAAAATACCTGCAATTGCAGTAAAAAGAAAGGTAATAGCAAGTACGCTGTTCCAGAGTTTTCTGTGGACGGCCTGAGAATAAAAACCCAGACTGTAAAAAGAGAAACTGATTAAATATAGTATGGAAATTGTTATGCCGGTACCTATAACATGATACATAGTTACTTTTTATTTTCTTCAAGCACCATACCATCATATATGTAGATATCAGCGTTTTTCCATCCATCCCATCCCAGGCCAGCCTTATCTCGTGATGTATAGCCAAGAAATTCTTCGACTGTCCATCCATACTCTGTGGCTACCTGCGGAAGCATGGTTCCTGACCGGAAATCTTTCTTTATACAAATCCCATGCTTCCCCAGGACAATCTCGTTAATATTATTTATTTTTTTAAGTGGACCAAGAACAGTTATTTCTATTTCAACCTTATCATATTCCTCTTTTGTAAGAGGGCGGAACCGGGGATCCTCAAAAGCCGAGGACAAAGCTGAGGCTCGCACTAAATCATAAAGAGGATCTGAAGATGATTGAAACCTTCCGATGCAACCTCTCAGGACTCCATTAATTTTCAGTGTAACAAAGACTCCGAGATGTTGCTTTAGAGCTTCAGGAACCTTATTCACATCAATTATGTAAGGTTTTTTATCGAATAGCTTTGCATTGATAGCATTTCTTGCAATTGCAAATAACTGCTCCTTTTCTTTTTCATTAAAATGGAACTCCTCTGATGAATTAGTTGCGCTTTTTGAAGCTGAAGGTTTTTCAACTAATGCAATGGCATTATAACCAACTACTTCCGTTTTATTCCCATGAGGAGAATCACCGGAATTACAGTAATCTATCTTCTGAAACGCCAGTTGTTTATTCCCTTCGGCCAGGTATAGCAGCATAAGACCGGAGGTCGATCCGCACATGCTTGTTACCAGTCCGGGAATATTTTTTGCAGCATTCTTTTTAAGTACAGACAAAAAATTCTTTGGATCTCCTGAAATAATAGCTTCTGCAGTCAGACTATCATTGATAATTGCATCGTTGTAAGGAGGATAGTGAGAAAAATCACTGCTTATAACAAACAGATTTTCAGGTACAAAATAGGGCTTCATAGCTTCAGCGATGGTTTTTATTGTGCTGGTATTATCTGTGCCAATGATGATTGGTACTATTTTGGGTGTATTTTTATAATAATACTGAATAAATGGCACCTGCACTTCGATACTATGTTCCCTGGTGTGCGCATCGACAGGGAAATTAAAAACTTTATTCGAATTCTTTATTTTGCCCGCAATTGTTCTGTTAACAACAGCCCTTCCCAGTGGAGTGATAAAATCTCCTATGTCATATACTGATGCTCCGTTAAAAGCCATTATGTGGCTTGATCCGATAATGAAAATATTTTTATATGCGGCATCTCTTGAGGTAGCCGAAAAAGATGATGCGGCAATTTTGCCTGAAAAAACATATCCTGCATGAGGACATATTATTGCTCTTACATTTCCTGCTATATTCGGCTTCTTGCAATCAGCAAACATAACAGTTAAATCTTTTGTCAGTGTCTCTTTGTCTGCAGGATAAAACGATCCGGCTACAGCCGGCCTTCTGTCAATTGCTATATTCTGGGAATTAAGTTCCATAATACCAAAGATTGAAAGCAAAACAATTAATACTACGCGCATAATAATAAACATGTTTGGCGTAATAAAGTTATGCCAAAAAAACGAAGTAATTATTATTTGAAAGGATTAGTTTTTAACTTGTCAAAGCAGGACCATTGACTCTTTAATTATCTCCCCATTGTCATCAGTGCCATAAATCTTGATTCCAAGGCTGACAGAAGGAGTCCCAATCATATTAATAATAGGACTAAGAGCATCTTTCAGATCTTCGATTTCCATGCTGTCGAAATCTTCTATGTTGAAGTAAAGATGAATTATCAGGGTGTTTTCGGGTCCTTTGATCTGGCCAAGGACCTTTATTACTTTTGCCAGCCAGAGTGAAGATGCTGTGTTGAAATAATCAAGGTTAAGCCTGAGATTTGTTATATATCGAGGATTATTGATGTATTGTGTAACCCATTTAAGGACATCTTCATAAGTATCAGCGGGATTCTCAGGTATTGAACGCCCCGACAAAATCAATTCACCCGTAAGGGGATTAAAATCTAACTGCGGAGTCTTCTTTGTTGGCTCCTTTAACAAACTTTTAAGATACACCCGTTATTTAAATAAGTAAAAAAATTATTTCCCATTCAAAAATATAAAACTCTATTTAGAGTATTCTCATGCTTCATCAAAATTAAAGGTGCAATTGTCAAATAATTCTCTCTGTTTGCATAAAGTGATCGCTTTTGCTGGTTTTTATCTTCTGGTTTTTGGTTCTGTATTGTTGGATGTCAATATATTTAAATATTATCTTTGCGGCTGAAATTGCAGACAACAGATGGAGAATTTACTTAAGGACAAGATCAAGGAGGCTGTCAGGGTTTTATATAACCACGATGTTACTGATGACCTGATCCAGATTCAGGAAACACGGAAAGACTTTAAAGGAGACTTTACACTGGTTGTATTCCCTTTGCTGAGGTTCTCTAAAAACACACCTGAAAAAACGGGCGAGACAATTGGCACACATCTGGTCGATAATTTTCCGGCAGTCTTGGGTTTCAATGTAATAAAAGGTTTCCTGAATCTTGAAATATCTGATGCCTGGTGGATAAGATACTTCAGCGATCTGGCTGCAGAAACAGATGTTCTTTCCCGATGCAAGGTTTCTGACCCTGAGATTGTACTTGTCGAATACTCTTCTCCGAATACAAATAAACCGCTTCATCTGGGTCATATACGCAATAATCTCCTTGGTTATTCTCTTTACAGGATCCTGTCGGCTTGCGGTCACAGAGTGATCAAAACAAATATTGTTAATGACCGTGGTATACACATTTGCAAATCGATGCTGGCATGGCAGAAATATGGAAATGGAGAGACCCCCGCTTCTTCAGGGATAAAAGGTGATCACCTCGTTGGTAAATATTATGTCCTGTTTGAGAAGGAATATAAAAAACAGTCTGAGGATCTTATTAATAGAGGTATTGATGAAAATGAAGCCAGGAATTCGGCTCCTGTGATGAAGGAAGCCAGGGAAATGCTTTTAAAATGGGAATCCGGCGATAAGGAGATCATGGATCTTTGGAAAATGATGAATTCCTGGGTTTATACCGGATTCGATGAGACATACAGAACAATGGGCGTGGATTTTGACAAAATATATTATGAATCTGATACTTATAAAATAGGAAAAGATATCGTACTTTCTGCATTGAATGATAACGTTCTCTACCGTAAAGACGATAGTTCAATATGGGCTGATCTCAGCGATGAGGGCTTAGATCAGAAGCTCCTGCTCAGATCCGATGGAACTGCCGTTTATATGACTCAGGACCTTGGGACTGCAGTTCTCAGGCAGAACGAATATGGTTTTAACAGGTGCATTTATGTAGTTGGCAATGAGCAGAATTATCATTTCCAGGTACTTAAGGCAGTCCTTAAGAAAATGGGATATAGCTGGGCCGATGGCCTTTATCATTTCTCTTATGGTATGGTTGAGCTTCCTGAAGGTAAAATGAAATCGCGCGAAGGAACAGTCGTTGATGCTGATGACCTTATCAGCGAAATGAAGGAAACAGCCAGGGAGGTATCACTCGAACTTGGAAAGCTTTCAGATTATTCTGAGGGAGAAAAAGAAGAGATATTCGGGAAAATCGGGCTCGGTGCATTAAAGTATTTTATCCTGAAAGTGGACCCGCGAAAAAATATGACCTTTAATCCAGCAGAATCCATTGATTTTAATGGTAATACAGGACCATTTATCCAGTATACCTATGCAAGAATCCAATCCGTTTTCAGGAAGGCGGAACAAATGGGAATAAATTATGATTATGCCGTTTCACCTGAAACAAAGGTTGGTGAAAAAGAACTGGTGCTGGTAAAATTACTTCGCCGTTTTACCGGGACTGTTTCTGAGGCAGCTATTGGCTATTCTCCTGCTTTGGTAGCAAATTATTGTTATGAGCTGGCTAAAGAATACAACCAGTTTTATCACGATTTTTCCATCCTTGGCGAAACTGATAAATCGATACGCAATTTCCGCCTTGTGCTCTCGAAAGCCACAAGCAACATATTGAATTCAGGAATGTGGTTACTGGGCATTGAAATGCCGGAAAGAATGTAGATATGTTTAATATTAGCAACTTGTTTGGATATGTTTGAGAATTTAAGTGAACGGCTCGAAAAATCCTTTAAAATACTTAAGGGCCAGGGAAGAATTACCGAGATCAATATCGCCGAAACACTTAAAGAGGTTCGCAGGGCGCTCCTCGATGCTGACGTCAACTTTAAAATTGCAAAACAATTTACCGATACTGTTAAGGTGAAAGCGCTGGGACAGCAGGTGCTTAATTCAGTCAACCCCTCCCAGATGATGGTCAAGATTGTCCATGATGAACTGGCTGTTCTGATGGGCGGAGATCATACTGATATAAATATTAAAATTAATCCTTCAGTAATTCTTATCGCCGGTTTGCAGGGATCAGGTAAAACGACTTTCAGCGGAAAACTGGCGAAATGGGTGAAGAGCAAACGTGGAAAAAATCCACTGCTTGTAGCCGGCGATATCTACCGTCCTGCAGCTATCGAACAGCTTAAAATAATCGGTTCACAGGCTGAGGTGCCTGTTTATGTTGAGGATAATAACCCTAACCCGGTTCAAATAGCAAAAAATGCTGTCAGAGAGGCGAAAAAGAACGGGAATGATGTTGTTATCATAGATACTGCGGGACGCCTTGCTGTCGATGAGGAAATGATGAAGGAAATATCTTCAATTAAGGATGCGGTAAATCCGCATGAGATACTCTTTGTTGTTGATTCAATGACTGGACAGGATGCAGTAAATACGGCAAAGGAATTTAACGACAGGCTCGATTTTAACGGAGTTGTTCTTACCAAACTCGATGGCGATACACGGGGAGGAGCTGCTCTGTCAATCATGTCAGTTGTCAGCAAACCGATAAAATTTGTCAGCTCAGGTGAGAAGATGGATGCTATCGATATCTTTTACCCTGTGCGAATGGCCGACAGAATACTCGGCATGGGCGATATCGTATCTCTTGTTGAGAAGGCTCAGGAACAATATGATGTCGATGAAGCCAGGAAACTGCAGAAGAGGATAGCCAAAGATCAGTTCGATTTTAACGATTTTATTGCCCAGATACAACAAATAAAGAAGATGGGAAATATTAAGGACCTTATGACAATGATCCCGGGGGTGGGGAAAGCTGTAAAAGATCTTGATATCGACGATAATGCTTTCAAAGGCATAGAAGCAATTATAAGAAGTATGACACCCGGGGAGAGAGAAAACCCTTCAGTACTTAATGGCAGCCGGCGTAAAAGGATTGCTCAGGGCAGCGGAACAACAGTGCAGGAGGTCAATAAGCTTGTCAAGCAGTTTGATGAAACCCGTAAAATGATGAAGATGATGACAAAGGGTGGTAATGCCGCCAGACTTATGGGACGCAGATAATCCAGTATTATGTATACACTCATTGATGGTAAAAAAGTTGCCGCTGAAATAAAAAAAGAAATAGCGGATGAAGTCCTGAAACTTAAAAATGAAGGCAGGAAGATCCCTCATCTGGCTGCCATCCTGGTTGGTGAAGACGGATCAAGCCAGACCTACGTGGCAAACAAGGTGAAAGATTGCGGGGAAGTGGGCTTTCGGTCGACTCTCATAACCTACGATAACAATATCCGCGAAAGCCTTCTTCTTGACAAGATACATGAACTAAACAATGATGATGATATTGACGGTTTCATTGTCCAGCTTCCGCTGCCAGATCATATATCTGAAAATAAAATCATTGAGGCTATTGATCCGATGAAAGATGCTGATGGGTTTCATCCGGTAAATCTCGGGAAGATGGTAATTGGTCTCCCTGGTTTTCTGCCGGCTACACCCTTCGGGATCGTTGAGCTGCTAAAGAGGTATTCCATAGAAACTTCCGGAAGGAATTGCGTGGTGATAGGCAGAAGCAATATTGTAGGAAGACCGGTGAGCATTCTCCTCTCACGAAAAGGAATGGATGCAACTGTTACAGTTGTGCACAGCCGTACAAAAGATATTAAAGCAATTGTAAGTGAAGCAGATATTATAATAGCAGCCATAGGATCTCCATATTTTGTCAAAGCCGATATGGTTAAAGATGATGCTGTGGTTATTGATGTTGGTACGACCCGCATCCCGGCGCCAGAAACAAAAACCGGCTTTAAGCTGGCCGGAGATGTCGATTTCATTAACGTGGCACCAAAATGCTCCTATATTACACCTGTGCCTGGCGGTGTAGGCCCCATGACCAGAGTATCATTACTGAGAAATACCCTGCTGGCTGCCGCTCTGCGAAAGTAATTTTTTCGTTTGTTACTCTCCGAAACTCCGTGTTCCCCGGTGGTTAAATTATTTTATTCAGGTTCACTTAATTATATCCACTCCACGGAAGTAGAGATCAAATCCGCCTTTACCTCCCGGCCTGTTTGATGAAAAAACCATGAAATAATTGGTGAAATCGGGATAACCGGATATTACAGGTCTGTACTCATCTGAAGTTGAGTTAACTCCGGGCCCGAAATTCACAGGGGAATTCCATTTGCCATTTTTAAAAACTGAGTAATAAAGATCATATCCCCCCAAACCACCCGGTCGGTCTGAAGCAAATACCATTATTTTTTTGTAAACAAACGGACATTTGTCATTCGAAGAGCTGTTCAGGCTGTCTACTTTTGCTGATGCTGAATAGGTTCCATCAAGCCAAGTTGATATTTCAGTATCAGCCGGTCTGGTCTTTAAATAAATTTCAAAGTTACCGTCAATGTTTGATGAAAAAAATGCGCTGTCCTGGTTTGTATCAAAGGATATATAAGCATCGTCGGAACCTGTATTCAGCAATGTGGCCGGATAAGGTCCATGTATAACCGGGAGGATGCTGCCTGAAGCAGGTTGATTCTTAAGGTAATAGAAATCGAGATTACCTTCGGTATTTACTGACGACAGGAGAAGATATTCATAACCATCGACAGTACTGAAAAAACGATAAGGACCAAAATCGTTACCATCTGTATTGGCGGTATTTAAAAGATTCGTTATAAATGCATCATTCGACATCTCACAGCCCAGCCCAAACGCGCCTGTTGTCTGATCAAATGTAAAAGTCGTTATGCCCTGAACCAGGTCAAACTGACCACCGGCACTGTTCCTGTTACTCGAAAAAACCATAATGACATTTCCCAGTAACTGGTGCAGATCCATATTATAATCGTCATAAATGGAATTGATATCTGAAAGAGCTATGGTTGAATCAGGAAATGTGCCCTTAGGATATTTGATAGGATTCTCGGTTTTCTTGCAGTACCCCAGACTTAATAAGACTATTGTGCAAAAAACCAAGCCTGATCCGGTTTTTATTAATGATATTTTCATAATCTGCAGTTGAGGAACACGTGGAGCAAAGATATTAATATTTAATATTAAATGAAAAACCGGGTTTAATGCCCGGTTCTTCTGAGGTAGAATTTAGGTTAATTCTAGGGTAAATTGGGTATAGGGTAATAGGTTTTGCGTGTTATAACAATAAGATGATTTTTTGGTTCAAGAGGTTGCGTTTGGGGAATAAAAAAAATGGTAATATATTTTTATTATCTTTATCAACCTGAATATTAGGTGTTTGAAAAAATGTTAAATTGTTAATAATTGGATATCGACACTTTAGGCCTTATTAAAATTAGTATTACTTTTGCAGCATACCCATTTGAGTCGTTATGGAGGAGGATAAGTACGGTTACTCATATGAAGAGGAGATTCAACAGGCTGTTCAGAAATTTGAGAGGATGAAGAGGAATAATGAAAATTATTTCTTTGATGTTGTTGAATTTGAATCTATTATCGACTTTTATATTGAAAGCAATAATCCTAATAAGGCTTATGAAGCTGCCCTTTTAGCCACAAAACAACATCCTTCATCGGTATCCATCCAGCTTAGAAAAGCAAAGGTACTTCTCGATAAGGGACGCGCAGTCGAAACCCTGCGTATTCTTAAAAAACTCGAGAATATCGAACCGGGGAATCAGGATATTTATATCGCTAAGGGAACAGCACTCGGAATGCTTGGAGATATTCAGGGTGCAAGAAAAATGTTCGATTATGCTCTTTCAATCGACACCGATGAAGTGGAGAATATTCTGTTTGCAATTGTCTCGGTTCTTCAGAACCTTAATTATTACGAACACCTTATACCTTATTTACTGAGATTAATTGAAAAAGAACCGAATTTCAAAGCTCATCTCTACGATCTGGCGTATGCCTATGAGAAAACTGAGGATTTTGACAGGAGTATTCATTTTTACCGCAAATATCTTGAAGAAGAACCCTTCTCCGATAGTGCATGGTATAATATGGGAATAATTTATAACAGGCGCGAAGAATATGAAAAAGCAATGGAAGCCTATGATTATGCGCTTGCTATTAATTCTCAAAACACATTTGCACTTTTTAATAAGGCGAACATACTTAGTAACCTTGATCGATATTCTGAAGCAATTCCGGTTTACCACGAATACCTTGAAATAGAACCCGATAGTTTTGAGGGGATGACATATCTTGCTGAATGTTACGAAAAAACTAATGATATTGTTAATGCGAAGAAATATTATCATGAAGCAATAGAACTGGCACCTGAATACCCTGACCCCTGGTTCGGGCTAGGAGTGATTGAGCTGAATTCCGGGAATCCTTCGGATAGTCTGATTTACTTCAGAAAAGCTGTCCGCCTCGATGATGAAAATCCTGAATACTGGTATCTCCTTGGAAAAGCACATTATTTACAGGGCGAAATTAAAGCTTCATTGAGCTGTTTCAGGGAAGCTCTGAAGCTTGATGCCTATTACGATGAAGTATGGTCCGATCTCGGAAAGATAATCCGGAAAGAAAAACTTGAGTCCAAAGCAGTACCTTACCTTGAAAAGGCATACAGGGTTACCGGAGATGTCCCCGGAATAAATTACCTGCTGGCAGCTTTTTATCTTAAAACAGGAAGACTTGAAAAAGCCTCTGTCCATCTTTCCCTGGCTCTTGAAACAGACGAAGATATGTTCAGGGAATTCAGAGAGATCTTCCCGGCTGAAATAATAACAAAGAAGATTTACAGAATATTGGAAAAGTATAATCTTGCCGGAAAGTAATCCTATTCAATTAAAATTATGATACAAAAAATTCCACATTTGCCTGAGAGGCCGTTAAAACCAAGAAATTCAGGACTTACAATGGTCATGGACAAAGGCCTGAGCATCAGGGAGGCAGAAGATTTCATGTCAGTCGGCAGTGAATATACCGACTTTGTTAAACTCGGATTCGGCACTTCTATTTTAACACCCGGAGTTGAAAAGAAAATAGAGATTTATAGAAAGGCAGGCGCCATTCCATACCTGGGAGGGACCCTGTTTGAAGCCTACATAATCAGGGATATGTTCAGGGAGTTCGTTGAATTACTCGACTATCTTAAAATTGACCTGGTTGAAGTTTCCGACGGATCTTACGATATCGAGCATTCCCATAAACTTGAATATATAAAAGAGCTGGTAAAGCACAGAACAGTTATCTCCGAAGTTGGCTCCAAAAAGAAGGATGTAATATATACTCCTGATGAATGGGTGGCTATGATGAAAACGGAACTTAAAGCAGGCTCGGCAAAGGTCATAGCTGAAGCCCGTGAATCGGGAACTACAGGCATCTATAATGCGGATGGTTCAATAAATAACAGCATAATTTGCGGAATATCAGAACATGTGAGGCTCGATAACGTTATCTGGGAAGCTCCTCTGAAATCGCAGCAGGCATGGTTCATTCGTCACTTTGGAGCAAATGTTAACCTGGGGAATATTGCACCGCATGAAGTGATCGCTCTGGAGACACTCCGTCTTGGGCTTCGTGGCGATACCTTCTTCCAGTTTCTGCCGGATCATCTTAAATAATTGAATGTGTTCCGGTTAGAATTTTCAAAGAATGAAGGATTCAGGTTATGAGAAAATACGGTCTTGTCGGATATCCGCTCGGGCACTCATTCTCCAAGAAATATTTTACCGAAAAGTTTGATGGTGAACATATTACGGATTGTTCTTATGAGAATTTTCCCCTTGATGATATTAATAAGTTCCCTTCTCTGTTAAAAGATAATCCTGACCTGTACGGGTTGAATATTACAATTCCATACAAAACCCAAGTTTTAGAATATGTTGATGTAAGAGATACTGCGGTTGATGAAATAGGTGCTGCAAATGTATTGAAGATTAAACGGGAGGGTGATAATACCAAAGTATATGGATTCAACAGTGATGTAACAGGCATACATGATTCCATTTTGCCCCACCTGACCAAAAATTTAAAGAGCGCCCTGATCCTGGGAACCGGAGGCAGCTCTCGTGCGGTTGCCTGGACACTTAAAAAAATGGGAATAAATTATACCCTTATCTCAAGGGATCAGAAACCTGGAGCTATAAGTTACAGCGAAATTAATAGCAACATTATCAGCAGGATACAATTAATTATTAATACTACTCCCCTGGGTATGTACCCTGATATCGCCTCATGTCCTGAACTGGATTATGACCTCCTGGATAAAAGACATATTCTCTTTGACCTGGTTTACAACCCGGAAATGACAACTTTTCTCCGCTCAGGGCAGGAGAGAGGATGCTCAATAATAACAGGACTTAAAATGCTTTATTCCCAGGCTGAAAAATCGTGGGAAATATGGAATAATGATAATCTGTGATATATTATTACCGGTTCGGCAATTATAGGGGAAAACCATTTAGTTGTTCTTTCTCCTGATCCAGTACCTTGGATCACACTCAATACATTCCTGTTTCCAGTAACCCGGTGTAACATAACTGCCCTCCGGAGTTTTCAGGAGACATTCATATATTGTAAAAACCGGATTAAAAATAAGGTCTGTAACTCCTAATGTATATTTCTTCTCTTCACTTTGCTCTTCCGCCGGCTCCTCCATCTCTTTAACTTCAAAGTTATTGAACTCAAGCAGCTGTCGAAGAAAAGCAGCACGCTCCAGGCTAAGACCCGATTCTACTATAGTGCATCTTACACCATCTATTTCAGCGACTATATGTTTAGCATTATTGATTGCCATGATTGTTAATATTTTAAACTCCGAAACTGAGATTTTGAATATACTCAAAGATCATGCTGGCAAACCCCGTAAAAAATATACCTGCAACACAAATTAAAAGCGCAAATCGGGTAGGAAAATCACTTTTAAAGCGGGCAATAGGATCTTCATTCTTATTTATAAACATCGCTTTTACAACAAGCAGATAATAATACAATGAGATTATTGTATTCAGTACAGCTATTAATACAAGGAAATAGAATCCTTTCTGTGCAGCTGCAGTGAACAGGAAGAATTTGCCGAAGAACCCTGCCACAGGCGGGATACCTGCCAGCGAAAACAATGAAAGGGTCATTATAAGGCTTAGTCTGGGATTAGTACGGTATAATCCGTTGTAATCATCAATATTTTCTTTGCCTGTGACATTGGAAATAACCGCTACAACTCCGAAGGCTCCAAGGTTCGAAAATATATAAACAAGAATATAATAGATAATGGAAGCCATACCGAGACTGTTTCCGCCAATAATACCAAGCAGAATATAACCGGCTTGTGAAATCGAAGAAAATGCCAGAAAACGTTTCAGATTCTGCTGACGGATAGCAAACAGGTTACCAATTGTCATCGTAAGTATTGATGTAACATAGATTGTCTTCTGCCATGTAAACATTATAACAGGAAACACTCCAAACAGAATTATTACAAGTATAAAAATAGCTGCGCCTTTGGATATCACCGACAGAAATGAGGTTATATTGACAGGAGCTCCTTCATAAACATCTGCAGTCCACAGATGGAATGGCACTATCGATATTTTGAAGGCCATGCCTGAAAAGAAGAAGATAAAAGCCAGTATTTGCAGGCTGTTGCCCGCGAACAGGTGTGAAACTTCATAAAAATACATTGTACCTGTTGTTCCATAGATCATTGATAACCCGTATAGCATTATCCCTGAAGAAAGGGCAGAGGAAAGGATGAGTTTGATACCCGCCTCAGCAGATTTGTTTTTATAGCGTTCAAAAGCAGCAAGTGCCGCAATGGGAATTGTCGCAAGCTCAATGCCTATATAAAACATCAGGAAATGAGAAGATGAGATCATAAAGTCTATTCCCAGCAGTGTCGAAATGACAAGTATAAAATACTCGCTGATCTTTCCTGAGTTTTCTTCTTTACTTAGCCATGTGACCGA
Organism: uncultured Rikenellaceae bacterium; assembly: GCA_964526345.1. Classification (GTDB taxonomy): domain Bacteria; phylum Bacteroidota; class Bacteroidia; order Bacteroidales; family VadinHA17; genus LD21. The sequence goes on from CAZGKI010000010.1 coordinate 77,986, forward strand.
TTGTATCAGCACGATGAGCACTCCGATATTAAGTATATTTTTCATCAGTGTTGTTACCTGCGATGAAACATACATCCCGCCAAAGAGTATTCCTTCCGGTACAGGTATCATTCCAATCAGAGTTATCAATCCAAAAACGACAGTTGAAAAAGTAATTATTCCTTTCTTTTTGGCAGGATTCCGGAATATTTCCAAAATCAGGATCAGTATAGCAGCTACTGTCAGTAACAGTTCATGGCGCATCGTTAAAAAATCTTGTAGACTCATATCTTGCAGGGCGCTAATAACATTTATTTTCAGAAAGGCTTAAATGAAAGTATCTTTTCAATCATCGGCTGAACGCTGCTTCCTATCATCGTTGACAACCAAAAAGGCGCCATACCAATAGCCGCCACTGATCCTATCAATGTGACTGCAGATAACTTTTCGAACCATCTTGCATCGGTAAGATGTTCGAAATGAGAGTTGGTTGTCGGTCCAAGTAAAAGTATGGCAATGACCCTCAGTATATATACCGCGGTAATGACTATTGATGATACAACAACTATGGTTGCAATCCTGTGAAGCAGATCAGGATGCTGGAACGCGCCAACAAATATTGTCATTTCCGCAACAAATCCGCTTAATCCGGGAAGTCCTAACGAAGCAAGTCCTGCTATTACATAACAAACAGCTAGGAAGGGAATTACCTTCATTAATCCGCCCATTTCATTGATCAGACGCGTATGTGTACGGCCATACAGCATGCCGATAAGAGCAAAGAAGAGAGCAGTCATAAGGCCATGTGAGACCATTTGTATCACTGCACCGTTCATTGCTGTCTTATTCATCATGAGGATGGCAAAAAGGACCAGTCCGCAATGGCTTACCGAAGAGTAGGCGTTAATGTATTTAAGATCTTTCTGGACAATTGCCCCGAAGGCACCGTATACCACGCTTATTGAAGTTAATATTATAAATATCCATGATAATTCGTGTGCTGCTTCAGGCATCAGGTATATAGCAACTCTGAAAGCACCGTATCCTCCAAGCTTCATCAGCACACCGGCATGAAGCATAGAGACTGCAGTGGGCGCTGATGAGTGTCCGTCAGGCGACCATGTGTGAAATGGAAACAAGGCGCCAAGAACTCCGAAACCGATAAATGTCATTGGGAAAAATACTCTCTGGGCTTGTATTGGTATAATATAGTTTTTGATTTCAAGAATATTGAATGTCAGTCTGTTACCATCGGGTGCCGAATTGAAATAAATACCAAGGATGCCAACCAGCAACAATGCAGATGCACCCATAAGCATAAGTGTCAGCTTCATGGCAGAATACTCTTTGGGTCCGCTGCCCCAGATCCCTATCAGCAAATACATGGGGATCACTGCAAGCTCATAAAACAGGAACATTGTGAACAGATCGATGGAGATAAAAAATCCGAAAACACCTGTTGCCAGCAGAATGAGGGATATAAAGAATTCCTTTGTGAGAAAATCTACCTCCCAGGAGGCAAAGATGCCGGCAAAAACGACAAGCGAGGTCAACGCTATCATAGCTACGGAAATCCCGTCAACGCCAACAGTATAATGAATATTCAGGGTACTGAACCAGACAAAATCCTTTACAAAAAGCATTTCGTCAACATTGCCGGCCCTGCGCTGCGAGAGATACAGGATCACAAGAACAGCTGCCAGAATCAACTGAAGAGCCATTCCGACAGCGGCGACAACCCTGACACGCTTAATATCACCGGCTAATACAATCCCGGTGATGGTAAGTACCGGTATTACAATAAACAGAGTCAAAATATCCATAGCGTATTTACATTATCAACTTAATATTATCTCCACAGGAAAATGAGCAGGATCGTCAACAGAATAGTACCGGAGACAAAGGCAAATGCATATTTCTGTAATTGTCCGGATTGAAATCTTCGTATCCTGAATGAAACAACCTGTGTTATTGTTGCTATGGAATTCATCGTTCCGTCAACAATATGCCGGTCGAACCACGCAACAGGTACCGATATATATCTGAAAATTATTTTCTTCGTTACAAAGAGATATAATTCATCCATATAGAATTTATTATAAGCCCATTTATAACTGTATCTGAAAACAGAAGCCAGCCTGTCCGGTATGTCGGATGTTTTTTTATACATAACCCAGGCAACACTAATCCCCAGTAGCCCGATAAGTACAGAAGGTATCGCCACTACCCATTCCATTTCTGTTTCAAAAGCCTGTCCGTTGCTTGTAACCAGTTTATTGAAAGGAATAAACCCTGCAAATGCAGCGCCGGCGGCAAGTATTATGAGCGGAACAGTCATAGTTAGCGGTGCTTCATGGGGAGTATGATGATACTGTGCATCTCTTCCCCAGAAAATGCTGAAATAGAGCCTGAACATATAAAATGCCGTGATCCCTGCAACAGCATATTCTACTGCGAACAGGAACTTATTATGATCAAATGCGGCAGCCAGGATCTCATCCTTGCTGAAAAAGCCCGAGAAGGGTGGTATCCCCGAAATTGTCAGACATGCCACAAGAAATGTGAAATGCGTTATCGGCAGGTATTTACGCAATCCTCCCATTTCGGTCATATAATTACTGTGAACAGCATGTATTATTGCTCCGGAACAAAGGAAAAGAAGTGCCTTGAACATAGCATGAGTAGACAGATGGAACATTGAAGCTGTGAAACCCAGTCCTTCATGACCCCCGTAGCCCGAAACACCTAGAGCAAGCATCATGTACCCGATCTGCGACATTGTTGAATAGGCCAGCACACGCTTAATATCTGTTTGTGTACAGGCTATAATAGCTGCAAAAAGTGATGAAAACGCTCCAACATATGCAACTACATAAAGAGCAGCCGGAGCTGAAAAGACATAGATAGGGAACATCCTGGCAACCAGGTAAACACCAGCAACAACCATTGTCGCGGCATGAATAAGAGCCGATACCGGAGTAGGACCTTCCATTGCATCAGGAAGCCATATATGAAAAGGGAACATTGCTGATTTACCGACACCTCCCATATAAACAAATATCATCGACCATGTCATAACCGAGAGTCCCAGAAAGGCCGCGCCTCCTCCATGCGTTATTGCAGGCCCCGAGGGATCGGTAAGTGTAATGAAATCAAAAGTTTTGGTATTGAACGATAATATCAGTATCCCTACCAGGAAACCCATGTCAGCAAACCGTGTTACAATAAAGGCTTTTTTGGAGGCAGCGACGGCAGAAGGTTTCTGATAATAAAATCCTATAAGCAGGTAAGATGATATACCTACAAGTTCCCAGAATATATACATCTGAAAAATGTTGGTGGCTGCCACAAGCCCCAGCATTGAGAAAGTGAAAAGTGAAAGAAATGCAAAAAACCTTTCAAATCCTTTTTCATCCTTCATATAACCGATACTATAAATGTGTACCATGAACGATACAGTACTTACCACAACAAGCATCATTACAGATATAGGATCCAGAAGCACACCAAGGTCGATATGAAGCTTATCCGTAAGCTGCAGCCATACTGTATTTGCTGCCGTTATCGCTTTGTAAGTCTCATCAGTCCAAGGAGTTGCAAAAAAATACTTATAGGCTGTAATATACGACAGCAGTGTTATTATTGCCAATCCACCTGTTCCGAGAAGTCCTGAAAGCCTGGGCTTCAACTTATGTCCGGCAAGCCCCAGCAGAATAAACATAAGGAAGGGGATCAGCAGTATCCAGATAGTATAAGTAAAATTTATCATAGTAAGGTTCCTGTATTATTTGATCAGAATTTCATTTCGTTTACATCTTCTACATTGATTGTGGTGAAACGACGGTAGATATTTATAATAATGGCAATCGCTACTGCTGCTTCAGCTGCTGCAACCGCAATTATGAAAAGACTGAAAAACATGCCATCCAGCTTATTGGGGAAAAGATACCTGTTAAATGCCATGAAATTGATGTTCACGGAATTTAATATGATCTCTACTGACATGAGGATAGTGATAAGGTTCCTGCGCGTCAGGAAGCCATAAATCCCGACAAAGAACATAATAGTTGCCAGGACAAGAAAGAATTGTAACGGGATACCTGTATTCATCTTATTTCTGTTTTATTGTATCAGACCCGGTGCTTGCAGGACCACCTTTTTTCGCAATCACAATAGCTGCAACCATTGCGGCAACCAGTAATATTGAAATGACCTCAAAGGGTAATATATAACCATTATAGTCGGTAGATAAAAGGCTTTTACCGATAATCCGCATATTGACTTCCTGTGCAGCTTTCGTAGTGGCTGAGAAATTATAATCCAGGATCGTGATAATCGCTAATAATGCACCTGCAATAACAGCCAGCGCAGAAAACAGAACCTTCTTCAGCCCTACTGGTTCAAATTTCATGTTAATATGACTCGTAAGAAGTATTGAAAAGATTATCAGCACTACTATACCACCGGCATAAAGAGTGAGCTGTACAGCAGCAAGAAACTGGAAATTCAGCATAAAATAAAGTCCTGATGTCGAAACAAGGACAAAAAGAAGAAATATCGCAGATCTTAATATCTTGCGGCTTGTAACTGCCAGGATTGAAAAGACCACAATCACAGCGGCAAAAAGAATGAACATTATCTGGTTTGGGGTCATTATTCCACTCCTTTCATTAATTGTGAACCTGGTTTGTTTAATACTTTTATTAAGAGAGCCCTGTTGAATACTGAATGTTCAAACTCCTGCGAGAATGCAAGGGCATTCGATGGGCAGGTTTTTACACATAGAGCACAGAAAGTGCACATACCTAGCCGATAAATGTGCTTATCAATGACTCTTTTCTTTTTACCATCCTCAGTCATAACAGTCTTTGAGATTACTTCAATAGTTCCGTTCGGGCAGTTTAGCTCACATATTCCGCAACCGGTACATTTATGTTCATTATTTTCATTATGAGGCATTATCACCTCGCCCTTGAAACGCTCGAACATCACAAGTTCTTTCCTGTTATTCGGATATTTCTGAGTAACTATTGTAGAAGGTCTGAAAAAATATGATCCGGTAACTTTCATCCCTTTTAAAAGCGACCAAACCGCTGTAACAATTTCTTTCAGATATTTTATAATGCTTCTCATAATTGAGATATATTTTATTTTGGAGTTTAAAAGTGCCAGCCCATTAGAACTATAAAGGCCATAGTCAGCACATTGACCAGATTTATAGGTAACAGATATTTCCATTCGAGTGTCAGAAGCTGGTCGATTCTGAGACGCGGAAAAGTCCATTTGAACCACATCATAAGAAATATCACAAAGAATGTTTTTCCGATATACCAGATAAAGGGAGGAATAAAATCCATAACATGGTTAAATCCTTCCCAACTGCCTACATGGAAAGGCATCCAGCCTCCCAGGAACACTGTCGCTGCTATCGAAGCTACAATGAACATATTTATATACTCGGCAAGAAAGAAAAATGCAAACTTGATACCTGAATATTCCGTATGGTAACCTGCTGTAAGCTCCGATTCAGCCTCAGCCAGGTCAAAAGGTCCCCTGTTTGTTTCTGCTGTACTCGAAACAAGGAACAATATAAATGCAATAAATGCAGGTATATGTCCTTTAAAAATAAACCAGCCTGTCCGCTGTGCCTCCACTATTTCGGAAAACTGCATTGTGCCTGCCAGTATTACAATAGTTATCAGCGTTAGTCCCACCGATAGCTCATAGCTGACTATCTGTGCCCCGCTGCGCATTGCCCCGATAAGAGAGTATTTGTTATTGCTTGACCATCCCGCTATAAGTATTCCGATTACACCCATCGAAGATACTGCTATGACATACAGAACTCCTATATTCAGGTCGATGGCATGCAATCCTTTTGCAAAAGGGATAGCAGCAATAGCCATAAAGGATGCAATAATGACAATGAAAGGAGCGAGGTTGAAGAGGAATTTGTCGGCATTCTTTATCGGTACAAGCTCTACAAGCAATAATTTAATCAGGTCAGCAATTGTCTGAAAAATACCAAAAGGTCCTACACGGTTCGGCCCAAGTCTGTTCTGCATGAACGCGCAAACTTTTCTTTCGGCATAAACCAGGAATAATCCGACTAGTGCATAAAAAAGAAGGATGAGAACTCCTATTATCAGCATTTCTGTAACTGTTGTCCAGAAAGGCGACATCGCATTATGGAGGCCGGTGTCTATCCATTTAGTCAACGAAGAAAAATCATAAATATCAAATGGCATATATTGATTCTGTTAAGTTCTTATTTTGCGTTTCTCGTTCCGTGTTCCGTGTTCTCATTATCTCACCATTTCCGCTTCGCGGAATCTTCACTTCGTTCCGATCTCCCTATCTCCCTTTCTTTTTTTAACCCCTTAGCCCTGTGCCCTGTGCCCTGCGCCCTGCGCCCTTCGCCCTGTGCCTTCTTTCACCTGTCAATATCCGGAATCACCAGATCCAATGACCCTCCGATAGCTACCAGGTCGGCAATCTTGAAATCTTTTGACATCAGGTTTAAGGCTGACAGATTTACAAAATTTGGCGACCGGAACTTGAGCCTGTAGGGATTTTTATTGCCATCACTTATTATATATACACCCAGTTCACCGCGCGCAGTCTCAACTCTCTGATAATACTCACCTTCAGGTAGCCTGATTATCGGTTTCATCTTTACAGCAAAAGGTCCTTCCGGGATATTATCAATTAACTGATCAATGATATTCATCGATTCTCTCATTTCTTCAATTCTTGCAAGATACCTGTGATATGTATCTCCTTCTGTATATAATATCTCATTGAATTTAACCCTGTTGTAAGCGCTGTATGGTTCATGCTTCCTGACATCGCAGGAAAATCCTGAAGCCCGTCCCGAAGGACCGGTGATGCCATATGAGACAGCATCCTCCAGCGACAGTCTGCCAATGCCGATTGATCGTTCTCTGAAAATAACATTGCCTGTCAGCAGCTCGTCGTATTCAGGCAAGGTCTTCCTGAAATATTTGATAAACTCTTTAACTCTTTTCTGGAAATTAGGATGAATATCATACATTAATCCTCCCGGGCAATTATAGCTGACGATCATTCGTCCGCCGCATGTCTCCTCAAAAATGTCGAGAACCTTTTCCCTGTCACGAAGGCCATAGAAGAAACATGTCAGACCCCCCAGGTCCATTCCGAAAGAGGCCCACCATAACTGATGCGACTGTATACGTGTAAGTTCCGACATTATTGTACGTATAACTTTTATCCTGTCGGGTATTTCAACCTCAAGAGCTTTTTCGACATTAAGGCATACCGCTTCATTATTTATATGTGCCGAGAGATAATCCATCCTGTCGGTAAGGTGAATTATCTGCGGGTAGGTAATGCTTTCACACATCTTCTCAATGCCACGGTGAATATATCCCAGGTGAGGCTCAACATTTTTTACTATTTCACCCTTCAGCGATACCACTAGTCTGAGAACACCGTGAGTGGAGGGATGCTGAGGACCCATATTAATAACATATTCCTCCTCTTCATTAATGCCGGTATTCTTAAGCTGCTCTTCCATAAATTACCTGGTTACGATATTTATATCATCAGTATAATCTTTCCTGAGAGGATAGCCCCATGAATTATCAAGAAATAGTCTACGTAGATCAGGATGATTTGTAAACCTTATACCCAGAAGGTCATAGACTTCCCTTTCATGAAAGTCGGCTGTCTTCCAGATATCTGTAACAGAATCAAAATGTGGGTTTTCCCTGTCGCTTGTGCGTGCTTTCAGGACAATTGTATGTCTGTGTTTTGTCGACTGAAGATGATATACCACACCAAGATCCTGACCGTAATCAACACCTGTCAGGCAAAACAGGTAATCAAAAAATGTTTCCTCTTTTTCCCTGAGACTTTTTGCCAGCTGATGTAACCTGGCAGGTGGAACAGTCACTTCAGTGTATTGTTTCCCTTCTTTAATTTCACAATCCTGTTCGAGCGACTTTATGAAGTCTCCAAGTTCTGAATTACTCATTGCTACTGGGTTTCCGTAATTATAATTTATTCTGAGTTATGCGCTGCAGAGCGTTTTCTCCTCGACTTAATAGTCTCGGTTTCAATTTTACGCTGAAGCTGAAGCATCCCATATATTAATGCTTCGGGTCGGGGAGGGCATCCCGGTACATAGACATCTACCGGAATAACATGCTCGACACCCTTGATTACACTGTAAGAATTCAGAAAGAAAGGTCCTCCTGAAATTGCACATGCACCCATAGCCACCACATATTTGGGCTCCGACATCTGATCGTAAAGCCGTTTGAGTACGGGCGCCATCTTATTAACAATAGTTCCGGCAACAACAATCACATCGGCCTGTCGCGGACTGGCTCTGTATACTTCCATGCCAAACCTTGCAAAATCGTGACGGGGAGCTCCGGCAGCCATCATCTCAATACCACAACAGCTTGTGGCGAATGTCAGCGGCCATAAAGAGTTCTTTCGTCCCCAGTTTATAACATCGTCAATTGTAGTTAAAAGGATATTGGTACCCGATTCCTTCAGAAGTTCAAGACTTTCATTGTCTTTGAATTCTTCTTTCTTAATACCTTTTATTCCCATATTAAAGCGTGTTTTTTCCAGGCGTATAACAGACCCAGACCCAGTATAAAGAAGAAAATAAGTATCTCAACAAATGCTCTCATTCCCACCTCTTTCATAACCACAGCCCATGGAAAAACAAGGACAGTCTCAACATCAAACACCAGAAAGAGGATGGCAAAAAGATAATAGCCTACATTGAACTGAAGCCAGGTAACACCCTGTGTGGGTATTCCGCATTCGTAAGGTTCAAATTTCTGGGGATTTATCGATTTTGGAGCTATAACTCCCGAAATTATCAGGACCAATCCGACAAATATTGCCCCGACAAGGAAAAACAATACAAGCCACTCGTTATTCATAAAATCTGGTTTAAGATTTTTGAAGCCGGACAAAAATATAATTTCTTTTAATTATTGTGAAATTAATAACAATCAATAATAATGATAATTATCACATTCATGAGGGATCTCAGATAAAAGAACCGATATCTCAGGTAAATATTTCTTCAGGATATTCAATATTGACCAGGAATAACCCTCTGGCAGGCGCTGACGTTCCGGCTTTACAACGGTCTCTGGCTTCAATGATTTCCCGAAATTTCCTGAGACTTATTTTGCCTGTTCCGATATCTGCCATCGTGCCAACAATCGCCCTTACCATATTCCTCAGGAATCTGTCGGCCTTTATTGTGAAAACCAGATTTTTTTCATCCTCATGCCATTCTGCCTGCATTATTTTGCAAATATTGGTCTTATTATCAGAGTGGAGCCTGCTGAAGCTTGTGAAATCGGTATGTTTAATGAGTTCTGCACAGGCTTTATTCATTAATTTGGTGTCCATTCTACAATTAATGAACCATGCTGATTCTTCCTCGAAAGGATTCTTGATTTTTGAGATGTTATAATGGTAGGTCCTTGAAAAGGCACTGAATCTTGCATGCGCCGCCGGCTGCACCTTGGCTATTCGTGATATGGAGATATCTTCAGGCAGGTACCGGTTCAGCCTGAAAATAAGATTCTTTTTTGAAGCAAGATCTTTTAATTCGGAGTCAAAATGAGCACAAAAGAATGATGCATGAACGCCTGTATCTGTTCTGCCGGCACCTGTTGTCGTAATTTTGTCCTGAAGTATTGTGCTGAGCGCATCATCAAGTATTTTCTGAACTGTAACCGAATTAGGCTGAAGCTGCCACCCGTGATAGGATGTGCCTTTAAATGAGATGAATATGAAATATCTGGTCTTCAATAGATGCTTTTTGCAAATATAACTTTCTTTTAACATAGTTCTGATTGTTTTTCTCTTTTCACCACAGGATTACTTGTTCCTATTTCCCCTCGATTATTATTGGTTTTAAGCTTTTTGATTCATAAGGACTTATAGTTTATCTTATCCTGTGTGAGAGAGAGATTCCTCGCTGTCCCTTCGCTGCGCTTTGGGTTTCAGCTCGGAATGACAGATGAAAGTAGGGGTCATTCCGAATGAATCCCGCCTTGCGGGAGAAATGAAGAATCTTCCTCACGAATTGAGGAATCATTCTAATAAGGATTCCCCAGATTGTCTCAGAACCAGGAATAAATAGCAATGGAATTTGCGAAAATCTGCGGGATCTGCGGGAAATCCTGATTTACTTCATGAATCCTGATAGTTTCCGGTAGTTTTCAGGACGGGATTACGCTGTTCCGTGGGTAATAAATTCATTATAGATATCTAAATATCCTCAATAAATTGACAAAGTATATCCATTCCCTGAAAAATATTTTTTTACAGCTATTTGAAAATCGATCTTAAAATGTATTTTTACTTTCGTTTGAAAAAAACAGAAATATTTTCCCTGATAGACTTTGACTATTGACAAATAATTAATAAATCCTTGACCTATGAAAGTTGATCTGAGCTGGATAGATTATCTGATTATGATAATCTACTTTATTTTTGTTCTCGGCATCGGCTGGTTTTTACGGAAATATATGAAAAATGCCAATGCATTTCTCGAAGCCGGCAGGTCGATTCCGGCCTGGGTAGCAGGTCTGGCTTTTATTTCCACGAACCTTGGAGCCCTCGAAGTAATGGGTATGACCGGATCGGGTTTGAAATACGGAATGCTTACCACACACTTTTACTGGATAGGAGCAATCCCGGCTATGATCTTCCTGGCTCTTTTTATGATGCCATTTTATTATGGATCAAAAGCAAGGTCGGTACCTGAATTTCTTAAGCTCAGGTACGATGAAAAGACAAGAGGACTTAACGCCATTCTATTTGCTGTAATGACCATCCTTGCTTCCGGGATCTCAATGTATGCGCTGGCAATACTTATGGAAAAAGTTCTGGGATGGAACTTTAGTATCAGCCTGTGGATTTCGGCACTTATTGTTTTGGGATATACTTATCTGGGAGGACTCTCCTCTGCCATTTACAATGAAGTATTACAGTTTTTCATTATTGTTATTGGTTTACTGCCTCTTGTTTTCCTGAGCTTAAAAGATGTTGGAGGATGGGTAGGACTTAAGGAGAGTCTTGCACCAATAACAACTGCCAATGGTTTTCCAGCTGATGCCTGGACAACCACATGGAAATATACAGGAGAGGCAACATCCAATCCGTTAGGTATTGAATGGTATGGAGTCCTGTTTGGTCTTGGTTTTGTTTTGTCGTTTGGATACTGGTGTACTAACTTCCTGATTGTTCAGAGGGCATTTGCTGCAGAATCCAGTACAGCTGCCAGGAAAGTGCCGCTGATAGGTGCCCTGCCTAAAATGTTCATACCTTTTCTCATTATCGTCCCTGGTATAATTGCCCTTGTATTATTGCATGACCCGGCAAAAGGATTTGTATTGCCACTTGATGCAGGAGGAAAACCAATTTATGATTATACAATTATTATGCTTTTGAAACAGTATTTGCCGGCAGGTGTGCTTGGTCTTGGTATAACAGCACTCCTTGCCTCCTTTATGTCGGGGATGGCTGGAAATGTATCGGCATTTAACACTGTATGGACTTATGATATATATCAGAGTTATATACGCAAAAGAACTGATAATGAGGTAGCTGACGACAGGCATTACCTGAATGTCGGGCGTATCACAACAATCTTTGGAGTGTTGCTGAGCATTGCTTCCGCCTATATTGCAAGTAAATTCGGCAATATCATGGATTTTCTTCAGACAATCTTCTCAATGATCAATGCGCCTCTGTTTGCCGTTATTTTCCTCGGGATGTTCTGGAAGCGGACTACAGGGCATGCTGCCTTCACAGGCCTGCTTCTGGGCTTTCTTATGGCACTGCTTCATCACGGTCTTACGGTTCCGGCAGGAGCAACAACCCTTGTAAAAGGAGGCTGGATAGCTTCTCTGCATACTTATCCGGTCGAAATGGCCCAGAATTTCTGGACTGCAATTATTGCGTTTACAGTCAGTACTGTAGTAACTGTTGGATTGACTTTAATGACAAGACAGCAAAAAACTGAAAAAGAATTGTACGGACTGGTTTATTCTCTCACTCCACGGACAATTGAAGAAGATATTCCCTGGTATAGGCGCCCTGTCGGACTTGCAATTGGGGTAGGTGTGATTTGCGTAATTTTAAGTGTAATATTCTGGTAGGAGGAAAGTAAAATGGTAGATATAAGAATCCCTATAGGTTTGATATTTTCAATATTTGGCATATTGATAACACTTTTTGGCTTCTTCACAAAGTCAGATCAGGCCATGTATCAGAAATCCCTGGGTATAAATGTAAATATTATCATGGGTGTACTGATGCTGATTTTCGGATTGATAATGCTCTGGTTCGCAAGAAGAAAGAAAAAAGCTTAATAAGATTATCATAACTGCAAAAAGTTCAAAGGATGTTCAAAGCAACTAAGGAGTAAAGTTTATTATTTCTTTGCGTGCTTTGCTTTAACTTTGTGTACTTTGCGGTTAATCATTTAAAAATGGGAAACGAAATAGTCAAAAGAGGCTTTGCCAGTGATAATAATGCGGGCATACATCCTGATATATTGCAGGAGATTATTGCAATAAATAAAGGCCATGTTATTGGATATGGAGCTGATATATATACTGAGAGGGCAACAAAGATTTTTAAGGAGCAGCTTGGCAGAGATACTGCGGTATTCTTTGTCTTTACAGGAACTGCCGCAAATGTGCTTGGTATAAGTGGCGTTACACGTCCATGGAATTCAGTGATAACAGCCTTCACAGCCCATCTCGAGCAGGATGAATGTGGCGCTCCCGAGAAATTCACCGGATGCAAAGTACTTACTGTTGATACTCCTGATGGAAAGATTGCACCGGAAATGATTGAGAAGCATATGCATGGTTTTCATTTTGAACACCATGCACAGCCAAAAGTGATCTCAATTACTCAGGCAACCGAGATGGGTACAGTATATAGTTTTGCGGAAATCACCAGACTTGCAGAGTACGCTCATTCAAAGGGATTATTGCTCCACATGGATGGTGCCAGGCTAGCCAATGCTGCTGTATCTCTTGATCTGACGTTTAAAGAATTCACAACTGATGCAGGTGTAGATATACTCTCTTTTGGTGGTACGAAAAACGGGATGATGGCAGCAGAAGCTATTTGTTTTCTTAAACCGGGTCTTACCGAAGATTTTAAATATATAAGGAAGCAGGGTATGCAGCTAGCTTCAAAGATGAGATTTATCTCAGCACAGTTTTGTGCTTATTTTAAAGATGATCTCTGGAAAAAATGTGCTGCCCATTCCAACAATATGGCCAGACTCCTTGAAGAACGGCTTAAAGGGATAAATATACATATCACTCAGCCGGTTCAGTCAAATGGCGTTTTTATTGTTCTGCTTTATGATATTGCTGAAAAAGTCAGGCAGAAATATTTCTTCTATCCCTGGGATGAAAAAAGATCTGAGTACAGGCTTATGACCAGCTGGGATACCACGGAGGAGGATATAGAGGATTTTATCGCCATTCTTAAAGAAGAACTTAGTAAAAGTGCTGATATATAATCATTTATCTGATTTTATCAACCGCCCAACCTCTCTACCTTTCAGGCTACCCTTTACACACATCTTTCCCAGAGAAGAATTTCAAATGCCTGAGGGGGGATTCCTCGCTTCTTCCCTACTGATTCCTACTTTCATCTGTCATTCCGAATCAATCCGACGTAGGAGGATGAGTGAGGAATCTGTTTCATTAATTAACAAAATGACTTTATTATCAATAAGATAAGAATTCATCTTCATAAATTTCAAATATTTGTGTTTAAAGAGTACCCCCTATCAGGGGGGTGGTCATGCAACAACATGACCGGGGGTCGATTAACCATTCCAGCATAAAGTTTCATAGTTTGGGGGGCTAATAAAAAAACCGGATCATCTGACCCGGCTTTTTATATAATCAATAAAATGATCTACTTAAGTGTGAAGTTGATAGGTACCATGTACCAAACAGGAACGGGTTTTCCGCCCTGTTTACCCGGCTTAAATGGAGGAAGTATCGATACAACTCTCAAGGCTTCTTTATCAAGTTCAGGATCAACACCTTTCAGGATGCTTACCTGGTTGACACCGCCTTTGGCTGTTACACAGAATCTCACAATTACTTTTCCCTGTATGTTGTTTTCTTTTGCAATCTCGGGATACTGGGTATGTTCACCGATCCATTTCAGAAGGCCGGCTTCGCCGCCATCAGGGAACATAGGCATCTCCTCCACCACAATAAATGGTTCTGGTTCAGCTTCTGCTTCCTGGACTTCTTCTTTAACTTCCTGAACTACTTCTTTAACTTCTTCGTTCTTAACTTCAACCTGTGCCTGATCAGCAGTCATGAGTTGAACAGTCTCTTCAGGCTTAACTGAGTCTACAACCACCGGAGGAACATATTTTGCCTGCTGAACAGTTTCCTGTGGAGGAGGCGGAGGGGGAGGAGGAGGAGCAACCGTTTCATTTGGCTGGTCCAGATTCTCCATCTTAATCTCTACCTGTCTCTCAGCACGTTTCTGCTTGTTCTCCAGGGCTTTAGCGTTCAAATAAGGTGTAATTACAGCCGTTCCGATAATTATAATCCCTATTAACAGTGAAATTACCACATTCCGGCTGTATTTTTTACGCAGTTTGTAAGCTCCGTACTCCTTGTTCCTGGTTTCAAAGACTATATCGTCGAAAGCAGGAGCCTTAATCTTTTCTTTTGTCATCTTTTTAAGGTTTACGGGTTATTTGGCTGAAGTTGAAGCAGTGGGAGTTATACCTGCAGCAGTCTCCACCATCTTAACTTCATACCACGCAATTTTCATAAACGTATAACGGGCTATTCCGCAGATATTCATCTCATCGAGGATATCTACAAAATTACCGTAGTTAGCATCCTTGTATGCTTTAATAAGCACTATAGGTCCCGTGTCGTCAATTTTTTTCAACTGGCTTATTGATTTCTGCACTGAATCCTGGGATATTCTGATTTTCCCGGAAACAACCTCCTGATTAAACTCAGCAATCTTTCTTGCAAGGGTCCTGTTTCTTTCGAGCAAGAGCTGCCGCACACCGGTCGGACTGTAATTGGTTTCGAATAACGGTGGAAGATTTTTAAAATCTTCTTCTTTTACAGTACCAGGGTACCAGTAGAGTTTGTTATCAGGTCCGAGAATAATATTCAGGGTACGACTGGCTGAGATTTTTGGAGCTTCCTGGTTTGGATCCTGGATCTTTTCAGGAAGGATTATCTCCATAACTTTAGCTTTACTGAAAGCTGTGGTCAGCATAAAGAATATAATCAGCAGACACATTAGGTCCACCATAGGTGTCATATCAATATGCGGTACGCGTTTTTTGGGTCTTTTATGCCCTCCAGCTTTTGCCGATTCTTCTTGAATTATCTCTGCCATATCACTGCTGTATTTCGTCTAAGTTAATTTTAGCTGCTTCAAGACTGGTAATCAGATTAAACCTGTTTACATTATAATCCTGCAGAATATCCAGTACTTTGTCAACAACATTAAAGCTTGTTTTAGAGTCTCCTTTGATGCAGGCCTGAATATTCGGGTTCACCTTTCTGGCATATAAAATCCACATTGCCAGCTGATTATCTGCTGAATCAATCGGAATGCCTGTCTGGAATGCATTTCTACTCTTAGCGTCTTTAAGTGCCAGAAAATCTTTCATCTTCTCAATGGGAACACCCATTGAAGAAGGATACTTTTCAAATTCTCTCTGTTCAGCCTCTGTGAAATCAATCCCGTACCTCTTACCCATTTCAACCAGTATTTTAGGCCTGTACTTAAGAAGTGTGTCTGGTCCGTTATCGAAATTCATAAAGACTTTGCCATCTTTCGACAGAAGGAAGGTCATCTTATTAAAATCAGGAGTAGGTTTTTCTGATATTGAAAAGGGCGTATCAACAGGAGCCGGTTCAGGCTGTCTCATGGTAGTGGTAAGCATAAGGAAGATCAGCACTACTGAAAAGAGGTCAACCATTGGCGTCATGTCAATATGGGGCGACTTTGTTGGTAATTTAATCTTTGGCATAGTTTCTTTTTATTTTTTATGATTTAGACCAAAAGATAAATTCGACTACTTGTTTCTCAGTGAAGTAGCAAAAGTCTGTGTCAGACTGAATCCTGCTTCATCAATTTTAAATGTATATGAGTCAATTGTTGTTGAGAAATAATTGAATGCAATAATTGATAAGGTAGATCCTGTAATACCGAATGCAGTATTTACAAGAGCTTCGGATATACCTGTTGCAAGTGCAAGTGCATCAGGAGCACCCGACTGGGCCAGTGCTGCAAATGCACGGATCATACCTAATACAGTTCCGATAAGACCGATCAAAACTGAAATTGAAGCAAGCGTAGTGAAAATAACCATGTTCCTCGAAAGCATCGGAAGCTCGAGAGCAGTAGCCTCTTCGAATGATTTCTGAATGGAAAGGATTTTCTGGTCTTTTTCAAGCTCTTTGTCATTCTGAAGGTCACGGTAACGTTCCAAACCTGCTTTCATGACATTGGCGAGAGATCCTCTCTGCTTGTCACAAGCTTCCATTGCTTCTTCAATTTTATCTTCTGCAAGCAGACCCTGAAGCTTCCTGACAAAAGTATTTAACCTTCCTTTACCTTTGGCTCTGGAAAGAGTTATAATCCTTTCGAATATGAAAATGAAAAGTACCAGAACACAGGTCATAAGAATCGGTACAATAAAACCTCCTTTGAAGATAATTCCCAGATAGTTGCCTTCAAGCGGCTGACCATGTGGATTACCACCTTCAAAATTTACCGGGTTACCCATTATATTGGTGAACAATAAATAGGATACCACAAAAGCTATTAAAATAGCACTTGCTGCAAAAATGTTTTGCAAAGCATCTTTGAACGAACTTTCTTGTTTACTCATTTTTATTGATTTGTTTTGGTTTAATATTTAACAATCCGCAAATATATGTTATCAATTTTTTTTTTCCAATAGACAATATAATATTGTTAAACTTTTGATCAGTTTAGTGATAGTCTTCAATTATAAAGACCTTTATAATCACTTAAAACCCTATGTTATTTATTATAATTATAAATACTAATTTTTTATTTAGAAAGAGATACGTTATACACTCTTGATTTTGTTATGGGAATCTCCTGAGTTACATATCCTTTCGCACTGATAATTAAAACTTCAGAGCCCTGGGGAATCTCAAATTTATATTCACCTTTTGAATTGGTGAGATTCTCAGCAGCCGTATCCTTTACCCTTACAGATGCATAAGCTATAGGTTGTCCTGTAGCAGCATCCTTTATTACACCTTTAATTTCGTTAGGGTTGATACCCTTCTTTACAGCGGCTATAAACTCATGTATATAATTTATTTGATTTTTTGCCGAGGTGTTACCGGGATCAAGTGCAAGTATCTTATTGTAAGCATCTTCTGATTTTGCCAGGAAAGGAAGCCTGCCTTCGTTTGACTTCTCATTGCTTGCTGCTCTAAGTTCCAACTGGCCTATCCCGTTATAGCCAAATATTTTGTTATCCTTATTATTGGGATCGAGAGCAATAAGTCTGTTATAATAGTTTTTGGAAGTGTTATAATCATTCTTGAAATAATAATAATAACCAAGGTATTGTAAACCTTCTGCCATCATAGAACAGTTTTTAACAGAATCTTTCTGGGCTAATGCGATAACTTTCTCAAACTTGGGTTTAGCAAGCCCCATTTTAAAATCAGGATCCATTCTTGTATATGTACGTGCTATCTGAAGGTAAGCAGGAAGATAATCAGGAGCTTTTTGTGTAATTATTGTGAATACTGAATCTGCAGCCTTATAGTTCTGTCCAACATAAAATGCTCTTCCGACGCGCATATATGCATCAGGATCAAAATTATTGGGATCTAACAGTAATGCCATGGTCCTGGCCGACTGGTTGTAACGTCTGAAAGCATAATAATTGCTGGCCATTTCATTTAAGACACCCCTGTCACCAGGTCTCATTTCAAGTACCTTGCCATATTCCTGGAAACCCCTGTCAAGTTCTTTATCAGCCTTTGATAAATCGGCTTTCATCTGGTTGACCTTGGCAGTGAGGTTATCAAGTGCAGGTTTAAGCTTTGCTTTCACGGCAGTAGATGCAGAATTGTAGCTCGATTTATCCTTCTGCAACTGAGTCTGCATTTTTTCAAGCTCATCAGCCATCCTGGTATAGTCCTGGTTTTTCTTCATTATTATCCTGGCTGTATAATAATGATCTTTCCAGAGAATCAGTTCTGGGTTAACAGTTTTGAAGAGTTGATCCATATAATACAGCGCTTTCTCATAATCTGCATTCTTTTTTTCATAATAGGAATATCCTGCGAGACGGTTCATATATGATCGTGACTTGTCTATTGCAAGTATCTCTTCAACATTTTTGATTACTTCATCATAATCACCGGCATAGAACAGGGAGTTAACATACCTGGTCTTTGCAGGTATATTCCCTTCTGTCAGCTCAAGGTACTTCTTAAAGTTTTCCTTTGATTGTTCAAGCCTGCCAGCTAGCCAGTATAGTTGTCCCAGCTCTCGATAGGCAGGCGCGTAGTTGGCGTCGAGATTAATTGCATCCTCAAAATAGGGGATAGCTGCCGAAAGAGCTTTCCCTCTTACGTAAATACTGCCTATTTTCATATACGGTGTGGGTCGCTTGGGATCTGCAAACTGTGCAAGGTTATAATTCTTTACAGCATTCGACCCGTCGCTGGCCAGGATATAGATATCACCTGCAATCAAATAAATATCGGCATTCTTGCTGTCAATAGAAATAGCCTGCCGGATCAAAGGCAATGCGACAGATGTATCAACTGCGCCGTTCTTGATATAAGATTCGGCTATTTTTGCAAGTGCATAAGCATAATCTTTGGCAGGAGGATTGATTTTCTTAATATTTTTATACGGAAGGAGAAGACTTCTGGCTTTGGCCCTCATTTCATTTGCTGTCTTATCGTCATCGAGATAATATGCAACTTTTGCCAGACCAATATAGTTAAGCGGATCATTGGGATTTGCATCAACACCTTTCTGGTATATTCCTTTGGCAGTTGATGTTGCTATTTTAAGCGAGTTTGAAATTGTATCAGAAAAATAATTCAGAAGGACATTCTCTCCGAGAAAGAAATAATTTTTGCTGTTGGCAGGTTCTTTCTGAATCAACTGATTTAACATGACCTCTGCTTTATCATATTGCTCGCTTTTAGTGAGGAGAATGGCAGATGTCAGATCCTGAGCCTGGTTTATATTTACATTTAACAAGGTAATGGCCGCGGCCAGAATAAAACCTTTTATTAAAAATGACCGTTTCATAGCTAATTAATTATTTTGACGTCAATTATACGAATTTTTAATCTCATTTAATAATCTGGTTTACTGTTTATTTTATCTTTTAAATCAATTTTTTATCTGAACAAGTCTTATAGGCATAGTTGCAGGTACCAGACCTGATTTTAAAACAATCCTCTGTCCCTGCTCTGCAGTTACCCATTGAATGAATCCCGAACCTAATCCTTTGAATGTCTCTCTCGATATAAGATAAATCTCTCTGTTGAAAGGATATGATTTTAAATAAATATTACCCTGCTCAGGACGATAATATGATCCGTCACTGCTAAACTGCTGGGATACAGCAACAACATTCACCTTTTTTATAAAGCTCATACTTGTGGAATCATGTCTGTCGCTTATCCAGTTTACACTTACAATCCCTAATGCATCAGGATTCCTGGAGACAAAATCAATTACCTCAGGATTACTATTCACTGCGTAAAAATTATCGGGCAGCTTATCTTTAATTTCAAAAAGCTCTTTAAAATACCTGATGTTACCCGACTTGGTATTGTCAAAGATCACGCTTAGCTTACCTCTTTTCGATTTTGGATCAATATCTTTCCAGTTGACAATGTTGCCCAGGAATATATCCCTGACAGATTTATATGTCATCAGAGAATCATAATTCTCCTTGTTTATTACAAGCGCAAGAGCGTCGTATGCAAATGTAATGGTCCGTGCAACTACCAGTGTGTCTCTCAGGTACTGGATCTGATCATTTGTAAGCTTCCTGCTGGTAACGATGACTTTAACTGAATCATTCATGAAATCATTTATCACATCATACTCAGGTTTATACTGAGCCCTGACCTTTGCATTCGTATATAAATGCGTAAAAGTAAATACCTCAGTATCAATAAGCGGTTTAAATGATTCATCAGCCGTTATTTTTATATCACCCCGTGTGGGAGATTCCTGTAAAACACTACTTCCTCCACCGCATGAAGTAAAGAAAAGGATTGTCACAATACCCAGAAAATGCACTCCTTTCATAACATTATGCATGTTAATCATTGTCTTAATAATGTTTATGCCGGAATTAAAATTTTTGCACGCAATAATAATAAATTTTTGAATAAATGTCACTATGCTCATATCCATATATTTTTGTTAAGGTTAAATAATTATGAATACTACTGCAAAGTACATGCCAAGAGATAATTTCAACCATTAAAGTTGGTTTATTATATTGTTTTATTGGAATTTTAATATATTAACTTAGTGCACCTTAACGCCCTCTGACCACCGTAGCTTTGGCGAAGGTGGTTTGTGCCTTTGTGGCATTTCTTTTTTGTCACTGAGACGCCAAGGCACAAAGTTCCACTTATTCCTGGTACTTGTCCTTGTTAAAGAATGCTTCTTTAATTTGTTTAAAGGTAACAAAGATCCTGTAAACGCCATACAACAAAAATGTTGTTCCAATAATACCCCTTAAAGCCTTATCAATATTGAACATTTTTGCATAGAAAAGCAAAAAAATGCCCACCCCCAGATAAAACATTACCATAAAAATCCCGAACATGGCATGGAACTGCTGAAGCATTTTATTGTTGTTCATATTCAGAAGTTTGGGACAAAGAAACAAAAAAACAGCTTAATCTCAAAAATGCAATAAATATTCATAATAGTTTGAAGTTCCTGGAGTTATATGATATTATAAATTTAAGGCACTCCCAACTTTAGCTCACTCCAACCTTCTTTTGGGCTTTAATAACAAAGAACTATCGCCATAACTCAGGAATCTGAAATTGTTATCAGCAGCAAAATCATAAATATTCTTCCAGTCATTATCCACCCACGCCGAAACAAGAAGCAGTAAAGTGCTTTTAGGCTGATGGAAATTTGTGATCATTCCGTCAATGGCCCTGAAAACATAACCGGGAACGATCATTAGCGTGGTAGAACCATGGATAAAAGCTATATTCCTATTTCTCATATATACCAGTAATGCTTCAAATGATTCATTGACAGGTATATCACTATGTCCCTGGTATGGTTCCCATTGATCAACATAAAATGCTGAAGGTTGTTCTCCACGGTTTCTGATCAATTTCACCCCGAGCCAGTACAGACTTTCAAGAGTTCTGACGCTCGTCGTACCAACAGCAATCATTTTACCCCTGAAATGAAGCAGCATTTCCAGATCCTTATAATTAATAAAGAAATGTTCACAATGCATTTCATGTTTTGAGATATTACTGTTTTTCACAGGCTTGAAGGTTCCGGCTCCTACATGCAATGTAATAAATCCTGATCTGATCCCTTTTTTATTCAGTTTTTCAAGTACCTGATCTGTGAAATGTAAACCGGCAGTCGGAGCAGCGACAGAACCCTTGATCTTTGCGTAAACAGTCTGATACCTGATATAATCTTCGTCCTCATCTTCTCTTTTTACATAGGGTGGGAGAGGTATATGCCCGACAGCCTCCATCGCCTGTCCGAGGCTTATATCTCCTGGCTTCCATGCAAATTTTATCCTCCATGCTTCGCCCTCAGGATTGAGCTTCTGTGCTGTAAGCTCATATTGTATGCCATCGTATTCGAAAACAGTGGCAATCATTTCATTTTTCCACTTCTTCAGGTTTCCTACTATACATTTCCATTCAACTGGACCTTTCGATCCGAAAGCTGATTCGTAATCATAAGGATTCAAAGGTTCAAGGCAGAATACTTCGATTGTAGCACCTGTGTCTTTGCGGAAAAGTATCCGCGCCCTGATTACCCGTGTATCATTAAATACAAGTAATGAACCAGCCGGTATATATCTGTCTATATTGTGGAATATATCACTCGATATCTTACCATCATATATTAATAATCGTGAACCATCCCTTTCCTTTGCCGGATGCTGTGCAATCCTTTCTTCAGGTAAGTAATAATTATATTCCTCAATGTCTATTCTCCCCGGGATGTCTGTCATATTTTATTTAAACCTTATTCCTTCAACCTTGCGCCCTGCGCCCTTTGCCCTGCGTCTTGAGCCATTCCCTGCAAAATTAGCTAAATTTATATTTATCAGTAAAAATTCATAACTTTGCAGCGCAGCAGGTCGTTCCATCGTTCCGAGTATTCGGGAAGGAAAGTCCGGGCAACACAGGGCACCATACTTCCTAACGGGAAGATATCCGTGAGGATATAGTAGTGTAACAGAAAATAACCATCACGTTTTTACTCAGGTAAAATCGGGAAAAGGGTGAAAAGGTGAGGTAAGAGCTCACCGGTTCCGATGGCAACACCGGAAGCCGTACGCCTTATGGGTTGAAAGACTATGTATACCGGCGATGAGGGCTGCTCGTCCGATGCCGGGGGGTAAGTCGTAAGATCCGGTCAGCAATGACCGGACAAGATAAATGATGGAAAACAGTTTAAACATCTCTTGCAGATACCAGACTGTACAGAATCCGGCTTATAGACCAGCTGCAAACTTGCAGGGACGTTGCATGCAACGTCCCTGCATTGTTAATTATCAATCAATCAGGCATAAAATTCGATTCGCGTGAATGTGCAGATTATTTTAATGTGAATATGCTGTCCTCCATAGGAGTATTAACTTCGACATTGGTAAAGGTGAGAACAAAATCCATTCCGCTGGCGGAAGAGGTAGTTTTCATGGGAACCATGAGTCCACTAAAATCTTTGTAATCAGTAGGATATGAGTCGACTGTCATCATTTCGCCCCCCTGATTAACGGTTGTGGAACTCTTTGAAAGTAGGTACGAAGACTTATCAATATACATAGTAACTTCATTTCCCCCATCCTGTATGGCTTTTAATTTAAATGCAGGATTTCCGTTTACACTCTCTTCGCCTAAGAGAGTAAGCTGTCCCTTACCCAGGTAATCCTTCATTTTATTCTGAAACAGATTACTGTTTAGTGTTTGTCTAATCTGTTCAGGGTTCATTTCCTGCGGTTCTGTTGTTCCCGCCATGGGGTTAATCTGCCAGCCTTTCACACCGTCAAATGCAGCAACGATCTCCTGACCGTTGACATTTGTGACTGTTTTTATTTTATTTGGATTCTTCATCCACAATACCATGGGCATATCCATACCCATCATCGACATCTTGGCACTAATTTTAATTGTCTTTAGTCCGGATACCTGATCCAGCTTGTTAGCTACTGTGTATTTATTTACAATTTCATCAAGTGATTGAGCATTAATAGCTACAACAGCAATGAGACATACAGCGGTAAAAAATAGTTTTTTCATAAGTTTTTACTTAATAGTTAATTATTAAAGGAATTTATAGTTGATCTCAGGGTAACGAGCCTGTTCAGCAGTTTATCCATTTCTGACATTTTTAACATATTTGCACCGTCCGACAAAGCGACAGCAGGATTTGGATGTGTCTCAATAAAAATACCATCTGCACCAACACTTATTGCAGCTTTGCCAATTGTCTCTATCATCTCGGGGATACCTCCGGAAACACCTGCTTCCTGGTTAGGTTGTTGTAGCGAATGAGTAATATCCATAATTACCGGAACACCCGATTTCTGCATTATCGGGATATTCCTGAAGTCGACAACAATATCCTGGTAGCCATACATATTTCCTCTGTCAGTGACCATAATTTTGCTATTGCCTGAATCCCGTACTTTATCTATGGCAAATTTCATCGACGACCCTGAAAGGAACTGGCCTTTTTTTATATTAATCCATTTGCCGGTTAAAGCCGCAGCAACCAGAAGGTCAGTTTGCCGGCATAAAAAAGCAGGTATCTGCAATATATCAACATATTGGGCGGCAATATCTGCTTCGTCCGGATTATGTATGTCTGTAATAACCGGTACGGAGAACCTCTTTTTAACTTCAGCCAGTATCTGTAATGCTTTTAAATCACCTATTCCCGAAAAAGAATCAATCCTTGATCTGTTTGCTTTCCTGTACGATGCTTTAAAAATGTATGGAATATTATATTTACCAGTTAGTGATACCATGTGTTCAGCTATCTCCATTATTACATCCTCACCTTCCACAACACACGGTCCGGCAATCAGCAGAAAATTACCTGATTCCCCGAATTTCAATCCTGGAATATTAATCCCTTTCATGTTCATTTGAATGTAAAACTAATAAATTATTATTCTAAAAATAAACTTCTGTTGACGAACACATTTCTTGTCACCCTTTTCCGCTTTGCGGAATCTTCCCTTCGTTCCGATCTCCCCTTCACCCATTCACCCTTTCATTCTTCAAAATCGCCCTGCGCTCCGCGCCCTTAGCCCTGCGCCCTGCGCTCCGCGCCCTTAGCCCTGCGCCCTGCGCCATTACTTATTCCCATAATCATACCGGTCTCTCCACAAATCTTCAAGCCTTTTCCTTATCTCCTCTTCTTTCGGATTAACCCCCGGGCCATAAAATCTCGTACCTTTTAGTTCCTCAGGAAGAAAATTATCTTTTATGAAATTACCGTCGAAACTGTGGGCATACTTATAATCTTTCCCATAACCCAGGTTCTTCATGAGCTGTGTAGGAGCATTCCTGATATGCAAGGGGACCGGCAGATCTCCTTTTTCCTTAACAGCACCGATAGCTTCCTCAATTGCCATATAGGATGAGTTGCTTTTTGGAGACGTTGCGAGATAAATTGCTGCCTCTGAAAGGATTATCCTTGATTCAGGCCAGCCTATTACATTAACAGCCTCAAAACATGTCTGTGCCAATAACAGTGCATTTGGATTTGCAAGTCCTATATCCTCTGCGGCAAGTATTACCATTCGTCGCGCAATGAATTTGGGGTCTTCGCCACCCTCGACCATCCTTGCAAGCCAGTAAACGGCAGCATTGGGATCGCTTCCTCTCATCGATTTGATAAATGCAGAGATTATATCGTAATGCTGTTCTCCGCTCTTATCGTATAAAGCCAGATTTTTCTGAACATGGTTCAGGACTTTCTCGTTGGTGATTATTATCTTTTCGTTGCTTC
>CAZGKI010000011.1:0-102706 GCA_964526345.1 uncultured Rikenellaceae bacterium
AATGACGCGCGGAACGCAAATGACAACTGAATGTTAGTGAAATAATTAATGATAAACAGAAGCAATAATATATTGCAGAATTTCGGAATGAAGAACAAATCATTCTTTGGAAGAGTTACTCTTCTCTGCCTTGCTCTGCTTATGCTTTCTTCTTCTCCTCTTCTTTCCCAGGTAATAACAAATGAAGGAGCGGCTATCACTGTTAAGATCGGTACCGTTGTTGGTTCGCAGGATGCCATAAATAATACAGGTGGAGTAATCTCAAACGATGGAGAAATTAACCTGGCAGGAAATTATACCAGTATTGCCACCACAAGCGGCAACGGCTTCTTCAGAATAGGCGGCAACTGGACAAATACGGGAGGTGTATTTATTCCTGGCAGCAGCACAGTAGTATTTAATGGTGCTGACGACCAGTTCATTACAAAAACAGGCGGGGAGACATTTCATAATTTGTCGGTGATGAACACAGGAGCTCCCTCATTTAAGGTTGTCGGTATTGCAAATAATGTAACCGTACTTGGGACACTATCGATGTCGGTTGGTAATATTGATGCCGGAACATATGTCCTTTATCTTTCGAACCAATTGGCTGCCTCTCTCAATTATACTTCTACTACAGGCAGCAGGATCTTTGGTAAATTTGAAAGGGGAATTAATGAAGCAGCGACATACCTGTTCCCGCTGGGAACTAGTTCTTATTATAATCCGGCAAACCTGACCACACACTCAGTCATTTCGTCAGGATCTGTCCTGTCGCAATTTATAACATCGCCTCCACCGGGGAATACGGGTCTGCCCATCCCGGATCCTCCTGTAGAGATAGCCACTGCCTTTCCGGATGGCTTCTGGAGCTTTACTTCACACAGCAGCTTTTCCACCAGCGATTTTAATATTAACCTTGATGCAACAGGATTTGCTGATACAATTCGTGATGTAACCAGGGTAATAAAGCGTAATGCCGGAGGTAACTGGACCGTTGACGGAACGCATGAGGATGCCGTAGGCTCGGTAGTTAAAAGGGACAATCTTACGGGGGACATTTCGACTTTAGGTACTGACTTTGCTCTTGGACGTACGCGCCCGCTTATTACTTCCCAACCTGAAAGCCAGACAGTCTGTGAAAACACTAATCCGACTTTTTCAGTGACTGCAACCGGAGCTGAACCATTGACCTACAGGTGGTACCATGATGGTGTTATTATAACCAATGGTCCCCATTACAGCGGCGCCAGAACATCTACTCTTAAAATAATTGGCGCCATTCTCAGCGATGTGGGAACATATTACTGTATTGTATCCGACAGGTACAGGGATACAACACAAAGTAATTCAGCCACTCTGGTTGTGATGAAGATCCCGAAAGCCAGCGTGGATCCTGAAGCTCAGGATCATGAATGCTCGGACATAGATTTTGACAATATAATCATGGATATGACCTATCATGATAATCCGGGAGGTACTTTTGTATGGACACGTGATAATCCGGGAGGTATTATTTCAGCAATACCTTTAAGCGGTACCGCATATAATCTTGGTGATGCTTTATCCGGAGCTTTCACCAACAGCTCAGACGCACCTCTGACAATTACCTTTACCATAACTCCTATAGGCCCGGCGCCTACATTCTGTGTTGGTCTGCCTGTTGAGGCTGTGGTTACTGTTAACCCGACG
This sequence comes from uncultured Rikenellaceae bacterium, assembly GCA_964526345.1. Lineage (GTDB taxonomy): Bacteria > Bacteroidota > Bacteroidia > Bacteroidales > VadinHA17 > LD21. The sequence continues at coordinate 1,675 of CAZGKI010000011.1, forward strand.
CCAAGGGTACTGATAAACAATACAAAACAGATATGCTACGGTAATTCAACCCAGATAGTTCTTTCATCACCTACAACCATGACTCAGGGTGTGATACAGTATGATTATACAATAACCGCTACTGCAACAGCTCCTGACCTTGTAGGAAATACGACCCCTGCTAATGATCTCCCGAGAAACCATACAATCAGCTGGCCATACCAGAACAATACCGATACGATGCAGTCAGTATTTTATCACATAACGCCCAAGAATGTAATATCGGGCTGTAATAATGGGACCATTGTGATACCTGAGATCAAGGTACATCCAAAGCCATTGCAGGACTTATTTCCGTCAGTGCCCTTCGTTTGTGAAGGAGGATCGGATGCTATACTCACAGCTATACTGGCAAAAACAGCCAAACCCGACAGGGTAACCTGGCACAGACCATGGGTTGGAGATACAACTTATACAACTTATAATGACTATGAAAATCTAAACATACATACAGAAGGCAGCTACTGGGTTATTGTGCAGGACAGCCTTGGCTGCAATAATACCAGCGCGGAATTGCAAATGGCCGGTCCTAATTTCAACTCCTCCCTTTATGTGAAGGATACAGATACAGGTTATGGAACCTCCTGTCCCGATTCTACAGACGGGGAGATATGGATCTGGGAAGAAAATACCTCTGCTGCTGTTCCCCCATATGCATTCTGGCTTATTTATAATGCAACGGATACAGTAGCAGCTGATACTCTTTTTGCAAAGGGATTTGCTAATCATAAAGAGATAAAAAATCTTCCTTCCGGGCATTATATGCTGATAATCAGAGATGGTAACGGCTGTATTAATCTCTCTTATCCTGAGGCTGATATAATTGAACCCGATACGATAGCAATTACTTTTGATATGAAACAATACATTCCGGGAGGATACAATATCTCCTGTATGAATTATACCGACGGTAAAGTATGGGTAAATAACATCGGCGGCGGAAACGGAGACTATAGTTTTAAATGGAGTACACTTGACGGCCTGATAACTGGTCCTGATACACTAAATGTAATTGATTCGGTATCTGCAGGTAAATATTACCTTGTAACGACCGACAAACATTTTTGTACCAGGCATGACAGTATAACACTCACTCAACCTGACGGCATCTCGGTAGTAAGCTACAAGGTCTCCTTCAGTCCTGACAGCGCATATAACATTGCATGTACAGGAGACCAGACCGGGTTTGTTGAACTGGACATAACGGGAGGCTCAGGAGATTATATATATTCCTGGACAGGACCTGGTACTTTCAGTGCCACTACTAAAGATATTCACAATCTTATTGCAGGGACTTATATTGCCACTATCAGGGATCAGGCAAATGTCAATTGTATCCTCGCGCCACAGCCAACATTTGATATTACAGAACCTGCACCGTTAGGAATTTCAGCAATCCCTTCTGTATCTGCCAATGGTCCTTACAATATTAATTGTCATGGTTCCAATACAGGGACCATAGATATAACAGTTACCGGCGGCAGTGTAGGAAACTATCAATATAACTGGAGTACCGTTAACGGGTCGGGTATTGTACAGGGGCAGGAAGATCAGTGGACGCTTACTGCCGGGACGTATCATCTTCTTGTAACTGACAAAAATGGATGCAGCAAAACCATTGATGTTACCCTAACTGAACCTGCTGCTCTCGGTTCTTCCCTGGTTCCAAAACATATTACCTGCTTCCCGGCCGGGTTTAACAACGGGTCAATTAATCTTACAGTTAACGGAGGTGTCGGTCCCTACAGCTTTATCTGGTCGAATGGAGAAACAACCGAAGATATTTCAGATCTGACGGAAGGATATTACAAGGTCACAATTACTGATGCAAATGGTTGTCCGTATGTTGATTCGGTAAGAATAAATCTTCCCCCGCCGCTGGAGTATACTAAAATCCTTTCCGATCACAACGGGTATAATATTAGCTGTAACGGATTATCAAACGGATCTGTAGATATTACTCCGGCATCGGGACTACCTCCATACATATTTAACTGGGAAAGGATCGGAGAAGGAACAATAGCCACAACAGAAAATATTTCGGGACTTAAGGCTGGTCAGTATAGATTTACAATCACCGACGCTAATCAATGTACAACAACAGAAGACATTGAACTAACAGAACCAGGTAAATTTTCAATGACCTTTGATTTATCTACAAGTACTTCCGGTGGATATAATATAAATTGTTCCGGAACGAATACGGGCACAATCGATGTTAACCCGGTCAACGAGGTGGGTAATGTCAGTTACCTGTGGTCCGATGGTTCAGCTCTCCGGTCAAGAACAAACATGCATGCCGGAGAATACGGGCTAATTATAACTGATTCAAATAACTGTCAGGCAGATTCATCTGTCACTCTCACCGAGCCAGACCCGATTGAATTGACCTTACATGTCACCCGGCCCTGGTGCCCCGACAAACCTGATGGTGAGATCAGTCTTACAGTAACTGGTGGTGTTCCCGGAGCAGATTACACATACAAATGGTCAGATAATTCAACAGGAAGGAATATCACCAATATTCCAAGTGGTTTATATAAGGTTACCGTATCAGACCTTAATGGTTGCTCGGTTAGGGATTCGGTCTTTGTTGAACCTCAGAGAGAGACATGCCTGATCATTCCAAACGCCATCTCACCGAATGGAGACCTTATAAATGATGTATGGAATATAGGTCTGATTGAGCTCTACCCACAGATGGAAATCAAGATTTTCAACAGGTGGGGTGAGATAATCTGGAGATCTGAAAAGGGGTATCCTCATCCGTGGGATGGTAGAAGCAACGGAATATTATTGCCCGTGGACTCTTATCATTATATTATTGATTTGCATAAAGGGTCGAAACCAATTCTCGGTAATGTGACTATTGTACGATGAAAAATTAATACATTTAGCTCTGGTGAAAAGACTGATTTATATCCTGATATTTATTATCGCGGGCAACCTTGCCTTCAGTCAGCAATTGCCTATTTACAGCCAGTATCTATATAATAAATTCCTTATAAATCCGGCTGTCGCGGGGAGTGACGGGTTTACCAGTTTCAGTCTTACTGCAAGGGAGCAATGGGTAGGATATTCCGGAGCTCCGAGAACCTTTTCTTTCAGTGGCCAGACAAGGATGCTTAAAAGAAGCTATATCATCAAACATACCAGTTCTAAAAGACAGATTTTCAGACCTAAATCTGATGGTAAAGTTGGCCTTGGAGGCTATATTTTCAGCGACAGGAACGGACTTATCCAGAGGACAGGCTTCCAGTTCTCTTATTCATACCATATGTGGCTGCAAAACGAAACTCAGCTCTCTATGGGACTGGCTTTCACAGGGTATCATTACAAGATCGATGAAACACAAATAAACTTTGAGGATCCCACCGAGCCCTGGTTAAATAATGATCTGCGCCGGGGTATGTTTGTTCCTGATGCTACTTTTGGAGTGTATCTGCTTAATTCGAAATACAATTTCGGTTTTTCTGCTGATCAGCTCTTCCAGTCGTCATTAAAAATAGGTGACTATGCTTACAAGAATTTTAGGCTGGACAGGCATTACTATCTTTTCGGATCTTATACTTTGGAACTTAGTTCTCTGATGGATCTGGAACCTTCCTTTCTGGTTATGATGTCGGAACAATTTAAGCCAATGGCCGATATCGGGTTTACATACATCTATAATAATGGATTCTGGGGAGGCTTGTCATACAGGACCAGCGGAGCATTGATTGCTAATGTCGGTGTGAAATACCAGAATCTTTTCCTGGGATATGCTTTTGATTTTACCCTCCAGGAGATACAGCGAATCACCTATGGAACTCACGAAATAACCCTGGCTCTGAAATTTGGCGACAATGCCCGTCGTTACCGCTGGCTCGATCGGTATTAAATTATTTCTTCAGCAGGTAGATCAGAGAGCTGCTCTTATCTTTTTGGAATGCCGATATTATTGCAAACCTGAGACCGCGGGCTATACCTTTCAGGAAATGATGCTTTGATCCTTTATATTTTTCGCTCAGGGAAGATATATAAAAAACATCCAGAGGAAGGCTCCTGGTGGATTTTAGTTTGAATCCGGCTTTATTGGCAAAAAGATTGAATGTCGCAGGTGTAAAGTGCCATAAATGCCTGGGAACATCATAAGCTGCCCAGTATTCACGGTAATGAAGGGCATCGTATGAGCTGCAATTTGGAAGTGCAACGATCAGAGAGCCTCCGGGTTTCAGAAGACGAAAAACTTCAGAGGCATATTCAAATGGTTCCTGGAAATGTTCAAGTACATGCCACATCGTTATGCAGTCGAAGCTTTCAGAAGACAAGGATGATATCATTCCCGGAGGTATTACCTGTACTCCCGTTTCCGAGCCAGAGAATTCGCGGGCTTTTTCATTTATTTCTATTCCTGAAGCGGTCCACCCTGCATTTTTCATTTCTGAAAGAAAATGACCTGTTCCGCTGCCAATATCGAGCAATGTGCCTTTTTTGAGTACTGTGAAATTTTTCACAATACTTCTTTTCCTTCTCAGCATAAAATTTCTGGTTAATCTGTACAGAACAGCAGATAAGCCTTTTGCTGAATCGTTATGCGACAGGTATTCATCTGATTCGTAATACCTTCCTGCTTCTGCTTCACCAGGATGATCCTGGGTAAAGATAAATCCGCAACCGGCGCACCTTATCAAATCAAAAAACTCCCCGCTCAGAAAATTATCACAGGCTTGCAGATAATGGCCTGTATTTTCTGAAGAGCAAAGCGGACATTTATTTAAACGGATCATTAATCTCCGGTCTTGTCTTTTTTTAGTTTAAACACAAAGTAACCTGCAAGAAGCAATATCAGAAGTATGGAGCTGGCCAGAGATACCTTATTGCCTATGTAATATGACGCAGGTTCAAAAACAAATTTTATCTCATGATTTCCCGGAGGAGCCACCATCGCCCTCAGTACATAATCTGCCCTGAAATAATTGCTTTTCTTCCCATCTATAAAACATTTCCATCCTGCAGGGTAATATATCTCCGAAAAAACGACAAGCTTTTCCGTTTGCGCCGAATATTTATAAATCAGCTCATCCGGCTTATATGACACAAGTTCAATTGTATCACCTTTGGTTACAGGGTATGATGTTTCTTTTACCTGGTCTTTAAAAACATTATCTATCACTGCTTCTTTAGCAGTATTGATGGTATTAAGGGTTGTAATTTCCTCATTTGCATTTTCAACCATCACCGGTCGTTCAACAAACCATGCATTGCCAAGCGCATAAGGATTGACCAGCGGCGGAGCCGCAGGATTATAGATTAAATACCTGGCATTGAGCATATTGAGCGCTGTAGTCTTTTTAAATACCGGTATAAAATCATCAGCAGATTTTGCTGTGTTAGCTGCAGTGGAAAAGAAGTTGATGTCTCTGATCAGTGATGAATCTATAAGTTCCTGGTACCTTTCCATCTTGGCGCCATGGTATCCACCGATTGACTTATGGAACCAGGAAGTAGGAGTGTTGTCGCTAAATGTTGAAACTGACAGGTTCAGAACTCTGTAGTATGAATGATCTTTCAGAATAATCGCATCAGCATTTGTGGGGGTAAAAATTTTCCTTAAAACAGACTGCGATTGAAAACGGTCAGCATTAAGATATCTTTTATCAACTGTCCACAGATCGAAAACTATCAGGAGACCCAGAATAAGTATTGTATATTCTTTCCTCAGCTTTTCAAAAATAAATCCGAATATTGCACCTGCGGCAAACAGAATAAATACCAGTGACCTGATGCTGTCACTTCTTAACATCTCCTTCCTGTCTGATATCATTGCACTCTTCAGCCAGGGAGGATAGTTTATTTCATAAGGACTTAAAAATGAACCTGCTATACCCGGAATAATTATCGCTAACAGTAAGAAACCTCCTGTTATGGCCAATGCTATTTTCATCCCTCCAAGAAGATCTTTTTTCGTGACTGAGCCGCTGAAAATATCTCTTAAAGCAAGAACTCCAAGCAAGGGGATACAGACCTGCGCGATAATAAGGGTCATCGTAACTGCCCGGAACTTATTATATCCGGGAAAATAATCGATAAAAATATTTGTGAAACCCATCAGATTATGGCCCCATGACAGCATTATCGACAAAATGGTGGCAACCAGCAGCCACCACTTCTCAGGTCCTTTTATGATAATTAGCCCAAGAACAAAAAAGAAAAGGACAATTGCTCCGACATAATGGGGGCCGTCGGTTCCGGGTTGTGTCCCCCAGTATTTCGTTAACAAGTCTGCGGATGACGCATTATTGTTTTTCCTTAAGGCTGTAACTGTTTCAGAATTTCTGTTAAAAGGAGTACTTGAGCCGCCTTTATAATTTGGTATCAGGAGATTAAAAGTCTCATCGATACCGTAGCTCCAGTAAGTAATATAATCCCTGTCAAGTCCTGATGATGCGTTTGCTGTCTCAGTTTTAAGGTCAGACTTTCCCCTGATGGAATATTTCCCGTATTGATACACGGAATAGAGAGATGCGAAATTTACTCCAATAGCGATTATAAAAGGAATAACAAGTATCCCGGATGTTTTAAAAAATTGTGGAAGAGTTTTTTGTCTGACTGAAAAGATGAATTCTGTAATTACAAAAACAAGCAGGCAGAGTAATGCATAATATGTAATCTGCGGATGGTTTGCCAGGATCTCAAGGGTCAGTACCACAGCGGTAAAAAGTGCTCCTTTTATTGCATCTTTTCTGTATGAGTAATATATTCCTCCAATCATCGGGGCCATATAGGCAAGGGCAATAGCCTGGGTATTATGGCCGGCTGCAATTATCTGAAACAGAAATGAAGATAAACCATAAGCCAGTGATCCGACAATAGCTATCCATGGGTCAACACCGAACAGCAGTAGTAAAATATAAAACCCGGCCATTGCCAGGAACAATACGGAAACAGGCATGCCAAAGATCCTGAGGGTGGTGTCAACATACTTAAACAGGTTGCCCGGATATTTTGTCGATATCAGGTATGCCGGCATGCCGCTGAAGATCGAGTTAGTCCATAAAGGTTCTTTGTCGTATTTTTCACGGTAATCAACAATCTCTTTGGAATTGATCTTTGATACCATTGAGTCGTTACCTTTCAGAGTTTTACCTTCAAGAACAGGATAAAAATATGTGAAAGATATCACCGTAAACAATAATATTGCAATAAGGTGCGGCAGAACAGGTTTTATTTTATTTTTTATCTGCATTACTATGTTATTAATATTACTGATGTGAAAGAGAGACAAAAATATATATTTACCGGGAATTATTGATCCTTATATCAAAATTGAATCATTGATAGTTCAGTAAACAGATACATTTAATGGAAATTATTAGAAAATCAGGGGGTATTTACAGATTTTAAGGGAGGTAAAGTGATAACCTGATATCTTGATATTAATGTATATTTGTAGGTTCAATAAAAGTCATACTAAAACAATATCAGTTTGGGAGTTATTCAGCGTCAAACGATCAGTGGCACATTCTACTCTTACGTTGGAGTTATCATAGGTTTTGTAAGTCTGGCAGTTCTATCTCCAAAAATATTTTCTACTGAGCAGATCGGGTTAACCCAGATACTTATAGCCACATCTTCCATTCTTGCTCAAATTGGTGGACTGGGCTTCAATAATGTTACAAACCGGCTTTTCCCTTATTTCAGAGACCGTGAATCGGGACATAATGGATTTCTGTCGCTCGGCCTTCTTGTAACGATTGCCGGATTTCTTATTTCTGCACTGATAATTATTATTTATCTTCCGACGTTTGAGGAGGCCAACAAGGCACGTTCAGCATTATTATCCGACTACGCTTATTATATCCCTGTTTTGCTGGGAATGACAATGTTCTTTTCATTATTGGATAACTTCTGTAAAGTACTCTTTAATGCCGTTCTTGGCACATTTCTGCGGGAAGTTCTGCTGAGATTGATTAACCTGGGATTAATAATTCTATTCCTTTTGGATGTTATTACTTTCAGAGGTTATATATTATATTTTGTAATATCACAGGCGATTCCTGCATTGATAATAATAATATATTTAATAAGGGAAGGAGAATTCAGACTTACAGGATTTAAAAACTTTATTGACAGACCACTTGTAAATGAGATCATTAAACTATCATTTTATGGTATTCTTGCCGGATTAAGCGGTATCGCAATTACAAATATTGATAAGTATATGGTGAATAGCATTGACGGATTAAGTGATGCCGGCATATATTCTATTGCTGTCTATTTCGCAACAATTATTTTAATCCCTGCCAGGTCGCTGGGAAAAATTTCTGTTCCGATCATAGCTGAAGCCTGGAAGAAGAATGATGTTTCAGAAATAAATCATATATATTCAAGAAGCAGTATAAATCAATATCTGATTGGTCTACTAATAATGGCAGGTATCTTTTGTAATCTGAAAAACATTTTTGAGTTTCTTCCAGCTGAATATATTAACGGGAAGCTGGTAATAATAATTTTCAGTATTACCAATATTGTTAATGTTTCTACCGGTGTAAGCCAATATATTCTGGGAACGTCATATCTATACAGGTACCAGACATATCTTATGCTTCTGCTTATAATACTGGTAATCATTACCAATACTATTATGATACCCATATGGGGAATGACAGGAGCAGCTTTAGCTTCTCTTTTATCTATGTCAGTTTATACCTTCCTTACTGTTTTAATGCTCTGGAAGAAATACAAGCTTTGGCCGTTCAGCCTTTTACATCTGAAGGCAACAGTGGTTGCAGTGGCAATATTTTTTATTTCATCTTTGATTCCCCCTATGTCACTCTATATCGATGTAGTAGTAAGGAGTTTGGTTATAACAATATTGTTCCTGACAGCGGTACTGGTACTGAAACTTTCAGACGAAGGGTCTGAGATCTTACGAAAAATATTGCGTGTTATAAGGCGCGATTAGATGTTTCTTTTAGCATAAACGGCATAATACCTTGGCGTAATACCTCTTAGAAATGGACTGAAACCTATCTTGTCAGATTTGCTGATCCATTTTTTTCTCAATTATATTCCATTCTGCCTTCTCAACTAACCAATCGAACTGCCAGTCTTCGAATTCATGGAAATGACAATCCCATGGATCAGAACTGTTCTGCTCGTGTACTGCTTAAACCTATTCCCTATAGGATCTTTTGGACTTTATATTATCTTTGTGAAGATAATGTGAAAAGGATTAGCAGAAGACTAAAGAATAAAATATATTGATATAGAAACACAATACGGTCATTTGTTGAGGCGCTGCAATAATACGCTCAATTTTCTTGAAAAGGTTATCCCCAAAGATTCTAAAATTCTGGATCTGGGTACTCAGAATTATTTATCTGATTTTCTAAGAGAAAATGGTTATAATATTGAAAATACAAAAGGAGAAGACCTTGACATAGATTTTGGTAACTATATCGGTTATGAAGCTGAAATAGTTACTGCATTCGAAATATTTGAGCATATGCTTGCGCCATATAATATATTGCGTAGCCTGAAGCAAAAGAAACTGGTTGCATCAGTTCCACTGAAACTTTGGTTTAAAAGTGCAAACTGGAGTGACAAGGATGAATGGGATAATCATTATCATGAATTTGAAATAAAACAGTTCAATTTTCTACTGAAGAAATCGGGTTGGGAGATTAAAAAATTTGAAACATGGACTTCTCCTGATTGGAAAAAAATTGGCTTCAGGCCATTTTTAAGGCATTTTTATCCAAGGTATTATATTGTTTATTGCGAAAGGCCTTAAATATTCAGAGATTCTTGAATTTCCTTTATTGAATCAACTGTTTAGTGTTTGATTAACCCGTTTTGTTTATTAGAAGCCGAAGAATTGAGGCAAACTATACGAATTAGATGGGTTTATCTTTCCCGGTTGTCCGCGATAGAAAAATAACCAATTGAGTAACAGTTGGCGGGAAACTCAATGGTATTTTTTTCTTGATAGATAATGCTTTGAAAACTTTCTAATGCGTTAAAGGGGATCAACAATCTGGTGCAGCTGTGTTATAAGAAAAGGATGTGCTGAGTTTTTAAATTCCGGGTTACACTTTTATTATTCTTTGCAGCAATTATTTTTTAGTTAATTCAAAGATTCCACACCCATATTTGCATCCAAAATTCACTTCAACTTCTTTTTTTGATAATTCCATATTCTCAAAGAATTCTCCTTTATCATTGACATATGAGAAACTGTTCACATAAAAATGGGCACTCAGCAAGTCAAGCAAGTATTGAACCGAAAATATCCTGTGTGCATTAAATTCAATCCTTTGACGACCAATAGGGACCGCAAAGTAAAATTTACCATTAGATTGTAATATTTTACTAATATTCTCAATAGCTTTTAGATAACCGTAATAATCAATTGGATCTCCGTATCTGCCTAAACCAAAATGTTCAATAGAATGAAGTGCTGAAATCGAATCGCAGTAATTAATCATATTTTCCGGAAGTTGCATTAAGTCAGCTTTTCTGAATATGATATTTTTAACTTTATTTTTTTGCTCCCTGATATCAATAATTTCAATTTCCCTGAAAACTGCTACATGCGCAACAAAACCATCTGTTCGTGAACCTATATCAACATGACGTTCAGGGTTATTAATAAAAATCTTTCTGGCAATGTACAAATCCTGGTGGAAATAGTGCCCACTCATAACTCCGGATTCAGAAAACCGCTCATTTAATATTGGATAGGTTTTCCCAAAGTAAAATTTTGAATCTTTATTTTTTTGTTTTTTGATTTTTATCAGGTCATGAATAAAAAAAGGGAACCCTCTTAGTGTATTAAAGAGCATGATTAAATCAAATCCAAATAACCTGAAAGTATTGTAAACCGATATTAATATTTTTTTCATTGTTTATATTTTAATATTTATATGACACAGATTACGAATCTGTTATTAGGATATTGGAACAGGAGAAATTTCATACGGCAATCCATTCTTCAGGCATACTTTTATAAGTTATTAAAGCACTTTCCGGATAGGTTACCATCTTTTGGGCATTAGTATTCAACCAGGCAGCCCACCAGGAAAAGGTACTATTTGCAATGATGTTATGCTTGCACCTGCTCATCAAGAGCATATCTTTATAGGCATTATTTCGCTGCCTATTTTCCATAAAAACGGTATTGTAGGGTAAGTCCAGATTATTTTTACACCAATCTATTTCGTCTGAGAATATAAAATACTGAAGATTACCGAACCGGGCCTCGAGAATATCGCGAGATTTCGCATAATAGTCAGGTGAACACATAGGAAATGTGTCAGGATATTTTTTATAGTCACCCCTTCTTACATGTATTCCAACAGATGCACCAGAACTTATTAAATTGAGCATTTGCTGTTCTGATTCACTCAATTCGGTTTCCCGGAATGTATATAGCTTTCGGATTTCGTCTTTTACATCTTTAAAGTATCTCTCTTCATTCCAGTAACCTTCAATATAAACATTATCAAGATTCTTGTAATCATTGTAATCTATATTCTTCCAGAACATATACGCGTGGTGTTTTCTTCCGCGCAGACGACGAAGTATTCTGTGACGAAGCTGGTAGCCTACGTCAGCATATTGCAGGGATACTTTTCTGGGAACGACTTCATTCGTAAAATTAATGTTGAATATTTTATTGATTTCTAATCCATTATGTATATTCCAGTGATATGTTGAGATGTCCAGTTTTACATTTTCGGCGCCATGCCAGAATTGCATTTGTTTAAAAAATGCATATTGAAACATCTGATTACCCAATCCACTTCTTAAACGAATAATAATCATTTTATTAACGTATTAACATGATCAAGATACTCTTTGGATTTTTGCCTTATGGAAAAATTCCGAATAGTTTTTTTGACATTTTCTAAAATATTATTCAAATGTTCTGGTTTCAAAGTAACAGCTTCCAACAGTTTTATAGAAATCGATCGGTCATCAAATGGATCGCATAGAAACCCATTTTCTCCGTCAACTATTATACCATCTATTCCTTCATTTTCAGAGCCAATGGTTATACAGCCACAGGCCATGGCTTCCAGATAGGCTAATCCTAATGTCTCATCATAACTGGGAAGGATAAAAATATCACTTTTTAATAGATTTCTGATTACATCATCACGGTTATACTGTCCACAGAATTTTACATTGTCAGAAAGGTTTAAATGCTGAGCTTGGTTCTTTAGTTTCTCTTCTTCATCACCGGATCCGATGATGCTGAAGTTCCAGTTTATATTTGAGGGCAATAGTGTTAACGCCTTTATTATCTTGTCTATTTGTTTTCGTTTAATCAGAGAACTAACTGTAACGATTTCAAACTTTCCAGACAACTTTTTGCTGGTATTATCAAGTTTAAGATATCTCTCAGGCAAGCCAGAAAGTGCAACAAAAGTGCGATCACTGAAAGCTGGAAATTGTTGCTGAAAGAGACGCTCATAGGTATATGAGCGGCAGGCAAAAGCAGTTGCCTGTTTAAAGATCCTTTCCTGGTGCCAATGGTGAAAGCGGTTTTTGGAAATTCTAATATCCGACATATGAATGCCAATAACCAGTGGAACTTTAAATTTTCTTGCGAGTGTATGAAAAGTGAAATAGGAATTATATTGATGACATATTATGACATCTGGTTTGAATGGTATTTTTTTTAATGCCTTTCTTTGGCTGTAAAAGTTCAATTTTATTAAAGGAATTCTTAATGGCTTAATGAATTCAACATCAAGATTATTACCAATTTTAAAAACAGGTTTATCTGGAAAGGCTTCCTTTTCATAACCATAATGTGGACGCAATACCTTAACGAAGTGGCCCATATTTCCCCATTCTTCTGCAAATTCTCTCAGTGCACCTGAGGTATAGCTGACTTCAGCAGTATAAGGGAAAAGTTGAGTGATTAGTAAAATATTCATTTAATCGATTGGAGTTTCATATATCTTTCTGAAACCATCGCATAAAACAAAGATATCAAAGCCCTGTTCCCTGAGAATTGCTATGTCCCTGAGAACATGTATGTCGTTATTCAATTCATTATCAACTACAATGCCGACTTCCATATGAAGATATGTGTATTTAGAGAAGTAGGTTTAAAGATAAGAAAAGTTTAACGGTCTAATAAATTTAACAGAATTGCCGAACTATTGAATTAACATATGAATAACCTTCTCAGTTAATTCTCTCCTGCTGAAAAGCTTGCTTGCTGGTGTCACATATTTATTGGTGCCAGAGAAAACTGAAGTCAAATATTCGGAGATGCCTTTATAATCATTATAGATGAATGTTTCGCCAACTTCGTTTTCTTTTATTATTACAGATCCATCATTATCCTCCGGTCCAAGACATAAGATGGGTTTCCCTGATGCGATATATTCAAATAATTTCCCCGTAATAATACTTTTGTTGCTCTTATGTTCAGGTATGATAAGCAGGAGAATTGATGAATCAAGAAGATAGCGGACAATCTTCTTGTGATCGGTGTAAGATATAAATTCAACAGATGAATTACCAACACTTTTCAGAATCGTACCTTTCATATTTTCAGGCACTGTGCCGACGAACCTTAAAATGAAATTATTTCCTTCCTCACTGAAAAGCTTAAGCGCTTTCAGGAAACCCGCTATTGGATAGGTCTCAGTAAGAGTGCCTGTATATGTAATAGTAAAAACATCAGGAGATGATTCTTTAGTGAATTTAAAATCATCTTCGTCATATCCATTTGTAATTACTTCAGTTTTGCTGTCTATTCCACTTGTCTTGGAAACAAAAGTTGCTTTTAGTGATGGTCCTATAGTAATAATTCTGTCTGCTCCCTTCAACACAGCTTTTTCATATGATGAATCAATTATTTTCGATAAAACAGTCGGATAAAACTGATCATAATAGTAGATGTCGGTCCAGGGATCCCTCAAATCAGCTATCCAGGTGATCTGTGGAAACTTCTTCTTTAATTTTAGTCCGATTAGCTGTGTTGAATGTGGAGGACTGGTAGTTATAATTTTTATTATATCTTCAGATTCGATTATTTCGCAGGCTTTCTTAAAAGCATATCTGTTCCACCCTCTCCTGGGATCAGGGATGAAAAAATTTCCCCTTATAAACCGCATTATTTTTCCTTTAAGTGTATTATTTACACTATTTGCAAAACCTGCTGTCGGAATGCGGGATGAGTCGGTACTGTATACCTTGAAAAAGTTTATGGCAGTAGTTGTGAACACCTTTACTTTATCCGGAAGATCGGTCATAAGCGATTCGTCTATTACAGGATAGGCCGCAAATTTGGGATCAACAGTAAGTATATAGGGTTCCCATCCAAATTCCGGAAGATACTTCGAGAATTTAAGCCATCGCTGTACTCCAGCTCCGCCACTGGGAGGCCAGTAGTAGGTGATTATCAGCACCTTTTTCATGTTAAAGCTGTTTCAACAGGCTTGCAATATTTACTTTTTCAGTAATAATATTCTTGAGTTGAGAAATATTGACTCTTTCCTGGAGCATCGAATCGCGATATCTTATTGTGACTGTTTTGTCATCAATGGTCTGATGATCGATGGTTATGCAGTAAGGTGTGCCGATCGCATCCTGTCGGCGGTAGCGTCGGCCGATGGAGTCTTTATCATCGTACTGGCAGTTAAAATCGAACCTTAGGTCATGTACAATTTTCTCAGCTATTTCAGGTAACCCGTCTTTTTTTACAAGCGGCATCACAGCAAGCTTTACAGGGGCCAGGAAAGAGGGAAGCTGCAAAACAATCCTGGTATCACTGCTGCCATCTTCTTTATTCAGTTCTTCTTCCTTGTAGGCAGCTGAGATAACCTGGAGGAACATCCTGTCGACGCCGATAGAGGTCTCGATAACAAAAGGCACATAGGATTCTCCTCTTTCCGGATCAAAATATTGCATTTTCTTACCGCTGTATTCCTGGTGCTGCCTGAGATCGTAATCAGTACGCGAATGAATTCCTTCGACTTCTTTAAAGCCAAACGGGAATTTATATTCTATATCAGTTGCTGCATTTGCATAATGGGCCAGCTTGGTGTGATCGTGAAAGCGGTAATTTTCGTCTCCAAAGCCCAGTGCTTTGTGCCACTTCATCCTTATCTCTTTCCAGTGTCTGAACCAGTCGAGCTCACTGCCAGGCTGGACAAAAAACTGCATTTCCATCTGCTCAAATTCCCTCATTCTGAAGATAAACTGCCGTGCAACAATCTCATTACGAAAAGCTTTGCCTATCTGGGCAATACCAAAAGGTATCTTCATCCTTCCGGTTTTCTGGACATTCAGGAAATTTACAAAGATGCCCTGTGCTGTTTCGGGCCGGAGATAAATCTTGTTTGCCCCTTCCAGTGTTGAACCCATTTCTGTAGCAAACATAAGATTGAATTGTCTTACTTCAGTCCAGTTACGTGTGCCGGAGACAGGACAGACAATTTCATTATCAATAATTATCTGGCGCAATTCATTCAGGTCGGAGTCGTTCAATGCTTTTGAAAACCTCGCATTGAGCTCATCTATCTTTGCCTGGTTTGCCAGAATACGGGGATTTGTCTCCCGGAATTTTTTTTCATCAAAGTTATCTCTGAACCTTTCACGGGCCTTCTCAATCTCCTTATTGATCTTCTCTTCAAATTTTGCAAGGTGTTCTTCAATAAGCACATCGGCACGATATCTTTTCTTTGAATCTTTATTGTCGATAAGCGGGTCGTTAAATGCATCAACATGGCCGGAAGCTTTCCAGATAGTTGGATGCATGAATATTGCTGAATCAAGCCCCACAATATTTTCATTAAGAAGCACCATGCTGTCCCACCAGTATTTTTTGATATTGTTCTTCAGCTCCACACCATACTGGCCATAATCATAAACTGCACTGAGTCCGTCGTAAATTTCACTTGAGGGGAACACATATCCATATTCTTTGCAGTGAGCAATCAGCTTCTTAAAAACATCTTCCTGAGCCATAATATCTTTTGTTAAAGTTTGCGGAAAGCAAAAGTAAGGCAAAAACTTTGGTTTTACAATTTCTTCGTACTGTTGCTTCTCTCCTAAATCTATTTGTATCTTTACCCGCAGTCCAATCATTTTAATTATGAAGAAAAGAACAGATTTTCTTGTTCTGGGATCAGGGATTGCAGGGTTGACCTTTGCTCTTAAAGCTTCAAAATTCGGGAAAGTTACAGTAGTTACAAAAGCCAACATTGACGACACCAATACCCGTTATGCACAGGGTGGTATCGCTGCAGTTTTCAGCGAACCGGATAATTTTGAGAAGCATATACACGATACACTTGTTGCCGGCGCCGGCTGTTGCGATGAGGCCGTGGTCAGAATGGTAGTCAGTGAAGCCCCGGACAGAATAAAAGATCTTATTGATTTAGGAGTATCTTTCGACAAGAGGGACGATGGCACCTATGATCTTGCAAGAGAGGGCGGGCATTCTGAATACAGGATACTTCATCATAAAGACAGAACGGGCGAAGCTATCCAGAATACTCTGATGAAGCGTGTAAAGAAAAATCCAAATATCGAAATCTTTGAACATCATTTTGCAATTGAACTTCTCACACAACATCATCTCGGCGAGGTTGTTAAACGTAATTATCCTGATATTAAATGTTTTGGAGCCTATGTTGCTGATCTTATTAACCAGCGGGTTATAACCATCCTTTCCAGAGTCACTATTGTTGCAACCGGTGGTATCGGTAACGTCTATTTGACAACAACCAACCCTGAGATAGCTACCGGAGATGGTATTGCCATGGTATACAGGGCAAAGGGAACAATTGAGAATATGGAGTTTGTGCAGTTCCATCCGACATCCCTGTACGATCCAAATGCCAGGCCTTCTTTTCTGATAACAGAAGCGCTTAGAGGTTTTGGTGCCTCGCTGAAAAATATGTCGGGAGAAAAGTTCATGAAAAGATACGACAGTCGTGGCTCGCTGGCACCGCGAGATATAGTTGCGCGGGCGATAGATAACGAAATGAAGATATGGGGCGATGATCATGTATGGCTTGATTGTACACATCTTGACCCTGTTGCCCTGAAAGACCATTTCCCGAATGTTTATGAACATTGCCTGGCACGAGGGATTGATATTACAAAAGATTTGATACCGGTTGTCCCGGCAGCCCATTATTCATGCGGAGGTATAAAAGTTGACATGGACGGACAAAGTAATATTGACAGGTTGTATGCTCTTGGTGAGGCTTCGTCGACTGGCCTTCACGGAGCTAACAGACTGGCTTCCAATTCTCTGATCGAAGCAGCTGTATATGCTCACAGAGCAGCTATGCATACCGGGAAACGGCTTAAAGAACTTACTTTTGAAGAACCTATACCCGACTGGGACTACAAAGGCACAACACATCTTGAAGAAATGGTACTTATAACCCAGAGTTTAAAAGAAGTACAGATGATCATGAGTAATTATGTCGGAATAGTACGATCTGATCTTCGTCTTGAGAGAGCAATGGTAAGACTCGAGATACTTTATGAAGAAACGGAAAGCCTTTATAAACGCTCATTGATCTCAAAAAAGATATGCGAGGTAAGAAATCTTATTAATATAGGGTATATTATTATAAAGCTGGCAAAAAAAAGGCATGAGAGCATCGGCCTTCATTATTCGATCGATCATCCTAAAAAAAACATTTTCTGAATTCTGATAAAATCTTTGAATGAATCATCTTGAATCTTCATTTACCGGAAAGAATGCATTCTGGCGATATTTTATAATGTTGCTGGTGATCCTGGCAGCCACTAATACAATAGGGGCAATTCCACTTTTTATAAGCATAGCCATAAGCTCTGCCAGCAATCCACAGGCAATCAGTGAATTAGCTACCAGGCCAAACGATCTCAGTCCTCTACATCTTGATCCTAACGTCGGATTATTAATTATGCTTTTCCCTTTTATAATAGGACTTCTCACATTTGTTTTACTGGTTAAACCATTAAATGACAGGTCGCCTGCCAAAGTAATTAACGGTACAAATTCTTTTCGCTGGAACAGGTTCCTCATTTCAGCACTGGTATGGACAATTGTTTCAGCTATCTATCTGTTCATTAATCTTAGACTGGACCCTTCAAATTTTTCTGTAAACAATAAAACATTTACCATCATTACTCTGGCTCTTATTTCAGTATTATTCATCCCTTTTCAGGCAACTTTTGAGGAGATAATATTCAGGGGTTACCTTATGCAGGGATTTGCTGTACTTTTTAGAAACAGATTTCTTCCCCTGGTACTAACTTCAGTTTTCTTTGGCCTGATGCATGCTTTTAACCCGGAAGTCAAGGACTTTGGTTTCTGGACCATGATACCACAATATGTTCTGTTCGGCATTATTTTCGGGGTCATCACTATTCTTGATGATGGTATTGAAGCAGCTATGGGAGCCCATGCCGCTAATAATATTTTTCTATGTATTATGGTAACAAATGAATCATCGGCCCTTCAGACTCCGGCGCTTTATGAACAACATACTGTATATCCCTGGACTGAATTTCTGACTATGCTGATAATGGGAATAGTAATTATTTTTATACTGAAAACCATCTTTAAATGGAAAAGTTTTTCTGTTCTCTTAAGTAAAGCTGAGCCGGGAACAGTAAAAACTCAAACTCCGTAAACCGATGTTTTTTCATCAGTTCTGAGGGAACCCCATTTAACTTTTATTTCCTCAATGATATTCTTAATTTCATCGACCTCGACACTCGTAAGAAGCTTTAGCCGGGTTTCCTTAAAATGGGGAATTCCTTTAAAGTAATTTGACAGGTGTCTGCGCATTTCATAAATAGCTCTCTTGCCCTCCTTAAACTCTAGAGATTTATCGAGGTGAAGCAGGGCAAGATCAGCCTTTTCCTTAACCGTTGGTTCGGGTAAAATATCACCTGTATCAAGATAATGCCTTATATCTCTGAAGATCCATGGTCTTCCGACAGCTGCTCTTCCTATCATTAATCCATCGACGCCATATTTTTCGAACATTTCCCTTGCTTTTACCGGACCATTTATATCGCCATTACCTATTACCGGGATCTTCATTCTCGGATTATTCTTTACTTCACCGATAAGGGTCCAGTCGGCAAACCCTTTATAGAATTGCGCCCTTGTTCTTCCGTGAATAGTAATTGCTTTGATGCCGGTATCCTGCAACCTTTCTGCCACTTCCACAATATTCTTTGATTCATCATCCCAGCCCAGACGTGTTTTAGCGGTTACCGGAAGTTTAACGGACCTGACGATTGCTTCTGTCATCTCAATCATCAATGGGATATTACGCAACATGCCTGCGCCTGCGCCCCTGTTTGCGATTTTCTTTACGGGGCATCCGAAATTAATATCAATAAGTTCCGGTGTCGCCTCTTCAGCAATTAATGCTGCCTCAACCATTGCATCAATAAGATGCCCATAAAGCTGGATACCGACAGGTCTTTCAAAATCATAAATAGTAAGTTTCCTGACACTTTTTTCACCATCCCTGATAAGACCGTCGGAAGATATAAATTCAGTATACAGAAAGTCGGCACCATTTAATTTACAGATCCCGCGGAAGGAAGGATCTGTAATATCTTCCATAGGTGCCAGAAAAAGAGGGCGTTCGCCCAATGATATGTTGCCTATTGTCAAAGCTGCCGATTTTCGTCGCGTTCAGGGAAGATATGCACTGCGATTATGACTGTACTGAGGCTTTATTTTCGACGTTTTCAGGTTCTTTGATTTCATTTTTCCTGTAAAAGTATACCAGCCCGTAATCTTCGCATTTATTTCGGCGCTGATCTTCAGGTAGGGAGTTATGAGCGGTTTCAACCTCATTCCATATGTCAAGGATTATCTCATCAGCCTCTTTTCTCATATCACCCGTTTTTTCAATATAATTGAGAGTCTTCCTGGCAAGTATTTTATGATGGTTATAGGCTTCGAGGAAATTTTCATACCTTACTTTTACTACTGCAATTGTTGGATTAGTTATAGGACTTCCCCCTTTGCGTATTCTGAATTCTTCACCCTCAATAATCCTTTTTCCCCAGCTAATCAATTCATTGTCAGTATTCAGGGAAGGTACCGTTGATTCATTCGTGGCAAGACCATAGTATGCCCTTGTTTCAGCTGGAAGGTCGCCACGATAAATTGCCATATTCATAACACGTATAAAGTGAGTGAGGAATATTCTGGCTTTTCTCACTACCTCATTATAGCTTTTGCTCTTTTTGTTCTGTGAAGTCATGGCCTGCCTTTGAAGCTGTAAGCTGTGTTCAAAAAGAGGAAGGAATCTTTGTAACCTGACTATTATTTTTGCAGGATAAGCCATTTTATAAGGTGGAACTTCTTTTCCTTTTTCGAGTGCAATTTTCATAGCTCTGATTCTTGCAGTGTCAGTGTTAGGTAATCTACGATACGGCATAGTGATAACTGGTGTTAATAAAATGTTGGTAACTGTTGCGAATATAATATTTATTTGTTAATAACCAATAGTATTCGCATAATAATTATGCTGATTATTAAAATGTTTGAAAAAAGTGATCTTTATTTAGAATTGTTAATAACACTTTCACATATTATTATACGAAAAATACCTGTTCATTGTTTCAGAAAAAGACAGAAGTATGTATAAGCCTGTTGAAAGTTTTAACCTGCATAATATCTAACCCTTAGTGAATCTTTGTGAAACCCTTTGTGGTCCTTTGTGGTTGTTATTTTACCACAAAGGGACACAAAGTTTAACTCTAAGTAACACAAAGCAGCAGAGTACTTTGGATTTATTTTTAATAATGTAAAATAATGATCAAAAGGATTTAATAAAATTAATTCTGGTCTCTTTGTTTCGTACTTTTATGGTAGTAACTTAGGAGCTTATAATCAATTTAAATTTAGGTCACATGTTTAAGAGCGATGTATATATTAAAAGAAGAGAGGCGCTTCACAGTAAAATGAGATCAGGACTGGCTCTTTTTATCGGGAATAATGAAGCACCGCTTAATTATCCTGACAATACTTATCATTACAGGCAGGATAGTGATTTCCTCTATTTTTTCGGGCTCGACATTCCAGGGCTTGCCGTCATTATGGATTTCGATTCGGGCAAAGACCTGATACTAGGTAATGATTTTGATATGGATGATATTATCTGGATGGGTCCTCAGCCAAAAGTAAAGGATCTTGCCATGAAATGCGGAATTACAAGCACATCCCCGATGGCCAGGCTTGAAGAGATTATTAAAGAGGCACTTTCAAAAAGAAGGAAGATACATTTTTTGCCTCCCTACAGAGGAGAGACAAAAATGATCCTCGGATCGCTGTTAAAGGAAAATCCATGCCAGATGAAGACCTTTGCATCTGATGATCTGATCAGGGCAGTTGTGTCTATGAGATCCATAAAGGAAAAAGTTGAAATTGAAGAGATTGAAAAAGCAATAGATATTGCTTACGTGATGCATGTTACTGCAATGAAAATGTGCAAACAGGGTGTCCGTGAACAGGATATTTCAGGTACAATAGAAGGGATTGCCCTGTCAAAAGGAGGGGGAACGTCTTTTCCTGTAATTCTGAGTATCAATGGACAGACCCTTCACAACCATGGTCATGGAAACATACTTAAGAAAGGCCGGATGATGGTTGCTGATGCGGGTGCTGAAACGAACCTTCATTACTCTTCCGATATAACCAGGACAACACCTGTGGGGGGCAAATTCAGCCAGCAGCAAAAGGACGTTTATGAAATTGTGCTTAAAGCCAATACAGAAGCAATTAAGGAAACCCGACCGGGAATATCAAACAGGGACATCCATTTCACTGCATGTAAGATAGTAGCATCAGGGTTGAAGGATATGGGACTTATGAAGGGGGATATGGATGAAGCAGTTGCTGCCGGGGCACATGCCCTTTTTATGCCGCATGGCATAGGACACATGATGGGGCTCGATGTACACGATATGGAATCGCTTGGTGAAAATTACGTTGGATATAATGATGAGATAAAGCGCAGCGATCAGTTTGGTCTTGCATTCCTGAGGTTTGCTCTTCCGTATAAACCCGGACATGTCTTTACTGTTGAACCAGGATGCTATTTTATACCGGAGCTTATAACTCAGTGGAGAACAAAAGGCAGGTTTTCGGAATTTATCAATTACAGCAAGCTGGACAACTATTTTTCTGTTGGCGGAATACGTATAGAAGACGATGTCCTCATAACGGATAAAGGGCATAAGGTTCTTGGCAGGCCCATACCTAAAACAATAAAAGAGGTTGAATTAATTTGCGGATGAGCCGACTTATTGCCATAAGCGATATTCATGGATGTTTTAATCCGTTCTATGATCTTGTGGTGAATGTTGTTGACCTTACAAAATCGGACAAGCTTGTTCTTCTGGGTGATTATATTGACCGGGGTGAGCAGAGCAGGGACGTAATTGATTTTATTATGGATCTCCTGGATAAGGGTTTTGATATAATACCACTCACCGGGAATCACGAACAGATGCTTATAGATTCTTTCAATTCTCCTGAAATGCTGCCGCTTTGGTACATGAACAGCGGAATGACTACTCTTGAGAGTTTTGGAATAACCAATATTACAGACATGGACCGGCGGTATATTGAGTTTTTTAAAAACCTGGAATTTTACCTGGAAACCAAAAGCTTCCTGTTTGTTCATGCAGGATTCAATGACCAAGCGGCAGATCCTTTTTCAGACAGGAAGAATATGGTATGGGAATGCGGGCCTTCATATAATAATCCCATCTTTTTTGGAAAGACGATCATTCATGGTCATCGTCCGAAACACCTCGAATATGTTCTAAATCTGATCCGCGAAAAGTCGAAAGTAATACCTATAGACACGGGTTGCGTATATGAGAAGGAATTAGGTTATGGATTTCTTTCAGCACTGGATGTATATAAAATGAATCTGATTTCTGTTCCTAATAATTAATACAAAGAGTATCTGATGCTGTTAATAATTGTCCTTATTGTCTGTATTTTATTTATAGTCTTTTCATCAACAAAGCTAAAGATTCATCCATTTCTTGCTTTGCTGTTTGCTGCAGTGGGCTTTGGGATCTTTACCGGGATGCCATTACCACAGATTGTCCAGTCACTGAACAGTGGTTTCGGAAATACACTGGGGTATATTGGTATAGTAATAGTCGCAGGGACCATCATCGGTTATTTTCTTGAGTTATCAGGGGGTGCCTATACGCTGGCAGATAAAATATTGAAAATTATAGGTGAAAAACGGGTCCCTCTTGCAATGGCAGTCATCGGCTGGTTTGTATCGATACCGGTATTTGCTGATTCTGGTTTTGTAATTCTTTCCCCTCTCAACAAATCACTTTCAAAAAGAGCCAGGGTATCTCTGGCCGGTCCTGCCATTGCTTTAAGCCTGGGACTGACAGCCACTCATTGTCTTGTCCCTCCGACCCCTGGACCAATAGCAGCTGCCGGTATCCTGGAGGCGAATCTTGGACTGGTGATACTACTGGGAATACCTGTAAGTCTTATCGCTTTGTTTGCAGGATGGTTCTTTGCTGTTAAGTTTGCTTCAAAGGTATCTGTTGATCCGAATCCTGATATGTCCGAATCAGAGATCCTGAAAAAGATACAAGATGCTCCCTCAGCATTTAAATCTTTGGTTCCTATCTTTCTGCCTATAATACTGATCGTCCTGAAATCAGTCTCTGATTTTCCAACAAATCCTTTCGGGAGCGGGAATTTAAAGATGTTTTTTGATTTCATTGGTGAGCCGACAATTGCTTTGCTGATAGGTGTCCTTCTGGCTTTTTTATTACCTAAAAAACGACCAGAAGGAATCTTTTCTGAATCAGGATGGGTTGGTAAAGCCCTGTTGACTGCTGCTACGATCATCTTGATTACAGGTGCTGGCGGAGCTTTCGGTAAAGTGCTACAGAATTCCGGCCTTGCCAGGATCATAGGTGACTCTCTTTCCGATATCAGCCTTGGTATCTGGCTTCCTTTTATAATCGCCGCCACTATAAAAAGTGCCCAGGGTTCTTCTACTGTTGCCATAATAACCACTTCCTCAATAATTGCACCGCTCCTGGCGTCACTTGGTTTCAACACTGAGATCGGCAAATCACTAATGGTACTGGCAATAGGGTCGGGGGCAATGGTCGTATCTCATGCAAACGACAGTTTCTTCTGGGTGGTCACTCAGATGTCGCATATGGATGTGAAAACCGGATATAAACTTCAAAGTCTCGGAACATTTATCCTGGGAACAACTGCAGGGATCGTTATCTGGTTATTAAGCCTTTTTTTAAAATGATTAATAATAAAAAATAAAATGAATAACATGAAAGCTGTTGTAAAATTTGCTGAGGCTCCCGGAGCTGCAATGCCTGACGCTTATGGGAAAAGGACTGGTTGATCTTGATAAGCTGATAACACATGAACCTGGCACAGACCATTGGGAAGAGGCATGTGAGATGAGCGAATCAAAGGAAGCTACCAAAGTTATATTGAAACCAATTTCCTAATATGCCTTGTAGAATTCCCTGTTAAGCCTGGCTATATTTGTAAGTTTTATCTGTTTGGGGCATTCAGCTTCGCAGGCGCCTGTATTTGAGCAGTTTCCAAATCCAAGTTCATCCATCTTTTCCACCATGGCCCTTACTCTTTCCTTTGCCTCGACTCTCCCCTGGGTAAGCAGGGCAAACTGCGAGATCTTAGCTGATACAAACAGCATGGCAGACGCATTTTTGCAGGCTGCCACACAGGCTCCGCATCCGATACATATTGATGAATCAAAGGCTGTATCAGATTCATGCTTCTGAACCAGTATTGAATTTGCCTCAGGAGCTGCACCTGTATTAATTGAGATGAATCCACCGACAACCTGTATCTTGTCAAAAGCGCTCCGGTCAACTATAAGATCTTTGATCACAGGGAAAGGTCTGGCTCTCCATGGCTCTATCCAGATAGTGTCGCCATCTTTAAAAAACCTCATTGAAAGATGGCATGTTGTAACTGCCGGGACCGGCCCGTGAGGATGGCCGTTGATATACATTCCGCATGAACCGCAAATACCTTCGCGGCAGTCATGATCAAATGCCACAGGATCCTTGTCCTCCTCAACAAGCTTCTTGTTTAAAGCATCAAGCATCTCCAGGAATGACATCTCAGGAGATACATTGTCCATTCTGTAAGTAGTAAAAGAGCCTCTTGATTTAGCATCCTTCTGCCGCCATATTTTAAGTGTAAGCTTCATATTTCTAAATTTTCTTTATATTCTTTTTTACCACAGGTAACACTGAATTTTACACTAAGCAACACGGTTTTCTATCTCCCCCTCATTCTTCTACCTCGTCTATCGCTTATAATACATTTCTTTCAGCCATCGTACCGTTGCACCGCTGTACCATTGTACCGCTGTACCGTTGTACCGTTGTACCGTTGCACCGCTGTACCGTTGCACCGTTATACCGTTATTTATAGCTTCTTACTTTCATCTCAACCTCTTCGAATTTAAGTTCTTCCTTGTGAAGTATATGAGGTTTCCCCTCGCCGACATATTCCCATGCTGCAACATATGCAAACTCTTCATCGTTTCTCAGGGCTTCACCGTCGGGTGTCTGGTATTCCTCCCTGAAATGAGCCCCGCAAGATTCTTTCCTTGCCAGCGCATCGGTTATGAGCAATTCTGCAAGCTCAAAAAAATCAGCAACTCTGCCTGCTTTTTCCAGTTCCATATTAAGATCATCAGCCTGCCCGGGGATATTTAGATCTTTCCAGAATTCATCTTGCAGTTCGCGGACCAGTGAAAGCGCCAGCTTGAGTCCTTCCTCATTACGTGTCATTCCCACATGATCCCACATAATTTTACCGAGGCGTTTATGGAATGAAGAAGCACTCTGTTTCCCCTTTATTGCCATCAGTTTTTTAATCCTGTCAACAGCAGCTTCTTCAGCTTCTTCAAATTCATGGCAGTCGGTTGAAATCTTGGGAACCCTTATTTCATCGGTTAAATAGTTGCAGATAGTATTGGGAAGAATGAAATATCCATCCCCGGCCGTCTGCATCAATGAACTTGCTCCCAGACGATTTGCACCATGATCTGAGAAATTTGATTCACCAATAGCATAAAGGCCCGGGATAGTAGTCATCAGTTCATAATCGACCCAAAGTCCTCCCATGGTATAATGACCTGCAGGATATATGCGCATAGGCTCCTCGTAAGGATCAATACCGGTAATTGTCTTATACATGTCAAAAAGGTTCCCGTATTTACTCTCAATGGATTTTTTACCCTGTTTGTTTATCGCATCTCTGAAATCGAGATTGACAGCCAGTCCCGTTTCCCCGACTCCATAACCTGCATCGCAACGTTCTTTTGCTGCCCTTGATGCAACATCTCTGGGCACCAGGTTCCCGAAAGCAGGATATCTTCTTTCAAGATAATAATCACGATCTTCCTCCGGTATCTCATTAGCAGTCCGTTTGTCTCCCTTTATTTTGGGAACCCAAATACGGCCGTCATTCCTTAGCGACTCCGACATAAGTGTAAGTTTTGACTGGAATTCATTAAGTTGCGGAACACTGGTAGGATGGATCTGCACAAAGCTGGGATTTGCGAAGAGTGCGCCTTTCTTATGGGCTTTCCATGCTGCTGATGCATTGGAGTTTACAGCAAGTGTTGAAAGAAAATATATTGTACCATAACCACCAGTTGCCAGTACAACAACGTGCGCTCCGTGCCGTTCAATTTCTCCAGTCAGAAGATTGCGGGTTATTATTCCCCGTGCTTTCCCGTCTATGACAACGAGGTCGAGCATCTCCCTGCGGGGAAACATCTTAACATTTCCTTTTTTTATCTGCCGGTTAAGTGATGAATAACAACCCAGAAGGCATTGTTGACCGGTCTGCCCTTTAGCATAGAATGTCCTTGACACCTGAACACCACCAAACGATCGGGTGTCAAGTGTCCCTCCGTAATCACGTGCGAAAGGAACCCCGAGTGCCGTAAAGTGATCGATTACCTGGTTGCTCACTTCTGCAGCACGATACACATTTGCTTCCCTGGCGCGATAATCGCCACCCTTTATCATATCGTAAAACAAACGATAAACGGAATCACCATCATTCTGGTAATTCTTTGCAGCATTAATTCCTCCCTGGGCAGCAACTGAGTGTGCCCTGCGTGGAGAATCCTGGTAACAGAAACTTTTCACACTGTAACCAAGTTCTCCCAGTGTCGATGCTGCTGAGGCTCCGGATAACCCGGTCCCAATCACAATAATTTCAATCTTTTTCTTGTTAGCAGGATTGACAAGCTTCATGGAAGCCTTGTAACTGGTCCATTTCGTGGCCAGTGGTCCTGCAGGTATCCTGGAATTAAGTTTTCCCATGGTATTTATATTTTTCTATCTGAAAAGCCAGAGTGTTAAAGAAATAGATGCAAAACCTGCCGGAAGGACTATTGCGTATATCAGCGATACAACTTTTATAACAGGCGTCCATATCCTGTGATTCAGTCCAAATGTCTGAAATGCTGAGGAGAAAGCATGATAAAGATGAAGTCCCAGTAAAGTAAAGCAGACAAGATAAATGTAATTGTAAGAAGATATCTTGAAAAGATTATGCGCTACTGCATAGAAATTTTCCGGATCACCGGGAACCAGCCCCAGTTTAATGAAGTAGAAATTGAAGAAATGCAGAACCAGGAATGACAAAACAGATGCCCCTGTCCAGATCATGAACTTTGAAAAGAATGATGTCTCCGACTTGCTGCCGCTGGCATACCCAATGGGCCGTGCCAACCAGTTCTGGATCTGAAGGTATATACCCCATGAAATATGTACAATAATAGCAGTAAGAAGTAGAATCTCAAACAATTTAATAAGCGGAAATGTAGCCATAAAATGAGCCGCTTTATTAAATGGTTCAGGATCGCTTTTGAGAAGCATAAAGTTTATCCCCAGGTGTAAAGGCAGGAACAAGAGCAGAAAAAGCCCGGCAAGCGCCATAACAAACTTCTTGGAAAGAGATGAAAATAAGATATTATTCATTGGTAATGAAATGTTTACAGGTTTGTAATTTGGTGGAGGAAAGATAAGTAATAAAAATAATTCATTTTCTTTATATATCATAAATAGCATATAAATAATTTCAGAAGCAATTTTTTAGCCTGGCTTTAATCTTTTTTCAATTAGTACCTTTACAGAAAAACAGCGACATGAAGAGCTTTTTCAAGTACCTGAATGGCAGAATCTTTTACACAGATAATGGTAATGGCAAAATTATTGTTTTAATCCATGGTTATCTGGAAACTTCAGATATCTGGATCAGTTTCGCTGAGAAACTTGCCCGCAAGTACAGGGTCATAGCAGTTGACCTCCCCGGACATGGCCAGTCGGATATATTTGCAGAGGAACATACCATGGAATTTATGGCCACGGCGATTAAAGAACTCCTTACGAAGATCGGTGCAGAAAAGATTATAATGGCAGGACATTCACTGGGAGGTTATGTTACTATCTCATTTGCAGAGCTTTTTTCTGAGATGCTTTCAGGGTACTCTCTTTTTCATTCACATCCGTTTGCAGATTCGAAAGAGGCTATTGAAAAAAGAGAGAATGAAATAAGAATGTTAAAAACCGGAGGTAAAGAGAAGTTTATTTCCGGAGATATTAAAATGATGTACGCTTCTTCCAATCTTCAGAAATTTTCAGCTTTAGTAAAAAGATCTGAAGAAATTGCATTAACTATTCCTGATGATGGAATTACGGCGGTTCTCAGGGGTATGATGTCGAGACCCTCCGGGCTGCCAGTGATGGAGCAGGGAAGAGTTCCTTGCCTTTGGATCCTCGGAGCTATGGATAATTATATTAATTGTGAACAGATCCGAACAAGAGTACTGCTGCCTGAGAATGCTGAAGTAGTGGTCTTAATAAACTCAGGCCATATGGGGTTTATAGAGGAAGAAGAACAATCGGTAAAAATATTGGATGAATTTGCAAGCAGATTATAATATTTAATTTTTTAATTCCTGGTTCAGGTATTTTATAGCATATTTCAGGGTAGTGTCAATCTGTTCCCATATAGGGTAGAAGCCCTTGTTATCCATAATATTACGTGCAATATAAGCTTCCAGCTGTACATGGATGAGATTACCTGATATCTTAAGATCTTCAGCGTCAGGTTTGATTTTATTACTGGAAGCAAAACTTATGAACTGGTTGTTAAGGCCTT
This sequence comes from uncultured Rikenellaceae bacterium, assembly GCA_964526345.1. GTDB lineage: Bacteria > Bacteroidota > Bacteroidia > Bacteroidales > VadinHA17 > LD21. Next base: position 30,941 of record CAZGKI010000011.1, read on the forward strand.
GTTTCTCAAGATATTCTTCAATATCCCCGACTTCTGTGAATTTTGACAGAGTCTCACGGTTTTTTTCAGTGTATTTCAGAGCGAACTGGGGAATAAGAGGCCTGACTTTCAGGAAATAAGGCGTAATCCCGTTAGTATCCGCAGGAACAAATTTATCGGGCATAATGCCACCACCGCCATAAACTATTTTTCCTCCCGGGGTAGTAAATTTAAGTGAGTCGGCAAAATGAATACTATCTGAATTTTCAAATTCATGCCTGCTATACCTGGTATTCAGATCATCGTAATATTCTTCAAATCCTTTATTATATGGCTTTTGAATTGATCTTCCCGTGGGTGTATAGTATCTTGCAATAGTAAGCCTTAACCCTGATCCGTCGGAAAACTGAAAAGGCTCCTGGACCAGGCCTTTGCCAAAAGAGCGACGTCCAATGATAGTGCCACGGTCATTATCCTGGATAGCACCGGCAAGGATCTCACTCGCTGAAGCGCTCCACTCATCGATAAGAACCACAAGATCTCCGGTTTCAAATTCCCCTTTTCCTGTTGCCCTGGCTTCATTACGTGGCTGTGTTCTCCCTTTCGTATAAACAATAAGCTGACCCACTTTTAGAAACTGATTGGCAATCTGAATAGCTGACTCCATAATTCCTCCCGAATTACCCCGCAGATCAATAATCAGTTTTTGCATTCCCCGATCTTTAAGTTCTTTCAAACCATTCATGAATTCATCAAAGGTCGTCACAGCAAAATTGTTGATTTTGATATACCCTATATTTTTTTTGACCATATAGGAAACGTCGACACTGGAAATAGGTATCTTATCGCGGATAATATTAAAAGAAAGAAGGCTATCCTGCCCTTTACGCAGGATTTTTACACTTACCATGGTTCCTCTTGGCCCTTTCAGCATGCCCACAATGTTCTGATCGTTTATTCCACGACCTGCTACAAGTGAATCATTAATATAGATTATTTTATCTCCGGGCAGCAGACCCAGTTTTTCTGAGGGTCCTCCGGGTATAGTGCTGATAACCAGTATGGTATCTGAAAGCATATTAAAAGATATGCCTATTCCTTCAAAATTTCCCTGCAGTGGCTCATTAGCCCGTTTCAGGTCTTTGGCAGGGATATAAACAGAATGCGGATCGAGCTTCTTAAGTATTGCCGGAATAGCTGATTCAACAAGCTCATTACGGCTTACTGTATCGACATAATTTGATTCAATAATATTCAGTATACTGTTAATTTTATCATTTCTTGACCTTAAGCCTGAATATTGAGGCATATTATTTTGCCGTGGGAGATAAACGCCCAGAAGAATACCACAGGCAAGTGATATTGCCAGCAGTAATGGAAGAAAAATGCTTCTTTTTGAGTTATTGTAATTCATAAATATCATTTTCAGGGTCAATATATACCAGTTCTATTCCTGCCCGTTTCAGGAGATCAAGTCCGTCAGTTATGCGATACCTGTTACAGTAAACAACTCTTTTGATACCTGACTGGATAATAAGTTTTGCACATTCTATGCAAGGGGATGTTGTGACATAGAGGGTTGAATCTTCGCTTGAATTGTTTGATTTGGCTACTTTGGTTATTGCATTGGCTTCAGCGTGTAAAACATATGGTTTGGTAACATTATTTTCATCCTCACAGACGTTTTCAAAACCAGCTGGGGTCCCGTTATAACCATCGGAAATGATCATTTTTCCTTTAACGATAAGAGCCCCGACCTGCCTCCGGACACAATATGAATTTTTTGCCCAGATAGTAGCCATTTCAAGATATCGCTTATCGAAAGCTTTCTGTTTTTCGCCATAAGGCTTAATTGGATCCTGAGCCGTCATTATACTATGCTGAAATTAAAGCGGCAAAGTTACATAATAAAAAGTTGCAACCCTTTGGGAGGAACAAAAAAAATGATTATGGCATGTTCAGGAGAAAATGGATATCAAATTAAATCGCGTTGCTTTGAATTTTCAACCTTCAGGTCCTCTAAACCGATCTTCATAGCCGTCGGAATAAAAATAGAACATATTACCTTTTGGCACATGAATTTTATGTTCAATAGATTCTTTCATAACAGATATCTGGAAGTTCCTGTATGATACTTATTTATGAAAACCGGCATGTACTTTTTAAGAAAGGTTAATAACATTTTATTTTTTCAAACGTTACAATTATATGCATTGCTTACTTTTGCAAAAAGATGAGGGAAGGGATACTGTCTGAACTGCTTTAACAATTAGCCATAATTTTAGAAACTCAAAAAATCGAAGACAATGAAAAAAGTACTGGCGATCATGATTTTATCAATATCTTTTCTGGAGCTTTCAGCTCAGGATAAATTCACTGATCCGCGTGACGGGAATACTTACAGAACCATTACCATAGCCGGTGTTACCTGGATGGCTGAAAACCTGAAGTACAGGGCCGCAGGGAGCGGAGCCTTCTTTTTTGATAATGATCCTAATAATATTCCGGCATATGGGGTTCTTTATGAATGGAAAACAGCAATGAAAGCTTGTCCTGACGGATGGCATCTGCCTTCCGGCTCGGAATTCAGGACTCTGGCAAATCATTTTGAGATTGATGAGGCCTGGGAAAATCAGGAATCCGGTCCTGTCTCATTCAGGATCCAGCTTGCCGGTATGCAGGATTATACAGGTACTTTCACTGAACTTGACGAGAGTGCATACTACTGGACATCAACGGAATACAATAAGGATGAAGCTGAATACTTCAGTTATCTCATTATAAACACACAGCCGGTAATAGATATTTCAAGAAAAGAAGATATGCCGGATATCCATGGTGCCGAAAAATCCAATAAATATTCTGTCCGGTGTATTAAAAACTGACGGTGCAGGGTCGTAGCTTGTTTTTTCCGGATATTACCTAAAAATGATTTAAGCATAAATTTTTGCTTACCACATGAGCACTTTTGCTGAGAAGGTCATTTCATTTTGCATGGACCTGGATTTTCAAGGGACGTTACCTGAAGGCATTTCAATAATGAATCCATTCAGAAATAGCCAGGAAGTGATATCAGCAGTATCTAAGTTTTACAGGAAATATTACAATGATAATAAGGAAAGACACCTTATACTGGGGATCAATCCCGGAAGATTTGGTGCCGGGGTTACCGGCATCCCGTTTACAGATACCATAAGGCTTAATGATAAATGCGATATATCAATACCGGGGATCAAATCCTATGAAACCTCGTCTGTCTTTATATATGAAATGATAGATCAGTACGGAGGAGCTGAAAAGTTTTACGGAAATTTCTTTATCAGCTCAGTAAGTCCCCTTGGGTTTACCTATTCAGGTTCTGGGGGGAAAGAGCTGAACTATAATTATTATGATAGCAGGGAGCTTACCAAAACAATAACGGGCTTTGCTGTGGAGTCAATAATTATACAGCTTGAATTTGGTATAAAAAGGGATGTCTGTTTTTGTCTTGGCATAGGGAAAAATTACAAATTTCTTTCGATGCTTAATGGTATGCATAATTTTTTCGGGAGAATTGAACCACTTGAACATCCCAGATTTATAATGCAGTATAAGTCAAAACAAAAGAAGTTCTATATTAGTACCTATATTGAAAAACTAGGTATGTGTTAAGATAATCTTATATCAAACAACCGACAGGATAAAAAGGCTTAAAGTAATTTATGAAGTATGAAAATACTAATTTTGTGTACAGGCAACAGCTGCCGGAGCCAGATGGCACAAGGATTTCTGCTATCATTCGACAGCAGGCTGGAAGTCTTTTCGGCTGGTACTTACCCGGCTTCCAAAGTAAATCCGAAAGCTATTAAGGTAATGGCTGAAGCGGGAGTTGATATCAGCGGACACTCTCCGATATCTGTTGGTCATTTTATTAACGATTCCTGGGACTATGTGATAACTGTTTGCGACAATGCCAGGGAAACATGTCCTGTTTTTACAGGAAATGTGAAAAATCGTCTTCATATAGGATTTGAAGATCCTTCTGAGATAAAAGGGACTGAAGAATTTATTACAAACGAATTCCGTCGTATAAGAGATTTAATTAAATATGAATTTTACAGGTTATATGTTGAAAAAATTATACCACAATTATGATGAATAAATATAGCAGCTAAGAATTTTTCCATTCTTTCTTTAATACTTTAAATCATGATTCTTAAATTATCTCTTCTCGCTATTTTTGGAATAGCAATGGCCCATCTTGAAGGTGTTGTGGTAGTTTACCTCAGGAAAGCCCTTGGCATGCTGGATTCCGAATCCAACAAAGAATCCATTGATAAAATACCCGCACGTTTCCTTCATATTGAAATGACCCGGGAAGCTGCCACGATTATTATGCTGCTTGTAATAGCTTATCTTGCAGGATATACGTGGACTGAAAAAGGAGTTTTCTTTCTTTGGACGTTTGCCTTCTGGGATCTTTTTTATTACCTGTCACTTTATATCCTTATTAAATGGCCACCGGATCTGAAGACTATCGATGTGCTGTTCCTTATTCCAAAACCATGGATCGCCCAGGTCTGGTTCCCGATAGGAGTATCATCTCTTACTATAATAATAATAGCTATATTATATATGTGTGGCATTCTCCCATAAGTAAAAAATAAAAATGACCAGTAAAGAATAATATTACTGATCAGGCTGTAAGTCTACATATTGATTTTAACTACAAACTAATTATTTTGAAAATGAAAAGGTCATTGATTTTTACATGGTTTCTGCTCCTATTATTAACAGGCTACAATCTGTCAGGGCAGAATGCAAATTCTGAATATGGTATTGTGAACAGATTCCATCTGCCGGGGAATGGAGGATGGGATTACCTGAGTGTTGATGAACCGGGCGCAAGGTTATTCTTATCACATTCCACAATGGTGCAGGTTGTGGATCTTAATACCGGGAAGCTTATCGGTACAATAGAAGATACTCCCGGTGTTCATGGTATAGCACTGGCTTACGACCAGAATAAAGCATTTATAAGTGTCGGAAGAAATGCTTCCGTAAAAGTGATCAACCTCAACACACTTGAATTAATAGCCGATGTTACAGTTACCGGACAAAATCCGGATGCTATCATGTACGATCAGTTCTCAAAGAAGGTGTTTACCTTTAACGGAGGCTCATCAAATTCAACAGTAATTGATGCTGTTACAGATGAAGTTGTCGGGACCATACCCCTGGAAGGTAAACCGGAATTTCCGGCATCCGATGGCCGGGGCAAAATATATGTCAATATAGAAGATAAAAGTCTTATTTCGGTGATAGACAGCAAAACGATGAAAGTTGAAAAATCCTGGCCCATTGCTCCAGGAGAAGAGGCCAGCGGACTGGCACTTGATAATGATACTCATCGTCTCTTCGCAGTGTGCAGTAATAAGTTAATGGTAGTAGTTGATGCAAAAGACGGGCATGTGGTGACAACTCTTCCTATTGGTAGTGGTTGTGACGGTGTAAAATTCGACCCGGGATTGAAAAGAGCCTATAGTTCCAATGGAGAGGGAACAATGACTGTTGTACAGGAAATTAACAAGGATAGTTTCAAAGTACTTGAGAATGTAGCTACTATGCAAGGGGCAAGGACACTGGCTGTTAACACACGGACTCATCATCTGTATCTTCCCGGTGCTGAATATAACCCTGCCCCTGAAGCTACTGCTGATAACCCAAGGCCGAGACGTACCATGAAACCAGATACTTTTGTTGTACTGGAGATTGCTCCGGTTAAAAAGTAGATTTATGTTTATTATCTTCACCAGCCGGGAATAATTATTGAACACCCTGAATACCTGATAAGCATTCCGGATATTCATTCCCGGCTTTTTTGTTTTTAATTTTTAAAGCAAAGTCTTCACCTCGAAGATACCTGATGACAAAGTTTATCTCTGACAATAGCAGGGCCAGGTTTAAGGTAGTTTTCCGTTCACTTCAATACAGGAATTATCGTCTCTTTTTCAGTGGCCAGAGTGTCTCTCTCATAGGAACCTGGATGCAGCGCATTGCTTTGCCCTGGCTGGTTTATAATATGACCGGGTCTGCTTTCCTTCTGGGTGTGGTTAGCTTTGCAGGACAGATACCGACTTTCCTTATTGCCCCGTTTGCGGGTGTTCTGACAGACAAGTGGAGCCGATACAGGGTACTGCTTGTCACGCAGTTCATTTCAATGCTACAGGCTTTCATCCTTGCCGGGCTTTGTTTGTCAGGGACCATTAAAATATGGCAGATCGTTATTTTAAGCATAGTAATGGGATGCGTAAATGCCTTTGATGTACCGGCGCGTCAATCATTTGTTGTTAATATGGTTGAGAAAAAGGAAGATCTCGGGAATGCAATAGCTCTGAATTCCCTTATGTTCAACGGAGCCAGGCTAATAGGTCCTTCCATTGCAGGAGTGCTGCTGGTAACAGCAGGAGAGGGGATATGCTTTCTTTTAAATGCCGTCAGCTATATTTTTGTCATTGTGTCACTTTTAGCTATGAAAATCACTTTCATCAGGAAGGATAAACCAAAAGCATTTTTATTCAGGGATATGAAAGATGGGCTTAATTATACATTTGGGTTCAGCCCGATAAAATATATTATTATACTGCTGGGAGTGGTGAGTCTGATGGGATCATCATACCAGGTTCTGATGCCGGTATTTGCAAAGGAGGTGCTCCATGGCGGATCACATACTTACGGATTTCTTATGGGTGCAGCAGGCTTTGGTGCTTTAATAAGTGCACTTTTCCTTGCTTCGCGTAAGTCGGTAATCAAGCTTGGCAGACTGGTACCGGCTGCAACTGCATTATTTGCAACCGGCCTTATAGCCTTATCCTTTACATCGGTCTCTATCATATCTATGTTTCTGATGATTTTTATAGGAATGGGATTGATGCTCCAGACGGCTTCAAGCAATACAATACTCCAGACCATTACTGATGATGATAAACGTGGACGAGTAATGAGCTTTTATACGATGGCGATAATGGGTACGGCACCTTTTGGCAGCCTTCTTGCAGGATTTCTGGCGAAGACAATAGGAACACCCGGTGCAATACTGACAGGCGGCCTTTCATGTCTGGCAGGAGCTTTGCTTTTTTTGAGAAAGCTTCCTGCTTTAAAAAATTTAGTAAGGCCTGTTTATGTCAGGATGGGTATTATTCCGGAGGTGGCAGCCGGTATTCAGACTGCCTCAGAACCCGTAGCAGAAGCAAGAGAGGTTACCATCATTGATGCTTACAAGGAGAAAAACGATAATTAAATTGATGAGGTAGTGAGTATAGTATTTCGGAATATTAAAAATCGGTTGTGGCATTTCCCCGAATATGGAAATTATATGTCAGCATAAATACAGGTTGTCCAAATATCGACATCTTGTAACCATTTATTGTCCCATCCTCAATTTTGAAGAAAATAGAGTATGGGTTCTTCCTGCCAAGCACATTATAAACAGTAAATGTCAGAGATGAATGATTGATCTTTTTTGCCTTGAGGTTTCCGTTCACTGTGGCTGAAAGATCAAGTCTCATATAATCGGGAATGCGGAATTCATTTCTTTCAGAATAATAAAGACGGATGACATTATGAAAATAAAAGTATGTTGCCGGATAGGTGACGGGGCGTCCGGTATTGTACATAAAATTTGTAGTGAAATTAATCCTTCTCGACAGCTTCACATTGGCAACAAACTTAAAGTCATTAGGTTTGTCAAAATTGGCGGGGAAATACTTTCCGCCGTTGATTTTTTCTTCTTCAAATTTACCATCAAATTTCAGCAGCGATCTTGAATAAGTATAGCTGACCCATCCGGTCAGCTTGCCGATTTGCTTTTTCATCATCATCTCAATGCCGTAGGCTTTCCCTTTTCCTTCCAGTATGTCGGTCTCCAGATGTTCATTCATGAGAAGAACGGCTCCTCCTTTATAATCGAGTATATTGTTTAATATTTTGTAATAAGCTTCAACAGATGTTTCAATGGCTTTACGATTGAAATTTTTATATAATCCTAATGAAAACTGATCCCCGCGCTGAGGTTTGAGGTAACTGTCGCTTAGTTTCCATATGTCAGTTGGCGACATTGATGTAGTATTTGAGATCATATTCAGATACTGAAAGTTTCTCTGCACTCCGGCTTTCAAAGAGAAATCTGATGTTATCTCAAACCTTGAGGAAAATCTGAATTCTATCCCCGGATACGATTGCATAATACTGCCATTTTTAAAAAAGACTGTATCTGTCAGATATTCAACTGATCTTTGATGATCAGGTGAATAGACATATCTGACACCAGGTCCGAGTGAAGTGAATAATGTCAGCCTGATGCCTCCTGAGAAAAGAAGCCTGGGTGAATATTCAAACTCATCACTTATATATAATGAATTTTCCAGGGCATTTTCCTTTGTTAGCGATTTTGGATCAATTTCTGAGAAATCGCCTAGTGGTTTCTGTACGCCGGGAGAAAGTGAATATTTTGTTGCATCCAGGCCAAATTCAACTTTATGTTTTTCAGAGGGAAAATAAAGAAAATCTGTTTTTAAGATTACCTGGTTTAGTTTGTAGGTTAATGAATTGTATAGAAGCGAATCCTGCTTTGAATCGAGCTGATAACTATAATTGCTGATTATAGCTGAAACCTGGGAAGAGAGTTTTTGATTGAATGTATGTTTCCACCTTGCAGCGGATGATAAATTTGAGTATCTAATAGCCTCTTCTTCATAATAATTAAAACCATCATTGCTCAGGTAACCTGAAAGTGAGAAACTGTTCCTGGGATTAATCTTAAAGGTATAAAGACCTTGAAAATCATTAAAATTTGCCCTGCTCTTACGGAGTTGCTCACTGTTTAGTAACCCGAGAATCCAGTCAGAATAAGTTGTACGACAGCTCATTATAAGAGAGCTTACCTTTTTAACCAGCGGACCTTCCATCATTAATCTGCCAGTGAAGGGACTTATTCCGCCGCTCACATTAAACTTCTCGTAATTACCCTCTCTTAGCGAGATATCCATCACAGATGATATTCTTCCTCCATATTTTGCAGGAATGCTACTTTTATAAAGCGTCACTTCATCGATGATATCAGAATTAAAAGCAGAGAAAAAACCAAAAAAATGCGATGGATTTATAACCGGTGCACCATCGAACAGGATAAGATTCTGATCAGTACTTCCTCCTCTGATGTTATACCCTCCCGAAGCCTCACCGGCTGACTGAACTCCAGGTAGCATAATTGAACTTTTAATAAGATCTACCTCTCCCATACCCATAGGTATCTGCTTCAGCATTTTAATACTGATTCTTTCGGCCCCCATTTTAATATTACGAATATTATTTTCCTTTTGTCCTGAAACATTGACTTCATCCAGCTGGCTGGTATTCTGTAACATCTCAACATTAAGCACACCATCAGAATATACGATTATATTTCTTTTAGCTGGTTTCATCCCAACCATCCTGTATTCGACCTGATACTGACCTTTAGGCAATTCAATTGAATAATAACCTGCATTATTTGTTACGACACCTGCTTTTAGTTTTTCAATATATATCATGGCGCCAATAACAGGCTCTTCTGTAGGGTACTCCTTGAGGGTTCCTGAAAGAAAAGCTGTGGAAGACTTTTTTAAGGCAGAAGGATTTCCGATCCTGAAAATCTTGTATTCTTCATTTATCGCAGCCTGTTCTTTATCCTTATCAGGCTGGAAATAATAGTTGGTATCGGGTTTTGTTACTATCTGCCTTAAATGGGCCTGATATTCCTTGTTAAAATCAGTTTTTATTGAATATCCTTTCGAAAGTATAAGCTTGTTATTCTCGGTTATAATGAAAGAGAACCCAATATTAGTCATCGATTTATTAAAAATTCCTGAAAGGGAATCCCCTTTTGCATTTATATCAAGATAGAGTGAGTCAACCCATTTGTTTGAATAATAGATTTTTACAGGGATAGTCCTTTCGATTGTATCAGCAAAATCTTTGAATAATATATGATGGAATTGAAAGGATAAATTATTATCCTGGGCTGCCATTTTGCAGGTAAAGAATAACACCAGAATAAAAATGTGAAATCTTCTCATTTAAGATCAGTATCAGATTTTAACAGAGAATCATAGTAATTCAGCGCTTCAACGATCTGACTCTTGGTGGCATGTTTAATCTTAATTTTTGATGCCCCCAGAAACACTTTGATCTCATGACTATGATTTTGAAAAGCCCGGATGAGATCCTTATTATTCTTTATTTTAAGATATTTATCTCCGGTGCTGACATATAACTCGGGAGTGTATTTATATTCATTCACAGCCTGGGAAACGTATTCAAGTGATTTATGCTTAATCAAGGCCCGGGATCCTTGAGTATAAATAACCTCATAAAAACCATCATTCATGTCGTTTCCCGGACTTTTGGGGAACCTGAGATAACTGAATTTGAGACTGTCATAACCTGCAAAGGAGATAAAACCCTCGACAAGGTTTTTGTTTAAGGCAATTTTGGGGAATTGAAAGTTAATCAACCTGCTGGTATCAGTATATATAACTTCATCAAGAAAAGTATCATACTGTAATTTAATGTTCATATATTTCCTCCCATTAAAAAAGAGCGTTGATACAAATTCTTGGCCATCAAATAATAACGGGGTGGTTTTACTGCGATAATAATATGAGATATATTCTTCTCCCTGTTTTATTTCCGACGGGGTTGAATAAGCACTTAAATATAAATCCTTGATATATTCCAGCTGACGTACCCCGGAAGAATTTAATGCAGGCTTAGTGATGTCAAAATTTTGTGCTTTCACCTGCAATTGATCCTGACCTGATATACGGAATGGAAAAATCAAAATGATCAGAGCAAATATATGCCTCATCAATAACTTTTTTGAAAAGCCGAAATAACAAAATTTTTTCAGAACGAAAGAATAAAACATTCCTTTTATTTAAAGACAAATGTTATTTCGGTTGTCAAAACATCTGAGTTTGCTTAATATTATTATTTTTGCTTTCCAAAATTTTAAAGAAGCCATGTGTCAAAAATGAATATAATTTAAGTAATGATAAGAGCCAGGCTTAAATCTTTAATCCTTTTTTTGATTACAGTCATATTTAGTACCTGTATTGATCCTTATACACCAAGGCTTAGTAGCTATGAATCGTTACTGGTGGTTGATGGTATGATAACTGACGAAAATACACCCTGTGAAGTAAAATTATCACGATCTGTTTTGTCTAAAGACTCAATCCCGGAAAAGGTTTCTGATGCTGTTGTTATAATAACAGACGAGCTTGGTAATTCCACAACTCTTAATAATTCCGGGGATGGGTCTTATAGAACCAATCCAGATGTTTTTACAGGTGAAACAGGAAAAACATATACTTTGCACATAAATACAAATGATGGGAATGAATATATTTCTGAACCTTGTACCATGCTGCCGGTTCCTGATATAGACAATTTATACTTTCAACCTGATCAGCAATTCGGATATAACCAGAGCGAAATTCTGGAAGGGATCAGATTTTATATTGATGGAGGTGATATAGAGGACGGTACTGCATATCTTAGATGGGATGTTGATGAGACATGGGAATTCAGATTGCCCAGTCCACAGAAGTTTATTTATTTCAAGGAAGATTCTATTTTACCTATAGATCGGATCAAAGAAGTCTGCTGGAGAACATATAGTGCTGAGGACATTTTAATTCGTTCATTTATGCCCGGGGAGAGCAGCATAATTAATAAAGAACCTTTAATTTTCAGGGCAACTAATAAATCAGATCGGTTTTTAATAAGATATAGTATACTTGTCAGACAACTTTCAATTTCGGAAAGTGAATATAATTTTTGGAATAACCTGGAAAAAGTAAATGAAAGTGGTGGCGATATCTTTGATTCTCAGCCCTATGCTGTTGAGGGAAATATGAGCTGTTTAAATGATCAAAGGAAGAAGGTTCTGGGATATTTTAAGGTATCAGCAGTAAAACAGAAAAGAATTTTCATTGATCCTGATGAATTGTATGCACTTAATCTTCCCCATTACACTTATTCCTGCAATGAAATAATAATGTCACCATTGGATTATCCCCGTACCAGTCCATATACTCCCTTGATGACCTTTGATGAATTATATCATATGTATATGTCAAATCACAAATATTCATTTGTTGAGCCATTATATAATGAAAATAACGAGCTTGTAAAACTTGTCTTTGCAACAGTGGCCTGCTCTAATTGTGAAATCATAGGGGTCAATACAAAACCTGATTTCTGGACTGAATCAAAATAGGCAAAATTGATTTATGAAAATTTCACAGATAATTCTCTTTTCATTGTTCTTTTTACTTCCGGCAGGTTATGTAAATGGAAGAGAACAGATGCAAATGGCTGACAATTCTATTGATACAGCAGCCAGGAGCAATTACCCGGAAGGCCTCTATGTAGGAACCGATCGGAAATTATATATTACAGGTGAACAAGTATGGTTTAAGATCTATAAGTTTAATCCTTATACTTATCTCCCATCTGATTTAAGCAAGATTGTATTTGTTGAGCTGCTCAATAGTTTAAATAATCCTGTTGTCCAGCTCAAAATAGAAGCTGAAGGACTTTCCGGGTCGGGCCATTTCAGGTTACCCGATAACCTGGAGTCAGGAAATTATTTACTGCGTGCTTATACCAGCTGGATGCTTAATTTTCCTATTGAGAAGTTATTTTTTAAAACAATTTCGGTAATTAATCCATTCAGAGATGTAGATAAGCTGGTTCCTCCGGTAACATCTGCAGCCGGGAATCCGAACGGGTATTCTGGGAGTATTGAAGCTCTGTTATCTAAAAAAGCCTCGGCAGACGACAAAGAAAATCTTACAATCAGTATGAATAAAGGCGAATATGTAACCAGAGATAAAGTCAGGCTGACTTTATCGGTTCAGAATGCCACAGGGAATCCTGAACAAGCCGATCTGTCATTGTCAGTTGTTAAATCATATCTTGCCGATACGCTGGAAAATATACTTACTTTAACAGGAAATCCGGAAGGGAGTAATAATTTTCCATATGTTGTGATAACTCACCTTCCTGATTTTGAGGGGGAATTGATCAAAGGAGTTATAAAGAATAAAATAACCAATGAACCGCTTAAGAACACAGATATTTCAATTTCTATTGTCGGAAAAATAAACAGGATACAGTTTTGGAAGACAAATGAAAAAGGCGAGTTTAACTTTATTCTGAAAGGAGTATATGGTTTGAATGAAATAGTAATTCAGCCGATGGGCAGGGAAATTGCAGGTTGTTATGTAGAGCTTGATCCTCAGTTCTATAATATTTATAATGATAAAAAGCTGGCAGCTTTTTATCTCGACAGTAACAAGGTTGAGCTTGTAAATCAGGCAATTATAAGTAAACAGATTAATGCTCTTTACGAGGAAAATATGCAAAATTACAAGTATCCTGACGGAATTAAGGATGCTTATGGTTTTTATTATAAACCAACCCGGAGAATAGTTATGTCAGATTATATAGAACTGACTAATATCAGGGAAATTATAAAGGAGCTTGTTTATGAAGTGAACATCGAAAATAAGAATAACGAATTTATCCTTAAGGTTGCAAGTAAAAATCCATATGAACACTTTGAGAATCAGGCCCTGGTACTTGTCGATGGAGTACCGGTTTACGATATTGGAGATCTTTTAAATGTCAGGGCTGCTGATATTGAAAGCATAGAAATAATAACCAGCAGGTACTTTTATCATAATTATATCTTTGAAGGTATTATAAGTTTTACTACAAAAACCGGGAACCGGGGAGTTTTTGACTTTGACGGTTCTGTTTACAGGAGGGTCTACGAGGCCTGTCAGAAAGAAAGTTCATTTTATTCTCCTGATTATTCGGATAAGCTGATCAGAGACAACCGTATTCCTGACTTTCGCAATTTACTTTTCTGGGATCCTGATGTAAAGATTTCATCGGCCGGTGATGCAACATGTGAATTCTTTACATCTGATGAAACAGGTGTATATACAGTTGTTGCTGAAGGTATTACTCCATCAGGTGTAAAAGTATATGGTACTTCCATGTTTACTGTGAAGTGAACAGGTTGATGGAGTAAAAGATGTCGCCGGGAAGATATAATCAAAATTCCCTGCTGAAATAAAATTGACTTTTATTTAACTAAAGTTTAATTTAGTTGAGAATTCGTTTATTTCAACATTCTAAACTAAATTTTACACATATGAATACTGTATTAAATTTTCGAATTTTATCTATGTTATCAATGCTGCTTTTTACATCGATTCTCACCCAGGCTCAAACGGATAAAAAATCAGCCGAACTAAAGAACCTTGAAACCGGGATTGCTGCAGCCAAAGCTAAAGTTACTCTGAATGAACGGAAAATGACTGTCGCAGATTCTCTTATTGAATCTGGAAATCAGCTAATCGCCGAATCAAAGACAGAAATTAAGACCATTAATGCAGAAAGCAATAAACTTGACAAAGACCATGCTATCAAACAAAAACCCCTGATTAAGCTTTCAACTTCAAAAGATAAGGGAGAATCCAGCAAGGCTAGAGCAGATCTTAAAACACTGGATGTAAAATACAGATCAGATGTCAAAGCCCTTGATACACGTTTGAGGGAGGCAGAAAGAAAGCAGACAATAGGCAATGCAAACCTTACAAAAGGGAAAGCGGCCAAAAAAAGTGCTCAGAATGCGCTTAAAGCTTCACAGGCTACACTTAAAACTGCTCGGGCAAAATATGATGCTGCCTATGCTTCAGGAGAAAATACCAACCTAAAAGAAAATAAAAAGAAATAAACCAGGATAGATTATTCACACCACATTGGAACTTAAAGAGGCAAGTTGATTGAAAATAGCCAAGACAAATCTCTATAATAGCGTGTAAGCTCAGAAATGCTTCAGCCAATACAAGTTAAGAAGCCCTGATTTTATTTTTTATCAGGGCTTAAATTGTTTTGAAAAGTACCCGGAGCCGGGATCGAACCGGCACAGCATTGCTGCCACTGGTGTTTGAGACCAGCGCGTCTACCAATTCCGCCATCCGGGCGTTTATACAATCCGGCAGATGTTGATTGGTTCCAGTATTTTATAAAGAACACTAATAATTGACCGGGATGGCGGAATTGTCCACCGCCGCAGTCTGGCCGCTCGCTAAAAACACCCGCCCGGGTGTTTTTTAACGCTCACCCCTGCCATCCGGGCGTTGTAACTGAACTGCGAAAATAAAAATTTTTATTGATCATTTATCGTTTGTTTCTTATCTTTTGTCTTGCACCCATTCACCCCTTTTCCGCTTTGCGGAATCTTCACTTCGCTCCGATTTCCCTTTCACCCTTTCTCCCCTTCATTTTCGTATGCTCTGAGCCCTTTATTATCTTCCCTGTGCCGGGTTTAAGCATTTCCCTTATTGTTTTCTCTATGCCTTCCGCATCGTAACCACACTCAGCATAAAGCTCTTCCCGTGTACCCTGTTCCACAAAATAATCGGGAATGCCAAGACGTTTTACTTCTGATGTGTAAAGGTTATCGCACATAAATTCTATTACTGCGCTTCCAAAGCCTCCTTTAAGCACTCCATCCTCCACCGTGATGATCTTCCTGAATTTCCTGAAGACCGAATGCAGCGCCTCTTTGTCGAGCGGATTTATGAACCGCATATCCCAGTGTGTGATGGTAATAGATTCTTTAGCAAGTTTTTTTACAATATCAGCCACATCATTGCCAGGATAGCCCACACTCAAAACGGCTATATTGTTACCTTCGTTTAAAAGACGACCCTTTCCGATCTCAATCTCACTGAATGGTCTTTGCCAGTCGGAAATCTTATTCGGGCCCCTGGGATAACGGATTGAAAAGGGCCGGTTATTTTTCTCCAGCTGTGCTGTGTACATCAGGTTCCTTAATTCAATACCATCCATGGGTGCACTGACCACCATATTGGGGATGCTCCTCATAAAGGCCAGGTCAAAAAAGCCATGATGTGTTGCCCCGTCAGCTCCTACAATTCCTGCACGGTCGAGACAAAAAACAACGTGAAGATTCTGTAGTGCAACATCGTGTATAACCTGGTCGTAAGCTCTCTGGATGAAAGATGAATAGATATTGCAGAAAGGGATCATCCCCTGGGTTGCCAGGCCGGCAGAAAATGTCACAGCATGTTGTTCTGCAATTCCAACATCAAATGTCCTTTCCGGTAATTCATTCATCATTATGCATAAAGAGCTGCCGGATGGCATTGCAGGAGTAATGCCGGTAATTTTGTCATTCATTCTGGCAAGCTCCAGTAAACTTTTACCAAAAACCTCCTGGAAAGTGGGAGGTGTCTCTCCGTCAGGAACACTGATTATTTCACCTGTTTTCTTGTCAAATTTACCCGGAGCATGAAATGTAGTCTGGTTTTCTTCTGCCTGTTTAAATCCCTTTCCTTTGATAGTCAGACAGTGAAGCAACTTGGGACCAGGTATTCTTTTGAGGTCTTCCAGAACTTTTATGAGGTGCAGTACATCGTGGCCGTCGATTGGACCAAAATACCTGAAGTTCATACCTTCAAACAGGTTACTTCTGTCGAGGATAGTACTCTTGAATCCTGATTCGAGCTGTGCTGCCAGAGTGCGTGCATCAGGCCCAAGCTTTCCCACTTTACCGAGCATATTCCATATCTTATCCTTAAACCTGTTATAAGTTTTGCTGGTGGTAATATCGAGCAGGTACTCTTTTAGAGCGCCGACATTCGGGTCGATGGCAATATTATTATCGTTAAGGATAACCAGCAAATCGGATTTTGCTATTCCTGCATTATTCAAACCTTCAAAGGCTTCGCCGGCAGTCATTGCACCATCGCCGATAACTGCCACTACATGTCTTTTTTCACCTTTTCTCTGAGCCGCAACAGCCATCCCCAGCGCAGCTGATATTGAAGTGGAGGAGTGCCCTGTGCCAAAGGCATCATACTCGCTCTCAGCCATCTTAGGGAAACCGCTTATACCTTTATATTTTCTGTTTGAAGAAAATCTTTCTCTTCTTCCGGTAAGTATCTTGTGCCCGTAAGCCTGGTGACCAACATCCCATATTATCTTGTCATATGGCGTATTAAATACATAATGGAGAGCGACTGTAAGTTCTACAACACCAAGACTGGCGCCGAAATGGCCCGGATTATTACTGACGACATCAATAATAAACTGGCGAAGTTCAGCGCTAACCTTAACAAGATCAGCAGGATCGAGTTTTCTTAGATCCTCTGGCGTTGAAATTTTGAACAACAAGTTCTCTTCCGGATTCATCGAAAAGAAAATAATCTGCAAATATAACAATTATTATTGCCAGCTGATTGCTGAAGCATAACCGGGATTTTCTTATTTTTGCTTCATCAGCAATATGGCAGGTAACAATAAAATAATAAGAAAAGTTGTTATACAGTAAATAATTTTCAATTATGAACAGGACAATATTCTTCGGTTCTCTGGTTCTTATGGTAGCAATATCAACTATTTCATGTGTTTCAGGTAAAAAGTATAAAAGTCTGCAGGATACCAGCAGGCAGTTCATGGACGAAAGAGATGATTTTAAAACTGAAAATATTGGTCTTGAGATGGCGAACAGGGAGCTTGAGGCCAAAATGGCTCTTCTCGACAAACAAATAGCGTCTGTAAATGAGGATATTGCAAAGACTCAGGCAGACCGCGACAGGGCTGTTGAGGAGTATAATCAAATTTCCGGGCAATATACTGATCTTCAAAATGCACAGGAAGACCTTATTCGTGGAAATGTAAAGGAGACCCAAAAACTACTTTCTGAGCTGCAGACAGCTCAGGATAATCTCCAGAAGAAGGAAGATCTTTTACGACAGCTCGAAGAGACCCTTGATACTAAAAAAGCATCACTTGATGAGCTTACCTTTGAGCTGGAAAAGAGAAATGCAAGGCTTGTTGAGCTTCAAAAGATACTGGATACTCAGAAACAGATAGTCCAGGATCTTAAAAACAAGGTTTCAGAGGCTCTTTTAGGATTTGAAAACAATGGTCTCACAGTAACAATGAAAAACGGGAAAGTATATGTTTCGCTTGATGAGAAACTTCTTTTTAAATCGGCAAGCTGGGATATTGATGCCAACGGAAGGAATGCGCTGAAAAAACTGGCTGGAGTACTTGAAAGGAATCCGGATATTCAGGTTACGATTGAGGGTCATACTGATAATGTCCCCTATAACCCGGGTAACAGCCAGCTGAAAGATAACTGGGACCTGAGCGTTAAAAGAGCAACAACAGTAGTCCGTGTCCTGCTTGAAGGATCAAAAATAGACCCGAAACGTCTGACTGCCGCAGGACGCAGCGAATATTTACCTGTCGACTCACGCAATACAGCTGATGCCCGTCAGAAGAATAGGAGAACAGAAGTAGTTCTTACTCCTGATCTTACCGAATTATACAGGCTTATTGATAAATATTAAATCTGTTTTTCTTACTCTACTTCGAAAACTCCTGAAGCTTTACCTTCATGTTCTTAAGAGCCTGAAGCAGATTATCTTCAGGTTTCAGGAAATCCTGGTCTCCCCAGAATTGAGAATCATAGCTTTTAATAGTCTTAGAAAATACCGAATGGACCGGAGCCAGTTCCTCCCTTTCGAAGCGGGTTACGTTAGTAGTATTAATATCTGTTATTGCCAGCTCAAAGAAAACCCTGAACTGACTGTTGAAGAGTTTTTTCTTCTGTTTTGAGGCGAATAATAGATCTCCTCTTACATGGTTCAGAAAATACCTGTTATTATATTTCCGGTAACTTACAGAATATTTTACAGACAGGGGCCAGGTATTGAATCCTCTTGAAGAACTTGAAATAAAAGAGTCCTTTATCTTATTAATGTATTTCGGATGAATTTCAAAGTCGGCCTGAAGGATAGCAAGATCGGTTGTACTGATATATATGCTTCCCTTGTAAAGAGGCAGATCTACATCTTCCTTCTGTTCAAAATCTATCACGTAAGCTGCATCTTCATCGAATGTGACGATATCTGTTATCCTGTAGGTATATTCCGGCATATTTTCCCGGGCAATGAAATCAAAGATATTCTTTGCGCCATCAAGTTCAAGGCAGGTGCTTAACCCTGCTTTAAGCCTTATTGCAAGCGTATCGTGCAAAGCTGTATTTTCAATTTTCCGGCTTTTAAAGACTTTAATCTGGTCGTTTAAGAATGTTGCCGTATATGCACTTTTATATATTTCAAGTATTGCTTCGGAGTATACCTGCAACTCCTGTTTTTTCAAGACTCCTTCCCTGTAAAACCCCGTAAGCATTGCTGGTGTACTTCCATAATTCTTTGGTATTTCATAAACAGTTTTTGCAAGTATCTCCTGTGGAATCTGGGTTCGGATAATTATTTCGGGAATAGAGATAAATTCTCTTTTCAACCTTATTGTGTAATTGTTTCCCAAAGCCTGCACCAAAGGAATTTCACGTCTTATATAACCAAGATATGACACGGAGAGGGTATCTGTAAGATAATTCCGGGTGATCTTTAGTCCGAATTCTCCATTATTGTTAGTGACAGTTCCTTTCCCCTGATTTTTAAGTCCGATGGTCGCAAAAGGAAGCGGCTCGCCAGTAACATCATCAACTATTATCCCGGAGATGGAATTAATTTCAATAGTATCAGTAGAATCGGTTTTTGGAAGGGTATTCCGGTACGTTTTTGAAATAATTATATATTTATCAATTACGGAATAAGAAAGAGAATCACTTTTCAGGATAGAGTCGAGTATAACGCTCAGCTTTACATCACTGAATGTCATCTCGGTTTTATTTTCAGGGTTAATTAACCGACTGTCGTAAGTAAAATTGTACCCTGTATGTTTTGAAATGGTTTTAAGAGCATTAGCGGTTTTAACTGTCCCTGCATTGAATGTATATGTTGAATCAAGGATACTTTTTTGTCCCCTGGCAGCCAGACAGCCAATAAATAAAAAAAGCAATACAATGGCCGGCCTTTTCTTTAATATGAAGCCATTGAATGGCAACATTTAACAAGTTTGGAGTTATTTTTTTGCAAGATGGTAAATATTACCTTCCCTGGTATAACTCAGGTTAAAGCTAGCACAAATTAAACGAATAATTGTATCCTGGGGCTGATTATCAATTGGAGATGTCCATGTCTCATTTATAATCTCCGGATCATCTGCAATAATGTTCATGTCGTAAACCTTCTTAAGATCCTTGAAAACAATATCAAGTTTTTGTCCGTCATAGATAAGATGACCTGTATTCCATGCCATATAATTAGGATCATTATTAATCGTTTTTGCCACGACTCCTGAGTCAATTGTACCGATATAGCCTGGTTCAAGTACAACATTCTGAATTCCTGAATTATTGTAAAGCATAACTTCCCCGGTTTTGACAAAGACTTCAACAGCGGAGTCCCTGTTTTTTGTAAGAATATTAAAAGAGGTTCCGATTACTTTAACACTGGCTTTACCGGCATCTATGATAAAAGGTTTTGTTGAATCTTTTGCTATCTCGAAGAATGCTTCTCCCGAAAGTGTCACACTTCTTCCCGGCTTCCCAAAGTTTGACCGATATGCCAGTTCGGTGTTCCTGTTAAGAAAAATCTTACTGTTGTCGGGTAATGTTACGAGAACATTCTTTTGTTCATTATTGGTGGCTACAATAATTTCCCTGCTCAACAACCCTGATTTACCTGCAAAGTAAAAAATGCTTCCGATACTTATAAGCACCAGTGCAACTGCGGCAATCTTTATAAAAGTGCTTCTCATGAAAATAATACCTGAAGGTATTTTCCCGGGCAGGGTTCCTTCTTCCTGAAGCCTGGAATATACATTAGTCCATGCTTTGTCCACATCTATCTTTTTGTCATCATTCATTTTACTCAATTCTTTCCATTGTTTATCAGTCCGGTAACTGTCTTCAGACAAGAATCTGTTTGCCAGATCTGAGTTATCGTTTTTTTCTTCTGATAATGCTGAAGCAAGATCTTTCCAGTCCTTGTCAGTAATTTTTTTTGTATTTCTATACTCTTTCATTTTTCTGTTAATGCATTTCTGAATTCTTTTAATGCTCTTCCCATATTTGCCTCTACTGTTTTTACCGATACTGAAAGTTTTTCAGCTATCTCGGCATATTTTAATCCTTCAAACCTGTTCATGCAGAAGATCTTTCCACATCTTTCAGGCAGCCGTTCAAGTATCCGGGCTATTTTTGACTGGAGTTCTTTGTACTGAATCTCTTCTGCAGGATTTTCCATATTCTCACTATGCTTATTTGCCATCTCCTGTGCATGTTTCTCAACCACCCTGGTATGTTCGATCCAGTGAAGGCAATTGTTATGAACTGCTCTGAAAAGATATCCATTCAATGAACTCTCAATTTTGATTTTCTTCTTATCCTGCCAGAGCCTGAAAAACAGATCCTGGACAATTTCTTCGGAAGTATCGTGGTCTTTTAAAATGGTCTTCGCGTATCGTACCAGGGAGACATAGGAGGATCTGAAAAGTTTTTCAAACTGTGCTGCATCACCTTGTCTGATCCTCCTTATTATTACAGAATCCCTGGTCATAGGCCTGTTACTTTTCTTTATCTTCTATGTCGCTGAATTTAACCTTTCTGCTCAGTTTACGAATTGCCGATTCAATGCTCTGGTCAGGTTCAATGATATTGTATTCACCCCAGAAGTCCGGATCAGCAAAAGCAGTGACTTTATCAGAAAACACATCTGAGAATTTAAGCTTCTCTTTTCCTGCAAATTTAACAACTTCCTGGTTAGTACGGTCAGTAACTGCTATTTCTCCCATTGTGGTATAGAAAGTATTAAACAGCTTTCTCTTCCAGTTTACTTTAAATTTAACTTCTGCTCTTGAATATTCGAAATACATTTTACCGTCCTGTTCGCGATATTTTACCCTGTAAGTTGCAATTTCCGGGGTAACCTCCATTCCAAGAGGCTTCTTCCTGATAAAGATAGATGTTGCTGCTGCTTTATCGGAGAGATTAAAACCGAATTCAGCCTCAGTAATGGCATAAGTATCCATATTAATGTAAAGATCTCCCATAAAAAGAGGAATATCGACAGTTGGTTTTTGTTTGAATTCTATTACATAATTCGGTTTTCCATCTATTTCGATAACTGAGGAAAGTGAATAATCGTAATATTTCATTGCGTCGAGTGTAAGTATAGCCTCTGTATTTTTTGCAATGTCAAGCTCAAGGGAACTGACAGGTCCTCCCTGCAGTTTAAATAATATAGTATCCATTTTTTCAACATCGGTACTCTTGCGACCTTTGTATATCCTTGCGGCATCATACCTGAGACTGTTATTATATGGTGCCTTAAAAATCTCAACAACAGCCTCGCCTATTGAAACATATGTGCGATTTTTCCTGATGGTTTCCCTGTAAAAGGCGGTCATCTGATTAGGCTCCGACTCATAATTTTTACTTATCCTGGTAATGGCTTGTGTTACAATTTCCACTGGATCTATCGGCTTGATTATAATCTCTCTGATGGGTATTGGGGCTGGATCGAGCGCAATAATATTCTTATATCCGTTGTCGCGCATGGAACTGATTGGTACAACTTTGTTCTTATAACCCAGGAATGTTATCTCAAGGTTATTGGAAGCAAGTTCCGGTCCAATCTTAATTGTAAATTCACCATCGATGTTTGTTATAACTGCAACATTTGCATCACTTATTGCAACTGTGGCAAAAACAAGAGGTAAATTTGACTCTGAATCAACCAGCTTACCTTTGATAGTAAGATAGTTTTGCTGATCAGCTTTCTTCTTCCCAATGGTATACCCTGCAGCTACTGTCTGAAATGAGAAAGCGAGCAGGAAAAACATTGCATAAAACAAAACGTTTTTAAAAGTTTTCATGGCATTATTTCATTTGGTTATTAATTGAAATTCTCAAGTTTTAATACATCTTTATCTGCTTTTCAATGCAAAGACCTTTATAATGATATAATACCCTATTATTATTTCTAAAAAATATTTTTTAATCTTACTTCATATTTTTTTCAGATGATCTGGTCTATAGTTAAATCTTCCAATGCACTGAAAGCCGGATATTCATATTTGAGCAGTTCCGTTAGAGGTAAAGCAGATATCTATGGTATGCCGGTTACCATAAGCACCGAATTAACCAACCATTGCAATCTGAATTGCCCTGAATGCAACTCCGGCTCCGGGCTTATGACTCGAAATCGTGGATATATGGACATTGATCTGTTCGAAAAGGTAATTGATGAGCTTAGACGCTTCCTGTTTAATATAAATCTTTACTTTCAGGGAGAGCCTATGCTGCATCCAAAGTTCTTTGCCTTTATTGAAAGATCTGCAGGAGTTAATTCTGTGGTTTCAACCAATGGTCATTTTTTATCAGGAGGTAATGCTGAAAAAGTTGTCATTTCGGGCCTTAAAAAGCTTATTGTGTCGCTTGACGGTATGGATGAAAATACTTATAAACTCTACAGGATAAAAGGCGACTTTGAACAGGTGATAAATGGAATTAAAAGTGTTAGTGAAGCGAAAAGAAAAACAGCTTCCCCGATGAAACTTGAAATTCAGTTTCTTGTTAACAGGAATAACGAACATCAGATACCAATGGTAAAACGCTATGCCCTTGATATGAAGGCTTCTCTTAAACTGAAGTCTATGCAGGTTATAAGCAATGGTTCTCATCGATACTGGTTCTCTTCACTTAAAAATTTCAACAGGTATAAATTTACAGAGAATGGCTATGTACTTAAAAGTACATTTCCGGACAGGTGTTCACGACTATGGTTCAACCCGGTAATAACATGGGATGGGAAGGTGGTCCCGTGCTGTTTCGACAAAAATGCCGACCATATTATGGGAGATGTTAATGAAGATACATTCAGGGAGATTTGGCATGGTCCCAAATACAGGATATTCCGAAGGAGCATACTTGAAGGCAGATATACGACTGAAATATGCAGAAACTGTACCTCCGGGCTTAAAGGTGTCAACTATTGATAATTCTGAAGAATTTGTATATTGGTAAAAATAAATCTCTGAAGTATGAAAATAATTAAAACTATCCTTATTTCACTTTTAATTCTGGTTGTTATAGCATTAATTGGCGGTTTAATCCTGATAAGCGGGATCAAAAAGAGCGCTCTTCCGTCCTATAAAGGTGACCTGAATGTCACAGGTCTGGGGAGCGAAGTAACCGTTTACAGAGATATCAGAGGCATGCCCCACATTTATGCGGAGAATGAACATGATCTCTATTTTGCCGCAGGTTATGTGATGGCTCAGGAAAGATTATGGCAGATGGACCTTATAAGAAGGGCCACCACGGGCAGGCTCTCAGAAATATTCGGGAAAGATTATATTCAGACCGATCTTTTCCTTAGAAGTCTTGAAATGACTGCTAAATCAAAACTTATCATAAGCAACGAAGATCCGGGCGTAATATCAGCTATGCAGGCATATACTGACGGAGTAAATGCATATATTGAAGCTGCCGGGAAAAAACTTCCGCCCGAATTTAAAATACTGTCATACAGACCTGATCCCTGGAAGCTGGAAGACATAGTAAATATTATAGGATATATGGGATGGGATCTTGCTTCGGGGAATCTAGCCTCGGATATTTTCTATTACAGGCTGGTGAAGAAATTCGGAATCGAAAAGGCATCTCAGATAATTCCTGACTGGAAAGCTGTTAATTCATATGTTTTCCCTGAATTCAGGATAAGTGATACACTTCTGAAGAAAGCTCAAATGTTTATCTCATCAATGGACAAACTTAAACCTCTTGGTATTGTATCTTTTTCCGGTAGTAATAACTGGGCTGTGACAGGCAGAAAGAGCGAGACCGGAAAACCAATACTTTCAAATGATATGCACCTGAGTTTCGGGTCTCCGGGCATATGGTTCCAGATGCACCAGGTTATCCCTGGTAAACTGAATGTTACAGGAGTGGTTGTGCCGGGCGAACCATTCGTTGTTGCAGGGCACAACGAAAGGATAGCATGGGGCATGACAAACCTGATGGTGGATGATATAGATCTTTTTGCTGAAAAGATTAATCCCGATAATGAAGATCAATATTTTTTTAATGGAGAATGGAGAAATATGGTTGTAAGGGATGAAATCATTAAGATTAAAGGGGGGATGCAGGATACGCTGAAACTTAGATTTACACAGAGGGGACCTGTCATTTCCGGATTCAGGGACGTTAATGATGCTACCCTGACAATGAGGTGGGCGGGATACGATTACAGCGACGAAATCAAAGCGGTCTGCCTGCTTAACAGAGCATCTGACTGGAAAGATTTCAGAGACGCTATAAAATCATTCAGGTCGGTAAGCCAGAATTTTGCATACGCTGATGTGGACGGCAATATAGGTTTGAATACAGGTGGCGGGATAGCTATAAGAAAAGGTAGCGGCACTTCAATAAGAAATGGAGAGACAGATGAATTTGACTGGAAAGGTTTTGTACCCTTTGGACAACTCCCTTATAGCCTGAACCCGGAAGCAGGCTTTGTCTCCTCTGCAAATAACAAGACAGTCTCAGATGATTACCCATATTATATCAGCGCAGGGTTCATAATGCCTTACAGGATCAACAGGATAAGGCAGATGTTAAACGAAAAGGAGATCTTCAATATCAATGATTTTAAGAGGATGATCACTGATCAGCATTCTGATTATGCTGCACTGTTGACGCCATTTATTTTAAAGCTGAACGATAGAAAATCTGAACTTTCACAGTCTGAAAAAGATGGACTGGTACTCTTTTCAGGTTGGGACTATGATATGAATGCTGACTTTGTTGTGCCTTCAATATTTGAATTTTTCAGGATAAGCTTTATAAAAAATCTCCTTTCAGATGAACTTGGAGAATTATATGACCAGCTCTTTGGAACAACAAAAGAGTATTATATATACAGGATACTTACTACAGGACCAGATGAATGGGTTGACGATATAAATACTCCTGTAAAAGAGACTCTTGATGATATTGTTTTAAAAAGCTTCAAAGATTGTATTGCTTCGCTGACTGATGAAAGAGGACCTGATATGTCCAACTGGAAGTGGGGAGATATTCATAAGATCAGGATTGTTCATCCCCTGGGGACAGTAAAGATCCTGGACATTTTGTTCGGGTTTAATTCTGAATCATACCGGGTTGGAGGGAGTAACCATACTGTCAGTCCCTATTCTTACAGCTCAGGATTTGTGGTGAACAATGGTGCTTCTGAAAGGCATATTTTCAATACGGCTGACTGGGATAAGTCACTGACAATTATTCCTACAGGTGAATCCGGGATACCATCAAGTGAATTTTACCTGTCCCAGACCAGGGCATATATTAATAAGGAGTTTTATAATGATGCATTCTCCGATTCAGCTGTAAAGGCAGCAGCAAAATATACACTGAAACTTTTACCAGGAAAATAAATTATTTTTCTTTCACCTGCCTCATCCCCCTCCCGATAGTTATCGAGACCCTGCTCCTGGAAAAGGTTTTCAAACGGTCATAACGTCCTTTTCTTTTATAGCCATCACCTTATCAACTTTGCTGTTGAAATCGTTAGTCATTTCCTGGACCTTATCGGCAGCATCTTTTTCCGTATCTTCCGGCAGGCCATTTTTTAGCAACTGTTTAAGTTCGTCATTAGCCCATTTACGGGCATTGCGTATACTTATTTTTGCAGTCTCCCCCTCATTTCTTACCTGTTTAACAAGCTGATGTCTTCTCTCCTCGGTAAGGGGAGGTATGTTAATGCGGATTGCCTCGCCGTTATTAATTGGTGTTAATCCGATATTGGCAGCCATTATGGCTTTTTCTATGATGCCCAGCATGTTCTTTTCCCAGGGTTGGATAAGAATCGTTTTGGCATCGGGAGTATTAATATTTGAAACCTGAGTCAATGGTGAGTTAACGCCATAGTAATCGACTGTTATGCCATCAAGCAGTGCAGGTGTCGCCCTGCCTGCACGAAGTCTTGCAAGTTCATGTTCAAGATGCTCAAGGGCTTTTTGCATTCTGTCCTTTGTCTCTTCCAGTATCAGTTCAACATCTTCATTCATATTGCAGGGAATATAGTTTAACTTGTATTGGTCTGGATATGTGATCAAATTTGCAACAGTTGTAGCAAAAATAATAAAATAGCCGGAATTCCAATATTTTCAGTCGCAAATGAGAGTCCCGGTTTTGATCCCGTTAACCAGTTGCATAAGGTTTCCTCTTTTATTCATGTCGAAAACCACAATTGGCATATTATTATCGCGACACATGGTAAAGGCTGTTGAATCCATTACTTTAAGCCTTCTTGATATTACTTCTTCAAAAGATATAGTGTCGAATTTACTGGCTGAGGGGTCTTTTTCCGGATCGGAAGTATAAACTCCGTCCACCCTTGTCCCTTTGAGCAGGACATTTGCACCTATTTCGACAGCCCTCAGTGCAGCTGCAGTGTCGGTGGTGAAAAAAGGATTCCCCGTGCCACCGGCAAGAATGCAAACAGTACCTGTATTCAATTCATTAATAACTCTATCGCGATTATACAGCTCACCAACAGGCTCCATTCTTATGGAGGTGAATACAGTAGCTTTTCCACCCTCCATCCTGATGGCGCTCTCAAGAGCAAGACTGTTAATTACTGTGGCCAGCATTCCCATCTGGTCACCTTTCACCCTGTCAAATCCTGACTCAGTACCACTGAGACCGCGAAAAATATTACCACCGCCAATAACAACTGCAACTTCACAATTTTCTCTAACAATTTCTACTATCTGAGATGCATAATCTTCCAGTAAAGCTTCATTAATTCCATGATTTCCTTTTCCGGCTAATGATTCCCCGCTAAGTTTTAGTAAGATTCTTGAGTATTTCATCCGTATATAATTTATTTTTATGGTTGGATGGAACCTCCATGATTACGAAATAATTTTCATATTTTTAAAACTTCGCGGAGCTCTCAAGCCCGTTTGTGTTTTTGCAAAAATGGAGGTTTCATTGCATATTCTTTATTGTAAAGATATAATTATAGTAAAATAAAAAAAAATGGCGCCCAGGGGCGCCACAATATATTGAATTATGAACTTTAGTTTACAGGTTTAGTGTAAACCTTTTAAAAGCTGTTACAGTCAATTCTTTATCAACGGATTTAAGATATTGCCCGATAGTCTGTTTGTTGTCCTTAACAAAATCCTGGTTCAGTAAAGTATTCTCTTTAAAGAACTTACCAAGTTTACCCTGTGCAATCTTTTCGAGCATTTCTTCGGGTTTGCCATCGCGCCGTGCCTGTTCTTTACCAATCTCTATCTCCTGGGCAATTACAGCAGATGCGACATCGTCTTTATCTACTGCTACCGGGTTCATGGCAGCAACCTGCATGGCAATGTCCTTATATACCTGAATATCCAGTCCTGCCTTAGTGAAACCAACGAGTGTTGCAAGCCTGTTCCCGGGGTGTATATATGCCTGAACATGAGCAGCTTCAATTTTATCAAAGAATGAGAGATCAAGTTTCTCTCCAATAATACCGACATACTCAATAACCTTTTCACCAACTGTACCACCATCCATGGCGAGTGATTTCAATTCCTCGAGGTCTGAGGGATTAGAAGTCAGAGCAATGTCAAGTATTTTATTTGCCAGGCTAAGAAAATCAGCATTCTTTGCCACAAAATCTGTTTCACTGTTAAGGACAATCAAAGCCCCCAGTTTACCATTTGCAGTTATTTTGGAAAGAACCACCCCTTCGGTGGCTTCTTTGTCGGCACGTTTATTGGCAACAGCCTTTCCTTTTTTCCTTATTATCTCAATTGCTTTATCGAAATTGCCATCTGCCTCTTCAAGAGCTTTTTTGCAGTCCATCATACCAGCAAGGGTCACTCTCCTGAGTTTTGCAACATCTGCAGCAGTTATTGTAGCCATTATATAGATAATTTTCTGTTAAAACAATTTATTCATCTTCCTCAGTTTCATCGACAGTACTCACAACTTCCTCATTATCTGTCTTTTCAGTTAACGTTTCATTGTCAGTGTCTTCTTCCCCCTCTTCTCCGACTATTGCATCAATGAGTGAATCAGAAATATCTTTTGATTCAAGGTCTTTCCTGGTTGTCTTTTTGTCTTTTATTGCGGGTTCTTTTTCTTTTTCAATTTTTCTTTCATTAAGACCTTCTTCAATAGACTGGCAAAGAATATCAACTATAAGCGAGATGGACTTTGAAGCATCATCATTAGCAGGGATCGGGAAATCTATATCATTGGGATCCGAGTTTGTATCTACCATAGCAATTACCGGAATGCCAAGACGTTTGGCTTCTCTTACGGCAATATGTTCTTTGCAAACATCAACAACAAAGAGAGCTGAAGGAAGGCGGGTCAGATCGATAATGCTTCCAAGGTTCTTCTCAAGCTTGGCTCTCTGACGTGTAACCTGAAGTTTTTCACGCTTTGACAGATTCGTAAAAGTACCGTCCGTCGCCATTTTGTCAATTGAGCTCATTTTCTTAACTGCCTTGCGTATTGTCGGGAAGTTTGTAAGCATACCTCCAGGCCACCTTTCAGTCACATAAGGCATATTGACATTCTTAACTTTTTCTGCAACAATTTCTTTAGCTTGTTTTTTGGTGGCCACAAAGAGCACCTTTTTTCCTGATTTCGCAATTTGCTTCATTGCTGAAGCAGCTTCATCCAGCTTAATGATTGTCTTTTCAAGATCGATAATATGAATGCCGTTACGCTCCATAAAAATATAAGGAGCCATAGCCGGATTCCATTTTCTTTTAAGATGTCCGAAGTGGACACCAGCATCAAGTAATTCTTTAAAATTTGTTCTGGGCATTTTCTTTATTTTAAGTTTACATTCTTTCAAATCAATTGCAGAGTAGCTCCTTTGCAGGAAGTCTTTACAATTTAGATACTAAACTTGCGTCACTATGGTAGTTCCAAAAATATTAACGTTTGCTGAACTGGAATCTCTTTCGGGCTTTAGGTCTACCGGGTTTCTTCCTTTCAACCTCACGCGGATCGCGCGTCATGAATCCATTAGCCTTAAGGGGTTTCTTATTTTCTTCATCAATCATAACGAGGGCTCTGGTGATACCCAGGCGAAGAGCTTCAGCCTGACCTTTTACACCACCGCCTTCAAGGTTAACAACTATATCATATTTATCAGCAGCATTTAAAAGAAGCAGTGGCTGTGTTACAACATACTGAAGTGTTTCAGCTCCGAAATATTCTTTATAATCCCTTCCGTTAACCGTAATTTTGCCTTTACCATCGCTTAAATAAACTCTGGCAACAGCGGCTTTTCTTCTTCCAAGGGCATTGATTGCTTCCATATTTGTTACTTAGTTGTTTTTAAGTTCAATTTTTTTGGGTTTCTGCGCTTCATGAGGATGAGTCGTTCCAGGATAAACATACATGTTCCTGAAAAGAGCCCGGCCAAGACGATTTTTCGGCAACATACCTCTTACTGCATTTTCAACCAGCCATATCGGATTTTTCTTAAGCATCTCTTCTGCTGTGGTAAATTTTTGTCCTCCGGGATAGCCTGTATATCTAACGTATTCTTTATCAGACCATTTTTCTCCTGTTAAAACTACTTTTTCAGCATTTATCACAACTACATTATCTCCGCAATCAACATGCGGTGTGAAATTGGTCTTGTGTTTTCCCCTTAACATGCTGGCAATCAGTGTTGCAAGACGGCCAAGAACTGCACCTTCCGCATCGATAATTACCCACTCCTTGTTAACAGTTGTTTTATTTGCCGATACTGTTCTATAACTTAAGGTGTTCACTTGTTGTTATTTTTTTTAATTGATATACTTATACTTAATGTAAAAACCCTTTTATTTCGGGTGTGCAAAAATACAATATATTTATTAAAAAAAAAGAATATTAGACAGAATTTATTCCGGATGAGGAAAAGTAAGTTTAATTTTACAATGATGATCAGCATTAAAACTTCAAGATAATATGAATGATGACAGATCTTTGCTGCGACGGGCCCTGGAACTGGCGGCAAAAAGTATAAAAGAAGGGGGCGGGCCATTCGGTGCATTAATAACAAAAGACGGGAAAATTATTTCCGAAGGAAGTAACAGGGTTGTGTTATCCCATGATCCGACTGCCCATGCTGAAATAATAGCCATCCGCAGAGCATCAGCAACAATAATGTCACATGATCTTTCGGGATGTGTGATTTACACTTCATGTGAACCATGCCCTATGTGCCTTGGCGCTATTTATTGGTCAGGTATTCAGAAAGTCGTTTATGCTTCCGACAGAAAAGACGCATCCAGGGCAGGCTTCAACGACAACCTGATATATGAGGAGATCGGTCTTGATCCTGCCGACAGAAAATTGATATTCAAGCATATACCGGATGCGGGAGGGGAAGATATATTCAGAAAATGGGATGAATTTGAAAGCAGGATCCCATACTAAAATGCAGGCAGGCAGGAGATTGTCGCGTACTTTTTTTGTGCGTGATGTTCTTTTTGTCGCACCGGATCTTATTGGAAAGATTTTGGTTATCAGGTCCGACAATGAATCACAGAAGAGATTTGTAATCACAGAAACTGAAGCGTACAGAGGTCCTGAAGATCAGGCCTGCCATGCAAGCAAGGGAAGAACACCGAGGACTGAAGTGATGTTTCACAAAGGGGGTAAAATCTATGTCTATTTTGTTTATGGCATGTACTGGATGCTGAATTTTGTTACCGGTGCAGAAAATAATCCCCAGGCTGTTCTTATAAGGGGTTTGGAAGGGTGTAACGGTCCTGGCAAATTAACCAGGGTGTTAGGCATTGATAAATCATTTTATGGCGAGGACCTGACAATTTCAGAAAGGGTCTGGGTTGAAGATTCAGGATTTTACCCTAAAATAAAAACCGGACCCAGGATAGGTGTCGATTATGCCGGTGAGCACTGGAAAAATGTCCCGTGGAGATATATGCTTGATGATTTTCTTCCGGAATAAAAGATACCGCCTGAATTAACGCGTTAAAATGATGTTAAATAGCGTGCCGGCAAGGTTCAAATTCTAATTTTTTACGTTCTTTGTTTTTTCATTTAATCTAAATATTTATGGATTCAGTATGGGGCAATTATCGCCGCTGGAACAATCTGACTGGCTGGTTTATATTCCTGGTTTCGGCAGTTGTTTACCTGATGACTGTTGAACCAACTGTCAGCTTCTGGGATTGCGGTGAATTCATTCTTTCGGCATTCAGATTACAGGTCGGGCACCCTCCTGGCGCGCCTCTATTCCTTATGATGGGGAGAGTAGCCACATTTTTTGCCGGCAGTGATACATCCAAAGCTGCAGTTATGATCAACAGGATGTCTGCTCTTTGCAGCGCCTTTGCCATTATGTTCCTTTTCTGGACAATAACACATCTTGTACGAAGGGTCTTTACCCGTAATACTCCCCTGGAATCCAAACATATCCCTGCAATCCTGGGAAGCGGAATCATAGGTGCACTGGCATATACATTTTCCGATACATTCTGGTTTTCTGCGGTAGAAGGTGAAGTATACGCTTTATCATCTCTGATCCTGGGCCTGGTTTTCTGGGCTATGCTCAAATGGGAAGAGGAAGCCGACAAACCCTGGTCAGGCCGATGGATAATACTGGTCGCTTATATTATGGGACTAGGTCTTGGTATTCATCGTCTTAACCTTCTTGTGATTCCGGTCCTTGTGCTGGTTTTCTACTTCAGGAAATATGAGGTAACTACCCGTGGTCTTATAACAGCAATATTTGCTGCAGTGGCAATTCTCTGGATCATGGTTTTTGTGCTGTTGCCAGGTGTTCCAAAGGTAGCTGAATGGTTTGAACTGCTTTTCGTTAATAAAATCGGATTACCATATAACTCAGGACTTATAATCTACATATTAGCGCTCATAGCCGGACTCGTCTTTGGCCTCAGATATTCATTGAAGAAGAGGAATGTTATTCTAAATTATGCTATTACATGCCTAACTGTCATTATGATTGGTTATTCATCATACGCAATGATAATGATCAGATCATCTGCCCGCCCTCCAATGAATCAGAATAATCCTTCAGATGTCTTTTCACTTTCTTATTACATTAATATGGAGCAATATGGTAGTTCTCCAAAGATCTTTGGCAATTATTACAGTGCTCCCATAACCGGTAGCAAAAGGGTGATTGCCGGATACAATAAGGTAAACGGGAAATATAAACCATACTTTCGTCCCGATTATGATTACAGCGAGAAATTTGAAACTGTTTTCCCGAGGATGTATAGCCCTGATCCTGATCATGAATCTGCCTACAAATACTGGGGAAAGATTGTAGGCAGGAAGTACAGTGTAGGATCAGAATCGGGAAAGGAGACTGTAGTATGTCCCACTTTCGGTGAGAATCTGCGTTTCTTTTTCAGGTATCAGACAGGTTTTATGTATCTCAGGTATTTTATGTGGAACTTCGCCGGGAGACAAAATGATATTCAGGCAAACGGAAATAATATCCATGGTAATTGGATAAGCGGTATTAAATTTATCGATGAGATGCGTCTTGGCAACCTTGATAATCTCCCTGAAGATCTGAAAAATAATCCTGCTTCGAACAAATATTACCTGTTACCTCTTCTGATAGGGATTGCAGGGATTGCCTGGCAGTATAAAAGAGACAGACATGGGTTCGGGCTTGTCCTGACATTTTTTTTAATGACGGGTCTGGCAATTATTCTTTATCTGAATCAGACTCCTGATCAGCCCAGGGAGCGCGACTATGCTTATGCCGGCTCATTTTATGCTTTCGCCATATGGATAGGGATGGGTGTGATGTATTGCTATGAGCTATTGCAACGTTTCCTTGGAAACAAGACTTCAGCAGCAGTTACAACGGTAATCCTTTTAATAGCCTGTCCGATATTGATGGCTGAACAGAACTGGAATGATCATGACCGTTCAGGCAGGTATACTGCCAGGGACATTGGCTCGAATTATCTGGAGTCATGTGCTCCGAACAGTATTCTTTTTACTTACGGCGATAATGACTCTTTTCCTGTCTGGTATGTGCAGGATGTGGAACAGGTCAGGACTGATGTGCGGGTAGCGAACCTCAGCTATATACAGGCAGGCTGGTACATCGATATGATGAGGCAGAAAGCCTTTAAGTCGGATCCTCTGCCCTTCACGCTCGGATCTGATAAATATATTGAAGGAATAAGAACACAGCTGCCCGTTATTGACAGGGTCAAAAAACCTGTAAACATTAAAGATCTAATTCAGTTTATTGGTGGGGATAGCCGGGATTATAAGTATGATATTTCAGGACGGGGCGATTGGCTCAATTATATACCGGCAAAAAAAATATTGATAGATGTAGACACTTCAGTTGTACTATCAAACGGGACTGTAAAAAAATATTACAGGGACAGGATTGTTTCTCCTATGATATGGGAATATACTGAATCTGATGCTTTTAAAGGGGATGTGGCAATTATGGACCTGCTCGCAACAAATAACTGGAAGAGACCAATTTACATATCATCGACTGTTCCGGCATCCCAATATAAAGGACTTGAAAAATTCTTTGTGCAGGAAGGAATGGCTTACAGGATTGTTCCTATAAAAATAGATGAACCTGAACAAGGCGACTATGGAATGATAGATCCGTATGTTATGTATGATAACATGATGCATAAGTTTAAATGGGGTAATGCCGCTGATCCTTCAGTGTATCTTGATGAGAATAACCGCAGGATGTTCAGCAACTTCCGAAGACTATTCGGAACCCTTGCCAAAAGCCTTTTACAGGTTGGAGATACTACTAAGGCAGTTGAAGCTATCCATAGAGGTCTTGAAATTGTTCCTGCCAAGAAGCTACCTGAAGACTATTTTTCTATAAATCTTGCCGAAGTACTCATCAGGGCAGGAGAAAAAGATGAAGGTCTTAAGCTTATAGACAATATATTGGGCTATTCCCAAGAATATCTTGAATATGCAATCGGCCTGAGAGCCGATAAGCGATTTGGCCTTGATTTACCGATAGGAATTAATATGGATGCACTGCTCAACTTATATCGTCTTTCGCTGGATCTTAAGCTTGATTCCCTGTCGAATGTCACTGAACAAATGATAAATAAATACTACGGTAAACTTTATTCTCGTAAATAGCTAATCATGAGGCTTTTCCGGCCGTATTTTTTCATGCGATATCTCTTTCCGGAAGCACTTTTCAGGATAAAGAGTTCTGAAAAAATTCTGTGTCTTACCTTTGATGATGGCCCTGACCCCGGATCGACGCCGGGATTACTTGATATTTTAAATGGTTTTAAAATAAAAGCAATATTTTTCTGCGAAGGAAGAAAAGCAGAAAAATATCCTTTACTGGTTACCAGGATCGTCGGGGAAGGGCATCTTATAGGGAACCATAGCTACAATCATCTTAACGGTTGGCTCTGTTCGGTTAATAAATATTGTAAAGATGTACATTCAGCCTCACAATATACATCCGGCACTTTGTTCAGGCCTCCTTACGGAAGAATAAGGTTGAAGCAATATAAGCGCCTTCACAGTCATTTTAAAATTATATTCTGGGATATTATGTCTTATGATTTTGACGATGGTTTCGGAGCGGCCAGATCGCTTAAAGTTCTTTTAAAGAAAATTCGCCCTGGCTCTGTAATCGTGCTGCATGATAAGCCCGATTCATCATCATTAAAGATTCTAGATGAGTTTCTAAGTATCACAAAAACAAGAGGATATAAATTTATTCTCCCGCAACTTAATTAATATCTTTCAGCACCTGTCCGGGTTTTATATTTCAGTTTGAAATGTTACTTTTGAAGTACTTAAATCTCCTGAAACATGAATATTCTTATTCTTGGATCCGGCGGAAGGGAACATGCAATTGCCTGGAAGCTTTCTCAAAGTAAAAAAGTCAGCCGTTTATTTATAGCACCCGGTAACGCCGGAACCTTTTTACTTGGAACAAACCTGCAGATCGATCCGTCAGATTTTGAAGATGTCAGCAAAGCAGTCAGGGAGAATAAGATTGAAATGGTTGTTGTAGGGCCGGAGGCACCGCTAGTTGCAGGGATACATGATTTTTTCCTTGAAAATGAATATCTGAAAGGAATACCTGTGGTAGGGCCAGGCAAATCAGCAGCCAGGCTTGAAGGCAGCAAGGATTTTGCCAAAGCATTTATGATAAAGCACAATATTCCAACTGCTGCTTACAGGAGTTTTGATAAATCTGACATGAACAGCGTTTCCACCTTTTTGAAGAGCCTCATTCCTCCATACGTCATTAAAGCTGATGGACTTGCGGCTGGTAAAGGTGTTCTTATAATTGACGATCTGGAATCAGCAGAAAATGAAGTAAAAGCGATCCTTGGCGGGAAATTCGGAGCAGCAGGAAAAAAAGTGGTCATAGAACAATTTCTTAAAGGTATAGAATTATCAGTCTTTATTATCACAGACGGTAAATCGTATAAGCTCCTTCCTGAAGCAAAGGATTACAAAAGAGCTGGCGATGGAGATACAGGTCTTAATACAGGAGGCATGGGGGCTGTTTCCCCGGTGCCTTTTGCCGACAACCTGTTTATGGAAAAGGTTAAAAAAAGGGTCATAGAACCCACAATGAAGGGATTATCAGATGAAGGCATCACTTATAAGGGATTTATTTTTTTCGGACTCATAAATGTAAATGGAGACCCGTTTGTAATTGAGTACAATGCCAGGCTGGGCGATCCTGAGTCTGAAGTTATAATCCCGAGAATTAAATCGGATCTTTTTGAACTACTTGAAGGAGTTGCTCAGGAAAACCTTTCCGAAAGAATCCTGGAAACAGATAAAAGATTTGTTACTACTGTAATGCTTGCTTCAGGAGGTTATCCCGGATCTTATGAAAAAGGGAAAATAATCTCGGGACTTGAACATACAGTTAACTGTGTTTTGTTTCACGCGGGAACAAAACTATCAGAGAATAATGTTGTCACGACAGGAGGAAGGGTCATTGCTATAAGTTCATGGGGAGAATCCATGAAGAAGGCACTGGACGGATCTTACATGAATGCCAGGCAAATTTCATTCGAAAAGATGTATTACAGGACTGATATAGGATTTGATTTATAGAATAAATGTTTTTAAAACAATTCAAAGGAACCGGTCCGGGAACAATATTCCTGATAATCATTACTCTTTTGTTAGTATGGGCAAGTGCATTTCTTAAGCTTAAAAACCACTTCTCCTTATACTTCGACCTGGAGCCGATGCCTCTGTATGGCATCCTGTCTTCTTTAATTGGGACCCATCCTCTCCCCGGGATAATTTTTACTTTATTAATGGTTGGCATGATGGCTTTTCTCATGGTTAATTTGAATACTACTCTTTTTTTTATGAACATGAGAACCCTTCTTCCTGCTGTGATTTACATTTTGCTGAGTGGCCTTTTCCCACAATATCAATTATTAAATCCGGCAATTTTTGGAGCTATGTTCCTTATGCTTGCCATAAGAAGAATAATGGACTCGTACAGGATTCCCGGCACAGCATTCAATTTTTTCGATGCCGGCATACTGATAGGTATCGGGAGCCTCTTTTATGCTAATCTTATCTGGTTCGGATTGCTGGTCATCATTGGAATAGCATTACTCAGGACAGTAAACATAAAAGAAATCGCTATCTTTCTCATTGGTTTGATTGCTCCATTTATTCTGACCTTTGCAGTTTATTATGTATCAGGGCATGATTTAAAAAACTTACTATCAATATTTGAGTATAATCTTTTTGAAAAACAGGCAGTTTACGTTTTTTCGCGCTTAACTATAGTAACTCTGGTATTTACAGGATTAAGCGCGCTGATAGGCATAGTTTATCTGCTTATGGTAATGGATACAAAAAAGATTAAATCACGCAAGACATTTACTCTTCTTAACTGGTTGTTTTTTATATCTCTCGCGGTATATTTTATTCTGCCTTCAGCGTCAGTAGAAATTGTATGGATAACCGGAATACCACTCAGTTATTTTATTACACATTATTTAGTATATGTGAAGAAAAGAGTGATTACTGAAATTATTTTCAGCGGGTTGTTTATTTTTATTATCGTAATACAGATATTGTATATTAAGTGAAGTGATTACCTCACCATTGAAACCACACCAACGCCGGATCCGGATTGTCCATTGGCGAAATCGAAATTCAAGTGGTATATTCCGCTTTTATTGCAGGTAAAGGTTATGTATGGATATATTTTGCCTGTTTTCTGATCGAAGGAAGAAATGACAGTCTTATTTGCGTTATCTTTCACACTCAGGATAAGTTTCCCTTTGGAATCTTCAGAATTACACAACGAGAACTTGTATGTAGTGTTTTTCCACAGCGACATTTGTGCCTTATATCTTAATTCCCCCGGTGTTGTTGTCTTCCCGAGTTGTATCCTGAAATCCTTCAGGTACCTGGTATTTGGTCCTGCATTCATAACGCAGCTGCTTACAAGCGGATCGGATGATTGCCCGTTTACAAGTGCTATTGCCATAAGCAATAACAGTATTGTGATAAAATATTTCTTCATTCTAATCATTTGAAATTAGTTTGTCTCTTATATTTTTTGTCACCTCAATTATCCCGTTCAGTTGTTCCTCAGTCATATCAACATTGCTGGTTTCAGTTTGAGAAACTACAAGTCCGCCATCTTTCTCCTCAGTTACAGGTTCGCCCAAAGTATAGGTTATCTTTACATCCCTGTACTTATCTTTTATTTCCTGCAGGTCTCTGCAAAGAGAGTTAAATTCGGTATCGTTTGTACAATAAGGACTTGCAAGCATAATGAGGTCATTGAGGATAATTTTTTGTTCTCCAATCCGGTCTCTGAGCATGGGGTCAGGGTATTCCTTCATTACCTGTGTGGCCAGGTATTGAGCCTCCAGCCATACTCCGATTATCATCAGTGAAGAAAGCTGACCGCGATCATTATCTCGGAGGTATTTATCTATCTGGGTGTATGAATCTATTGACAGAAAAAGGAGCGAATCAAGGTTGGATCTGTTGAGTGAGAGTCGTTTAATTGTTTCAAAATCAAAATACTGACCAACTCTGATTCCTTCGGCAAGTTTACGGATCGAAGAAAGAATATCTATTGAGGAACCAGTCTTTTCGTAAATGTTAAGATATCCCAGGTCAGCGCCAAGGATACCAAGGGTAAGGGCTTTGTCAAATGCTGTTGTCTGTCTGTTTGCATCGAGAGAAGAGGCAAGGTAGTCAGGGGAATACGGAACTGACATTGTTTGCAGAAGATTGGCAATCTCAACAGGAGAGGTGATATTTTTTGAAATCTCCTCGATGGCTTCAGAGCTTAATTTTTCTGCTTCTCCGACAGGTATTGAATCTGATTCCGGAAATACAAATTCAGATGTTTTGCTTGCGGAATTCCTGCAGGAGAAACACACAAGCAAGATTACCGAGGTGAGTATAAATATCTTTCCTTTCATCATATAGATGACTTGATTAATGCAAAAATATAAAAAAACAGATTACCATCGTATTAAAAAGTTGTTTTCGGATCCTAATTTTTTCAAAGAACATT
The DNA here is from genome assembly GCA_964526345.1 of uncultured Rikenellaceae bacterium. GTDB lineage: Bacteria > Bacteroidota > Bacteroidia > Bacteroidales > VadinHA17 > LD21. The sequence continues at coordinate 70,537 of CAZGKI010000011.1, forward strand.
ACAACTTTTGCAAGCAGCTCATAATATAATGCCAAATAAAGAAGTACAGTGCTAAAAAGTACCAGTATAATATTGAAAGTAAATGTATCGGTTTTAATGCCGAAAATGTACTTTGAAGGTGCATAAAAATGGGTCCTGAAACCTAAGAATCCACTTCTATATGGTTCGAGGTAAATGGGATCCGTATTCTGAATGATATGGTTCCTGTATATAAGGATTTTTTTCCTTTCATAATATTTTGTTACAATCTCCTCCAGCTTATAATTATAATAATCGTCTCGAAGCTTGCTAAGAGCCCCCACATTCAGGTTATAGAAGCGGTCTTTCAGGTCATTTGCCGAATTTGAGATCTTACTGAATATTTTATCGATCGTATTCAGGTATTTGTTAACAGAATCAGCAATCGCAGGATCAAAAACAGCTGGTTCCAGGCTATTAATGTACCGGAATCCCGGAATTCCGGAAATCGTTGAAAGTTTGGAGAGTTCGTTATTAAGAAGGAGAAGCCGGCTATAATGTGGCTCAGTTGGCTGGTTTATAAAATCCTGTTTTTCTGAGGTTATGTGCTCTTTCCTGTATTCGGAGAGACTTACTTCAAGTGCTTTTCTAAGTTCAGGGATCCTATACACTTTATTAAAATCGGCTTCACTGATCTTTTGCTGAAGCATATAGTAAGTTTCCCCTTCACGATTATATTGGACTTTGCTATACTTATTATCTTTAAATTGTGCGACCATAAGCGCTTCATATGTCCATCTTGTTGGCATCAATTCAGCAATAAGGGGTACTTTCTCAACATTCCCGATTTGCCTGTTCAGTTTATCAAAAGGAAACATTGCACCGCTGAGCACCATCATTGGAATAATAAGGAGAGGGATAACAATATAAATTGTGATAGCAGAATTAAATGATGCAGAAATATTCAGTCCAAGCATATTAGCACAAAATGCAGTTGTAAACAGCGTAAGCCAGTAATAAGGGAACATCCCATGAATGCCAAGAATTGGATTTGCTAAAATAACGAATAGTGCGGTTTGCAACGATGAGATCAGGATAAGGATTGTGATCTTTGCCATCAGATAACTCGACCGGCTCAGATTTAAAAAATGCTCCCGCTTTATAATCTTCCTGTCACGAAAGATCTCCTCAGCACTGATTGTAAGTCCCAGGAAAAGTGCTACTATGAGGCTCATAAAAATATATATGGGAATATTTTCATTTTCCGAGAACAGATAAATATTTGAATCCGGGTCAGGTATATATCTGATAATAAACGATAGAATAAAACCCAGAATTGGGGCCTCCAGTAATGTTAACCTTATATACTGGCTATTAGAAAGTTTACTCTTGATGTCTCTTAAGAAGTAGATCCTGAATTGCTTCCATGGGCCAGGCCTTTGAAGGTTTTTATGCGGTGGCTCCTTTACTTCCGGAATACTCTCCAAAGGAATTTTTTGTCTGAAGATATTTGACCACTCTTTGGGATGCACTTTTCTTTTGTCGGTATATTTCCCAAATTCATCGACAACATGCGTTTCGAGTATATTAAATATTGTTTCGATGTTTACATTTCCACACAACGGGCATTCTCCCACATCGGCATTTATTTGTGCATCCAGAGTTTTGAAATATATGACAGAATCGATGGGATTGCCATAATATGCCATGCTCCCTTCCTGGTCGAGAATGATTATCTTATCAAACATCTTGAATATTTCGGAAGAGGGCTGGTGAATTACTATAAATAGTAATTTTCCTTTCAGTGTGAGATCTCTCAGAAGATCCATCAAAGTCTCCGAATCTCTCGATGATAAGCCCGAAGTAGGTTCATCAAGAAATAAAACGGATGGCTCTCTGATCAGCTCCAGAGCAATATTCAGTCTTTTACGCTGTCCGCCGCTGATAACTTTGTTAAGCGGAGTTCCCACTTTCAGATCTCTTTTTTCGAACAGCCCGAGTTTAAGCAATGTCTTATCGACAAGAGAAGAGATCTCTTTCTTGTTCATGTCTTTAAAACACTGACAGGCAGCAAAGTATAAATTTTCGAAAACAGTGAGATCTTCAATGAGAAGATCGTCCTGTGGAACAAAACCGAATACACCTTCCAGTTCCTTGTAATCATTAATCACATCAAGGCCGTTTATCCTGACGCTCCCTGAAGTGGGTTTTTGTATTCCGCTGAGGAGATTAAGCAAAGTGGTTTTTCCAGAACCGCTGGCTCCCAGTATTCCGACAAGTTTCCCTTCCTCAATTGAAAAACTGATATCATCGATAGCGAAATGTCCTTCAACAAATTTATATGTCAGGTTTTCGGCAGTAAAGGAAAGCTTATGAATAATAATATCGGAAAGAAATCTGGAGCTTATATCGCTGTAATAAATAGTGTGTCCCTGTGTTGATTTCAGAGAACCTCCCTGGGCAAATGAATAGACTAAGCCTGAGCTTATGGGAAGGCCGTTTAAATAGAGTTGCTCCCCGGGGATATATTTAACAAAATAGAGGTCTACACTTGCTATTCTTAAGAAATAGATATAAGTATCCTGATACCCGGTATGCATTTTCTTGCAAATTTCACACTCTTCAGAACCCGGGTTAAGAACAAGGATTGCCGGATTTTTAAGTTTTTCCGGCACATTATTCTTAACAAACTGTTCAGTAGCTGCAAATTCATCCTGGGAAATCTTAAAGACTTCAGCTACTGTGTTAATGATATTCATTCTCTGAGGAGTGAAACGACGGCTGGCGTTTACAATCTCATAAAGCCGCATAAGCACAACCACTTTCTGTTCCTGGTTAAGAGTGCGGTTTATTTGCTTGCAAATGCCAAGGATCTTAACAGAGTCTCTCACCGACGGAGGAACCTGTTCCTTTTTTGCCGAACTTTCTCTTACAGGACCTGCGTGTTCATCAAAAAGTGCAAGATATTCCCTTACAGTATCTCGCGTCAGTTGCTTGGTAAGAAAACCGGAAACATAATCGCGTTCACTCTTAATCATACCTCCGTCCTGCTTGGCAATAAGTGCAAACAACTCCATTAGTGCCTTGAGGATCTCTTCACTCATGAGCTGGCAATGATTTTACTATTCTTCTGAAAAATCTAAAGTACAAAAAACTATCTTTCTTTTTATGTAGATTTTATAAATTTTCTCTGGATCCAGCCCGGAATAATTGATGCTCCAATAATCAGGTACGGATAATAGCTTATTATTCTCCATATTATTGCCATAGCAAGTGCGACACTCGATACATATCCCGGATTAACCGGGATGGCATCAGTAATATAACGGCTAAGAATAACTTCTGCAAAACCACTTCCGCCGGGAGTTGGGCTGATTATCATCATTATCCATGTAACAAGCTGCCGTGCAAATATCAGGAAATGCTCATTAATAGCAAAAAATGCAACTAGTATTGCATTTAAAACCCAGTATCTTGATGTCCAGGAAAGAAATGTTGCAGTTATCGCTTTTACCCAGAAAGAAAGGGGTTGTTTTTTCAGTTCATAAGAGCTGTCAACAATGTCATTCCCTGCTTTGTCAGCTGATTTTTTCCATTTTCTTAAAATGGGAAGCTTAAAAAGGTATATAATGGTTTTACGGATGCCATCAGGATTCAAAAATAACCCATACCCCACAAAGATGACCCATGCAAGAATGATAGCATAACCGATAATTGCCACATATACTAGATTATTTAAGTAAGAGATGCCCGTTCCCGAAAGAGATGTGGTAAAAAGAATATCTCCTCCGACAGTCAGGAGAATGACAGGAAACATGATAACAAAGTATAATTCATCAAGAAATGATGTTGCAAGAACAACAGCAGTACTTCTTCCGACAGAGATTCCTTCTTTATGGAGAAATATTACAGCAACCGCAGTGCCTCCTACAGTTGAAGGGGAAATAGCAGAAATGAATTCCCACAGCATAATTACCCTGAACGCCTGTCTCCAGTTAAGATCCTTTTCAGTTAATATCCTGATTCTAATGATATATCCAAGATCCCTCCCAATCATGCAACACCACGCTACAAAGAGCCAGAACACAGATCTCCAGGTGAAAACGATCTCTTTTAAGACATTGATATTTAAATCTTTGATAATGAGCCATAGAACAATAATTATCCCAATGGCAACAGGTAATATTATCTTTCTGGGATGAAGCTGTTTTGAAATATCCTTATGACTTACTGCTGCCATTATCTGAGTTAAACAGGTTATTCTACATTGTTGATAAAGATGGTATAAATTTACCTTAAAACCAACATCCGGTTGGAACTCCACTTTTTACCATTCAGGAACATATTTTAACCATTCCGCATAATAAATTTTTATCCGTGCCAGGGATGCTTTTACTTTTATCTTGTTTTATTGTTTAATCCAAATAATTAATATGATGAAAAAGTTATTATTTCCGGTTACCACGATATTTTTCATGCTTTTAACCGTGGTATATCCCGTAAACAGCTTCGGTCAGGAACAAAAAAAACTGATCAGTAAATATCTGACTCAATTACCTGGCGGTAATGTAAAAGATGACGGAAAACCCCAGATGTACAGGATGACAGCCGTATATAAAAATATGGATATATATGGAAACATGAGTACGGGAACAAAGGTAACGGGCGATTATACAAGAGAACCAGGGGGAAGGCAGGCTTTCTGGACTAATGTTTTGATTGCAAATTCAAATAATGCATCCGAGACATTTCTTGAGGGTACTAATCAGGATTACATGGAGAATTTTGTTTATGATCCTTCTTCAGATATGGTAAGGAGTGATGCATTCACAAATTTTCCTGCAGCGACACAAACCATTTTCGCAAAAAACCTGGTCTGGGATATGAGCGTTGTTGAAAAATTTGCGTGGGATTATACCGACTCTTTAAAATTGAACAGGAACTATACCATCCCCGGCATAAAAGGAAGTTTTGTGATGCCTGATGTAGGGACATATTTCCACAAAAGCATTCAGATCTGCTGGACGGGTATTTCTGTAGTTAATGGTAAACTATGTGCTGTTATAGAATACAGGGCCCTTAATAATAAAATTGAGCTGAGACTTGACCAGATAAAATCAAAGGGTACTGAACAATACTGGGGAACAACATGGATGGCCCTTGATACAAAACTGATTGAATATGCTGAGATGTACAGCGGAACAATACAGGAGATGGAAATCCAGGGTTTCAAAGATAAAATGCTGGTAAAAACTGTTCGGGTGATAAGTGTGGAAAGAATTAAATAAAGAACTTGTAAATTTACATTCATGGCAAAGCTTACTTTTCAGAATATCTTTAACCAGCGGAAAATTTCAACGCATATAGCAATATTATTATTCACTTTTATTTCTATTGTTGTCACAATAGTTCTCAAATCTGATTATAGTTCACTGGAAAATTATCTTGATGCATTTATCCTTATTTTCGTCCAGGTGGAGCTATTCCTTTTTATTGCAACAAAAATCTTCAGAAAATTAAACCCGGGGAGGAACCGCAAGGAATTTACGAGGATCATTCTGACTCAATTCTTCATATTTTATATAGCCTGTTTTATTATTGCTTTAGCGGTCATTCTGCTTTTCATTTATATAAAACAGATCCTGATTGGCGGAAGCCTCACTCACCTCTTACCTAATTTTTTCCATTTTCAGTTCTGGTCCTGGCTCAAATCCACAGCTTCAGGCTTATCTGTAGGAGCTGTTATATTCATTATTATTCAATGGCAGGATGCGTTAAAAAGAGAGCAAAAATTAAGAGAGCAGAACCTTATTTTTCAGAATGAAACTCTTAAGAGCCAGGTAAATCCACATTTCCTATTTAACAGCCTTAACACACTTTCATCACTAATATCCACTCGGCCCGAAACTGCAGAATGGTTCATAGGAAGGTTATCTTCCATATACAGGTATATTCTCGAAAACGGACAAAAAAACAGGCTTCCTCTAGAATCTGAGCTGGCTTTTATTTCAGATTACTACGATCTGCACACAGTAAGAGATGAAGGGAAGATTTTACTGGATATCAATACACCTGATGCAAATGATTATTTTATTTTGCCTGTATCGCTCCAGATCCTGATAGAGAATGCGATCAAGCATAATATGGCAACAAGAGACAATCCGCTGAAGATAGAGATCTATATTGAAGATCAGAGGATTGTAGTTAAAAACAATTTGCAGAAAATGGCAACGAAGTTGAAATCTACTTCAATTGGTCTGAAAAATCTGACCGAAAGATTAATGCTCAGTACCGGAAAAACGGTTATTGTTGAAGAAACAAATGATTATTTCTTTGTAAAATTACCTTTATTGACATGAATATACTGATTGTTGAAAATGAAATGCCTGCTGCCGAAAAGCTGATCATATTATTAAAAAAAATTGATAAATCAGCAATAGTTATGGGTGTTGTGGAAACAGTTGAAGAGGCAATAAACCGGTTACAGGAGAAGCCACAACCTGATCTTGTTCTTATGGACATTCAGCTTGATGACGGCCTTTGCTTTGAAATTCTTGAAACGATCAAGGTGGATATACCTGTAATCTTTACAACTGCTTACGATGAATATACGCTTAGGGCATTCAAAGTGAACAGCGTTGATTACCTGCTTAAGCCAATAGATGAAGAATCATTGAAAGCAGCCCTGGGCAAGTTCAGAAAACTTTATGCCGATAAGGATCCCTTTAAGAGAGATTTTAAACAGCTGTTATCTGAGTTCAGAAACCAATTCAAATCGAGGTTTCTAATTAAGATTGGTGAAAAGTACAGGTCGGTACCGGCTTCTGAAATCAGCCATTTTCACATTTCTGAGAGGAGCGTATTCCTGAATGATTTTCAGGGTAAGGATTATGGAGTTGATTATTCCCTGGAACAGTTGCAGAATATACTCGACCCAAGTAAGTTCTTCAGAATTAACCGTGAATGTATAGTTAGTATCGACGCAATATCATTAATGTACAGCTACTCCTCCAGCAGGCTTCAACTTACTTTAAAAAATGAAAAGGGAAAAGACATTTTTGTGGTAAGCCGTGATAAAGTGGCAGAATTTAAACGATGGATTGACAAATAAACATTAGTAGATGATAAAATACCTCTTATTTTTCTAGCATTTCATGCCAAGGAAGCTCCACGATTCATAGATGGAATGGTAAGAATGAGTATGACCGTAAAACTCAGACAGGCCATAATGTTGTTCAAAATTGACTGGGAATAGAATTTTCGATGGGTTAAGACCAGAAAATCACAATAACATAAAATTGAAGCTAAAATAAGTTCCCGCAGATCCCGCTGATTTTCGCAGATGGTTTTTAATTTTTCTGCGTCAATCTGCGCAATCTGCGGGAAACCACAAAGTGTCTTTTAAATAACCGGACCTTGCGCTTTAATGCCTTTGGGCCATTAAACCATTGAACCCTTGCGTCATTACTTCTTATCGTATGCAGCGGTGGTTTTCATTTCGTTTCCATCGGGGTTGGTTCTTGTGGATGTTATCATCAAGACTTTTCCTCCATCGGAAAGCTTCCACTCATCGGCAGATTTCATTTCACGGGATTCTCCGTTCATGTCAAAAGTCATTACATGAGACAGAGTAAGGCTGGTTTTATCGGCCGACCATGCTGCTGTTGTTTTCCTGGTAGAGTTGAACATAGGATTTTCGCTTACTGAACCGTCGAGTTTATAAGTGGCATTGGTTTTCATCTCACCGCCGTCACGGCCGGGCATTGTACTTTCAACTGAGAGTGTTGCAGCATCCTGGGTAACAACCATTGATGTTGCTGCAAAGCGGAACTGGCCTCCTCCGAAATCACTTTTCGATTCGTTTAATGCCCATGTACCTGCAAATTTGGCCTGGGCAAAAAGCCCTGATGAAGCCAGCAGGAAAAGCCCTGAAACCAGCATGTTCCTTAATACAGAATACTTGTTTTTCATAATTCTATTTTTTGATGGGTTATAATAATGTATTGACAACCGTGAAGTTAATTATTTTCAGCCAGATTAGATCATGGTTCTGTTGATAAGTAATTTTTTAGGATGTTAAAAAACAATAAATTTTAGTTTCATCCCTGATTTTCAGTACTATCCTTTTTTTCAACAACAATGGTGCATTTCATTGCCAGGGCAGCCAGTGCCCCTACCGCAGCAAACATCGGAGCAAGTACAACGCCAATTGCACCTATTGTCAGGGGGAATTCCATAATAACATCGTCCCTGTCGTTCAGGATAATTATCTTCCTGGCATTTCCCTCATTGATAATCTCTTTGAATTTTGTAAAGATCTCATCTCCTGAGACCCTGAAAGATTCGTGGTTTTTATAATCCTTGTCAGTCATGTCTTTTAGTTTTTGATAATTAAAATTAATGAATTCTTCCGGAATTCTGATTATCAAACCTGAATTTAGGCCAGGAAGCCGATTGGCGGAGAAGAACGAACTTCACGCGTTCCAAGTTGTAAAAGCCAGCGGACTTTTACTGTTGAGATCTCTAATGCTGCGAATGCCTGATCATTAGAATTAGCTTGAAGGAATCCGGGGATGTCCCTGCATACACTGTTTTCTCATCAGGGCTCAAAGCCGGGGAACAGTAATAAATTTCTGTCTGAAGAAGAGTTACCCAGATTTCTGGTGATGGTTCTTTCTCATTAGTCTCTTTCTTCTTGTGGTATCCGGAAAGGCCAAACGAAATTATTATAAAAAGTAGGAAAGCAAAATAATAAAAATCCCCCAGGTCATGCCGGTATGCAGGTTTTCCTGTAATTTTAGGGTTAAAATGATAAACAGATGTTTTCATTTTGCTTATGTAATTGTTTTTCATAAATTTAAATAAATATTGGTTAATGAAAAGACTTTCTTGCTTCTTTGCAGCTATTTTTTTCTGTCTGACAGCAATTTGCCAGGAGCCGAAATCATTTAATTATCAGGCAACAGTGCGTAATGTAGCTGGTGAGTTAGTAAGAGGAGAGTCTGTTACAATTCATTTCAGTATTCTTAAAGGGAGCGTTTCCGGTGAAGTTGTTTATAGCGAAAAGCAAACTATTATAACCAGCGAGGACGGTTTGATTTCCCTTTCTATTGGTGAAGGAACCGGGGAAATTGGTGACATAAAATCTATTAACTGGACTTCAGACAACTATTTCCTTAAAGTTGAGATAGAGAGAGCCGGGGAAAACAACTTTGCAGATATGGGCACAACTCAAATACTGGTAGTGCCCGATCTTTGGAGTCCGGAAAAGACAAAAAAATCTTCTGCACTTATAGTAGAGGATGAAATGGTCATAGTAAGAAAATATGTCGGGAAGTTCATTGATTACCGGCATACAGGTTACGAGTCTTATGGAGGCCCTAACCTGATATGGATCAAGACATCATTGGAAAAGGCCTATGGTAAGATTTCAGCCTATGGAAAAAATTGTGAGTTTTCTATGGGAGATAATCTTTATATTAAAAGAATATTGTACACTCCGGGAGGAATTTCAGGTTACTGGATATATCAGATCGAAAACGATTCTTCAATGTATTACAGGGTGAGTGATTTCCAAAGTGATAAAAAGGTTTTCGTAGAATCCTGGTTTGAATGATTGCGGAGTCTCTTGTAAAAGTTAATTTTAATAAATAGGTCTCTTTCTCAGTAAAATTACAAACAGACCAACTGCAAAATTTGCAAGGGTTATAAATATCAACTAATATCGCATTTAAAATACATCACACAGTATACCGATCATAGAGCCGTTTTAAAATGTACATAACCAATATTAAGCACCTTCTCGATGCATCAGCAAAAATGTCAGTAGAGATGCCCGGAGAAGCAAGGGAATTAATAGGTTTCTTAACACTTATTATAGACACAACCACAAAAAACCTTCCACATATTTTGACAACAACCGAAATCAGTTGCTTTAAAAAAGGCTGCAGCGGAATAATAAAGACTGTACTGAGACTTGATAATGATGAAATTAACTGGTTTTGTCCTGATTGCGAATCTGAAGGAGTTATCAGCGGCTGGCAGGGTACAAAATGGGATCATATCCATAAAAGCAAGTGATCTTTCCATATAAGTTGTCTTCATCATTTTTTTGTTTGGACTGTGTCCACCGTAGCCCGGAGAAGCCTTGAAGAAGTGGGCAGAGCCCTGCTTCGCCAAGGCTTCGTAGGGCGAAGGTGGAGATTAGGGGAATCGAACCCCTGACCTTGTGACTGCCAGTCACACGCTCTAGCCAACTGAGCTAAACCCCCGGAATATAAAGAACTATTGAAAATGTCACATGCGCTGGTATAGGAAAGAGCAGCCAGACCCATGAAAATGCCAAACAAATTTATGGAAAAAAATCAAAATATTAAAACTGCTCCATTTGCGTCTTATTATGTTTTGCAGGAAGAACGCTATTTTGTAATTTTGCACCACATTTAAAATTGGTGGGTAATTTCCACGTTAATAATGCAGATAAAACAGGATGGCATTATTATTGATTAAATAAATATCTGATAAGGAGGGTGAAAAAGGTAATAGAATTTTCGAATTATAACAGCAAAAGGAATTTGTAATTTTGCCTGCCGGGGGAGATAGAAAAAGATGAAAGGTAATTCAAACAATATACCCGATTTTAATGATATTCTGTTCGAATCAAGGAACAGGGAATATGGGGCTTATCAGCTTCGTAAAAGCTATAATTCTGTTATAATTGCCGGCATCTTTGTAGCCTCATTTATAGTTAGTTCTGCTGTAATTATCCCGTTTTTGGCAAGGCCATCTGACGAACGGATCGTTACCGGGGGAAGAAGATATGTGCAGGTTCGTATGCAAAACCTGGAGCCTCCGAAGAATGATATATATGTTCCCCCTGCACCACCACCTCCCAGGGCAGCTGTTCAGCAGGAAATCGTTAAATATGTTGCTCCTGAAATAGTTGATACAGTCTTTGAAATAGACAGGACTCAGGCTTCAACAGATGAGATACTTGCCCAGTCTGACAATAAAAATGTTGAACCCGGGAGATCCGGATCAGGAGATGATCTCCTCACAACCGATAGTGGCCTGGGGACCGATGACCCTTTTTTTATCGTTGAAGTGATGCCCTCTTTTAAAGGAGGGGGGATCGAAAAATTTCGCGAATGGGTAAATAAAAGAACAAACTACCCCCAGGAGGCAATCAATGCAAAGATAAAAGGAACCGTTTTTGTCACTTTTATTGTAGAAAAAGATGGTTCGGTGAGTAATGTCACAATACTCAAAGGGGTAAATCCCCTTCTCGATAATGAAGCAATAAAAGCAATATCAGAATCACCAAAGTGGTCGCCGGGATTACAGAGAGGACAACCGGTGAGAGTCAGATACCAGATCCCGCTCAGTTTTATTCTTTAAAGCAACAATCAGAATGATAGTTTATTGTGAAAATTTTAATTTTCTATGTTTTTATTATCTTTAACGATATAAAAATAAATCGATATGGGAAAAAATTTACTCTTAATCTTTGCAATAACAATCATCCTCTCCGGATGCGCATCTTCGAAGAAGCAGCTTGAAAAAGGTAATTATGATGCTGCTGTCGTCACAGCTGTAAAACAATTGCGTAAAGATCCTCAGGATTCTAAGCAGATTGCTACGCTTGAGAAATCTTTCACTATTGTTAATGACCAGGATAATGAACGAATCCGGTTCCTAAAGATGGAAGGCAAACCTCAGAACTGGGATGAGATATATTTACTCTATAAAAAACTGAGCGACAGACAGGCGCTTGTCAGAACAGTAATGCCGCTGAATGACGGAGGCAGGTCTGTTGATTTTCCTTATGTCGACTATATGCCTGAAATGGTAAATGCAAAACGTAAATCAGCCGATTACTACTTTGCACATGGGAATGAACTTATGAAGGCTGGCCTTAAAGAATCATACAGGCAGGCTTATGCCGAATTCATGAGGGCTAAAGATTATGTGGGCGATTATGAAGGTATAGATAATAAGATTCAGGAAGCCAGATATCTTGGAACAAGCAGGGTGTTCGTTTCACTGCAGAATACAACGATGTTTAAATTCCCGAAGGATTTTGAAGACGACCTTCTGACGGTAGATCTCCAGGCCCTGAACAATGACTGGGTTGAATACCATACAGTTAACCTTGATAATAACGCTCAGTATGATTATTTTATCAACGTCAATGTGAGAAATATTATGGTTAGTCCCGACCAGACCTCTCAGAAAGATTCCGTGATAAAACGTGATGTTGAAGACGGGTTTTCATATAAGTTGGATAAAAATGGAAATGTGATGAAGGATACCCTTGGCAATGATATTAAAATCAAAAAGTACAAAACACTTCAATGTGCACTTGTTTCAACGTTGCAGACTAAAACATGCCTTATAGAAGGTGATATCGAGTTTATACAGGTCAATCCCAATAAGCTTCTTAAAAAGGATCCTATAGGAGCACAGTCAAATTTTGAAAATGCATCTGCGAGAGCTCTTGGAGATCTTGGTGCGTTGAGTCCTTCACAGCTTCAACGTACAAAAACAGAAATTGTGCCTTTCCCATCAGACATAGATATGATCATTCGATGTTCAGCGAGTCTTAAGAATGCGATCAGGGGATCGATCCAGAGTAACAGGAGGCTGATAAATTAGAATTGTTTTTGTAAAAACCACATAATAAAAGTTATGCCGCATTTAAGTAATTTTGCGGCATAATTTTTTATATCAGATGATAGAAACAGACCGGCCGGTTGAAAGGGCAATCCTTGTTGGCATTAATTTCCCCGGGCAGGAAGAACGGGAAACAGAAGAGTATATAGATGAATTATCATTTCTTACCGAGACTGCCGGCGCTGAGCCTGTAAAACGATTTGTCCAGAAACTGAATATTCCTGATCCAAGAACTTTTGTGGGATCTGGTAAAATCGCAGAAATTGCTCATTATGTTGCAGATAACAGGATCGATATTGCAATCTTTGATGATGAGCTATCTCCAAGCCAGATAAGAAATATCGAAAAAACACTTGGTTGCCGTATCCTCGACAGGACAAATCTTATTCTCGATATTTTTGCCCGTCGTGCCCGTACTTCTCATGCCAGGACACAGGTTGAGCTGGCTCAATACCAGTATCTTCTGCCACGTCTTGCAGGTATGTGGACGCACCTGGAAAGACAACGCGGAGGGATAGGTCTGAGAGGTCCCGGGGAGACTGAGATTGAAACAGACAGGAGGATAATCCGGGATAAAATATCGCTGTTGAAAACACAGCTTAAGAAGATCGATGTACAGATGTCTACCCAGCGCAAAAACCGGGGGAAAATGGTCAGGGTGGCTCTGGTCGGATACACAAATGTGGGTAAATCAACATTAATGAACCTCCTGAGTAAATCAGATGTTTTTGCCGAGAACAAATTGTTTGCCACTCTCGATACCACTGTCAGGAAAGTGGTTATAGGCAACCTCCCTTTCCTTCTGTCCGATACGGTCGGTTTCATCCGTAAGCTTCCCCACGATCTGGTTAAGTCATTCAAATCAACGCTCGATGAGGTCAGGGAATCGGACCTCCTGGTTCATGTTGTTGATATTTCACACCCAGGCTTTGAAGAACAGATTAAGATTGTAAATGAAACTCTACGGGATCTGGGCTCTGCAGATAAGCCATCAATAATCGTTTTTAACAAGATAGATGCATTCTCGTATGATGCTAAAGCTGAAGATGATCTGACTCCTGTCAGGAAAGAAAATTATTCCCTGGCTGATCTGAAAAAAACGTGGATGGCCAAAGACAAAAACCATCAGGTCGTTTTTATTTCAGCAAAGACACATGAAAATGCAGAAGAGCTCCGGAAGCTTCTTTATGATGAAGTGAAGAGGATACATATTTTAAGGTATCCATATAATGATTTTCTTTATAACGATGACACCCCCCGCCCCTGACGGGGCACCCCCCTGAAGGGGGGGGCTAATATAATTTAGATATTTAGCATTTGTGCGACCTAGGGGCATCATTGATGTCATAAAAGCGATGTATTATACCCCCTTCAGGGGGTGGCTCCCGCAGATCGGGAGCCGGGGGTTGAATAACAGAGAATTAATAAAGTTTTTTTTCAACCATATACTCAGCAATCTGAATTGCATTAGTTGCGGCTCCTTTACGGATATTATCGGACACTACCCAGAGGTTAAGACATTTTTCTTTAGACAGATCCCTTCTTATTCTGCCAACAAAAACTTCATCGCGATTGTGTGACATTATCGGCATAGGATATATGTTTTCGGCAGGATTATCATAGACGACTACTCCCGGAAATCCGCTGATAAGAGATATTACATCATCAATATTGAAATCCTTCTCAAACTCAATATTTACAGCTTCGGAATGACCTCCCACCACTGGGATCCTCACTACGGTAGCTGTAACCTGTATCGTCTGGTCTTCAAGGATCTTGCGTGTCTCATCGACAAGCTTCTGCTCTTCCGTAGTATAACCGTCGGGCTGAAAAGTACCGCAATGGGGGAAACAGTTCATATCGATGGGATGAGCATAGACCATTTCGCCTTTTAAACCATTCCTTTCATCTTCCATCTGTTTTACAGCTTTAACCCCGGTGCCGGTAACAGACTGATATGTAGCTACAACAAGTCTCTTAATCTTATATTTCCGGTGAAGAGGCGTCAGGGCCATTACCATCTGAATGGTTGAACAGTTCGGATTTGCAATTATTTTATCACCATTCCTGAGGACATGACTATTGATCTCGGGAACTATCAGCGGAACATTTTTATCCATACGCCAGGCCGAAGAATTATCAATGACAACTGTTCCTTTTTTTGCGAAAGCAGGAGCCCATTCCCTCGATGTTGATGCACCGGCAGAAAAGATAGCGAATTCAGGTTTTCCATCGACAGCATCCTTAACACTTACAACTTTGACAGGGTTACCCTTAAACATAACTTCTTTGCCGACAGATTTCTCCGATGCAGCAGGTATTAACTGTGAAACAGGAAAATTTCTTTCTTCAAGGACTTTCATCATTGTACGGCCAACCATCCCGGTTGCTCCAACAACAGCTATCTTCATAATTTTAAGTTTGAAAATTTTAAAGTTATTGACTATATTTACTTTTATATAAAGAGGTCAAAATTAACTTTTTTTTCAATCTGTCCCGCTGCATGAAAAAAGTTATTTTCCTGGCTTTGTTTTTGCCTGTTGCGGCAAACTGCCAGATTATTGAAAATTTTGAATCCGGAAATATTAATAACTGGATTCAAAGTTCTGAAGGGCACTGGAAAACTGATGATTCAGAAAGTCTCTCTGGTACCTTTTCACTTCATCATTTTTTTGATAATCCTTCCGCTGGTTCCGACTGCATCGGGTTGCCGCTTTCAGACCTCCACCCTTCTGAAGGTCCTACAAGATGGTCATTTCTCATCCGGCATGGTTACGACCCGTCATCGTCAAATAACTGGGCCGTTTTTCTGATGTCCGACACAGATCCTGGTTCCTTCAGTAGTGGTAACCCGGTAAACGGTTTTGTTGCCGGTGTTAACCTGGTAGGCTCTGACGATACTCTCAGGGTATGGAAAATCAGGGACGGGTCGCTATCTGTCGTGGTTACCTGCCCTGTGAACTGGCAGACAATGATAGGTAAGACGAATACAGCAAAAGTGAATGTCAGCAGGACGAGGGATGGTCTCTGGAGCATTTCTGTTTTCGACCAGGGGAATCAGCTTAAAGGAACAGCCATAGCTTCAGATAATGAACTATTCAGTGTTCAATGGCTCCTGGTGAACTACAGGTATACATCGAGCTGCGACAGACTTCTCTGGTTCGATGATCTGGAAATCGATGGGATGTTTTATGAAGATATTAATCCTCCTGAAGTTAAAGAGATTATAATAATAGGAAACAGGACTGCTGAGCTGGTACTGGATGAGGAGCCTTCAGATGAAATTCTTGTGCCTTCAAATTTTTCACTGAACGATGGCACAGGCAGTATTTCTGAAGTAATGAAAAAGACACCGGCAACATTAATGCTGGAATTTACTGATAGATTCACCAACAAAACATTGAACGATCTTAAAATAATCAGACTTTGTGACAAAAAAGGTAATTGTTCCGGGGATGTTCATGTCTGGTTCACACCTGCCTGGGCAGAAGCTGGCGATGTGATAATTTCGGAATTAATGGCCGACCCTTCACCGCCTGTATCACTTCCTGAAAAGGAATATATTGAACTGACAAACAGGACTGGATTTGCATATAATCTGAAAAACTGGATTCTTTCTTCAGGAAGCCAGAATGTTTATCTGCCGGGTTTTGTTATCAGTCCTGGTGATTTCCTTATCCTGTGCCATATAGTTGATACCGGATCTTTTTCAAAATATGGGAAAGTCCTTGGACTTAAGTCTTTTCCTGCACTTACGGATGCAGGCAGGATAGTAGTTCTTTCAGACAGCCTGGGAAATATTATACATGGACTGGAATATTCTTCAAAATGGTATGGAGATAATCTGAAAGCAGGAGGAGGGTGGTCGCTGGAAATGATTGACACTGATTTTCCTTTTTATACAGCAGGGAACTGGGAGGCATCCTCATCTGGTAAAGGAGGCACACCCGGGGAATTAAATTCATCCTCCGCTTTCAATCCCGACCAGATCTTTTATGGTATACAGAATGTTTTTCCTGATGACTCTGTTACAATCACGGTTTCCTTTTCGGAGACAGTTGCTGACCTTATATCAAAGAGTGATCAGGCCTATATTGATGGAGAACCGGTAATAGCAGTTACACCCGCTGATCTGATGCTACAGAAGTATATTGTTAAGCCATCAGGGCCACTTGAAAAGGGGAAAGTCTGTACATTTGAAATTTCAGGCGGGATAACAGATTTTGCAGGAAATCAGGCAGTAAGACGCTCATTTAAATTTGGTATTCCTGAGCAGGCCTCAAGAGGACAGATCCTTTTTAACGAACTATTATTCAATCCGATGCCTGATGATCCTGATTTTATTGAGCTCTATAACTGCTCATCAGCTACAATCGACGCATCAATGCTTTTCCTGGCATCAGTAAACGATGAAACAGGCGATACATCTGAAACCAGGAAGGTTTCTGATATACAGAGATGCATAGTCCCGTATTCCTTCTATGTGGCAACAACAGAACCTGAGAAAGTAATCAGCCGGTATTTTACTTCCGACAAAGATTTTGTTTTTGAAACTCCATCACTTCCTTCAATGTCTGATGACAGGGGCCATCTATTATTGCTTAACAGGCAACTGGAAATTATTGATGAAGTCTCATATTCTGAAAAAATGCATTATCCGCTTCTGAATGAAAAAGAAGGTGTGTCGCTTGAGAAAGTAAGACCGGATATATACTCTACTGAGAATACAGCCTGGCATTCCGCATCAGAAAGTGCAGGATTTGGCACACCGGGAGTAATGAATTCTACATATAGTTCTGAAAATCAGAATAATGATCAGATCGTTCTTTCGTCTACCAGGATATCTCCCGATAATGACGGATGGGAAGATGTGCTGTTAATTGACATAACCCTGAACGGTTCAGACAACATAGTCTCTGTGTCCATTTTTAATGAGACGGGGGGTTTTGTAAAGAAAATCGCTGAAAACCTTTTTGCAGGGAATAAGGCGTCTGTCGTCTGGGACGGAACAGCTGGTGACGGCAACCTTGTTTCAAGGGGAATCTATATAATATTGATTAAAATGTACGATGACAAGGGCAAAACAAAAACCTGGAAAAAGGTATGTTCGGTATTAAGATAAGCTTTTTTTACCACAAAGGGGTAGGGAGATTCCTCGCTAAGCTCGGATTGAGTCCCGATTTTTCGGGACGAAATGAGGGATCTTAAAAATTAGCGGAAACTAATAAAAAAGGTTAAAGATATGATATCATATCAGTCATAATAGTTGTCATCCTGTCTTCGGTTTTGGAAGCCTCATTCAGGACAGATTCATGGGTTGTATATTCTATTTTACCTTCGACACCCAGATCAGTTATGATGCTTACTGCGAAGCATGGCAGGTTCATGTGGCGGGCGATTATTACCTCGGGAGTAGTTGACATGCCAACGGCATCAGCTCCGATGATTCTGAAGTATTTATATTCTGAAGGAGTTTCGAATGTTGGACCACTTGTTGAGAGATATACTCCTTTATGAACCCTTATCTTATGTTCCTGTGCAATAATTAAAGCTTTCTTTATAAGGTATTTGTCATAAGCCTCACCCATATCGGGGAAGCGGGGTCCGATACGATCATCATTTTGCCCTGCAAGAGGATTCGGCAGGAGGCTGATATGATCTGTGATGATCATGATATCGCCAATCTGGAAAGAAGGGTTAACTCCGCCGGCAGCATTTGAAAGGAAAAGACATTTTATTCCGAGATATTTCAATACTCTGACGGGTAATGCAACCTGTTCCGGTCCATACCCCTCATAGTAATGGAACCGTCCCTTCATGGCAACAATTTTCTTTCTTCCGAAGTCACCAAAAATCAATTTCCCTTCATGCCCTTCAACTGTTGAAACAGGAAAGTGAGGAATATCTTTATAGTCTATTTCAATTCTGTTTTCAATCTTGGCCGTGAGTCCGCCAAGACCTGTACCAAGTATAATGCCTGCATCGGGATTATTGATACCTTTTGATCTAAGAAACTCTACTGTTTCGTTTATTTTTTCGAACATATTCAACTATCAGATTATCAAATTCATCTTTATCATCATTCAAAAAAAATACCCCTAAAGGAATATAATAGAATGACGAACGGACTGGTTCTGCAATATTAGTAAATTCCCTTAACCTGACCGCATCTTTTTCCGTGGTAATTATATATTTATTTGACGATCTGAGATTGTCCCATGCATCGGAAATCTTTGTCAGATCATTTTCCGTGAAGCGATGATGATCTCTAAAAGGTATATGAATGATTTCTCCTGTCTTCTTTTTCAGATATTCAAATAAATGATCAGGATTTGCAATCCCGGTTACAAGAACAATACCCATATTATTAATTTCATCACCTGAAGGGGGTGTGTTATTAAGAGTATTTGTTTCAAAAAGTGGCACAGGGTCCTTATAAGTTAGTGATGTGAAATAAAGATTCTGGTAAGGAGCTTTACTTACCTCCTTGACAATTATTCTTCTCTGTATAGGCGAAATATCATCAGGAGTTTTTGTGATAAGTATGATATCAGCCCTGCTCATATTGGTGATGCTTTCCCTGAGGTTTCCAAAGGGGAGAAGGGTGTCTTTTATCATTAGTCTGTGAAAGTCGGATAAAAGTATGGAGAATCCCGGTGTTATCTTTCTGTGCTGAAACCCGTCGTCGAGGATGATTACCCCGGTTTCTGGATTCTCCTCCAGTATTTTGCTGGCGCCGTGTACCCGGTCCCTGTCGACAGCAACAATTATTCCTGGAAATTTTCTGAAGATCTGCATAGGCTCATCGCCAATATCACTTACTTGCGATGATGATTCCGCGTATCGAAAATCAGTTGTTTTTCTTTTATAACCCCTGCTCAGGACAGCAACCTTAAAGTTTTTACGAAGGAGCTCAATCAGGTATTCGGTATGAGGTGTTTTCCCGGTGCCCCCTACAGTAAGATTTCCGACACAGATCAAAGGGACATCAAATTCGTATGATTTAAGTATCGCGGCATTGTACAGAAAATTCCTGAAAGAGGTCAAAAGACCATACAGAAGAGATAACGGGTAAAGAAATATACTCCTTCTTTTTTCCATAAATTAATGGATCTCAATAAAATATGGCAGTCTGGCCTGTATTCCGGAGAGATTTTTTATTTCCATGAGCTCCCTGTAAAACCTGAATGATTCTCCCAGTTCCTTTTTCAGAAATCCCATCCTGATCTCACCGGTAAGCTGGTTGATGATCTTTGTATAAGGATCCACGAGTTCAGGCAGTTCCCTCACCGAATAAGTATCTATCCCTGCAAGCTCAGCAGCTCCGCTGATTGCATCCTTAAGCCCGCCCATCTCATCGACAAGGCCTATTTTTTTGGCACTGGTGCCGGTCCAAACACGTCCCTGCCCAATGCTGTCGACATTACCGAAACTCATTTTTCTTCCCTGGGCCACCTTACTGACAAAATCGCTGTAAATTTTCTCAATGCTGGTCTGCATAGCCTCTTTTTCATAAACCTTCATGGGCCTGTATATTGAGGGAAAATCAGAATTCTCGTTTGTATTCACCGTCTCAGTAGTGATGCCAAGTTTCTGCTCCATAAGTTTTCCGGCATTGGGGATAAGTCCGAATACTCCTATTGAACCGGAAATGGTTGTCGGACTTGCATATATTTTTGTTCCGGCTGCTGAGATATAATAACCTCCTGATGCAGCATAGTTCCCCATGGAGATAACCATTGGCTTGACTTTTGCTGCCAGTTCTACTTCTCTCCAGATGACATCAGAAGCGATGGCGTTCCCCCCCGGCGAATTAACCCTGAGCACTATTGCCTTAACTGAAGTATCTTTTCTCTCACGTCTTATAATATCTGCAAAATTATTCCCTCCTATATTATTATCACTTCCTTTTCCCATTACAATTGTTCCTGAGGCATAGATAACCGATATTTTTTTTCTTCCTGAGTGACTCTTCCTCTCATCAGGCGCTCTTGAATATTTACTCATGGAGACAAGGTTGATCTTGTCATCGGTAGTTAATCCTGATAAAATTTTCAGTGTATCAATAAGCTCATCGCGAAAAAGGAGACCGTCGACAAGTTTGTTCTCAAGTGCACCAGTGGCTACATTTCCGGCCAGGATATCTGCCAGGTGGTTAACCTGAACTTCAGGTATATTTCTCGATGAGGAGATCATGCTTATCGCATGGTTCCATATTGATCCTACATAGTCTTTTATCTGTTCCCTGTTTTCTTTGCTGAGCTTATTGAGAATATAAGGCTCTACTGCGCCTTTAAATTTACCATGCCGGGTAACCTGTACCTCCACACCCAGTTTTTCCAGGGCATTTTTATAAAACATCACCTCTCCGCTTAATCCTTTGAAGTCGACCATTGAAGAAGGATTAATATAGATCTTGTCGGCTATTGTGGAAAGATAATATCCCTCCTGCTGGAGCAGGTAATCGGAATATGATATAACAAATTTGCCGCTTTCATCCCTGAATTTTTGCAATGCATTTCTAATTTCCTCCGTAGTAGCCCATCCTGACGAAAGCAATCCGTTCTCGATAAGGATGCCCTTAATTTTTGTGTCGGAAGCAGCTTTTTCAAGGTTTTTCAGTATATCATTGAGCCCGGGAGTGGGAGAAAAAGTCATATTAATTATGTCGAAGCCGGAAAATGGATTCGGATCGCCGCGATCAGGAACAGGTACACCTGCTTTAAGCACCAGTATAGAGTTATTACTTATTGAAACAGGTTTATTTCCTGAAGCAACCATCATACTCAGACTTGCAAGGGTTATAAAGAAGAAAAGAAGCGATGCAATTATAATTCCTGTTATTGTGGCCAAGGTGTAAATAAGAAAATTTTTCATGATGGGAATGCTTTAATAAAATGAGTTCTAAATATATAAAAATCCAATTGAATATCTTACGGTATCAGATGATTTAATACTTTTGGGCTGATCATACATGATAATGGAAAAAGTATATCTTGGTTTAGGTACAAACCTGGGCGACAGGGAATTAAATCTTAGAAAAGCAATAAATAATGTCAACGAACTGATTGGCAGTGTTGTACTTGTATCCTCAATATATGAAACGGAACCTGTTGGTTTTAGAAGTGAAGAAAAATTTCTGAATATGGTTGCGGAGGTTGATACTATGCTTAAACCTTCGGGAGTAATGGATATGATATTGAAAGCGGAAGCTCTTCTTGGCCGTGTCAGGAAAGGGAATAAATATACATCAAGGATTATTGATCTCGATATCCTTCTTTTCGGAAACAGGATAATCGAAAATGATTCGTTATCTGTACCTCACCCAATGATGCATGAGAGGCGATTTGTGCTGATCCCTTTGTGTGAAATTGCTCCTGACCTTGTTCATCCGATATTAGAGAAAAGTATTAAAACGTTATTAAGTGAGTGTCAGGATAAAAGCAGTGTTATCAAATATTTTGAATAATTTAAGAATTACAGCAAACCATTATCAGCAAAGCTGTAATATTCTTTTTCAGAAATTATAAGGTGATCGAGTAGTTGTATATCCAGGAGATTTCCTGCCTCCTTTATTTTTTGCGTTATCTTACTGTCAGATTCACTGGGATTCAGATTGCCGGAGGGGTGGTTATGGCATACAATTATTCCTGAGGCAAGGTATTCTATAGCCTTTTTCATTGCAAGTCTGACATCAGTTACTGTGCCGCTTATTCCGCCCTGGCTCAGTTTCATTCTGTTGATTACCCTGTTTGATCTATTCAGGAACAGGACCCAGAACTCTTCATAGGCCAGGTCGGCAAGCAAAGGTTGAAAAATGTCGGCAACATCTTTCGAACATCTGATCTGAAGAACATCCGGCATCTCAGCCAGCTTTCTTCGCCTGCCAAGTTCGAGGGCTGCCGCTATTGTTACGGCGCGTGCAGTTCCTATGCCTCTCAGTTTCCTGAGATCCGATATTGCAAGCTTTCCAAGCGTGTTAAGATTATTATTAACCATGCTCAGAAGTTCACGGCCAAGGTCAACAGCCGATTTTTCTTTTGTCCCGGAACTGATTAAAATAGCAAGGAGCTCAGCGTCGCTGAGGCTGGCAGTTCCATTCTGTAAAAGCTTTTCTCTGGGTCTGTCCTCAACAGCCCAGTCAGTGATTTTTAATGACATGCAGCAAAAATTTTATTCCAGATGCAATATAATAAAAATGAAGGAATAAAAAAAGGGGTTCTTGCGGGAACCCCTTTGTACGAAATATTCTTTTGTTATTTAAGAGTATTCACATGTTTAATAACTGACGATTTGAGGTTTGCTGCTTTTTTGGAATGAATTATCTTTTTCTTGGCAAGCCTGTCAAGCATCGAATCCATTTTAGGCAGCATTTCTTCTGCTTCCTTCTTACTGGTGGAGGCACGGATAGTCTTAAGTGCATTGCGCATTGTTTTGGCGTAGTACTTATTACCCTCATTTCTGGCAGTAGTCTGCCTTATTCTTTTTTCTGATGACTTATGGTTTGCCATAATAAATATTGATTTCTTCTTTTTTTTGCAGGTGCAAATGTAGTTATATTTTTTATTATCTGGCCAATCAGTGAATAAAATTTTAATCACATCATTTAAATATGCCACTTCACCGTCTCATGGTTTAAAATCATTAAATACTGGTGATTTTCAATACTCCACCTTTTTTAATGTATCTGGATCAAGTATTCTTTTGACTGGCAGCAGCCTTTTTTGCTGCCTCGAGATGAAGATATGCAGAATGACTATTAAAACCAAAGTCAGGTTAAAACCAAAAATTTATTCGCTATAGCAGTTCAAAGGATGATGGTCAGAATTTTTGAGGTTTAGTTATATTATTAAATCTGCAGAGAAGTATTATGTTCAGATGAAGGGGGGAAAAAAGGGGTGGGATTCCTATACTATGGGCTTGTTAATTCAAAAGGTATTATCTTCTGCAACGTACTGGGGGGCCAATAAAAACAAACAAAGCCCTGACACACAACAGTATCAAGGTTTTTCCTTATTACCCACTGAAACTATACTGAAACATTTTTAAGATTCTAAACTATTTATTTGTTATGATACCAACTCCTCAGAGGACAGAATATATGGAATTTTGGTGGGTGATAAGAGGTAAGTGATTGTTTCATGGTTAACTTTTAAGGGTGCTGGCTTGTTTTTTGTTGTTCCCAATCTATCTAATTCCTTTCTTAGTCTGATATATTACTCCCATTATTTATCAATTAACTAAGTTAATCAAAATCAGCACATTTTTCCTTAAAATTCATCTATTAATCATTTGGAATTTTCGAACTTTGAATAGAGGAATCATTTAAAAACTATTCAAGTTAATTTAAATATTGGAAATATTTAAAGTCATGAAAAGGATATCTTTTGTATTATTATTTTTATTGATCTCCTTTTATTTTATGAGTTGTAATAAAGTAGATTCTGATACCTTACCTATAGTAACCACTATTGTTCCAATCGATATCACAGAAACTACTATCCAAATGGGTGGAATTATAATTTCTACATGTAATTTGAAGATAATGGAATATGGTGCTTGCTGGGATTCTTTGCCAGACCCTTCTATTTCAGATTCGAAAATAATTCTTGTACCTGAAATTTCTTGCGGAGACACCCTTGAATTTGAGGCTATAATTACAGGCTTAATTTCAAAAACAGATTATTATGTTCGTGCATATGCAATAAATTGTGTTGGAACCGCTTATGGTGAAAGTTTATTGATATGTACTTGTAAATAAATATCACCTTGCTACCAGGAGTAAGCTTGGAATCTCAAAAGAGCAGGTTAAACTCTGAAATGTCTCTAACCTTTTAGAGACAATACAACGAGATGCCTCTTGGATAATAACCAGGGGGCTTTTGCTATTTTCCCAACAAGAAAAAAGCCCCCGGAACAGATTTCCGAAGCAGACAATAAGTTATTATTGTCAATAGTTGATCAATCTTTAAAACTGCGATTATCAAATTTATAAATTAAATAAATAATCCCCTCATCTCCCATACTATAATACTTCCCTTCTGGTACCATAATCAAATGATCCAATAACTGAACATCCATCACATTCCCTGATTCCTTAATCTTCCTGGTAATCTCTATATCAGATTCACTTGGTTGCAAATTGCCACTAGGGTGATTATGACATATTACGATACCACTAGCATTTGCTTTAATTGCATATTGCAATATAATCCTTACATCTGTTACTGTACTATTTATGCCACCTTTTGATATTGATTTAAGATGAATAAAAAAGGGGCCGAAGCCCCTCGAGTTAAACAGGCATTGAGACTTTTGAGTCTGCAATAACCTTTTCTTCAATAGTCTCACCTTCTTTTAGGTAAACCCAGCGGTGAGTTAAAGTCAAAACTTCACCTGTTTCTTTGTTGGTGAGGTCAAAGGGCGCACATTCTACCCTTTGCACAGAGCCTGGAATCTGCTGTCCAATAAGGTTTTGGCAAGTAGCATCATTCAAAGTAGAAGTAATTGAAGTCTTTTTTAAGGTTGCATACCAAGCACCACTCTCTTTGGATTTGACAAATTCAAGTCCTCCCTGAAGGATCAAAGCGTTAAATTCCACGCCTTCTTTGTTCTGCCTTTTGACAAAGTCAATGATTTGAACCATTTTCTTTTGTATTAGTTAATAATAAGTTTACTGACGGGGCTAATCACCCAATCTTCAAGTTAGGTGGGGTGTGTTTTGGAAGAAACCTACGCTCACTCGGCAGATCCTAAAAAATTCTTTTCATGCGTGGGGGGATAGTTTATGAGGCAAAGGAAGTACCCGGTGACACTAAAAAAAGCACCTGCTATATCCTCACTCTCGCTTTCTGATATGTTGTGAGAAGTCTTCCTCTATTTAGAAGTGTGTGATATTTATATTAACCACTTGACCATATTGCCAAAATTTCTCACATTGATGGGGGGTATCATCATTCTATCTGGATAAGTACCTGGGGGTTTTTTGAAAAAGCACGGGTACCACGCATACTCTTAATATTAATTATAGTACAGGCTGTACTCTATTCTAAAGGAATTAGTTTGAGAATATCCTATATAAATATATAATATTTTAGTAATTGGAAGACATAGGTAAATTATTATCTAACCGGTCAAATGTTGTCAAGACGTCCGGCTTTTGCAGTCAAACAACTATTCTACATAAGTATAAGTTTATGTATTGTTGTGCCTCTGTTTGTAGTAACCTCCACAAAATAGATACCTCTTCTCCGGGTACTTAAATCAATAGATTGCCTTGTTTGATTTATCAATGATGAATAAACTGTTCTTCCAATAATATCGATAATTTCAATCTTATAAATATTTTCACCTTCAACAATAATTTGTCCTGCCGATGGATTGGGGTAAATATTAATATGTTCTTGATATTCAACTTCAGTTACAGCGGTAAGATTTGATTTTAATTTTCTAACACTAGTATTATTTAGCGTACTATCAATAGAATACCCTGTAACTTTTAACCAGATATTTTTTTCCTCTGATAGAGCTTCGGTATTCCAGTAATAAAAAGTGTCAGCGACATTCGCTATAATTGGTAAGAATGTTTTAAGACTATCAATACTATACTCCAGATCATATATCAATGGGTTCCCATCATCAGGATTGTCAAGTTTCCATGTTAATAAAGATGAGACATCCCCCAGATTAGTCGTGTCTGTTATAGAGATATCAGGGATTTCATAAGAATGCAATAATTCCACGAAACCAACACCTGTGACAGGAGCGCCACTAACTGTTCCTGTAACATATGTTGAACCTTCGTAAAATCTGAATGGTAAACTGACCTCACAGTTTGAATGTAATGCTGAAACAATAATATCAACATTAAGAATTGAAGATGTAATCCTCCACTTTTGAGAATAACACCTTGAACTATCTGGCATATAGCTATATTTCAGGCGCTC
Source organism: uncultured Rikenellaceae bacterium (assembly GCA_964526345.1). Taxonomy (GTDB): domain Bacteria; phylum Bacteroidota; class Bacteroidia; order Bacteroidales; family VadinHA17; genus LD21. The sequence goes on from CAZGKI010000011.1 coordinate 97,113, forward strand.
TATTTGAAAGTCTGATGTTGTGTATTGAGTTGTCTCATCAACGTAGGCCGAAAGAAGTCTATATTTTAAATTATCTGGAATTTCGTCTTTGACTGTAAAGAGATTATTAACATTAATATCCATACCATTAGAAAGTTGAATACAGAACCACTCATATTCTTGTCCATTTGAAGGATTAAAAGTACCATATTGCTTGTCAATCCATGATGATCCACTTACATTTTCGGTAATACCATTAAGCGTTATTGTTCCGGTTGCTTCATTTTTTGTCAGAGAATAGTAATATGTATAATCTAATGCACCTTCATAAAAATATCCACTATCTGCTAAAATTAGTGGTGGTTTTAATCCATTGTACTCCAGGTTAATTGCTCCGATGGAAGATACTGCAGATATTTCATACTCAAAAGGCAATGAATTTCCCAGTATATCTGTTTTATTATGCCAGGTTTCAGTTCCACCTAAAAATATCTTAGCTTTAATATTAAGACTATCACTTGCCATTATATTGTAATTGAGTGCTTGAGATTCAGTACAAAACAAACCCAGGTCATCATCACTTAAATTCAAAATTCTAAATCCGTCAAATATACTTAACGGGCTATAAAAATAACTGAGCATATAACTGTAATGTTTCCCTGTTGTAATTCCGGTAAGATGCCCATTGGTGTACCACCATTCTATTGGTTCTGACGAATGTCTTCCTTCATCAGCAGGAAAGGATAATAAGCTGCCATCTGGTGTATAAGGGTATCTCTTCCAGCTTTGAGGAAGAATAGTAATGCTTATCATTAATAACACATTCAGAGTTATCAGTTTTTTCATCTTGAACATGATTGAATTTTCTTTAATGGATCTTTTTTATCACTCTTTTTCATACTCATTTGATTTTAGTTAAAGTACAAAACTCCAATAACTGTCAGGCAGCCCTTAAATCAAATGCATCAGAGCTCATTGTCTGCCATAACCATCCATCAGGCAACCTGGCTAAATTCTTCATATAGTAAGATTAACTACTATTAGCAGGGTGAGTTGTTAAATTTACACTATGTTTAGTTTAAAGTCAATTTTTTATGTAGAAAATCCGACTTGCTTAAGGCCGGGGTCGTGTCTCGCTACAATCGGAAGGACTCAGCGTGATGAATATTATAATCGAAATTATTAAAGTATCTCTTCCAAAGCAAAAACCATGACGAACCTATTAATTTTATTGTCCGTGTTAACTTGTGCTTTTTATTATTTTTTTATTAAAGTCACCGATAAACTGAGTAGTCGAATTTATGGCCCAATCACAACAACTGTAACTAATTATTTTTGTAGGGTAGAAGTCATCTAGTTCTGTTGCAAAAGGATTTAATTCAATCTTCCGATTTAAATATTTCTCAAATCTATGTAATTGAGCATCAGGATTTTTAAACTTAGATTCTATATATTCAGGTTCATAGAGTATGAGACTATTTCGTAATTTAATGAGTATTTCTACTTCCTGACAAGGTCTTGTAGATGGATTAATCTTTTCTTTTTTACCAATGCTTAACATAATTTGATATTTATCAATTGTTCGATACGAAGCAGTCCTAGGATTACTGTACAAAATTACCTGGTTTAACACAGCTCTTTTCATGCAAAAGGCTGCAAACAAGTGCAAAATATACAGAGAGTTACAAAGTTTATTGACACCTTTTTGATGTTTAACAGGAGGTGTCGAAGAAGAGTCCTTTTTAAGGAGTTCTGACGTACATTTTGAGTACCTATAAAAAAAGAAACCGCCTGAAATCCTTGATTTTAAGCGGTTGTGAAAATATTGCGATTATTTTTTGTAGTCCATAGGGGAATCGAACCCCTGTTACCAGGATGAAAACCTGACGTCCTAACCACTAGACGAATGGACCATACAAAGAACTTTAAAATGCGGATGCAAAGGAAACATGTTTTTTTCGATATGCAAAATATTTGCAGTAAAAAACTTTGCCGCAATGGCACATTAACCTGATGGAAACGAAATCAGGTGGACAGGTTAAAAAACATACCTTATCGATAGCGCGCCGTTTATACCTAATCCAAAATCTCCAATAATATTCAAAGTTGGGAGTAAGTCAAGTGAGAGGTTAAGCGGAATATCATCGAAAGTATATTCAAGCCCCAGGATACCATCTGCTCCGAATATAGCGCTGCCATTATAAGTATCTTTTACAAAAGGATTTCTTCCGGCATCCCAGAAGCCAACGTGACCTCCAAATCCCCAGAACCAGTTTAATCCCGGATACTGGCCGGTCCAGTGTTCATTTTCATAGAGGCCTGTAATAACAAAACCACCCCAGCTGCTGGCAAGGATCCCTTCAAGAGCATCGGTCTTATTGAGGAAATGTTTGACAGTCAGTCCATACGGAAGACCTGCTCTCAACCCGAGGCTTGTCTTGTAATCCTGTCCATGCAAAGAAAGGCTGAGAAAGATGATTGTAATGAATAATAAAAATGTTCTTTTCATGATAGATTGATATTTATTTGGTTAACAATAGTTTTTCTGATAACTCCTTCAGGTTGCATCCATCGTAATCTCCCGAACTCATAAACAGGTAAACAGGATTCCGGAAATTTTGTTTTTGAATAAACGCAAACATTTCAGATGAATTGTCAAATACATTTATATTCTTTTCTCCAAAAGCATTTTTCACTTCATCAGCCGAAAGAGGAGGTAGTTTCTTAAGTTGCAGGGTATGAGGATTATAATAGATTATCGGCAGGAAGGCTTTATCAAGAGTACCAAAGTACTGGGGGAGAAATCCGATATTCAGACTCGAGTATGTATGAAGCTCAAGGCATGCAATAATCTCTCTTCCCGGATATCTTGACGCTACAGCTTCAACGGTAGCTTTTACCTTTGAAGGGGCATGTGCAAAATCGAGGTATACTACTCCTTTTTCATTCTCATTAAGTTTCTGGAGCCTTTTGGAAGTACCCTCAAAGCTCTGAACAGCATTATAGAAAACGTCTTCTGCTATACCGGCGACCATACAAGCCTCTTTCGCAGCCATAAGGTTTTGCATATTGTGTTCCCCGAATATCTTTAAAGGTATAGTACGGTTATGTGTGGCGGCAAAAAAACCTGCTTTGTTCTGGAAATAACCATGTACCTTATACGGGAATTTTTTAATACTGTCTCCTGATGCCAGAGCCAGTCGTTTAACAACAGGATCATCTTCAAAATATATTAAACATCCGCCATCTGAGATTTTAGATATAAAAACTGAAAACTGTTCGACATAATTTTCGAATGTGGGAAAAACGTTCATATGATCCCATGCTATCCCGTTAAGTATTGCGATATCAGGATAATATAAATGGAATTTAGGTCGGCGGTCGAGAGCAGAACTAAGATATTCATCACCTTCAAAAACAGCAATCTCCGAATCTTCAGCTAGCCCTACCATAGTTTCATAACCATCAATCATTGAGCCTGCCATATAATCAAACTTAATTCCGGCTGTTTTGAATACATGCATAATGATGGCAGTAGTGGTTGTTTTTCCATGACTTCCCGCAACGACAATCCTTTTCTTGTTCTTAGTCTGCTCATACAGGTATTCAGGGAATGATATAATTTTTATTCCGAGCTCGCGTGCCCTTATCAGTTCAGGATTATCTTCCCTGGCGTGCATACCAAGAATAATAGTATCAAGATCTCTTGTGATTCTGTCCGGATCCCATCCCTCTTTGTCAGGTAGCAGAGAATACTTTGACAAGTGCGATTTTGAAGGCTCAAATATCTCGTCATCCGATCCGGTAACTACATAACCTTTTTTATGAAGGGCGATTGCCAGATTATGCATTACTGCACCTCCGATTGCTATGAAATGTATTTTCGTCATGCTCTGTCTGGAAGATTTACCTGGCCATTCAGAAAGATCCTGATCAGCTATATGACGACTGAAACTTTCAGAAACAGCATCTTAGCTTTCATAAATCTCATTTTAAAAACGACAACAAAGTAATAGAAAATCTTTAATAATTTAATCCTGCCTGTAAAGTCTTATATTTGTATCTGGGAACATGAATTGAAGTGTTTATGAAGATCCCGGAACGAAGATATATTTATAAAGAAGGGCATTACATTCAACTGCTCAGGAGCGGGGATTCTTATTTTTCCGCAGTAGAAAAAGTCATAGACGAGGCAAGGGATTTTATTCATTTTCACACATATATCCTGGACGAGGATGAGACAGGCCAGCGTATTGTAGATGCACTGATACGCGCTGCAAAAAGGGGAGTCAGAACTTATCTGCTTCTTGATGCTTTTGGAACAAAATATCTTTCGGGTACACTGATAAAAAGTATTGAGAACTCAGGGATTCTTTTTCGTTTTTTCTCACCTACATTCATTACAAAAGGTTTCTATTTAAGCCTGAGACTTCATTCAAAGGTGGTTTTAGCTGATGGAGAGACAGCAATTCTCGGAGGGATGAATATAGCAAACCGTTATCATGGTTTACCCGAAAAGAAAGAATGGCTGGATTATGCAATATTGTTTAAAGGGCCTGAATGTGTCCATCTTCTTAATATTTTACAGAAACTCTGGAACAAGAGATTTATACCAGGAAATGAACGTTCAAGGGAGATAATTAAAGATGTTGTTTCCTGGAATGAAAATGTGAAGCTGATAGTATTACAGAATAACTGGTACAGAAACAAGATAGAGATCCTTAAAAGTTACCGGTATGCATTCAGAGATGCCCGGGAAAAAATGATAATTTTTGCCAGTTATTTTCTGCCCGGCCGTAATGAAAGAAGGCTTATGAGAAATGCAAGCGCCAGGGGAGTTGATATTACCGTAGTATTCTCAGCAGAATCTGATGCTCCGATATTCAAAAGGGCAACCCGGTTCCTGTATGATTTCATCCTGAAGAATAATATCAGGATCTATGAATATCTTCCCTCGAACCTGCATGCCAAAGTCGCCACTGTCGACGGAAAATGGGCAACAATAGGGAGCTATAACCTTAACCACCTTAGCGATTATGCCAGTATTGAAATAAATGTCGGGATCCTCAATGAAGAATTTACCAGTAAGTTTGAACGGGAACTAACTGGTATAATTCAAAACGACTGCCGCGAAGTAACCTTCGATGAATTTAACCGTAAGCGTAACTGGATAACAAGACTTGCCGGATGGGCCTCATACCAGATGATAAGACTCATGATGAGGATCATGTTCCAGATGACCTCAAAAAAGAACCACTCACATTCTGTTTAGGTCATAATTAATTCCGGAAGTTTAATTAACAGAAATTCTTATAATTTTATTTAAAATTTCATCAGATGAAGCTGGACTTATTCAATATCGCCAATTTCAAAGTCGACGGAGGTGCAATGTTCGGAGTCGTTCCAAAAACACTCTGGTCACGGGTATATCCTTCCGATGCAAATAATCTAATTGTATTGACGCTCAGATCATTGATTGTTGAAGTAAAAAAAAGGGTAATACTTGTTGATACAGGCTGGGGCGACAAGCAGGATGAGAAATTTTTTCGTCATGTATACCTGCACAACGGTGAAGGGCTGACAGTAGGGTTGGCAAAAAGAGATCACAGAACTGT
>CAZGKI010000012.1:0-51925 GCA_964526345.1 uncultured Rikenellaceae bacterium
ACGGAGTTCCTGTTATGGATCGGGGAAGTGAGGCATATTTTGGAAGCAACTGGGAATCATCTGGTATAGAAATACCTGAAGGGCCGGAAGGTGATTATTACAGATTTAACAAGAACATACCTCACGGACAGATCCGTTCCATACTTTACTGGTCTGACGTTAATGGAATGGAACGTCATGTAAACGTTTATGTCCCCGCTGAATATGAAAAAAGCACAAACAAAAAATATCCTGTTCTTTATCTTGTGCACGGGTGGGGAGAAGATGAAAACGGATGGTCAATTCAGGGACACCTGGAAAACATCATGGACGGATTAATTGCATCCGGGAAAGCTGTTCCTATGATAATTGTAATGCCCAGCGGAGATATCAAAACCAATTCCGATGTTCGCACAGCTTCCGGTAATATAACTGATATTTATGTAAAGGATCTTATTCCTTTCATTGATAAAACTTTCCGTACTTATACTGACAGAGAACACAGAGCAATGGCCGGTTTGTCCAGAGGCGGCATGCAGACCACCAGCACCGTATTTGCCAATATGGACAAATTTGCATGGATGGGCACATTCAGCGGATTCTTTGTTGGAGGCCCCAGAGGTGCTGCTCCGGGTACTACACCAGCAAGCGATCAGAATCCGGTTTTAACCGCTTTCAACGGTGTTTTCAAAGATCCTGCAGCCTTCGACAAGCAGATGAACCTTCTTTTCATCAGCACTGGTACTGAAGAAAACAGTCCAAAGGCTTCAGTTGAAGCTCTCAAGGCTCATGGAATCAAGAATATCGTTTTCCACGAATCACAAGGCACTGCCCACGAATGGCTTACCTGGCGCAGGGCCCTTAATAATTTCACTCCCAGATTATTTAAATAAGGTCTAAAAAATTATGAAAAGACTCTATTTTTTAATCACTGCAACACTGATTCTGGCAGAAGTAGCAGCTGCCGGTCAGGATTCTTCTTCAAAAAATAAAGTAATTACAAAAAACGACATTGAAAAGGCAGGTACTTCTATTGCTGTCTCATCTATTGGAGAGCCCGTTGGCTCTGTCAAGCTCTATACTCCACGCTGGGTTGAAGCAACAGATGCCACTCCTGCATATGCTGTTGTTGAAGGTTCAATTTTACCGGTTGACCCCAATGGCTGGCCCATTAATTTCCGGGTACTTCTTCCGGCGAGCTGGTCGCATCGTGCCATACAGGCTGGTGGCGGTGGTATGAATGGATCGATCACCGTCAGGGAAGGCAGAAATCCGATGATAAATAAGGGATTTGTGATGTATGGCAGCGACTCAGGGCATCAGGGAGGAATGGGTAGAGGAGGTACAGTCCTGGCTTCCGGTCCTGCAGGAGCTAAGCCTGATGATTGGACACTCAACGATGAGGCAATTCGCAATCTTGGTTACATGCAAATGAAAAAGACTCACGATGCCGCAATGGTAATAATTGAAAGAATTTATGGAGAACGACCCCTTTTCAACTATTATATTGGTGGTTCACAGGGTGGACGCGAAGGACTTATGGTTGCACAAAGATATCCTGAGGATTATAACGGTATTATAGCTGATGTTCCGATAGTTAATTTTTCAACACTTATGCTCGCTCCTGAACTGATAAGGATACAGGAGAAACCATTGGAAAACTGGGTGACACCTGCCAAGGTTAATGCAATCAGGGCTGAGTTCCTGAGACAGTGTGACAAACTTGACGGATTGTCTGATGGGATTATCAATAACTATATGGCATCGCGTGCTATCTTTGATGTAACAGACGGTTCCGGCCCTGTTAATCCCTGGGCGGCCCTTCGTGAATCAAACGAAAAGGATCCAGAACCTGCAGATAATTCATATTCAGCCAGGCTTACCGAAGGACAGATTAAGACACTTGAATTTGTTTACAGTCCTTATAAGTTCCCATCTCCTCTAGCAAATGGAGTTAAATCGTTCGGTATGTGGCTTCCGACTACCGATCCTGAATCTTTTGGGACGATTACCCCTACGCGATACAAGGGACAGGAAGGTGCAGGTGAAAACGCTCCGGTACATTCATCTCTGGGAGTTCTTGGAGTAACAGGGTTCCTTATGAAGAACCCCTCTGCTAATCCACTTGACTATGCCGAAGGAAAAGCTATGGATGAGCGCCGGAAACAGATATCCGAATGGCTCGATGCCACGGATCCAGATCTTAGTACATTTTATAAATATGGAGGGAAAATAATACTTACTGTCGGCACACAGGATTTTATAGCCTCTTCCGGTGCACAGCTTGATTACTTTCAGTCTTTAATAAATAAGATGGGACAGAAGAAACTGGATAAGTTTGCGAGGTTGTATGTTGTTCCACAGGGAGGCCATGGATTATCAGGCAAGAGTTATAAGATGAACGGGGATGGAGAAACGGTTGAGGTAAAAAACATTCCGCCACCAAACTCTAGCGACAAAATGGATATGATAATATCATGGGTTGAAGAAGGCAGCGCTCCTGCGAAAACACTTGTTGTCAACCGCGAGGGGCGAATTGGAGTGAAACCTGAAGGTAAAGGATATATTCTCTGTTCATATCCGAACTATCCAAGGTATATAGGAGGACCGCCAGATCAGGTATCTTCGTATATCAGCTCATCGGAATAAGTCAATGCCTCCGTATAAAACCTCCCTGAAAAAACCGAATTTTTAACGTTTAGAGCTGTCAAAATAGTTCTTCATAAAAAGCAACTGATATTTCACAGCGTTTGTCCAGTAGGTCCAGGTGTGAGCACCCGGGCGGATAATAAAATCGTGTGGAATGTTTCGGTATATTAACTGCTGATGCAGGTTTTCATTTACTTTAAAGAAGAAATCCTCTGTACCGCAATCAATGATAATCGCCAATGAATTCGGTGTAAGAAGATTCAGCATGTTTATCACAGTGTTCTTTTCCCACCTCTCAGGTTGTTCAGCATATGTTCCGAGCTGTTTGGCCATATCCCAATTGTTCGGGAATGGTCTGATATCAACTCCCCCACTCATACTTCCGGCAGCTCCGAAAACATCCTGATGTTTGAAAGCCAGATACAGGGCACCATGACCGCCCATGCTCAGACCGGTTATTGCCCGACCTGTCCGGTCTTTAATTGTGGTATACTTTGCATCAATTGATTTTACAAGTTCGTCTGATATAAAAGTTTCATATTGTGATTTCGGGTCAATCGGACTATTCCAATACCAGCTGTTATAACCACCATCAGGACAAACAATTATCATGTTGTACTGATCGACAGCTTTTTCAAAACCTTTGTCTCTTTTAATCCAGTCGAGGTGATTTCCACTATAACCATGCAATAAATACACTACAGGCAATTCATTTACAGAAGTATAATTATCGGGCCTGATTATTACCACCGGAATATTCTTCTGCATCGACTTACTGTATACCTGGATGGTATCAATTACAGCAGCATCTATTGATGCGAAAGTCCAGCCTGCTAATAAGAAAATAAGAATACGTTTCATTTCTTCTGTGTTATAAAATAATGTTACTTAATAATATCGCATGATTAAAAATAATTCAGGTAAATTTAAGAAAACCTTGCGTTTTATAAAAGGCTTTATATAAATTATCTAAACAATATTCGAATTCTCAGAACTAAAACAACTGAAGTTCATTGAAAAGATGAACAAATATGGGGTGTGACAATTAGTCCAAAAAAAACTAATCTTAATTAAAAGTATTAAGATAATTTCGGATTGTTTATAAACAAATATTAGCTTTATAATCTTAAAACAATCTCCCAAAATGAAAAAGCTTTCAAGAGTTTTGATATTTCTTTCAGCCATAGCAATTCCGATATATACTTCTTCTCAAAAAAAAATACAAAATGTACATTCAGGACAATATCAAATGCCTTATTTAAGAAAGCAGGACAAGACAACTCAATTAATAGTCGACGATAACCCTTTCCTGATTATGGGAGGTGAGCTTGGAAATTCTTCTTTTACCAGTGTGGAATATATGGAACCAATATGGCCAAAATTGAAAACCATGAACATGAATACAGTTTTGGCACCTGTTTATTGGGAACTCATTGAACCTGCAGAAGGTAAATTTGATTTTGAATTACTCGACATGTTGGTCAAAAAGGCCCGGGATAATAATTTCAAACTCGTTTTTTTGTGGTTCGGTTCCTGGAAAAACAGTACGTCAAGCCATGCTCCATCGTGGGTTAAAAAGAATCAGGAAAGATTCCCAAGAATTAAAGATGATAAGGGAACAAGCCATGAGATACTGACTCCTTTTAGTGAAAACAATCTACAGGCAGATTTGAAGGCATATAAGTCATTAATGAAACATATTAAAGAGACTGATGCGAATGATTATACTGTAATAATGATTCAGGCTGAAAATGAAATTGGAATGCTGCCGACTGCAAGGGATTACAGCTCACTGGCAAATGAAAGATTTCAGGAAAATGTACCGACAGAATTAATGCAGTATTTGGAAAGGAACAAAGAAAATCTGGTCTCTGAATTCAGTGAAGTATGGGGGAAAAACGGATTAAAAAATTCTGGCACGTGGGAAGAAGTTTTTGGGAAAGGCTCTCAGACTGATGAAATTTTTATGGCCTGGTATTATTCAAAATATACAAATTCAATTGTCGAAGCAGGAAAGGCTGTATATCCCTTGCCAATGTATGTAAATGCAGCATTAAATTACCCTCAAAGCAAACCAGGAATAAATTATCCAGGTGGTGGTCCTCTGCCACACCTGATGGATATATGGAAAGCAGGTGGACCATCCATAGATTTCTTATCTCCAGATTTTTATTTTCCGGATCTTAAACACTGGTGTGATCTATACACCCGTCAGGGAAATCCATTATTTATTCCTGAGCATCGTTTCGACAATACTGTGGCAGCTAAAGCGGCCTATACTCTCGGGCACTATGAGAGTATTGGTTTTGCTCCCTTTTCTGTTGAATCTTCCGGCAATCCGGAAAATGAACCCCTTGGAAAAATGTATAATGTTATAGGTCAGCTTATACCCATAATTACAGCCCACCAGGGCCAGGATAAAATTGAAGGAGTCCTTCTCGACAAACAAAATCAGGAAACCGTTTTTAAGCTGGGAAATTATGAATTCAAGGTACGACATAGTTATACTTTGGGTTACGAAAATAATTCGAGAAATGAAACATGGAATATGGCAGGAGCGATCTTTGTTCAAACAGGGGAAGATGAATTTTATGTTGCTGGCTCCGGATTTGTGGTGACATTCAGGAATTTAAGTAACCCTTCATTAAATGTAGGGATATTAAAAGTTGATGAAGGAAGATTTGAAAACGGGAAAGACTGGAAAATCATAAGACACCTGAATGGTGATCAAACACACCAGGGAAGGCATATACGTATCTTTTTAGATGATTATTCAATTTTAAGATTTGAACTGTACAATTATAACTGAAATGAGAAAGCCAGTTAAATTGCATCTGATAGAAAATTTGTATGGGCAGAAGCCAAAATTTATAATAATCGCGTGATTGTACGGAGTGATGAAATAAAAGCCCCGGTATACGTAAAACATGCATGGGCTGATAATCCGGAAGGTGCTAACTTATATAATATTAAAGGATTACCAGCTTCTCCTTTTGAGACTGGTCAAGACAAATAGGATTATTTAAAAATAAAACTAAATTATTAAACATGAAAAAATCGTTATTGTTGTTAATGATCTTATTGGGTCCCCGGCTACTCGCCCAGAATCAAACTGGTGTATCCGGACAATACCCTCCACCAGTTCAGTTCACAGCGGAACAAGACCATCAGAATATGATGGATCAGCTAGGTATTAAAAGCGTCAGGCCAGGACCAAGCGGCAATGAGTCTGCACCTAACCATGCAAATTATGATGAATCAATTGCCACACCTTATCCCGATCTTCCCGATCTTCTGACATTGAATAACGGGAAAAAAGTTACGACTCCTGATATGTGGTGGAAGCAGCGTCGTCCCGAGATAGTGGAATACATGGAAAAAGAGGTCTATGGTCGTCTGCCAAAAAATATTCCTGCTGTCAAATGGACGGTTGATATTTCTGAGAGAGAGACTGTTGGTTTTATGCCTGTAATAGCCAAGAAGCTTACAGGTCATGTAGATAATTCAGCATATCCGCTTATCGATGTCAATATTTCCATGGTGCTGGTCACACCTGCAAATGTCACTGGACCTGTACCTGTGTTGATGATGTTTGGCAGGCCTGGCTTGCCAGCTCCCGCTCAGCCAAACGCAGATGAGCTGGAGGTGCTTAACAAAGCTTTCAGGAAGATGCTATCCGATAGTGATCCGGAAGTAAAAGTAATATTCGACAAGTACCTTGCCTTTACTCCAATTACTCGTGCAACGACTGCCTCTCCTTTTGGTGCTATGACACGTCAGACTGATCCTAATGCCGATCCTCCTTCAACACAACAGCTTATTGCAGCTGGATGGGGTTATGCTGTAATAGATCCTTCATCGATACAAGCCGACAATGGAGCCGGATTAACAAGAGGTATTATAGGGCTTGTGAACAAGGGTCAGCCACGTAAACCAGATGATTGGGGTTCACTGAGGGCCTGGGCATGGGGTGCTGCTCGCGGACTGGATTATCTGGAGACCAATAAGGCTGTTGATGCAAAACATGTTGGTATTGAGGGTGTTTCACGTTATGGCAAAGCTGCTCTTGTTACTCTTGCTTTCGAAGACCGATTCGCCATGGCACTGGTCGGTTCATCAGGAAAAGGTGGAGCCACACTTCATCGCCGTAACTTTGGAGAAGCTGTCGAAAGTCTTACAGCCACTGGTGAATATCATTGGATGGCCGGGAATTATTTGAAATATGGCGCTTCCGAATCGACATCAGGACCTGGAAATGCAGGTCAGATGCATGTCGATTCTCATAGTCTTATTGCAATGTGCGCACCAAGGCTAACTTTTATAAGCTATGGAGTACCTGAAAAAGGTGATGCAAAATGGCTTGACCAGAAGGGAAGCTATATGGCCACTATTGCTGCCGGAGCTGTATTTAAGCTTTTAGGTGCAAAAGACCTGGGAGTATCTAATAATTACAAGACTGAAGTAATGCCGCCGGTACTTACCGGCCTGCTTGATGGTGAGCTTGCCTGGCGTCAGCACGATGGAGGGCACACTGATGCGCCGAATATGAAATATTTCATTGAATGGGCCTCTAAAAAAATCAATTATAAACCTGTAATGCAGGTAAGATAATAGAAAAATATATGTTGATTTCGACTGGTTCAGAATTGAATAATAAGTCCATCTGCCGCGACGCAATTTTTCAACCTTAAGGCGCTGAATCAGATTGTGAGAGTGTATACTCCTGTCCCTCGGGTAAGAATATTTATTTAATTGTCACTTAAAGATTTCTTTTCATTCCTGCTTCAATAATTATTACCATCAGTCCAGTGTTGTCAGAAGAATTCATCCGAACCAAAAATATAATGTTATGTTAACCATAACACTTTATTTCCTGACTTTTATCCTGCTTATATTGAAATATATCTAAGGAGATGAAAAGACGTCATTTTATCAAAATTGCGGGTGTCGGTGCCACAGGATTTATTGTCTTCAACCTGCCATATACGAGCCCTCCGGTAAGATCACGCGATTTGAGTTATCATAAAATATCGGATATTAAATTCACAACCGTAAAGCTCAGATATCCCCGCCCGGTAGGAAAAAATGCACAGCGTGGGGTGCATGGATGGGGAACAGAGTCTGGTATTCATATATTATATAGCGATCAGGGCGCCACAGGATGGGGCATTAACAGAGGATCACAACAAACTCTTAAGGAAAAATTCAGCTTATTAAAAGGGAAAAAAGTAGCAGACCTGATAATACCTGCATCAGGGGTGATCTCTCCTGATGTTGAAGGATTCGACTTCTCCCTTTATGATCTGGCCGGCAGGATCCTGGATAGACCAGTTTACAGGCTTCTTGGTAAAAGAAGACCTGAAAAACAGCTTTGCTATAGTGGAATGATCTATTTCGACGACCTGGAACCTGCAGACAAACCTGCCGGGATAGAAAAGATCCTCGAGGAATGTCGGTACGATTACAATTACGGCTACCGGCAGTTCAAACTTAAGATCGGGCGTGAATATAAATGGATGGAAAAAAATGGAGGGCTGAAAAGAGATATTGAGGTAACAAAACTGGTCAGCAGTACATTCCCTGACTGCGATATACTTGTAGATGGCAACAATGGATTTACTATCGATGAATTTATAAAGTATCTCGAAGGGATTAAAGGGGTCAGGCTCTATTGGATTGAAGAGCCCTTCCACGAGACAATAGAAGATTATGCAAAACTAAATTCCTGGCTGAAAGTCCATAACCTTAGTCCTCTCCTGGCCGACGGTGAAGCAAATCCTGATGAAAAGGTGCTCAGGCAGCTGGGATCGCAGAGAATTATAAAAGTATTTATCGAGGATATTGCCAGTCTTGGTTTTACCAGATGGATCAAATTTATAAAAGAGATAAAACATATGGGCATTCTTGCCTCACCACATGCATGGGGTTCAGCAATAAAAACCAATTACATATCCCATCTGTCCGGAGCATTCGGAACCACTGCCACTATCGAGGGAGTTACCTGTACCTCCGACGATGTTGATCTGACAGATTATAAGCTTAAAAAAGGGAAACTGGTTCCTTCTTCAAAACCCGGCTTCGGAATGGAACTCCTGAAAAAAATATAGCTTATCTCATTGGAAGATGGATTGTGCTGGTATCTGTATTCCAACCGCTTATCTTAAGATCAGCTGTTCTGCCACTCAACATGGCTGCAGGACAACTTACTGATATATCTTTACTTTCGCCAGGGACCAGTGTAAAATAATTTGCCGACCAGAATGAAGGTAAAATCTCATCGCTGCCCGACATTAATTGGGGACGGATGAAAAAGGCGATCTTTCCTGCATTATTGATTATGTGAAATGTCCATTTGTTTTCTGCTTTCATTTTCTCATACTTAATCAGGTTTACTGAAACTGATGACCTGTCCATATTATTCAGAGCTTTATAATCATCTGTAGAGTTGAGCCAGTAAACATTATGAGAAATAACTTTCCCTGATGAGTTTTTCAGGTTAAGTACAACAAAGACAATTTCTTTATTGTTTTCCAGTAATGACGCCAGTGATGATGTTTCCTTTACTTCAGTTGGTGCCAGGCTGAAATAGGCTTCTTCCCTAAAAATTGATTTTGAGCCCATATCGAATGCCTCAACACTTGCTGCCAGATTAGGAACCTCCTTGTAGTTCCTGTTTATTATTGTAACCCTATTATTAAATAAATTAAGCTGAATATGTACAGGTTCACAGGCATTCTGCATAAAATAATAGCCTGCATTTGGCTCAAGGTACCAGTCGTATACCTGCCAAACAACGCTTGGGAAAGCAGCATTCAGCTTCCACAGCATAACGCCACCGATATCATTAAGCTTGTGTCCGGCAGCTTCAAAGATACCCTGATACCCGATGGCATTCATCAGCTGCATTTTGTCACAAAACTCTTTCATTGAGGAGGGCTCGCCGAAACGTTTGATCATTTCATTATAATAAAAGTCCCACTTGCCGTTACCGGTCGCAGCATCATGATAGCCCCATGTATTGTTCAAAGGAAAAGGTAATGATTTATCCCATACAAGGTTAGGGATCACTTTCGGTAATATGTTATATGTTACCATTGATGGTATACCTGTTTCATCTTTAAACACCCAGTCTCTGCCGGCTATCGCTCTTGTATAATAGCTTCTGGGCTCTTGCCAGGTATAAGGACCGCCACTGTATACACCTGCAGGCTGGTTATCGGGCCATGCTCTCGCCCATCCCTCAGGAAGATGTGCAAAACCCGAAGAGCTTGGGATGAAAGGACGTGTACCGTCCAGTTCAATAATGCAGTTCCTCATGAAATCATAAAGCTCTTTTCTTGCATGTCCCTCGTTACCTCCTGTCCATACCAACAGGCTGGAATGGTTCCTGATTCTCAATATTGTGCTTTTCACATTCTTTTTGAAAATATCGCCATCAAGCGGCCAGTCTGGAGAACCTTTAAATTCACCCTGGGTATCTCCGGTGATCCAGAAGTCGGACCATACCAGCATTCCATAACGATCAGCTGCTTCAAAAAATTCATCACACGGGGTTACTCCCCCACCCCATATCCTTACAAGGTTAATATTTGCATTCCGGCACAGATGCATCTCATAATCGTACCTGGCTGAGTCGCGGTTAAGCATCATATCCGGGACCCATGCTCCTCCAACGAGTTGTACCCTGTTTCCGTTAACAAAAAAATCACGACGCCATGTTCCATTAACATTTACTGCCTTTGTCGAGATAGTCCTGATACCAAAGACAAACGAAGTATCGTCTGATATACCTGAACCATCAGAATATTGAAGCCTGATCCTGTAGAGGTTCGGGTTACCGTGACCATTCGGCCACCAGAGTACAGGTTTGGCAATAGTAAGCTCTTTGGTATTTGAAGCATTAAGCTCAACTGCTGTTGAGTTGCTCGCAGGCAGTTTAATCTGTTTTACAAATTTTAAAGCCCTGCCCCTAAAGTTTTCCGGCATTACAGAAACTGAGAGACTGCCATTTACTTCACTATTATTATGGTTCAGAAGTGTAATACTGAGAGATATTTTCGCCAGGGTCGTATCTGGCAGATCAGGAAGCTCTGTTACAAGTTTAGCACTGCTGATAGTTACCTCTCCCGATGTGCGAAGGTACACAGGAAGCCATATTCCCATATTTCTGTCACGCACCGGGGGTATCCAGTCCCAACCGACTGAACAAAGCATGGTTACATTCTTCCCTATATCTCCTGTCGGCCCGCCGTTAGCATAAAAATCTCCAAGCGCCTCAAGCTGTTCGGTTGAAGGAAGCCCCGGATAATCGAGAGGATATATTTTTACGGCAAGTGCATTTTTTTTCCCTGTCTTAACATATTGTGAAATATCAAAACTGTATTCAGCAAACATTCCTGCCATCTGAGTTGAATCTGCAATCTGCTTGCCGTTAACCCAAACGGCAGCTCTGTAGTTTATTCCCTTGAAAATCAACTGGCAATAACGTCCGTTGTCTGATGCTGGAACTTCAAAAACAGTACGATACCAGTAAGGTTTTTTCCACGGATTTGGTTCACCCCGCAGATAGCTAAATTGCTCAAGATTATATTTCCTGTTGAATTCGTCGGATGCATCAGGTATGAGCATATTATTCATTCCTGAATATGGATCAGGATAGACTTTGTTTGCAACAAGCCCGGTGAGAACTGTTGAGGGAACGTTTACCGGGAACCAATAAACATCCTTTTTATACTGCACTGAAGAGATCTCTTCACCCGATGCCTTAATCAGGGAAGACGACTGCAGATCAAACTGGCTAAGCCTGACTTGTTTCACAGTCCCGGGTTGAGAAAAACCTGTAACAAAAAAGAACTGCCAGATCAGAACAGTCAGTGCTGATTTAATGGCTTGTTTCATGATTTTTAATATTATTATTTTCAAGTAGATTTAGTGTCTGATTAACCGTTACAGAAAGATTGTTAACCCTATTTCTATGCATAAATTTGTTGTCTTTTTGAAGACATAATAAAATTAAGTGATTTTTTTAAATTGTCGTATACCATTATCCGACCGAAGAGAAAGTAATGTCAAAAACAAAATCAATATTTATGATGATTCAGATAAAGATTATCAGAATTGTTGACTCAAAAAAGTTGCATATATTATTCAGAAAATTTGAAGTATTTAAAACTGCATCGTTGTTGTAAAAAAGTTTAAATTTGGGTATTCAGTAATAATTGTTCTAATGAGGGTCCACGAAGATGATAAGCGATTCGGAACTGCTCCGGTCTTTTTTACAGCTATTTCGACTATTTTAGGGGCTATTCTGTTCCTGAGATTCGGATATGCTGTGGGGACATTGGGATTCTGGGGAGTATTGTTAATTATTCTTCTGGGGCATTCACTAACTATTCCAACTGCCCTGGCAATATCTGAACTTGCCACAAATAAACGAGTTGAAGGAGGCGGTGAGTATTTTATAATTTCAAGGTCTTTCGGACTTAATATAGGTGCTACAATTGGCATTGCACTCTTCATGTCGCAGGCTATAAGCGTTGCCTTTTACATAATTGCATTTACGGAATCTTTTGAATTTTTCTTTAATTACCTTGCCGATAAGCTGAACTTTGTTTTACCACGCCAGGTTATCAGCATCCCTGTGATGGTAGGACTTGGTTTAATGATACTCAGGAAAGGAGCAAACCTCGGGGTAAAAACCCTTTATGTTATTGTCGTGATTCTTTTTATTTCATTACTCATGTTCTTCCTGGGAAAAACTGATTTCGGAGCTTTAAACGGCAACAAGCTGCCAATACATGTTCCCCATAGCTTTGATGACTTTTTCGTTGTTTTTGCAATTGTATTCCCGGCTTTTACAGGCATGACTGCCGGAGTTGGCTTATCAGGAGAACTGAAAAAGCCTTCCCGTTCTATTCCGATAGGTACAACTGTAGCTACACTTACCGGAATGATCGTGTATGTTTTTGTTATTTACAAACTGGCGATATCAGCTAGCTCAGAAGATATGCTTAACAACCAGCTGATAATGGCAAAAATTGCTATCGGGGGAGCTATTATCATTCCACTTGGTCTCGCAGCGTCAACAATGTCATCTGCAATTGGATCAGTGATGGTTGCTCCCAGGACCCTGCAGGCGCTTGCCATGGATTATGCTTTTCCTTCATCAAGGATCAACAGATGGTTATCCTTCTCCAGAAAAGCAGACAATGAACCTGTTAATGCATCTCTGGTTACAATAATTATAGCCCTGGTGTTTGTTGCGCTAGGGAATGTTAATGCAGTGGCTCAGATAATCTCAATGTTCTTTATGGTCACTTACGGTTCACTATGCCTGATCTCTTTTCTGAATCATTTTGGATCATCACCCTCTTACAGACCCTCATTTAAATCAAAATGGTATTTATCATTTATAGGATTCCTGATTGCCATCTGGGTAATGTTCAAAATAAATTCTTTTTATGCACTTGGGGCAATAATAATAATGACAGGAATTTATACCTACATCAATTATTATCATCATAACAGACACGGCCTTGAATCTCTGTTCGCCAATGCCCTGTTCCAGGTTAACAGGAATCTCCAGGTGTTTCTTCAAAAATCAGGAAGCAAGAAGAAAGAGAAAGAATGGAGACCAAGCGCCATTTGTATATCTAAGTATTCATTCGTAAGGACGAGAGCATTTCAGCTTCTGAACTGGATATCCTACAGGTATGGATTTGGCACCTATCTGCACAGAATTGACGGTTATTATTCCAAATCGACTCATCAGCAGGCGGAGGAGGAATTATCACGACTGATTGAAACTTATGATACAACAAATAATCATGTATATGTCGATACAATCATTTCACCATCATATACATCGGCAATTGTCCAGGCCATACAGGTCCCCGGAATATCCGGTATGGAGAACAATATGGTAATTTTTGAGTACGACAAGGAGAATCCGGATAATCTGAAAGAGATTGTAGAAAATATAGGGTTGATAAAAGCGGGCCGATTCGATATTTGCCTGTTAGCCAGCAGCAGGAAAGATTTCATATTCAAAAATGGCATACATGTATGGATAAAAGGCTCCGAAAGCGAAAATTCAAGCCTGTTGATTCTCCTCAGTTTTATAATATCCGGACATCCAGACTGGAAGAAATCAAGTATCAAAATATTTGAAATTTGTAAACCGGAAACTTACGAAGATACCAGGAACGATCTGGATGAACTTGTAAAGACCGGAAGGCTTCCTATTACTCAACAGAACATTGAAATAATACTTGAGGAACCAGGGACACCCGAGAAGGTTATAATTAATGAAAAATCATCAATGGCTGCCCTCACAATGATAGGATTCAAGAGTGAAGGTCTCAAACATTCATGGGAAAATATACTCTCCGGATACGATGATCTTGGAACGGTTATTTTTGTTAATTCACATAGCCAGAAAGATATTAATTGAAATTATCTTCCTATTTAAGGTACTTCCTGATATTGTAAAGCTTATTCAGAGCTTCCATAGGTGTCAGGTTATCAATGTCTATCTCCAGTATTTCGTCCCTGATCTGTTTGAGAACCGGGTCATCGAGCTGGAAAATACTCAGCTGTAAACCCTCTCTGTGCCCGGCAATATCAGCAATAGGTTTGGCAAGTTCCTGCTTATCATGACTTTGTTCAAGTTCTTTCAGTATCTCGTCAGCTCTCCTGACAACGCTTCTGGGCATTCCTGCCATTTTTGCAACATGGATGCCAAAACTATGTTCACTACCTCCCTTTTTAAGTATACGAAGGAATATTACCTTATTATTCATCTCTTTTATTGAAACATTATAGTTTCTCACACGCGAAAATGAATTCTCCATCTCATTAAGCTCGTGGTAATGAGTTGCAAACAGGGTCTTGGCTCTCAGCTTGTTTTCGTGCAGGTATTCAACCATGGCCCATGCTATTGATATTCCATCATAAGTACTTGTTCCCCGTCCGATCTCATCGAGAAGTACCAGGCTGCGGTCGGAAAGGTTATTAAGAATGCTGGCAGTTTCGTTCATTTCAACCATAAAGGTCGATTCGCCCAGGCTTATGTTGTCGGATGCTCCAACCCTGGTAAAAATTTTGTCGACAATACCTATTCGCGCTGCTTTTGCAGGAACAAAACACCCGATCTGTGCCATAAGCACAATTAGTGCTGTCTGTCGGAGCAAAGCCGATTTACCTGACATATTCGGGCCGGTAAGAATAATGATCTGCTGATCTTCGGTATCAAGCAAAAGGTCATTCGGGACATATAATTCGCCAACAGGCAATTGTTTTTCAATAACAGGGTGCCGGCCGTCGGATATATCAATTGTGAAAGATTCATCCAGTACGGGCCTGATATAATTATTAGCCAGAGAAAGAACGGCAAATGACTGAAGACAATCCAGTTTAGCAATGAGAGCAGAATTCAGCTGGATCGGCGGAATATAAGTCAGCATAGCCAGAACAAGTTCATTGAACAGTTTCGTCTCAAGGTCAAGTATCTTTTCTTCAGCACCGAGTATTTTATTCTCATAATCTTTAAGTTCTTCAGTGATATACCGTTCAGCGCTGACAAGTGTCTGCTTGCGGATCCAT
This sequence comes from uncultured Rikenellaceae bacterium, assembly GCA_964526345.1. Lineage (GTDB taxonomy): Bacteria > Bacteroidota > Bacteroidia > Bacteroidales > VadinHA17 > LD21. The sequence continues at coordinate 15,232 of CAZGKI010000012.1, forward strand.
TCCGGCGGTACTTTGTCCTTATGGGTATTTCTTACTTCTATGTAATAACCGAAAACATTGTTATAGCTCACTTTAAGAGAACTTATTCCGGTCCTGGAACTTTCGCGTACCTGAAGATCAGCAAGATAATCTTTGCTACTGTAGAGTATAGTTCTTAGTTCGTCAAGCTCAGGCGAAACTCCTTTGGCAATGATATTACCCCTGTTTAGCTGAACAGGCGGATCGCTGGCCAGGTCGTGGTCTATCCTGTCGGCCAGTATTTTACAGGTATTCAGCTGCTCACTGATCTGAACCAGAGGCTGGCAACCGCTGTTGTTACAGAGTGATTTCAATGGTTCGATAGCCCTGAGAGCTTTTTTGAGCTGTAATACCTCTCTTGGATTAATCCTGTTGACAGCAACTTTTGATATTAGTCTTTCAAGGTCTCCGATTTGTCTTAACAACCCATTGATCTCATCTCCGAAAGCAGTGTTAACCACCATATGCTGTACTATATCCAGTCTCTCATTAATTGGCTGTATATCTTTTAATGGAAGTGAAATCCAGCGCTTTAGAAGCCTTCCTCCCATAGGAGAGATGGTACAATCCACGACGTCTATAAGAGTTTTGGCTCCTTCATACGGAGTATAAAAGAGTTCAAGATTTTTTATTGTGAATTTGTCAAGCCATACATACCTCTGCTCTTCTATCCTTGAGATATTCGTTATGTGCCCCAGCTGTTCATGCTGCGTTATATCAAGATAATAAAGGATTGCCCCGGCCGCAATGATTGCGGATGACAAATTCTGGATACCAAAACCTTTCAGTGAACTGGTTTCAAATTGTTTTAGAAGACGATCATTTGCGGCGTCAGAAGTAAATATCCAGTCATCAAGCCTGAAGGTATAGTACTTTGTGCCAAACTGTTCAATGAAAAGATCTTTCTTCATTTTTTCAAACAGAACCTCTTTGGGCTGAAAATTACTCAGCATCTGATCTATATATTCTAAAGTACCTTCCGCGACAAGGAACTCGCCGGTGGAAATGTCCAGAAATGCAACGCCGGCTATTTTTTTGTCGATATGAACAGCTGCCAGAAAATTATTTTCCTTATGGTTAAGGACATTCTCGTTTAGCAAAACTCCCGGCGTCACCAGCTCGGTTATTCCACGCTTTACTATCTTTTTAGTCAGCTTGGGATCTTCAAGCTGTTCACAGATAGCAACCCGCTGCCCGGCTCTTACCAGCTTCGGCAGGTAGGTATCCAGCGCATGGTATGGGAATCCTGCAAGCTCGACAAATGATGCTGACCCGTTAGCCCTACGCGTAAGAGTTATTCCCAGAATCTCGGATGCCTTGATGGCATCTTCCCCAAAGGTCTCGTAGAAATCTCCAACCCTGAAAAGAAGTATCGCATCAGGATGCTTGGCCTTAACACTGTAATACTGCTTCATCAGCGGTGTCTCAACATATTTGGGGGTATCTGACATTTGAATAAGTAAGGCGAAGACTATTATTTGTAGATCATTAACAAAGATAATTATTTTTCCAACCTGCTCTCTGAATCTTTACTTTAAGCATGCAAACCTTTATACTCATTTAATAGAATTCCGGAGGTCTTAAAATTATTTATTAAACCTAGTATAAACCTATTAACCATAGAGTTACACTGTGTTACACGGAGTTAATCACGGAGTGATGCATTAATAGAATTAAACAGTGTTACTCCGTGCAAACTCTGTGTGACTCAGTGGTTAAAAACCACAATTAAAATCATATTTTCAGTCAATTAGTTTTTTTACCTTTCAGAAACTAATTTGGAATTATTTATGAATAAGGTACTTATTCTTGGAGCAGGACTGGTGGTTAAACCGATGGTCGAATACCTGCTTGAAAATAAATTCATTGTGGTGATCGCATCCAGGAAGAAAGACCGGGCTGAAGCTATGTTAAATGGTCACCCAAATGGCTTTCATGTCCAGTGGTCAATGGAAGAATCAAATAAACTTGAACAGATTATAAATGAATCTGATATAGCTGTCTCCCTGCTTCCTTACAAATTCCATACTGAGGTGGCAAAAGTGTGTCTGAAACACCATAAGTCCCTGGTAACAACATCGTATGTTCTGCCTGAGATGTATGTCATGGACCAGGAAGTTAAAGATGCCGGTCTGATTTTTCTGAATGAAATTGGCCTCGATCCCGGTATTGACCATATGTCGGCAATGAAAATAATTGATCATATCCATAATAATGGTGGACATGTGGAAGAGTTTTATTCGCTATGCGGAGCACTTCCTGCTCCGGAAGCTGCAGATAATCCTTTAGGCTATAAGTTTTCATGGAGCCCGAAAGGAGTCATCCTGGCGAGTCGGAATAGCGCTTCGTATCTGAAAAAAGGCAAAATAATATTTGTTGAACCGGAGAATTTATTTAAAGACAGATTCAGCTATCTTTTCCCGGGAACAGGTGAGCTTGAAGTATACCCGAACAGGGATTCTATCATTTATATTGATATATATGGCATACATGAGACTAAGACTATGTACCGCGGAACATTCAGATTTAAAGGTTGGTGCGAGACTCTTGACGTAATGAAAGAACTGAGGATGCTCGATGATTCTATTAGAGATTACAGCGGGATGTCCTGGGTGGAATTTATGGCCGAAAGAGCAGGAACCGGAGTTGAAAATCTCAGGGATCATTTAATGAACAGACCGGGTATGGCAGGAACGTCTGTTGCAATCAAGTCGCTTGAATGGCTGGGATTCTTCAGCAATGAAAAAATGAATTATAGCAAAGCATCCTCCTTTGATATCACTTCCGACAGGATGATCTTCAAAATGTCTCTATCCGATTCTGAGCAGGATATGATCATTATGCAACATATCCTTCTTGCATCATATCCTGGAGGAAAGAGAGAAGTTATTAAATCGTCGCTAAGGGATTTCGGATCTCCGGCAACCAATACTGCCATTGCAAGGACAGTTGCATTACCGGCAGCTGTAGCAGTGAAATTTATCCTTGAGAATAAAATACACCTTAAGGGTGTTCTACGACCCGTGTTTCCGGAGATTTACAACCCGATACTTGATGAATTAAAAAGACTTGGAATTGAAATGAAAGAGGAATATGGTCTTCCGGAAAGTGAGATGATATAATAAGAAACGAGAAGAACTTACACAGAGGCACACTGAGCAAGAACAGAGCCGCACAGAGGAAAAATCTCTGTGATTCTCTGTGAATCCTCTGTAAAACTCTGCGTAAGCTTTTAATTAGATAAAAATTGAATATCTGATAAATATATAGTCATAGTAGGATTCTTAAAACTTCACGTAGAACTCCTTTGTGAGGTTGACATATTCTTCTGTGAATTCATGCCTCTTACCTTGTTCAATTGTCAGGAATTTTTCCTGGGCCTTTGATCGCTGTTTTGAAAATGTAAGTATCATCCTCCTGATTCCACTTGTAGGTAATGGCCTTATTTTCAATATATTATTACAATAAAGGTCATAGGCCTGGGCTTCAGCAATAAATACATGTCCTTCAGCATATGGAAGTATTACCTGGAATTTGCCATTATCTGAAATCATACGTGAAACACCTTTCAGAAGTTCTTCATTACTAAGTGATACATTATGTCGTGAAATTGCTTTTCTCTGGTCAGGATTCCTCATTGAGTCAGTAAAAAAGGGAGGATTTGATACTATAAGATCAAACCTTATCTCAGAACTAAAACTCTGCAGATCAATATTCTCAACTTTAATTCTGCCATTCCACTTACTCCTTTTCATATTCTCAGATGCCTGTCCGTATGAATCAATATCAGGCTCAATGGCTGTTATCCATGCGTCACACCTCTGTGCAAGCATTAGGGCAATTAGACCTGTACCGGTACCTATATCAAGAATGGTCCTGGCTGAAGAAATATCTGCAGAAGCTCCAAGCAGAACACCGTCGGTCCCCACCTTAAATGCACATCGATTCTGAAAAACCGTGAAATGTTTGAAATTGAAATAATCATTAGCCATAATAAGGATCAGAATTTCTCATTCACCCCCAGTCCAAACAGCGCAAAATCGTATTTAACAGGGTCGGCCGGATCAAATTCACGAAGCACAGATGTCAGTTCTTCAACAGCCTTCCAGTCGTTTATTTTTCTCGATAATAATCCAAGACGTCGTGCGGTATTTCCTGAATGAATATCAAGCGGGATAAAAAGCATTGATGGATCAACTCTTTTCCATATGCCGAAATCAACTCCCCGGTTATCTTTACGTATCATCCATCTCAGAAACATGTTCAACTTTTTTGCCGCCGAACCCTTGAAGGGATCAGAAATATGCCTTTCAGTCCTTTTCTCATGCGGAAGCTCAAAAAAGACTGTAAATAGCTTATGAATGGCTGGCTTTAATGAATCTTCTGCTATATTTTGCTCAATAATTGCTCTTAACCCGCCTCTTGTTTTGTAAATATATTTCAATGCCTTCAGGAAATAAATCAGATCTGTTGAGTTAAAAGTTCTATGAACGAAGCCTTTAGCCCTTTCAATATCTGTCATTTCAGAATTAATTATAAAATCGTAAGGTGAATAATCCATTATTTCCATAATACGGTTAGCATTCTGCAGTATCATTTTCCGGTTTCCCCAGGCAATTGAAGCAGCTAAAAAGCCGGAGATCTCAATATCTTCTTTTCTTGAGTACCGGTGGGGGATACTTATAGGATCGTCCGTGATAAAATCAGGGCAATTATATTTATCAGCCTTCTCTTCTAAGAATTCTTTTAACTCAGATCTAATAATTATCATATTATACTTATGTTGCTTTCAAAAATAGAAATATATTTTGGTTACCCGGTTAACCTGATCATTGATGCCCCTGTTTGTAGAATAAGGTTTATTATTAGATATTTGATCCGGTCATCAGTATATTATTATTTCCCGGAAGTAAATTTATACGGCAATTATGCAAACTGGAATATACACATCTTTTTATTGAATATTCATATAAAAGAGTTACAGACTACGATAAGTTGTAGATAATTTTATATTTTTAATAGGAATATCCGTTGATAAAATAATCATGTGAAAACATGAATGTATTAATAACCAGACTTTAAAAACCCGTCGTTAATGAAAATTTTATTACGCGTGACCGGATTATTATCAGAAATAACTAAAAAGACCTGACGATTGACAAAAACGATTCTACTATCCATATTTCTAATCTTTTCAATCGATGGTTACGGATTGCGAACGATTCATGGAGATTTTTTAACCTCCATGAGATCGGACTTTACAGACAGCCTTGAATACCAGATACTGTACAATGGTCGAATATGGAGGAATCCGTATTCCGGAATCGACGGGCATCAATTCCTTCTTTCAACAGATTTTTTACCTGGGATTGTAAAAATTGATGATTACACATTCGACAATGTCAGGATCAGATATGACATTGTTAATGACGAGCTTCTTATACAGAGAAAAGACGGTGTCACTGTCCAGCTCAACAAGGAGATGATAAGTTCTTTTTTCCTGAGTCTCAATAATGAAGTTTTAAATTTTAAAAATTTTGATAATGACTCAGATGGTACTTTTAACGGTTACTGGAATATTCTTTATGATGCCGGGATCAGGATATATGTCAGATACTGGAAGGAGATCCTGCCCGCATCAATTACCAACGGACAGCCAAGATTCAATCAGGTTAATAAAATATATATTATTAAGGATGGTCAGATTCACGTGACGAATAACAGGAAAGATCTTCTGAATCTTTTCGGGATAAGGGCAGAGAAGCTGATGATAAAGGAATATATAAGAGGTAATCATATCAGGATCTCGAGGAATGATCCCGGAACTTTCAGACGTGTGATTGAGTATTATGAGACAATTACAAAATAAGCCCCGGGCATTGAAAATAAAAATGTTACTTGCTGCAATTGTATTGCTCTCGGCAAACCTGCTGAATGCGCAGCAGGACATTAGTATCACCTGGAATTATGATAGTCTGACTTTCAAACAGTTCATCGCTGCAGCAGAGGAAAAAACAGGCATCAGGTTTTTCTTCAGGGACGATTGGGTTCAGGATTTGAGGCCGGGAGATTATCCGGGGATAACTTCCCTTTCTGAACTGCTGGATAAAATGTTCAAAGGCAAGTTTCTTTATTCATACCGGGATAACGATGGTGATTTTATAATTACTAAAGACCATGAGATTGAACATATTGATAATAAGGCAACTAAACAAAATTTATTTACCCTGGAGGAATATTCCTATGAGCAGGAGAAACAAAAGACTACAGAAAGTATCCACCTCGATATAGGAAATCCGGCTGAAAAAGATCTTCCAGGTAATGTTAACATATCGGGGTATATCATTGAGAGTGATTCACGGGAGTCGCTGTCAGGAACTACAGTATATATCCAGGATTTGTCTGCTGGTACTATATCAAACCAGTATGGGTTTTTTAACGTGAATCTGCCCAGGGGGGCCCACCTGATACAGTTTTCTTTTATAGGTATGAAGGAAAAACGGGTTTATGTAAATGTTTATGGTGCCGGGGAGCTGAACATTGAAATGAACAGTGCATTGATACCACTTCGCGAAACAGTAGTTTATGGCCAGAGAAACGCAATTCTCCAACGGTACGAATCAGGAGTGGTCAAGATCGATATTGAATCAGTGAAGTTCCAACCCACTTCTTTGGGCGAACCGGATATTATCAAAAGTATACTGCTGGTCCCCGGAATCCTTTCTGTAGGTGAGGGATCGGTCGGTTTCAATGTCAGGGGCGGATCGTCAGATCAGAACCTTATGCTTTTGTATGGCGCTCCCGTCTATTATCCTTCTCATTTCTTTGGTTTCTTTACATCTGTTAATGCGGATATAATCAAGGATTTCACAATTCTAAAGGGGGGTATGCCGGCCAGGTACGGAGGAAGAATTTCATCAGTTATCGATATAAATACAAAAGATGGCAACAGACGGGAATTGACAGGGAATGCCGGCATAAGCCCAGTTACCACTCATATACTGGTTGAGGGTCCGATAAAAAAGGACAAAGCTTCATTCATCCTTGCGGGAAGAACCACCTATTCAAACTGGGTGCTCAGGTCACTTGACGATCCTGCAATACGAAACAGCGAAGTCTCTTTTTATGACCTAAATGCGGGTATTTCATATGATATTAATAATAACAATAAAATCTATATTTCTTCATACTTCAGCCATGATGCATTCAGGTTGAATTCCGATACCCTGTACAATTTTAATAACAATATTGTCTCGGTCCGGTGGAGACACTCATTCAGCAGCAGGCACTATGGTATTGTAAGCCTCTACAACAGTTACTACGGTTACATCATATCGAGCAACAAGTGGAGCACTGAAGCATTTATTATGTCTCACCGGATAAACAGTACCGGAATCAGGGCCGAGTTCAATTTATACCAGGGCAAACATGAAATAAGGTACGGTCTCGATCTGATTCATCACTCCGTTTTACCGGGGCGTTTCCTCCCTTTAAATGATTCCTCGTTAATATTAGCCAAAAGGATACCAAAAGAACAAGCAGTTGAAACTTCTGTATATATTGATGAACGTTACCCTTTATCAGAATCCGTTTCGATAAATGCAGGATTGAGGTTTTCAACTTTCCTTTCACTTGGTCCCGGCTCTGTACTGGTATACAATCCCGAACTCTCAAAACAGGAGTCGTCGGTAACCGATACGCTACATTTTAAAAGGGGCGGTGTTATCAGCCATTATACCGGCCCGGAATTAAGGTTGTCAGTGAATATCAGATTGTCGGATAACAGTTCTTTGAAAATCAACTATAACCACATGAGACAGTACCTCAATCTGCTGTCAAATACCATCGCCATATCTCCCACCGATACCTGGAAATTAAGCGATTATTACCTGAAACCGCAGGTTGGCGACCAGTATGCAGCAGGTATTTACAAACTCATTTCAGACGGAAAGATTGAAGCTTCATTTGAGCTGTATTATAAAAAGGTAAAGAACATGGTTGATTTCAAAGGGATGTCAGACCTTGTAATGAACGAGCATATTGAAATGGATCTTGCACCGGTAAGAGGGAAAGCATATGGTTTTGAATTAATGTTCAGGAAGAGTACAGGTCGTAACAGGTGGGACTTAGGATATACCTGGGCAAAGACCCTGTTGCAGTCAACCGGAAATTTCAGGGATGAGATCATTAACTCAGGAAAATGGTTCCCCGCAAATTATGACAAGCCTAATAATTTAACCTTTACCTACACTTTTCTGTATTCAAGACGATTAAGCTTTTCATCCAATTATACATGGAGCACAGGTCGTCCGGTAACATATCCTATTACATCTTATTACATAGGGAATAAGCTGGTAGTCCAGTATTCCGACAGAAACCAGTACAGGATCCCCGATTATGCCCGCCTCGATGTTTCGTGTACGATTAATGGTAATCTCAGGTCGCACAAGATCGCCAATCCTCATCTTGTATTGTCTGTCTATAATCTCCTAGGCAGGCAAAATGTCTATTCTGTCTACTTCAGGAATGATAAAAATATTCTTTATGGTTACAAGCTCTCCATATTCGGAAGGGCAATCCCGTCAGTGAGTTTTAATTTCGATTTTTAACAATGAAGATATTTTGTTGCATATCTGTTTTCTTAACGATCGTTGTCATCAGCGGCTGTGTAAAACAGTTCGTGCCGGAAACAGGTGTCGACCCTGATTTAATTGTTGTGGAGGGGCTCATAACCGACCAACCGGGTGCGCATACAGTGAAGATTTCAAGATCGATACCACTGGGCATCGAAGCAGATTTTAATCCGGTAAGAGGATGCCATGTCTGGATTACAGATGACATTGGAACCAGATACCAGCTGACTGAATCCCTCAATGGGACATATTTAACAAATGCGGATTTCAGTGGGATTGTAGGAAGGAAATACACCCTTTATATTGAAGTAATGCGTTATGACAAGCGTTTCAACAGGTGGATTGTTGATTTGGTATTACAATCCTCCCCCGTTGAAATGCTGGCAGTACCGGATATTGACAGCCTGTATTACGAAAAAGTCCAAATAAGAGAAGAAAATGGATTCCCGTTCCCGGGTGAGGGTTGCCAGATATTTCTCAATACTGCCGATCCAACTGAAAGATGCAGATATTACAGGTGGGATTATACTGAAACATGGAAAATAGTGACTCCTCTATACCAGAGGTCCATCAATAGAATATGCTGGATAACCAACAACTCTGACGATATAAATGCAAAAACCGTTACCGGCCTGAATGAAAACAGAATCGAACGTTTAAAGGTTAAGTTCATCTCGAATGGATCGGACAGGCTTTCAGAACGATACAGGGTACAGGTAAACCAATATTCTGTGAATGAAGAGGAATATAATTACTGGAGCGATCTTGAAAAGATCACTGAACAATCAGGGAATTTTTACGACAGAATACCATCATCGGTTTCGGGCAATATACACAGCCCGGGCAATACTGACCGCCAGGTTCTCGGTTATTTCAGCGTATCGGCAAAGAAATCGAAGGTTCTATATATTGATGAACTTTTTAAGGGATTGGTAGATCCATATATACATTGCGTTAAAGATACAATTCGCAAGGAACCTGATGCACCATTTCCACCTGAGAGCATCATTGATTACGAAGGGATATTATACTGGATTATTGAATTAAACACAACATCATATCCCCAATATCTGATTTTAACTGATGATAAAGGGTGTGTAGATTGCACGGCCAGAGGAACAATAGTAAAGCCTGATTTCTGGTTAGAGGCCTGGGAAAATATCAAAAAGAATCACTAAGAAACAGTATGCATGAGGAGTGATATGATACGTCAATTTTCTTCATTAAAGGTGAACCTGATGATGACATCGGTTCTAATTATAATCATGAATTCCGTTATTTACTGCCAGGTTGAAAATGCCGTTCTTGAAAATATTACCCGGAGGTTTCAAGATTACTGTACATCATTTCCTCGTGAAGAGATATTTGTACAAACGGACAGGGAGATTTATATAGCCGGTGAAGAAATCTGGTTCAGCGTTTTCCTTTTCAACAGGCAAAACGAGACACTTACAGGGGAAAGCAGGATTGCCTATTTTGAGATCCTTAATCCGGCTAACAGACCTGTTCTGCAGAAAAGAATTGGGCTTGACAGAGGAACAGGATCGGGACGGGCCGTCCTTCCTGATACTTTAAGCCCGGGAGTATATACTCTTCGTGCTTATACAAACTGGATGAAGAATTTCATGCCCGGCAACTGTTTCAGCAGGAAACTTAAAATATATAGCGTTACAGGTAATAAGAATTTTTATGTTCCGGAAGAACCACTAAAAAACCGTCAAAAGCAAGACTCAATTAAAATTGGGTTACACATCACTATCAACACTGGCAGGCAGGGAATTGTGGAAGCCGAAATAGATGCTGATAAAAAATACCTCTCCAGGAATAATATTTATTACCTGTTTGTTCAGACACACGGGGTAATTAATTTTAAATCTGAAGTCATTCTTGCCGGTGAACTAACCAGGGTTGAGATACCTGCCTCCAACATTATTCCTGGAATAAATCAATTCACCTTATTCGATTCATCCGGGAAGCCTGTCTGCGAAGCATATTCATATAATCCGAGGAGTGAAAGTGGCCTTTTACATTTTAATGTGCTTTCCTCCGATACATGCAGGACAAGGGAACCCGTATCAATCGGACTGGAGTCCATTGCCCCATATTCACAAGACGATACTGCTTTCCTGGCCATCTCGGTTATACCTGCAGGAACAAAAACGTTTTCGGGTATTGCCGATTACATGGTATTCGCATCCGAATTCGGGGAAATGCCAGATCTTTTTACTAATACTCTACTGGATAATATTCCTGACAGCTTAATGAATGATTTTCTTTCTTCAGTAAAAAGTAGTTGGCTTGACTGGGACATTATTCTGTCAGATCGGCAACCGGAAATTAAGTACAAGAGAGAGACCAGGTATCATTACCTTTATGGAAAGACATTCAACATTATTGAAACTGACATTTCCCGGAACCATTACGTTTTCCTCTCTATTCCCGGGAAGAATGCAACCTTTCAGTATTCGCATATCGCAACTGATGGAAGCTTCTCTTTCAGCCTTCCGGCAGATGATAATGCCAGAGATGTTGTGATACAATCTAATGAACAGGGGAAAGATAACAAGATCATTATTGCATCATCCTATTCCGACAGGTATCCGGATAAAAATGGCCGGGGCCATAGTGAGACACCCCTGCCTAAAATCGTTCCCCAAGTGGGTTTAAACTACCGTGTAACTAATATTTACAGGTTTTTTGAGCCGGAACCTGTGAGAGACCAGGTAAAATTGACGAGCGGGACCAGGAGGTTTTATGGCAAACCTGATATAGAACTTATTATGGCGGATTATATAAAATTGCCCACAATGGAGGAAGTGTTCTTTGAGCTTTTACCGGGCATTTCATTAAGATCCGGAAATGACAAGTACCAGGTAACCATCAGGGGTTCATTTGACTCAAGGGTTCATAATAATACCTTGTTGCTGATCGATGGTGTTGTGATCAGGGATCCGGCATTAATAGCAGGAGTTGATCCACAGCTTATTCAGAAAATCGATGTGATAAAGACTGGTTATATTGTGGGTGATTACAGTTTCGCAGGCCTGGTTAACCTTATTACCACCAAGGTTGATATGGGTAATATTACCCTTCCCGGGGATGCCGTCAGGATAAGGTACAGGGCTTTTGAACCCGAAAGAGAATTCAGCTTCCCCAACTATTCCTTAAGCGAAAACAAACAGAGCCATGTACCTGATTTCAGGAATACCATGTACTGGAATAGCCTGCAATTACCTATTTCAGATAAGAAACACACAATGGAATTCAACACCTCTGATTTTATGATGGATTATGATATCATTGTTCAGGGTGTTACCAAAAAAGGCAGTTTTATTTCTCAAAAAAAATCGATGAAAATTGAAAAATAATGCGGGATATTGGGTCATAATCAATAAATGAAGTATTATTATAAAGAAGTTATTTTCCCTCAAGGAACTGCTTCATTTCAACGGCAGGAATATCGTTGTATAATTTTTTAAGACTCATTAATTATAAGTCCGTCTCTAATCTGCAGTATCCGGTCCGACATTTTTGCCAGTTGCCTGTCGTGTGTAACAATGATAATTGTCTGGCTAAAAGTATCCCTGAGCTTGAAAAAAAGCTTATGAAGTTCATTTTTGTTTTCAGTATCAAGATTCCCTGATGGTTCATCTGCCAGAATTACCGAAGGATTATTGACCAGGGCTCTGGCTACGGCCACACGTTGTTGTTCGCCCCCGCTTAATTCAGACGGTTTATGTTCCAGCCTTTCTGTAAGGCCAAGGAAACCAAGCAGTTCTGCTGCTTTTATTTCAGCTTCTGCTTTGCTTTTTCCTGCTATATAGGCTGGTATGCAAACATTCTCAAGAGCCGTGAATTCGGGTAAAAGCTGATGGAACTGGAAAACAAAGCCAATATGTTTATTTCGGAAAGAGGAAAGGCTTTTACCTTTAAGCTTACTGATATCAGAGCCATTGTAGAAAATAGTACCCCCGTCAGGTTTGTCAAGAGTACCTATAATTTGCAGTAAAGTTGTTTTCCCGGCACCGCTTGCCCCCACAATTGAAACAACTTCCTTATCGCTGATGTCAATATCTATACCTTTTAGAACTTTTAGGTCTCCGTACGATTTGGTTATTCCTGTTGTTCTTATCATCCTGTTCCAGGAGTCTGAAATTTATTAATAACGAGGTTATATTAGTATCAGCAAATCAGTAAGACAGCTTAATCGGTATAATCGGATCTGTATGGATCATTAATGTCATTTACATCCTTTTTGAGATTACTTGAGATTTCATCAGAATCTTTCTTTATTTCAGATGAAACCTCATTTATATTATTCTCGATTGTCTTTGAAGCATCATTTACTTCCTTCGAAATATTATCTGAAATATCTGTAACATCTTTTCTGATAGAATCAGTAACATCGCTGATATCATTCCTTATTTCACGTGTGCTGCTCTCAAATTCCTGCCTGATTTCGTCGGTAGCTTTTTTGAAATCACGCATACCTTTGCCAATAGTTCTGGCAATATCCGGAAGCTTATCGGCACCAAAAAGAAGCAGGACAACAATAATAATTACGAAAATCTCCTGACCGCTCATAATACCCCCCGATATGTGTTATCAATTCAAACTGTAAAGTTAGAAAAGTTTGATGATTTTTTTTAAAATACATAAAATTCAAATAAAAAAGCAGAGGCGTTGCACGCAACACCTCTACAAAATATCTTCATATCAAATATCAGGCTTTCACTGCAACCTTTGATTCAGCTTCTGTAACTTTTTTCCTAGTAGTATCGTACATAAGCATAGAAGCAATAAAAATTGATGAATATGTCCCGACAACAATACCTATCATAAGTGCGAAAACAAATCCGCGAATTACTGCACCTCCGAAGATAAATATAGCCATTATTGTAAGCAATGTTGTTAAAGAAGTGTTTACTGTCCGGCTTAATGTCGCATTCATTGCCATATTCAGAACTTCTTTAAATGGACGTTTCCTGTATATTGGAATGTATTCCCTGAGCCGGTCGAACACAATCACCGTATCGTTGACAGAATAACCAATAACTGTCAGGATAGCTGCAATAAATGCCTGATCAATTTCAAGTGAGAAGGGGAGTATCCCCCAGAATAGCGAATATATCCCGACAACAAACAAACTATCATGGAATAGTGATGCCACAGCACCAAATCCGTATTGCCAGTTTCTGAACCTCATAAATATGTAGAGGAACATAATAATCAGGGCTATTGCCACTGCATAAACGGCCTTTATCTTAATATCAGCAGCAATTGTAGGACCAATAGTTTCGGAGCTTTTCCGGTAATCCGAAAGGAACTGATCTTTTGTAATATTCGGAGGGATCATCCCTTTCAGACCTTCATAGAGTTTTGTATCTACTTCATCGTCAGCCCCGGTTTCATTAATCTTATATTTTGTAGTAATCTTTACCTGGTTGTCGTTTCCAAAAGTCACAACCTGAGGCATCCCTTCAAAAACACCTGTTAGGTTACGTGCTACATCTTCCGTTTTCACCGGGTGATCAAATCGAACAACAAATGTCCTTCCCCCGGTGAAATCTATTCCCTGGTTAAGCCCTCTGACAAATAATGATCCTATACCGAGAATAGAAATCGCTATAGAAAAAGCATAGAAATACTTTCTCATCCCAATGAAATCTATATGGGTGTTTTTCAATATGTTAGCTGTAAGCTTAATAGAAAAATGCAGATCTACATTTCTTTTCAACATCCCTTCATAAATAAGACGCGTAATGAAAATAGCCGAAAAGAGAGAGGTGAGAATACCTATAACAAGTGTTGTTGCAAAACCTTTGATAGGGCCTGTTCCAAATACATAGAGAACAATACCGGTAAGAAGTGTTGTAACATTGGAGTCAATAATTGCCGAATATGCTCTCTTATAACCATCGGCTATTGCAAGCTTTATGCCTTTCCCGACACGAAGCTCCTCCCTTATACGCTCATAGATAAGTACGTTGGCATCGACAGCCATACCCATTGTAAGAACTATACCTGCAATTCCCGGAAGCGTAAGCACAGCCCCGAGAGATGCAAGTACTCCAAAAAGCAAAAATATGTTCGACAGCAGGGCAATATCGGCAACAGTTCCTGCACTCTTGCTGTAATAAAAAATCATATAGAAAAGTACAAGAGAGAAAGCAATAATAAATGAAATAAAACCTGATTGAATTGCTTCCTTACCAAGAGTCGGTCCGACGATTGTGTCAGAGATTATTTTTGCAGGCGCCGGCAGTTTACCGGATTTGAGGATATTGGCAAGGTCATCAGCTTCCTCAATAGTAAAATCTCCTGTTATCTGGGTACTGCCACCGGTAATTTCTGTCTCAACTCTTGGATATGAACGCACATAACCGTCAAGTACGACAGCAAGGCAACGGTTAACATTTTCACGCGTAAGTCTGGCCCATGTCTTTGCACCTTCAGCATTCATTGTCATGTCTACTTTAACCTCTGAACCTGAGGCACCTGAAGTAGGTCTTGCCGAAGTAATTACATCACCATCAAGAGGTGCTCTGCCATCGCGTGTGGTGATCTTAATGGCATGCAGTTCATATAAAGATTTTGTGGGGTCATATTTATAGGGATTCTGACTCCACAGAAACCTGACATCACGAGGAAACAGAGCTTTTATCTGTTTCATATTCAAATACTTGTCTACCTTTGCAGTATCTTTGCCAAGAGCCAGTCCCACCATACTGGAAGGAAGAGGTTCTCCTTGCTGGTTGACCCTGGGATTGAGAATGCCAAAGAGTGGATTCTGAACATCGAATTCTTCACGTGTAGTACTCTCAGAAACCTTAGTGGTGTCTTTTCCTATAAGATCAAGTAATGCCTGATTTTCTTTTTTCGTTGTATCGGTAACAACAGCAGTTGTGGCAGCTTTAGGAGCATTTTTTACACTATCAGTTTTTTCGGCATTAACCTTCATTTCCCTGAGCATATTATTTGCAGCAGAGAGGTAGCCTATGATTTCAGAATTTTCATATGTTTCCCAGAATTCAAGATTAGCGGTTCCCTGTAATAGCTCTCTTACACGTTTTGGATCTTTCTGTCCGGGTAGTTCTATCAATATACGTCCTTTCGTTGCCAGATGGGTTATATTAGGCTGAACAACACCAAACCGGTCGATCCTGGTACGAAGGATATTAAAAGCATTATTGATTGCGCTTGTGACTTCAGCATCAAGTACTTTCAACACATCAGCATTGGTTGAGTTAAAATTTATTTTATCCTTCATTTCTACCGTGCCAAAAACAGCAGCAAGCCTGGCATTGGGATCAATCTCCTGGAATGCTCTTCCGAACAGTGTCAGAAAATCAGCCTGGCTCTGTGTCTGCATCTTCTTTGCCTGTGCGAGTGCATCATTAAAAGTCTTGTCAGTGCTATAATTGGAAAGAGCCCTTAAAATATCCTCTACTGATACTTCAAGGATTACGTTCATTCCTCCTTTAAGGTCAAGGCCAAGGTTGATCTCCTTTTTCTGGCACTCCTTAAATGTATTTCCAAGATAACTCCACTGTTCTTTTGGCAATGAGGCTATTGAGTCAAGATAATTGTTCTCCTTAACAAGGTTTCCCTGGGCATATTCCCTGGCATCTTTTTTGACTTTCCAGGTGGCTCCGGTGAAAGAGAGCTGATAAATTGAGACTGCACCTAATGCAATTGCCAGGATGATAATAGCTGCTTTGTTCTGCATTGTCTTTTTTTATTTATTCTGTAATTATTTCAGATTCTTTATTATCGAGGCGCAAATATATTAAATTTTTACAAAAAAAAGGCTGAATATTCATAATCCAGCCTCTGTTTATTAATTATACCTGCTTCTTATTCAATTAACTTTTCGTAATCGGTCTCCAACGGTTTATTGTTTATAAAATCGTAAAGAGTAAGGTTTCGCAAATTATAAAAATAATTCCAGTAGTCCTGAAGTGATTGAATATAAGCTCTCCTGTTCTGGTCCTTTTTGGTATCGGCATTATTCAGGTCGAGTATTGCTATTTTACCAATCAGAAATCTCTGTTTTGTAACCTCATACATTCTCATTGCCACAGTATCTGATTTTGCGGCTATTGCAACCTGGTTTTTCTGCAAGTTGAACTGTTCCACATCCAGGAACAGGTTTTGCTGAAAATCTGTTTTTGCCTGTTGTGCCTGAACCTGGGCAAGTTGGAGGTTTGATTGTGCCATCTTGAAGTTTCCCTTACCACGACCCCAGTCGAGTATTGGTATAGAATAAGTTAAATTAATTGTTTGCGACTGGCTGGGATTCTCAAGAGACGTTACAAGATCTGGTCCTGAAGTTGCAAGACCCAACGATGCTGTAAGGGAAGCATTTAACCCTCTTGAAGCTTTTGCCTGGGCCACGGAGCTCTGTGCATTAAGGACAGAAAGTTGTTCGTTCATAATTTCCGGGTTATTTGTCATTGCCAGATCCAGAACTTGTTGTGTTTCAACCTGAAGATCAGGTATTTCATTTGGGATAATAAGCTCTATTCTGACGGTCTCATTAAAACCAAGGAACGACCTTAACCTTATCTCCCTGTCTCGCAGGTTCATATCGGCTTGTTTACTTGCAGTTTCGGCATTAAGATACGAAAGCTGCATCTGCAGGAGTTCATCTTCAGCTATTGTACCCAGTTCGTATCGTCCATTTGCGATTCTATAGAGCGTATCAGCATTTGACAGGTTCATTACAGCTATCTGTTTGTTTATCTGTGCAAGTGCAAGAGAGAAGAAGTATTGAACAGCCTGCATATGCACTGATTCAATGTTCGATATGAAAGTCTTCTTTGCAGTTGCATACTTCAAGGGTTCAATTTTCCTCTGCCAGATTAAGGTATTATATTGTCGTATTGGCTGAGTTATATTTATACTTACGGGAGTTGTGGTATATGTGCGTTTTGTCTTTTCAAGGTCATACAGGTGAATAAAATTGGAGTTAAGAGAAATGGTAGTTCCCGTAAATCCAATTGCCTGTGATAATGAAAGTCTGCCGCTACTGGTAATAGTATTCTTTGGAGAATAAGTGTATTCATCTGTAGTGGAGTTATATACCCTATCATATCCATCACTGTAATTGGGAGCAGTACCTGTGAGAAATAATGATGGTCTGAATTGAGCCTGATAATACCTGAAAGCCCAATAACTTGCCCGAAATCTGTTTTTTGCTATCAGGGCGTTTGGTGATTGTTCTTCAGCTAATCTTATTACTTCATTAAAAGTAAGTTGCCTAAGTTCCTGGGCATTAATTGTGGTTGCGGTAAAAAGCAATACAGCTATAATCGAAAATAATTGTAATTTCTTCATTTTTAACACTTTATTCATATCTTAATGACTCTATCGGATCTTTTTCTGATGCACGTTTGGCAGGTGAATAACCAAAAACTACTCCTACTGCTGCCGAAACGCCGAATGCTATAAATACTGAAAAGAAGGAGACTACGGTCATAATCCCCGCTATTTGCTCAATGAGTTTTGCCATGATAACTCCCAGGAAAACTCCTATGAAGCCTCCTGAAACGCTTATAAGGACAGCCTCTGACAGGAACTGAACCACAATATCCATTTTTTTTGCACCGATCGCCATCCTGGTACCTATTTCTTTAATCCTCTCCATTACAGAAGCGAACATGATATTCATAATACCTATACCTCCCACGATAAGTGATATACTGGCAATAGCTCCGAGAACAATATTGAAAATATCCTTGGTCCGTTGCTGTTGTTTCAGTAAAAGTTCAGGAACAGTAATCTCAAAGTCTTTAACTCCGGAATGCCGGCGCGTCATCATGCGGCTTAATATTTCAGTGGTAGGGTTGAGCTGTTCAGTCTCATTCACCTGCACAACAATTCTGTCGAGCTGATTATAGTTAGTCTCTACATCGGAATTTGCATCGGAGCTGCTTACAATTATGCGTGCCATACCACCACCACCGGGTCCGCCGCCAAACATCATAACATTGGAAGATGCTTCCGAAACAAGTTTTATGTTTACAAGAGCTCTGTTCTGATATCTCAGGAGCATCGTCTGAATAGGAATATATATATTATCGTTATAAACATTAACACCTTTTTCCTCAAAACCAGTCAGGCTCACAGTTGTTTTCTGAAGTACTCCTATTACCTTTAACCAGATACTGTTGAATTTAATATACTGGCCTATCGGATCAATCTTACTGAAGAATTTTGCTCTGATGTTGGCTCCTATTATGCATACCTGTATTCCATTTTCTTCCTGGTAGTCATTAAAAAATGTCCCTGAAACCAGAGGCAGATTATAAAGATGAAAATAATCGTTTGATACACCAACCAGTTTGGCTGTATACTTTACTCCATTCAGTACAGCAGTTGAATTAAATGATATCTCCGGACTTATCCTTTTCACTGAAGGAAGTGTTTCACGGATAGCATCAACATCTAGCATATTCAAGCCTCTCGAAAATTTCTTTTGCTGTTTTTCTCCTTGATCGGTTGAGGAAGATTTATCGGGAATAATAGGATTGATAAGAATGTTGTTAACCCCTACCATCTTCATCTGTTCCATTATCTCCTGTTTTGCCCCTTTTCCTATTGCAAGCATAGCGATAACAGCTGCTACTCCGAAAATAATCCCGAGAGCTGTAAGCATTGATTTCAGCTTGTTGGATATAATCGACTCAACAGCAATCTCTATGTCGTGGAAATATCTTAATATAAATCTGAACATTTTATTTCCTGTTTTAAGTTACCTGATAATATTATCGGACTAGTTCTCTATCTGTTGACTCCCCTGACCCTGCTGTCTTTGTCCCTGGCCCTGTTGTCTTTGGCCCTGGCCCTGCTGTCCACCCTGCTGGTTACGCATTTGCCGGAACCTGCGCATCGCTGCTGTGTCCCCTTGCATATTCTGGAACTGCTGCATCATTTCAGGTGTCATCTGACCTCTTCCTCCCCTGCCTCCAGAGCCAGGTTGCTGAGCACGCTCGTTAGCTGCTTTTTCTGCTTCTTTTTTTGCTTTTTCCTTTTCTTTAATTACCGAAATCAGATCTTCTCCAACCAGTTTGGAAAATTTCTCAGGTTCTTCAGGAGTATTCAGGTAAATTACATCACCCTGTTTAAGACCTTGCTCAACAATTACATTATTTTCATTTGATTCACCCAGCACAACTACTTGTCTGGTTCCGTTTTTCATATATACAAAAGGAATAGAATCAGTACCTGCCTGAACACTTTCAAGCGGCACATATACAACATTATCTATCGTCTTGGTAATGATCTGATTACCAGTTGTCATCGACGGTCTCAGTATCAAATCTGAGCCATCTACCTTTATTTGCACTTCAAAAACCTTGGCATCAGCATTGGGTAATTGTTCTCCGATATTTGCAACACTGATAACAGTACCGGTATATTTCTTTTCGGGAAAAGCATCAACGACAATATCAACTCTCTGACCTACTTTGACTTTACTTACATCTATCTCATTTACATATGTTTTAGAGATCATACTTGACATATCGGGCAGGGTTGCAACAACATTATCCCATGGGCTTATTGAAGATCCCACCTTTCTCTTGGCTCCCGTCCTGTCTCTTTTATAGATAACCATTCCGGAGGCAGGTGCGGTAATTACGAATTTTGAAAGTACTGCCTGCAGATCGGCAACGCGCTGGCGCTCTTCAGCAAGCTGGGTCTTCATATTCCTCATATCAGATCGTGCCTGTTCAACCCTGAGGGCATATCCTCTGATAGCCTGTTCAAGCGAACGTTTTGCTTTATCAAGAGATATCTCTGCCTGGCGAATCGTCGTCGGTGGTTCATACTTTGACTGCTGAAGTGTTATTGCTGCTTCTTCTACAGAAAACCTGAGATTTTTAATGTTATCCCTGAGATTGCTAAGCGTAACTGCAGTATCAAGGACTTTAACCTCGAGATTGGTCTCATAAGTTGTAAGCCTGTCAAGTTCATCTTTAAGGCTGTTATCGAAGGATGTCCTGTCGAGTGTGGCCACATAATCACCAGCCTTTACCTCAGTTCCTTCAGGGACAAGATCGGTGATCTTTATATCCATAGCCCTGATATTCCTGCTCTGTGTAAATTCAGGACCACTAATATCAGTTGAGTTCTCGGCCTGCAATTCACCGGTTGTGTTTACAATGATATTAAACTCTCCTTTCTGGGCTTCGACAAATAGATTTGAAAGGTCCTTTTTTGCTGATGCTTTGCTGATTACAACCAGAATTATGATTGCAATAACGACAACGACAGCTGTAATAATAAGTGATTTTTTCATCAGGATATTGTTTTTTTCTTTTTTCTGAAAGCCTGTTCCATGCACCGTATTATTTTATCCGGTTCAGAGCTAGTTTCATCCTTTCCTCTATTTAAGGAACAAGCAGAATTCATGGTTTTGAAAATTATTTTATTTAAAAACAGTCACAAAAGTATTTAAAAAGGGAATTGTTTCTATTCCTCATTAACAATATTTAACATCAATGAGTTGTTCCTTTATTTCATTAAGACATCCATCATGCCGGTTTTATTCCGGGGCGTATGGAAAAAATAAAAATTTAGATTTTTTTAACAATATCGATAATTTTTGTTGCGAATTGCTCTGCTTCCTCAAAGGTTCCTGCCTCAGCGTAGATTCTCATTATAGGTTCAGTGTTTGACTTCCTGATTTGAACCCATCCACCCGGAAAATCTATTCTCATCCCATCTCTTTCATCAATCTCACAGTTATTATATTCATTTCTAACAGTAGTAAGGATCATTTTAAAATCAGTATCAGGGTTAAGGGTAAGTTTTTTCTTTGCAATGTAATAATCAGGATATTGATTCCTGAGGGAAGAACAGGTGGTCTTACTCCTGGCCAGATGAGTAAGAAAAAGTGCTATTCCGACGAGAGCATCCCGTCCATAATGCAAGGCAGGATAAATAACACCTCCGTTACCTTCTCCTCCAATAACAGCATTCCGGATTTTCATTTCTTCAACTACATTGACCTCTCCCACCGCCGATGAAAAATAGCTGCACCCGTGATTTTCAGTTATATCTTTCAATGCCCTGGTTGATGACAGGTTGGATACTGTATTTCCTGGAGTATTTGTGAGTACATAATCAGAGACTGCAACAAGAGTGTACTCTTCACCAAACATGGATCCGTCTTCACAGATTATCGCCAGGCGATCCACATCCGGGTCAACCACAAACCCGGCATCAGCCTTTTCTCTTACTACGAGTTCCGACAGATCTTTGAGGTTTTCGGGAAGGGGTTCCGGATTATGGGCAAAATTTCCGTCAGGAGTGGTGTTAATA
This sequence comes from uncultured Rikenellaceae bacterium, assembly GCA_964526345.1. Classification (GTDB taxonomy): domain Bacteria; phylum Bacteroidota; class Bacteroidia; order Bacteroidales; family VadinHA17; genus LD21. Next base: position 37,212 of record CAZGKI010000012.1, read on the forward strand.
CCAATAACTTTTTTTACTCCCAGCGATTCCAGCAAACCGGGTAATACCCTGCCTCCCACCGAATTAATACAATCAACACCTATTGTAAATTCGGCATCTGCGATCTCATTACGATCAACCAGGGGAAGTTCGAGGATCATTCTTATATGTTTCTCATCCCATGAATCATCATAATGAAGTGATCCCTCATTATCAATCGAAACAAATGTGAAATTTTCTGAAGATACCAGTTCCAGCACTTCCCTGCCGTCGGCAGCAGATAGAAATTCGCCTTTCTCATTCAGAAGTTTAAGGGCATTCCATCCGACCGGATTATGACTTGCAGTGATAATAATTCCTCCGTTTGAACCAGTTTCAGAAACAGCCAGCTCAACTGTAGGCGTTGTTGCCATTCCAAGATCTGTTATGTTAATTCCAAGATTACGTAATGTACTTATAACCAGGTTACTTACCATAGGGCCAGATTTTCTTCCATCCCGGCCGACAATCATTTTAATAGTTCCCTGGTGTTTTTTCCTGATCCAGGTTCCAAACGCAGCACTGAATTTTACAATATCCACAGGGGTGAGGTTGTTTCCCGGTTCTCCTCCAATAGTTCCCCTGATTCCTGAAATGGATTTTATTAAAGTCATTTAAATTTTATTTTACAGCCACACAAAGGTGCAAAAAAAAGATCAAAACGTAAATCATCAAATAATTGTACCTTTGCAGCCTGATTTGCAGCCATTATGGAAAACCGGAGATCAAAAAAAAGAGAGACATGGAAATTTCAAAAAAATGACCGTACCGGCAAGCCCGTAGTCGGGAGAGCAATGAAGACTTTTAAGAAGCCTGGCAGCACCGACATTAAAAAAGGGAAAAAAGAGCCGGAGAAGATCAGATTGAACCGTTTCATTGCAAATAGTGGAGTTTGTTCAAGGCGTGAAGCTGATGAAATAATTCATAAAGGGATGATTTCTGTAAATGGTAAACAGGTAACAAATATGGGAGTAAAAGTGACTTATAACGATGATGTACGTTATAAAGGGAAAAAACTCTCTGCTGAAAAAAAAGTCTATATATTGTTGAACAAGCCAAAAGGTTATGTTACCACCGTTGAGGATCCTCATGCTGAAAATACTGTCATTGACCTTCTTGGCAATTCATGCCCTGAAAGGGTCTACCCGGTAGGCCGGCTGGATAAAGAGACCACCGGTGTCCTGCTTCTGACCAACGACGGCGACCTTACAGGTAAATTAACTCATCCGAGGTACAACAGAAAGAAGATTTATCACGTTTTTCTGAATGAACCTGTTTTGAAAGACGATCTTTTCAAGCTTACACAGGGTATAGAACTGGATGGTGAAATGGTTACCGCTGATGCAGTTTCATATGCTGACCCTGCTGATAAAACACAGATAGGCATAGAGCTTCACTCGGGACAGAACAGAGTAATAAGAAAGTTATTTGAATCGCTCGGCTACAGGGTAAAGAAACTTGACAGGGTTTACTTTGCCGGCTTGACGAAGAAAAATGTGCGGAGAGGAAAATGGAGATACCTTTCCGAAAAAGAGATCAGCATGCTAAAACGAGGAACTTTTTAACTGACGATGATGAACCACAGGTCAGGTTTTGTAAATATACTTGGAAATCCAAACGTCGGGAAATCAACTATCATGAATGCTCTCGTCGGTGAGAAACTTTCTATAATCACTTCGAAGGCACAAACAACAAGGCACAGGATAATGGGAATCGTTAACGGAGATGATTTCCAGATCGTATATTCTGATACTCCTGGAATACTTAAGCCCCGTTATATGCTTCAGGAAACAATGATGACCTATGTGAATATTGCTCTTGCAGATGCCGATATTATACTATATGTTACCGATGTCACAGAAAAACCACGGGCTGAAAAAGATTATACTGACAGGATAAGATCATCGGGAATCCCAGTATTAGTTGCAGTAAACAAAATCGACCTGACAAACCAGGCCGATCTTGAGAAGATTGTAGAATTATGGAAAACTTTTTTCCCGGATTCACGCGTAATTCCTGTATCTGCTCTAAACAAATTCAACCTCGAAACCCTGCTGAATGCCATCCTTGCAAAACTGCCCGAAGGTGAGCCCTTCTTTCCGAAAGATCAACTGACAGATAAATATGAAAGATTCTTTGCTTCGGAAATATTACGCGAGAAAATATTGAAGAATTATAATAAAGAGGTTCCATATTCAGTTGAAATTGAAATTGAGAGTTTCATTGAAGAACCTTCAATTATTAAGATCAGAGCGCTTATTCATGTAACCAGGGAGAGCCAGAAAGGTATCATTATCGGACACAGAGGATCGATGCTGAAAAAGGTTGGAAGTGAATCGAGACGCGACATGGAAGATTTTTTTGGAAGGAAGGTATTCCTCGAATTATATGTCAAAGTAACTAAGGATTGGAGAGATAAACCTGCGATGCTTAAAAGATTTGGATACCGTTAACCGTTATAAGTAGCAGAATGGGCAGAATTGTTGCAATAGTAGGCAGGCCAAACGTAGGAAAATCAACCCTTTTCAACAGGCTTACAAGTTCAAGAGATGCCATAGTTGATGAAATGAGCGGTGTTACCCGCGATCGTAACTACGGCGTATGCAACTGGAACGGAATCGATTTTTCAGTTATCGACACAGGTGGTTATGTCGAGAACTCCGATGATATTCTTGAGGAAGAGATAAATAAACAGGTGCTGCTCGCTATTGAAGAGTCTGATCTGATACTTTTCATGGTCGATGTTACAATCGGTATCCATGAACTTGACAAATCTGTTTCGACCCTTCTAAGGAAGACAAATAAGAAAGTTGCTCTTGTGGTTAACAAAGTAGATAACAACCAGAGGCTAGTGGATGCCAATGAATTTTATAACCTGGGGCTTGGCGATTATTTTGCGCTTAGCTCTATAAACGGCAGTGGCACAGGCGAATTACTTGACTTCGTTGTTAAAAATCTTCCCGAACAACCCATGGAAGAGACTCTCGACCTGCCGCGTATTGCTATTGTCGGAAGACCAAATGTCGGGAAATCTTCCCTGATTAATTCACTGCTAGGAGAGGAGAGAAACATTGTTACTCCCCTTCCCGGAACTACCCGTGATTCAATTTTTACACGTTACAATAAATATCACCACGATTTTTTACTTGTAGATACTGCGGGTCTTAGAAAAAAGGGAAAGGTAAATGAGGATGTCGAGTTTTATTCGGTGATGAGAGCTATCAGGACCATTGAAAACTCTGATATATGCCTTCTTATGATAGACGGCACAAGAGGAATCGAATCACAGGATCTTAATATTATATCCCTGATCCAGAAAAACAGCAAGGGAATGATAATCCTGGTAAACAAATGGGACCTGGTTGAAAAAGAGAACAATACAGCAAAACTCTTCGAAAAAGAAATTCGCTACAGGACTTCGCCTTTCGTTGATTACCCGTTACTTTTTATCTCAGCCACCAATAAGCAGAGGATACACAAAATTCTTGACCTGGTTGAGACAGTGCACAGGAACAGGAGGAGAAAAATACCAACACCTGAACTGAATGAAGTTATGCTGGGGATAATAAGGAAGAATCCTCCACCTTCGCTAAAGAGCAAGTATGTTAAGATAAAGTATGTTACCCAGCTGCCATCATATACTCCCTCATTTGCTTTTTTCTGTAACCTGCCTCAATATGTAAAAGAACCTTATAAAAGATATATTGAAAACAGGTTAAGGGAAAAATTTGAGTTCACAGGCGTACCGGTCAATATATTTTTCAGAAAAAAATAACCAAATTTGGTGTGATTTTTGTGCATATTCAGACTAATACACGGCAAATTATGAGAATAATAAAGTATTCATTAATTGTTATCCTTACTGCTGTTTCTATTATATCCTGTCGTAAAATAGAGGTTTTACCGGCCGAGCCTTATATTGAATTTACAAGTTTTGCAGTTTTTGATACTACAGATATTCTTGGAAACATGTGTAAGGGAGGAAGGCTTAAATTCTATTTTGAAGATGGTGATGGCGACCTGGGCCTGGAACCCGCTGAGACAGGAGAGACAGATACAACGAATATGTTCCTTAACCTTTACAGGAAAACGAATGGAATATTTACAGAAGTACCCGATAATGATCTCATGAAACCCTCTGCATACAGAATACCATATCTTGAAAAAACAGGGCAGAATAAAATATTGAAAGGGACAATCTCTGTTACATTCCTGTATCTTTTTTACATGCCTGAAGATAATGATACTGTGAAATACGAATTTTATATAAAAGACAGGAATGAACATTACAGCGACACTGTGTTCACATGCGAGATCCCACTCTCTTTCAATGATTTATACCAGAAGTAAAAAGATTATAGCCTGACGCCTATCAGGAGAATATCATCTACCTGATCGTAATCGCCTTTCCATTCCTCGTAGAAGCTGGCAATTACCTCTTTCTGACCTGACATCGGCAGGTTGGAAACATCTTCGATCAGTTTTTTCAGTCTTGCTATCTTCATTTTCTTCCCGTCGGTACCTCCGAACTGGTCAGGCAGCCCGTCAGAGAACATATATAAAGTGTCACCCTTATTCAGGTAGTACTCCTGGTCGTCATAGTATTTTTCAATTACTGATTCTCCTCCCACTGACGATCTGTTGCCTTTGATATAATAAGATTCACCGCCAAGGACCAGGATAACCGGACGCATTGCTGATGCAAATCTTATATGCCGTGTTTTTACACTTATTTCACAAACAACCATATCCATACCATCATTTGAGACCCCGAGCTCTACATTCTGGTTTAGAGTAGCAAAGATCTGTGTATCTAGCATTTTAAGTATTTCCGAAGGTTTTGAGATTCGCTGACGTGTAATAATATCCTGTAACAGGGTAGCACCTATCATCGACATAAATGCCCCGGGAACGCCATGTCCTGTTGAATCTGCACAAACAATAATATACCTGTCGTCGTCGAATTTATCGAACCAGTAAAAGTCACCGCTCACAATATCGCGCGGGCGAAAAAGGAGAAAAGCATCAGCAAATATCCCGGTCATCTTGTTGAAGTCAGGAAGTATGCTTGTCTGTATTCTCTTGGCATAATTTATACTATCGGTTATTTCAATATTCTGTAGTTCGATCTCTCCCTTCTGTTTCATTACAACACTTGTTCTTGCAGCAAGCTCGCTCTCAAGATAAACCTGTATTTTTTTCTGCGATTTTTCTCTTTCCCTCACTATAAACATCACAACCCCGGTTATTAGCCCAAGGACAGTAATTATAAACCACCACGTACGGTAAAATGGCTTTTTAATAATGAGGTTGAAAGATATCGGTGTATCCTGTGACAAGCCATCTTCATTAACCGACTTCATCATAAATTTATAATGCCCGTCCCTTGGTGGATATAATACCTCTCGCTGAGTAGACATCTTAGACCATTCAGTGTTATAATTTTCAAGAATGGTCTCATAATAAACCTTTTCCGGATCGCGAAGATTAATACCTACATAATTCACCCAAATGTTATACCTTTTGTTATATGGAAGAGTGTACGATGGCTTATATGGATATTTTACATTGTTAATTTCAACATAGTTAATATTATTGAAAGGTGCTACCTGTGGCCTGTAATCTTTTCTACTGTCATAGACTATTACTCCTGCTGTTGTACCGATAAATACTTTTCCGTCAGGAGATTCATACATACCACCCGGATTGCAATAACCACTCCTGGCAAAGTCGGCACCATAGGTCCTGATGATACCTGTATTTCTGTTGTATCTCGAAAATCCCATTGCATGCCCTATCCATACACGATTAACAGAATCAACAAGTATACTGTAACAATAATCGGACATTATCATGTCAGCTCTGGTAAAAGATTTCAGGGAGTCGCCATAAAACTCAAACACACCGTTTCCATAAGTAGAAGCCCATAAATGCCCATCTTTACTCTGAGAGAATGATTTGATCTCATTCATCGTTGTTCCATACATTACTGCCTTTCCCTGTATAATACCCATATCAGGATTTATCATAAATAACCTGTCGGTTTTTGTTGCTATAGCTGCATTTCCGTTATTTGTAATGAATACCTGGTTAATAAGGTTGTGCGGTAACCCGTTATCTATATTATAGAGCGCCTTCCTGGCTCCTGTATTCCTGTAAAGGATCCTCACGCCATTCAGGCTTCCAATCCATATATACTTCCCGCTTACATTAACATCAGTAACATAATCTTCCCCCGAGTTTCCTGATCGGTAGAATTGCTTTATGTTTCCTGACCGGTTCATTACAAAAAGACCCGCACCCTTAGTGCCTATCCATATATTATTCTCATCATCAACACAATATGATGCAATTTCATTTTTTCCGGTTTTTTGCAACAGGTCAGTAAAAGACTTTATTTTATTGTCTTTTAAGTCAAATAAATAAAATCCGATGGGAGTTCCCAGGAAATATTTGTCGGAAAATTTTTTAATATAAATGATATTATTTGATTCCGGTGTGGTTCCCGGAGAATAAAAACTGAATGCAAGAGAATTCAGCACAGAAAGTCCGTTGCCAAAGAGTCCGATCCAGTAATTTCCCTCAATATCCTGAAAAACTATCCTGGTATTGTTTCCAGCGAGACCCGAATTTTTATCATAGCCCCTCATGAACTCAATTTTTTGCCCTGAAGAAGATAGTTTTAGCTGAATGATGCCGGATTCATTTGTCGCAAGCCAGATGTTATTATCCTGGTCCTCAGATATCGACTGAATGCTCAGCAAGTCAAGATCCTTATAATCATTTAAATGTTTCAGGATGGTTTCATCCTGGTTAATTGCAAGATGGAATAATCCATTTCCATTAGTACCTAACAGGAAGCTGTTTTTATCCTTTAACTTTTGTATTGAAATTACACTATAGTAATCGAATCCTTCAACTGTACTTACCTGTGTGATCGTGTTTCCGTCAATCCTTAGTATCCGGATACTGCCCTGTGTACCAATTAGCAGGTCGCCTGTTTGTGTAAAACAGGCTGTCAGCAGAACCAGGTCAGGATCCATCGCATATGATTTTATCTCTGAAGGAACAACTGGATTGACTTTGAATATCGCACCTCCCTGAGGAAATATATAAATAAATCCGTCAGGTCCTTCCAGCACAGTGCTGATTGTCTTATTATTTGATAGACCCAGAGACATCAGTCCGTTCTCAGTGGTATAGAAAACTGTTCCGTCATTACATCCGAACCAGAGAGTTCCGCTCTTATCCTTTATTGCGGATGTCGTAAAACGATTCATGACAGAATCGGGGAATCCTACATTATAAAATTCAAATCCGTCAAATTTTGAAAGTCCTTTTCCGGTTCCGACCCACAAATAGCCATTATTATCCTGGTTTATAGTGTATATGAATCCATTGGGGATTTTACTGTCAGGGCCATAATTCCTGAAACGGAATGTCTGGGCATTTAACTGGACTGAAAATAAAAATAAGCACATGATCGTGCTGAAAATTATTTTCCTGTTTTTTGCAGTGCACATTTTGGTCCAGTGATTTATTTGTTATTTTTAACCGGAACGACTTTAATTCTTGCCTGATATACTGGAACTCCTCCAATAGGTGAGCTGTAGAATGGTAAAGACTCTCCTCTCTGGTTCTCAGTGGTTATTACAACGTTATTGTTTTTGACGAGCTCGCCCTGCTTTTTATGAAACTGAAAGTCAAGGGATGAACCTATTTCCTGGGGTTCAATCGGTATTTTTGCCTCAGCCCAGTCATCCTCATTGGAGTGCTGTACTTCAATCCCCTGCTTATATCTTGAAACTACTATAATATGTCCATCATTATCCCAGTCGAAATCTCTCACTTTAATATAAATGACTCCGGTATCGATATAAGGATAAATATGTGAGACACTCTGGAAATCGTTCCACATACGGAAAGTATATTCATAAGTAAAAGCATTACCCCCCTCAACCGGAATATCACTGTCGGGATCGCGGCTAAGGAAATATCTGTAAAGGTTGCCATCGTCACCGCTTATCCCTTCGCATACAATTTTGAAGATATATGAATCCCAATGAGCATTATAGTCGCCCGAGGTAGGATTGAAAGGGCCAAATGTATAGTATTTGTTATCGTACCTTGGTTCGCTCCCGAAAACCCTGGAAGCCAGCAGGTTCCCGCTTTTATAATTCATCCCGTTCAGCCATCCTTTCGATTCTTCGTTCTTTTCCGGATCAACACCGTTACCTCCATAAACTGAAAAGAGGCATTTTGTGTTGAACTCTCCCTGAATTTCATCATTTTCACCTCCGGTGTCAGGATCAAATACCCTTATATAAAATTGCTGGGTAAATTCTCTCCTTATCGCAAAGAACCACACCTGGTAGAAATCATCATCACCCCATGATGTCTCGCCTTGCTTACCAAAAGTTACAAGGAAAGGAATATTTTCATCTTTACCTGGGACAGGCTGCCCGGACACGTTATTACAGGGGAAAATTCCAGCTATAAGAATGAAAAATAATAATATATATATAGTTTTGTTCAAGTTCATCAAACCGCAAAATTAGTCATTTTCAACATCAGGGTTCAGGTGTTATAATAATATTTTTACAAACACATGCTTCCCTGGTAATCCCTCCCGGTTCAGGTGCAGCAGTAACAATAAGCTGAATATTATAAGTCCCGGGCTTCCTGAAAATATTATCAACTTCCTTGCCAATCGCAATTTTCCCGTCGTCAAAGTTCCAGTAATATTTTGTTATGTTCCAGCCAGGCAGATTGGTACTGTTGGCATCGAACCTTATCGTTTGTCCCTGTACGCCGGTATCAGGACCTGTGATATAAGGCTGCTCAACATTTATGATCACAAGGTTATAGGTTTTTTCATTATACAATACCTCCTTGGTTAGAAGGTTCACTACATCAAGCTGCACAAGATATGAGCCGGGCCCGGGATAACAATGGATTACAGATGCTCCTATTCCCCTTTCTCCATCGCCAAATTTCCATTCATAACGGAACGGCAGTGTATCAAACTTAACTGCATTTTCCTCTATCATCTCATAGCAATAGTTATTTTCTACCAGTGTGTCGCAGTAGGCTTTCCTGATTACAGTTGAGGCGTATTGATAAATATCGTCATTTCTCTGACGATCAGTGGCAAAATAGCCAGTTTGCATATTATCGTCTGCAACAAAAGCAAAATCGTCAGAGGTAGAGTTAATGGGCTCAGGCATAAGTGTTGGCGTATCCCAGGCTCCCATTCTTAACGTTGTATAATAGACATCCATCTTACCTATGCCACCAGATCGGTCAGAGGAGAAATAGAGCCTTCCGGAACGATGCATAAAAGGATAATTCTCAACCCCTGGTGAATTAACTTCAGGGCCAAGATTAACAGGTATGCTCCACTCTCCGTTAATCCACTCACAAGAATAAAGATCAGAGTTACCCTGTCCTCCGGGCATTGTTGATGCAAAAAAAAGATATTTTCCGTCATTGCTTATTGAAGGCTGTCCTACATCGTATTGAAGGTTATTATATTTAAAGGGCCTCATTGATACCAGGCTGGTTCCATCAAGCTCCGCGATAAAAATACCGCTGTGGTTTTTGTAACTTCGTTTCTCTGTTATCTTCCCGGTTTCAACTTCACTGGTAAAATAGACGGTTTTACCGTCGGGAGCAAAACAGAGAGGTCCATTATTGAAAAGATCACTTCTCTCGCTTTTTATCTCAACCGGGCTGTCCCATTCAGAACTATCTTTTCTCTGAGCAAAATAAATATTATATAAACGCTTCCCTTCAAAAGTGGTCCGGTCCTTAATGTAGCTGAACCGCCTGTCGGAACAGAATATTATCCCGTCTTTGACAATAACAGGCGAGATATCACTGAATGCTCCCTCATTGAACGACATCTTTGTGATCTTGTAAAGAGGAGGCTGCTGCGACTGCGCCATGCAGGCATATTGAATGAAAATAAATAAATACCAGATATGTAAAACCTTCCTGATCATTAAACTAAAAATACCTCGGATTTGCAGCACTCACTTTGGTTCCAAACTCATACCTTAAAATAATTTCGCCCGAACCGCTTGAATATGAATTCATTTTTCCTATAGGGTAATCGTATGAAAATCCGAACATGAATTGCGGGGTGACCTGTACCTGCATTATGCCAACCAAAACCTGCTCAGAAGTTCTCCACGAACATCCTATCCATAATATATCTCTCAGAATAAGATTGCCGTTAATATCGAGTTGAGTCAACTTCTTCGTTTTATTAAGAGAATAATCCAAAAGCAGTGAAGGTTTGAATTTGACTTCCGGAGAAAAAGTAATAAGCCCGCCTGCGGAAATCATAAAGTCATATTCATTAAAACTGTGATAAACCTGCGTCTTTCCCTGGTCAGTTTTCCTGTAATTCAAAAATGCGGGAACGGCAAGTCCTGCAAAAAGCCTGTCGCTGAAATAATAGACGCCAGCACCGACGTTCGGAAGAACATACATTTTATCGGTCGAGCTGAAAACAGGATCCCCGGGATCGGTGAGAGTCTCCAGTATTCCGGAATAATCAGTATTTGAGATGTCGGTTCCCGCCTTAAGTCCGAACGATACCTTTCCTGCTCCCACCCTAATCTGATACGCATAATCGGCATAAATGCTCTTAGATTTTGTCACCCCATAATTCATGAACTGGGCGAGAAGCCCGAGAGCAACTCTGTCATTCTTCATAGGCGCATGAACAGAAAAAGAGGTAATCTCAGGAGCATCCTTAATTCCCATCCACTGCTTCCTGTACGACATGAAAATGCTCATCGATCCTCTTGAGCCAGCATAGGCAGGGTTTATTATAAGCCCGTTCTGGAGATACTGACTATATACAGGATATCCAAGACTGATCTTTGATGAATCAGGACTGGCCTGACCCCTCGCAAGGTTAATGACAAACAGAAATAATAAAGAAACTATAAAACTATCCCTCTTCATAAACCTGCCTTAATCATTAAGTTAATAAGTGCTTCTCCTGCCATATTGCTTTATTGTCGTTTCAGGATTATAAACCCTTTATATCTTTTAGGCTTTCCATTATTATACTCGTTCGATACAATAGTAAGCAGATAATAATATGTTCCATCAGGCAGCTTAATGCCCTGTGAGTTTGTTCCGTCCCATTCTTTCCATTCCTGCCCTCTGCGGTTAGTAGTATGAAAAACCTCCACCCCTGCACCATTAAGTATTGACAGCTCAGCTTCATGCCTTCCGTCCGGGAAAACATCCAGTCCGCGAATTACAAGGGTGTTATTACCTCCGGCATAATTATCAGGAGATATACCTTTGGGAATAACTATTTCACTTATGATCACATTTACCTCATCTTCAAGGTAGCATGCCCCGTTGACAACCTTCCACAGGTAAGTATTCAGGCCGGTTGCTACATTTCTAACCTCCGTGGCACTTGAAGACTCGTCTGTAAAATCACCTGCTCCTGCCGTAACACTCCACATTCCTGTTTCATACACATTCTGAACTGGATCAGCATCGAGGTAAATTATATGATCGAACGACATAGTGTCTATATCCTTTCCGGCATAAGCGTGTGTGACAGGAGTATAGAATATAACTTGAATAAAATCGGAATCTGAACAAATTCCGTTTGTTTCTTTCCAGTAAAAATTATACGAAACACCTGGCGGAGCAAACGAAGGATCAATATTTACAGTAACTGTCGGGCTCGTATTGGAAGGTGAAAAGGAAATTACCCCGGGAGGAAATTTCCATATACCCGAAAAGTCAGTTGAAACGGCATTTAACTGATATCCTGTGGGCCCGCAAAAATCATCATTTGCCGGACCCGCATCAGCAACAGGAACCCTGTAAACGTCGGCTTTCCTGTTCCCAGTAAGCACTGTCGCAAAACAGTTGTTCTTGTCTTCGACAGAATTAAGAGTGTAAGTAAACTGAGTCATTCCAGAAGCTCCGGGAAGTGATGGTTTTTTGATAATTATTGGATTCTGAGTTGAAACAGAAGGTTCTGTGACATTTGTGGAATTCTCTTTATAAACAATATTCCATGGGGAACTCCCTGTCAGATGAACCTTAAATTTAACATCCCCTCCTTCACAGATTGTTGTATCAGGTGATGCTATAATTGTTCCTGTTGGTAGTGAAATAGTATCGATTACCGTTTGAGCGGATATATCGACGCAGCAATTTGCGGGACCGGAGGTGACAATGCGTCTGAACCATGTCTTTTGGGTGAGTGCTCCCGGAGTATAATATTGCTGCGTTGCAGACGCCCCTGCTGCATTACCCCATAAATTCCCTGCAGTGCTGTCCTGCCACTGGAAAGTATATGATCCTGCCCCGGAACCGCCGGAGAGAACAGTGGCAGTAAACTGACCCGGTACGGTGTTATAGCAGACTGCCGGTTTATCTGGTGTAATAGTATTCCCTGCGATTGAGGGCAGGACAGTGACTTCAATGATATTACTTTCAACACTGCATTTTCCTGATACTAATTTTCGTTTATACCATGTTCGTTGTGTCAGCGCTGACGGGTGGTAATCTTTAAGTGTACCGGATACACCTATATCGTTGAAAGTTACATTATCAGTTGATTTCGCCCACTGGAAAAGATAACTGGTCCCGTCTCCCCCCCCGGGTTGCTCTCCCCTCAGTTTGTCGGGAGTGGACCCGTAACAGATGGTGGTATCAGGTGCTATATTATAATTTGTTATAGGTTTATGGACATTTACAACCACAATATTGCTCGAACTCCTGCATACTGAGGCCTTTACAATTCTTTTGTACCACGTGGAATCTGTCAGTGCAGGCGGAGCATATGGCGTTTTAGCAGTACTTCTTATTGTCCACGATCCATTCCTGATACTATCCTGCCACTGGTAAGTATAATTGCCATCACCCAGTGTCGGAGTGCTTGCTGTAAGTGGATGGGGCTGAATCCCTGAACAGATAGTAGTATCAGGTGATGGTGACAGGATAAAGTTATTCAGGATCATCGGGAACCTGGTAAGTTTTACCCCGGAGCTGGCATCCATGCAAACATTATGTGGCCCTGAATATACTTTTCGCCTGTAGAACCTGATTGAATCCGTCACATTAAATTTCGAAATATCCGGAAGATATTTAGCATTGGTCGCTGATACCGGAATATCAGTCCATAAACTGCCGGTGATACTATCCTGCCACTGGAAAGTGTAGCTGCCGGGTCCTGCTCCGCCGGTTGCCGCTGAAGCCCTGAGTGAATGAAAAAGTGCGCTTTCGCAGATCACAGTATCAGCGCTCAGCATTGAATTACCCTGGATTAACGGCAACACAGTGACAGTAACAATATTACTGTAATCAACACAATGTCCGGAATTTACTTTGCGTTTATAATAAGTTGTCTGAGTTAAGGCTGAAGGATCAAAATCAGATTTCGTGGAATCAGCACCATCGGCATTCACATGCAGAGGCCAGTTATTGTCATTATTCTGCAGCCAGTGAAAATGAGGGTTACCATAACCGCCTGCCAGCGTTCCTGTTCCAATAAGTTTCAACGGGTTCTGATTATAACAGATGGTCGTATCTTTTCCGATCGTATTACCGCTGATTGCCTGCTGAACCACAATCTTAACCGCCTTGCTGGTATCGAGGAGAAAACTGACATTATCCTGAACCCGTCTTTTTATCCAGAAGGTAACTGGTTCTGTCACTGATGGAGTATAATCTTTCGAAGTGGCACCAGCAATTTCGACCCATGGCCCTCCTGAACTTAAGCTTTTTAACCATTTGTAGCTATATGCTCCCGATCCGCCTACAGGTGAAGTACCTGTTAGAGGTTTGGGGACAACATTTGAACATATAGAGTCAATCTGAGTGCCAGAGACAGATGACCGTATTGAATTAAAAAGAAAGCCGTTTAGTCTTGGAATAAAAGTAGTAATGCTTTTGCCCACCTGCCCATTTGTTCCATTCGAAGCTCCTGATCTTGTACCTGCAGTTCCGCCGATTACAGATTTAGTCACATTCCCTGGTATTGCTGCACTACTCGTGGCAATATATCCTCCGCCACCTCCGCCCCCGGCACCAAATGTATTAGTTGTATTATCTCCCCCTTTACCTCCTTTTGCTGAGATAGTAAGAGCCGATGTTGTAACATTTGTTGTGTAGCTCTGCAGGTAGATAGCTATTGAACCGCCACCACCACCGCCGCCTGCACCTGCATTACCTGAAGCACTAACGGAAGGAAATGCTCCATCTGCAAGAATGCTCTTTCCATTACCTTTTAATGTATCGCATACAAGGATCACTATTCCACCTCCTTCTGCCCCGGCAGTAGGAGATCCCACTGCCTGAAAAGTAGATGCACCGCCACCACCACCAAGAAAAAGTCCGCCGTCAAGGCCTGTTGCCGCTATTGAGATGCCACCTACACCGCCGCTTAACTGGGGCAAACATGGGCCGGCTTCCCTGTCTCCAGTCCCCCCCAGCCCGTAATTAGAGCCTCCGCCACCCCCCGAATACCTGCCATCGCCACCACCGCCTCCATTGAAATTTCTACCCAGTCCTTTGGCATAAAGAGGATAAATCGGGAAAAACGGCGGCGTGCCAAACCTCGTGGTATCAGCATAAACTGACAGGCCTTCTCCCTTATATCCGGCGCTGTCGGAAAAAGCAGAATATGCATATTTATACCATTTATC
>CAZGKI010000012.1:51935-99861 GCA_964526345.1 uncultured Rikenellaceae bacterium
CGAATTTTTGCCATTTGAGGTCAGATTGAGCACAAATACCCTGCCCCCCTGCTGTAGCGCCACCTATGAAACCTTTTCCAGTAACATCAATATTGGCATTAAGCGAAAGAGTTCTTCCGAAAATTGCAACCAGCACTCCCCCGATCTTCTCTGTACTGTCCCAGGGCTGGCATGTAAGGGGGGAGCCGCTAACGACCGCCCAGTTGAACGAGGGGACCTTTATTATCTGAAGTCTTCCAAGCACATCGTAGGAAGAAATAATATCATTTCTGAAGATAATTTTATTGGTGACATCATCTACAGAGAGTACCGTCAGAAATTCATGTGCCCCGGTCTGACCATATTGAAAGCCTGCATTGCCAAATGAAGATATTTCCCTGGCATCAATTCTCACACCTTTCATCTGTATCAGGAGAACCGTATCACCAGCGGCAAACTGGTGAAACTGGGTTTCATCGTCAACAATAACATAATCGGTGCCAATGGAGTTAACCCTGGCATATTCGTTTATTATTCCGCTTATTGTTTTCTGTGAGAATACAGAGGTGCTAAGACCTGTAAGGAGTAACAGACTTAAAACTAAACATCTAATATTGCAAGACACCTTCCCTCTCATTCAAAGCCTGAAATGAACCGCTAATATAACTAATTAATTATATTTATCAATGTCAAAAACATCAGTCAGTCTTTGCTTCTCCCGGTTTTTCAACAGTGTATATAAGCGGAAACTCAATATAAAATGTCGTTCCCTTTTCAGCTTCAGAATCAAACCATATACGACCGTTTGCACTTTCCACATATTTTCTGACTATAGAAAGCCCCAGCCCCATACCTGAAGTCTTGGTTGTGAAATTAGGTGTAAAGAGCTTTTTCTGAAGGGTTTCCGGTATGCCTGAACCATTATCTTCAATAGAGACAATAACCTTCTCCCTGATAACTTCAAGAGCTACTTTTATCAATCCTTTTTTGCCCTGAGGAATTGACTGTATGCTGTTTTTAAAAAGATTTGAAAATATTCCGTTAAGATGTTCCCTGTCGGCAAAAATAAATATTTTGCTCTCCTGTGGCCACTGAACACTGAATGAAATATTGTCAACATTGCTGAAAAGCTCCAGTGTTGTCCTGATCTGCTCATTAAGGTTGACCTCCACAGGATTTGTGCCAGGCATCTTGGCAAATGCAGAAAAAGCCGAAGCTATGGATGACAGGTTATCAATATATTCGATCTGATTCCGGGCAAATCCCTGCAGCTTCTTTTCAAAGCCGGCAGCATCATCTTTCCACGATTTAAGAAGCTGTTGAACATTAAGCTTCATGGGCGTCAGAGGGTTTTTTATCTCATGGGCTATCTGTTTTGCCATCTCCCTCCAGGCATACTCTCTTTCTGAATTTGCAAGCTTATGAGCGCTTGCTTCCAGTTCATCCACCATTCTGTTATATTGCTTTACAAGCTCACCTATCTCATCTGTACCGTTGTACGAAAGATGCTCGATCTTCTTTCCAAGCTCCACTGAAGCAAGACCCTCCCCCAGCATTGAAAGGGGAGACGTAAGTCTGCGGCTGAGGAAAACGGCAAAACTCATTGTAATAAGAATGAGAAGCAGTGTGAAATTAATAACAGCAACAACCAGATTCGATATCTCTCTTGCAAGAATACTCTGCATCCTGAAATAGGGAATATTCAGGTATGCAAGAACATTATTATCAGTATTGAAAAACGGAACATAAACCGAAATGTATTTCATACTGCCTATCTTCTCTGTCTGAAAATACTCGCTTTTTGTAAGATCATGCAGGTTAATAAAAGCCATATTGTTTATCCGCGGCCCCAGAAGGTCGCGCGAAAATATTTCAGGCCTGGATGTCGCTATGAGAAACCCATTCAGGTCATAGAGATTTATATCGGTGTTGAAAATATTTGAAAGGTTTATCAGAAGGTCATTCAAGGATGAATTTGAACCATTGTGCCAGTCGGAAGTAAGATGCTTTTCCCCTGAAAGCCTGTTGTCAAGCTCGAAATAAATGGAGTTAAGCTTTTCCCTGATATTCTCATAATGCTTTGAACGATACTCATTTACAGTAAGGAAGGCAACAACTGTCCCGATCAGGATAAAGGAGAATAACAGGATTCCTATAAACGAGAATTGAAGTTTCTGTCTGAAATCAAAACTGATGGCACCCTTTACCCCTGGCCTCCTGATCATAAGCAGCAACAGGTTACAAAAAACAAAGATGAAGGCAAACAGGTAAGCAAATGATATGATGATATCGCCGATTGTTAATTCGGGCCTGCTGATTATTACCGTTGCGTTGCCATTGCGATAAAGGACGTGCTTGAAATGTCCTTCATGAAAGAGCCTGAAATCTGATTTTTTGTCTATGTATTCATTGTCTTCCTTATCATAAGGGAAACTGCCCGATCTTAAAACGACCTCTCCATTAATATATTTTGCAAAAGAAAAATCCTTCAGACCTGAATAACCTCGGAATTTTTTATCCAGGAGCAGTTCATAGTAACCGGGCTGAAACACATCTATATCGCTGTAAAGTTCTATGAACAAGCCGTTTGTGACCTTTTTTGGAGTGTTAAAGAAAAGCCTGCCTATGTAATAGGAGCGTCCTCCCTGGTTATCAATGAAATAAAACCCTGTACCGGTGAGCAGATGACCATACTTACTGATCCGTTCATCGAAGAAGCCGAAACAATTTTCATAATTGTTTTGCCCGGGACCCACTCTCAGCAATTCGTTCTTCCGGCACGGCACAATTGTAAACCTGAAATTACCCCAGTAACCACTGAAATAAGTCTCCTGTAAATAATTATAGATATTGTTAAAATCATTCTGCCCGAAAACCTCAACCGCCATCATCTCATCCAGAATTGTATCATTGTTTATCAGGGGCCACATATCCAGGAGTCTCTGTTCGGCTTCGGGATCGTTCTCTGTAGAAAATGAAATGGCTTGTATTTTAAGATTCTCAGTTATCCTCTTTTCAGAGAAGATCATAATCAGACTTACCGAATAAACCCCCAGGAGTAATGAAAAAATAATTGTCATATTGAAGAGTCCTGTTTTCCTTTTACCCCCGATCCAAATAAGTAAAAGAAGACCCGTGTAGAAAAGGGAAACGACCAGTAATGACCAGGGATCATTATAATAAATTATTACAAAAAGAAGCAGAGAGATTAAAACAGGTAAAGAGATCCTCCTTAGTCCGCCATGATTTACAGCCTGGTAAATTTTCAGAATTAAAAAGAGAGGTACCAGTGAAAGCAAAATTACGCTTGCGACGCCAATCAGACTATATACGCTCAATTGCAACACTTTATATGTTTCAAAGCTTATATTTGAATCTTCAACCAGGTGGCTGAACAAACTATGGAACAGACTTATGGAAAGAGTCGTTACAGACAAAATAAATGTTATTGCCACGAAATTCTTAACAGGTTCGTCCTTATCCTGAAGGTTAAGGGGCAGATATTTATAAACGACATAGGAAAAAAGTGCCGCTATGATACTTAGCAGCATAAAATGCCCAAGTGACGGAATAAAGTCATTTAGTGAAAAGATATAAGGAGAGAATAGCCCTGTTGTGAATAACACATGTGGAACGCTGAAAATCAATATCACAAGATAAAAAATCACAAAGACAAGCAAACAGGCAATAATACCTGCGTAATGCCAGCCCCTGTTCACCATAGCCTCAACAATCCGGAGAGCGAGCAGAATGATCATGATAAAAAACAATACCCACAATACCAGTGGGATGATTATCAGCGGTGTAATGCTTTTGACTTCCGGGAACGAAAGAGAAAAAAGAAGTGTTCCTTCCCTGTTGTAGATATTATAGCCTGCAGGGCTTCCGGAAAGATTTATTTCTACGTCGCCAGGTATTCTGAAATCTTTCTCAAACCCGTTTTTTATAATATCATTTTCAAATCCGTAATCGGTTCTTATCCTTAGAAGACCAATAAGAGTCTCATTACCTGCCTGTACTCTTTTAGGAAGGAACCATCCGTTTTGCAAAAAAACCATGGGTTTTGTGAATAAGGAATCATCAAGGATCCTCGGGACATCAAAACCGTTGTCGGACCAGTTAATGAGTTTGCGATCGAGGTAATACAGGATGGTTATTTCATTCTCTTCAGCTACCGAATAAAAACTGGCTTCTGAAATTGAACCGCGGGGCTCATTCCTTGCCAGGAAGAGCTGCAATCCATTCAGGCACTCCTCCATTATCATCTCTTTTTCAGCCAGTACTTTATTGAAGCGCCTGGTCCTGAAATGATATTCAACGTCGCTGAAGTATACCGATTCAGCTGCTAGTGCCAGCAGGAAGAGGATTACAATCAAAACAGTTAAAGACCACCTTCGCCGCGATTCCTTCATAATCTGCAAATTATTCTTTAGTTATGGTGATAAGGTTCACCCTTTAATATAGTCATTACCCTGTAAAGTTGTTCAGCAAACAATAATCGTACCAGCTGATGAGGAAAGGTCATCTTTGAAAGTGAAAGTCTGAGATCGGCAAGATCGTACACTTCATCAGAAAAACCCCAGGGACCCCCGATCACAAAAACCAGTCGTTTATCGGAAACCATTGATCGCTTCCGGATCCATTCGGCAAATTCTTTTGTCATGAGCTCCCTGCCACGTTCGTCAAGTAATACCACATAATCATCTTTCCCGCAAGCCTGCATTATCCTCTTTCCCTCTTTTATCTTCTGTTCTCCGACAGATATATTGCGGGTATTCTTCAGATCAGGTATAGTAATTATCTCAAAGCCGCAATATTTCATTATCCTGGTGGAATATAAGTTCAGACCTTCAACAATGTGCTTTTCGGTTGTCTTTCCCGTCTGCAATAATGCTATTTTCATAATATGGCCCGACTTTTGTGCATAATTACCAGCCCGTCATTATATGCAAAAATATAATTAATAACGAGGTCGTGCAATTATAATTATATTGATGAAGGATAACTGTTATCTTACATTAAAATAGTTAAATTTGTGATGTAACTAATTTCAAAGCCGCAAAAAAATAACTGGATGATGAAACCATCAAAGATTTTACCGGTAATTTTATTTGGATTTTTCAGCCTTACTCTTACTGCGCAGGAAGCGACGAGAATCCCGGTCGGCATTGCCATTGCTATAAAGGCAGGAAATGCAGCTGAGTTATCAAAATACATGAACTCAACAGTTGAAGTCCTTTTACTTGACAAAGAAGATTTCTACAAAAAAAATGTTGCTGAGGCAATACTTAAAGATTTTTTTACAACTTATCCTACCAAAGATTTTATTATCAGGCACCAGGGTGCTAAAAATGATGCTCAGTATGCTATTGGTAATCTTAAAACCGAGAAAGGTGATTTCAGGGTCTATTTTCTTCTTAAAAAAGTCGATCAGGATTTGCTTATTCATCAGATACGCATAGAGGCTGAAAATGGAAAATAGGGTTCTCAGGGAATTTATTTTAAGAAGCATTGGCGAAGATCTGGGAGATGGCGACCATTCCTCCCTTGCCTGCATTCCATGGGAAGCCAGGGGAAAGGCAAAGTTGCTTATCAAGGAGGAGGGCATTCTCGCCGGAGTTAAAATTGTCAGCGAAACTTTTTCGGCCATCGACAACGATCTTACCTGTGAAATTCTCATCGGGGATGGCAGCAGGGTAAGTCAGGGAGATATCGCACTCATAGTTTCTGGAAGACAGCAATCGATACTCAAATCTGAAAGGCTTGTCCTTAATATTGTGCAACGGATGAGTGGAATAGCAACCACTACCTTTAGCTATGTTGACCGTGTTAAGGGGCTGAGAACCAAAATACTGGATACCCGCAAAACAACTCCGGGAGTAAGGTTCCTTGAAAAAGAGGCTGTACGAATAGGCGGTGGATTCAACCACAGGATGGGACTTTTTGACATGATCATGCTTAAAGATAACCATATCGTTTATGCAGGTGGGATAGAAAAAGCTATACAGAAGACGAAAGAGTACCTGGTAATAAACAACAGGAAACTTAAGATAGAAATCGAAGCAGAAACTCTTGATGATGTAAAAAGGATCCTTGCATGCGGTGGAGTAAACAGGATCATGCTTGATAACTTCAACCTTGAGGATACTCTTTCAGCAGTAACCCTGATCGCCGGCAGGTATGAAATCGAATCCTCCGGGAGAATTACACTTGAAACAGTAAGATCGTATGCCGAATGTGGTGTTGACTTTATATCCGTTGGAGCTCTCACGCATCAGATCAAAAGCCTGGATATGAGCTTAAAAGCCATTTAGCCTATGCGGTTTATAAAGGGTATCAATGTGAAAAAGAAATTCAGCAGACTGGTTCTGCCTGGTTTCGACGGTGTACCTATAAGTCATGTTATTAAGTTTATTATAAAAGGTTTTCGTAAAGGGGTCCTGGTTACACGCGCTTCATCAATCGCATTCAACCTCCTGATGGCTCTGCTCCCTGCATCAATCTTCATCTTTGCTCTTATACCATTTATTCCTATCCCTAATTTCCAGGAAGAACTGATTAAGCTTTTTGAGAGTATTTTGCCGGTCAATGCCTTCAACTTTCTTGAGTCGACCATCATAGATATTGTCACTAATAAAAGCGGAAGCCTTCTCATCTTCATGTTCATTGCCACTGTTATTTTTTCAACAAATGGCATCCATGCTGTCATCCATGCTTTCGTGGTCTCAGCCCACTCATTCAAATCAAGGAGCTGGGTCAATCAGCGTAAAATATCTGTTTTTCTCCTTCTAATTGTAATTATGCTGATAGCTCTTGCAGGCTCCATGATCATCTTTGGTAAAATGGCGGTGAACAGGCTCGTCGAACTAGATATACTCGAGAGAAAAATGGTAATTTATGTACTTGTTTTTCTAAAATGGCTCCTGGTGATTTTGCTTCTTTTCCTGGCCATTTCATTCCTTTATTACCTTGCTCCTGCTAAAAGAACCGATTTCAGATTTATTTCTCCTGGCTCGACACTGGCCACGTTGCTTTTTATCCTTACATCTCTCGGATTTTCTGCTTACGTTAATAGCTTAGGGCAGTATAACAAGCTGTATGGCTGGATAGGAACATTAATGGTAATACTCATATGGCTCTATCTCAACTCCATAGCTTTGCTTATTGGCTTTGAGCTTAATGTAAGCATCATAGAAGCCCGCGATGACAATGCTAAAAATAATCTGACAGTCAGTTATGATGAAGAAACTGTCTGAGAGTTAAGATAAATGATTAACCGGGACATCCTTTCTGACAGCTTGCCTTTATGACAATTTTTTCATTATTTTTGCAGCCGTAAAAGAAATGCCGATGAAAAAATGGATAATTGTCCCTTTGCTTATAATTCTTTTTAGTTGTAAGGAAAAAGAACCGGAGACATGGTTCACACAGGAAATTGCTTCTAACTATTTTAAAACCATTGAAGAAACATGCAACAGGGATAACGGTAAACTATGGGGTAAAAATCTATATGGCCCGTTGATGTTTGTAGACCGTGCCACCAGGAAAATAACTGCGAATTTCCCTGATAATGAAGGTCTCCTTAAGGGTAAAGATGGTATTTATACCGGATCCTATCCGAAAGAAAAAGTTATAAATAACTCTTCAGTAAAATTTGGAGGCGTACTGTTTGCTCTTGCTCCTCTTCCGGCAGAGAATGATGAATACCGCGTAATAACCCGTGCAATACATAGTCTTTTTCACCGGTTCCAGGAAAGTATCGGATTTACATCATCCGGGTACAACACCAGGAATATGGATGAGAAAAACGGCCGGCTTCTTATAAAGCTTGAATGGAACGCCCTTCGAAAAGCTATTGTTTCAAGCGGAGAGGAACAGCTGCTTGCGATAAGAGATGCGCTTATTTTCAGAGGAGCCAACCATGAGCTATATCAGAAATATGTTACCGATGAGATCAGGTTTGAGACTTATGAAGGACTGGCTACTTTTACCCAGATAAAACTTGCTTCCAACTCACCTGAAGAATATCAGAAGAGATTACTGGAATTTCTCGACAGGATATATTCAATGCAATCGTATGCAAGATCGTACGGATCGGTACATGGCGCATTGTATGCAACCCTTCTCGACCAGAAAGGATTTAACTTTTCAACCATCACATCTGAAGATACAGACCTGGGTGAGAAAGTAAGAGAGATCTATAATATCCAGCTTCCTGATGTATGCCGTGATGTTGCAGGAAGCCTTGCTATTAACTATGATATCGAGACAATTCATAGTGAGGAATCAAAACGGGAAGAGGATATTAAAGCAAGGATAAGCAGGCAAATAGACATTTTCGTTGAAAAACCGGTAGTATTCCTCGAACTCGAAAGTCCCTATTTTGACTTTGAACCTGAAGATATCCATTCAATGGATACGCTGGGAACGATCTATACGAGGATGCGTGTTTCCGACAACTGGGGAAAACTTACTGTGGAAAAGGGAGGATGTCTTGTGTCGAATAATCTTAAATATCTTCGTATTACTGCTAAAGGATTCAAGGCAGATAAGAGCAGGTACGAGGGTGAAGGGTGGATACTTAATCTTAACAGAGACTGGGAGCTGGTTCTTGTCGGCCAGAATTATTTTGCAAGAAAGATAATACCCTAATCTGTAAATACTTTACAGACTCTCCAGTTCCCTGATCCTCTCTTCCAGGGTCTTTATCTTCGATTCAGTATCATCTTTTTTTCTGTTCTCCAGATCAAGAACATTTGCGGGAGCATTCTTAACAAATCGCTCATTATCAAGTTTTTTCATCACGGAAACCAGGAATCCCAGGTAATAATCCAGTTCTGCTCTGAGCTTAACCAGTTCGCTCTCAACATCAAGCTTATCGCCCAGTTGAATAAAAAACTCCGTCGTTTTTACCATAAACGAAGCGGCATCACTTTGTTTTTCACTGATAAATTTCACTTCCGACAAATTACAGATCTTGATTATAACCGAAAGCAGCTCGTTGTCGAACAGGTTTTCATTATTCCTGATACAGAGAACAAGTTTCTCTTTATTCGGTATATTCCTTTCTTTTCTTACTGTCCTGATCAGGCTTACTGTCTCTTTGATAACTTCAAAGCGTGTAATAAGATCTTTATCGTATTTTTTTAATTCCGGCATATGGCTTATCATAAGGCTCTCACCGTCTTTTCTTTCGACGAGAAGCTGCCATATCTCCTCGGTAATAAACGGCATGAAGGGATGTATTAACCTCAGGAGCCTGTCGAAAAATGATATTGTTGCTTTAAAAGTTGCTTTATCGACCGGCTTTTGGTATTCCGGCTTGATAATTTCAAGGTACCATCCTGAAAATTCATCCCAGAAAAGTTTATAAACATTCATCAGGGCTTCCGAGATCCTGAATTTCCTGAAGTTAGAATCTATCTCAGCCGTTGCCTTTTTAATAGTTTCGTCTACCCATTTAATTGCTACTTCAGATGAATTGGGCTGAACAATCTTTCCATCGACTTTCCACCCTTTTACAAGCCTGAAGGCATTCCATATCTTGTTTGCAAAATTACGGCCCTGCTCGGGAAGTGAGTCTTCATAGAGAAGATCGTTTCCCGCGGGAGAGCATAAAAGCATTCCCACCCTCACTCCGTCAGCTCCATACGCTTTAATAAGCTCAAGAGGTTCAGGTGAGTTCCCCAATGATTTGGACATTTTTCTTCTTTGCTGATCGCGTACCAGTCCTGTCAGGTATACGTTGTTGAAGGGTTTCTGTCCCTGGTACTCATACCCCGCAATTATCATCCTGGCAACCCAGAAAAACAGTATTTCAGGTGCAGTAATAAGATCACTTGTCGGATAATAATATTGCATATCCGGATTCCCGGGTTTATTTATTCCGTCAAAAGAGGTAATCGGCCATAACCATGATGAGAACCATGTATCAAGTACATCCTCATCCTGTCTGAGATCAGACTCAGATAAAGTTTTCTTGCCACTTTTCTTTTTTGCTTTTTCAAGTGCCTCTCCGATGTTCTCAGCAACCACAAACTCATTATTGTTAAAATACCAGGCAGGGATCCGGTGGCCCCACCATAATTGCCGGCTTATGCACCAGTCATGTACATTTTCCATCCAGTGCCGGTAAAGATTTTTAAATTTCGCCGGGTGAAGATGCACCTCTCCATTCATTACGGCATCCAGTGCAGGGCGTGAAATATCTTCCATTTTTAAAAACCACTGCATCGACAACTTAGGTTCTATGACCGCATGGGTCCTTTCAGACCGGCCTATCTTATTAGTATAAGGAACTACTTTAATGAGGTTTCCTGTTCTCTCCAGTTCTTTTTCAGCAAGATCTTTAGCAGCAAACCTGTCGACACCCACAAACATCCCGGCCTTTGAGCCTAATGTCCCGTCATCATTAAAAATATCTATAGAATCCAGATTGTGCCTCATCCCTATTTCATAGTCGTTGATATCGTGTGCAGGCGTGATCTTCAGGCAACCTGTTCCGAATTCCATGTCGACATAATCATCGAAAATGAAAGGGACTTCCCGGTTCGCCATCGGAACAACTACTGTTTTGCCTTTCAAATGCTTGTACCTGGGATCGGCAGGATTTGCACAAACAGCAGTATCGCCCAGTATTGTTTCGGGACGAGTTGTTGCCACTGTAACATAATCATTCCATCCAACAATTTTATACCTTACATAATATAGTTTCGATTGTTCCTCAGTATAATTTACCTCTTCGTCAGAAACAGCAGTCTGAGCCTGCGGGTCCCAGTTAACCATCCGTACACCCCTGTAAATAAGGCCCTTGTTATAAAGATCCACAAAAACTTTTATGACAGAATCATATCTCTCCTTATCCATCGTAAAGAGTGTCCTCTCCCAGTCACATGAGGCTCCCAGCTTTTTCAGCTGTTCAAGAATTATTCCCCCATGCCTATTTGTCCATTGCCAGGCATGTTCCAGGAACTCTTCCCTTGATATGTCTTTTTTATTGATCCCTTCACTTTTTAGCTTGGCAACAACTTTAGCTTCAGTTGCAATCGAAGCATGGTCGGTGCCAGGCACCCAGCATGCGTTCTTCCCCAGCATCCTCGCCCGACGTATCAGCACATCCTGTATAGTATTGTTAAGCATATGTCCCATATGAAGAACCCCTGTCACATTAGGCGGAGGTATCACAATTGTGTATGGTTCCCTGTCATCTGGTATGCTTCTGAAAAAACCATGTTTCATCCAGTAATCATACCATTTGCTCTCAGCCTTGCCAGGTTCATATTTTGAAGGTATCTCCATTGGTAGTTTTATGTTTTATTCAGTCAGTCGATCTGCAAAATTAGGAATTTATCTGAAACCGCTAAAAAAGTTTACAAAGCTGAAGAAGAGAGGGAGAAAAGAAAAAACCCGTACAGGAGATAAATCATATTATTACTTATACAAAATTTTTACTTTTGTAAAAGCTTAACAATTTAAACCAATTATGCCGGCAATATCAGAAAAAGGCAAAGTGATGCCTTCCTCACCAATAAGGAAACTCGTTCCATTTTCAGAGGAAGCAAAAAGAAAAGGCAGGAAAGTATATCATCTTAATATCGGGCAGCCCGATATTCCTACGCCGAAGGTTGCCTTAAACGCTATAAAAAATATCGATCAGAAAGTTATTGAGTATAGCCACTCGGCAGGAAACGAATCATATCGCCAAAAGCTGGCCGGATTTTACCGAAAAACCGGCATAAACATAGATTATACCCAGTTACTAATTACAACAGGCGGTTCTGAAGCAATTCTTTTTGCATTTAATTCATGCGTAAATCCTGGCGAAGAGGTTATCACCCCTGAACCATTCTATGCTAATTACAACGGATTTGCCATATCAGCCGGAATAAAAATCGTTCCTGTTACATCATTTATTAAAAACGATTTTGCACTCCCTCCGATAGGTGACATAGAAAAAAAGATCACTTCAAAAACAAAAGGTATAATTGTATGTAACCCAAACAATCCGACCGGATACCTATATTCAAAAGAAGAGCTTCTTCATCTGAGAGATATTGTGAAAAGACATGATCTCTTTCTTTTTTCCGATGAAGTTTACCGGGAGTTTTGCTATGACGGAGCTGAACATTTTTCCGCAATGAAGCTTGAAGATATTGACGAGAATGTAATAATGCTCGATTCTGTTTCGAAACGATATAGTGAATGTGGGGTCAGAATTGGTGCTCTTATTACCAGAAACAAAGAAGTAATCTCCACCGCCCTGAAGTTCGCACAGGCACGTCTTTCACCTCCCGGACTTGGCCAGATAGCAGGTGAAGCTTCAATAGATACTCCGCCTGAGTACTTTCAAACAGTTAACAAAGAATACTGTGCCCGGCGTAATTTCATGGTTGAGGCTCTGAATAATATCCCCGGAGTATATTGCCCTAAACCAAAAGGAGCTTTTTATACAGTGGTCAGGCTGCCGGTCGACGATGCAGACAAATTTGCTCAGTGGCTTCTTGAAGAGTTTGAATATAAAAACCAGACAGTTATGGTAGCTCCGGCTTCAGGTTTTTATTCAACACCCGGTTACGGCAGGAACGAGGTAAGAATTGCCTATGTGCTGAACATTGAAGATCTCGGGAATGCTATGAAAACACTGGCAGAAGCCCTGATGGTTTACCCGGGAAGAGTTTAATGTTTAAGGTTCCAGGCAAAACTCCCCCTTTGAAGAGCTTGTCCCGCATAGCTTCAGCGTAGCGGGAGGGCTGGGGGGATGTAAAGAAAGGTTCAAAGTTCCTGGTTCCAGGTTGGCAGTTCCCGGTACTTTGTTATTTTACCGCTGATTACGCAGATTTGCGCAGAAGAAAATATAAGGATCTGCGAAAATCAGCGAGATCTGCGGAAAATTCTTTATAATCAGCTTTATATTCTGTCCTATCCTTATAAATTGACCAAACCAGCCGGTAAATAATTATCTTTGCACATTAACTTTAAATCATGAAGAGATACAAAATTGCCATTCTTGGTGGAGGCAACCTCGGTACATCTCTGGCAAAGGGATTGATTAATTCAAAGCAGGTTACCATCAAAGAATTAATTATCACAGATAAACGTGAAACAAGGATTCAGTTCTTGAAAAACCTTGGTTTTCAGGCTATTGACAATAATCATGAAGCAACAAGTCACTCAGATATGGTTGTTATGTCAATCAAGCCGCAACAGTTTGGGGAGCTATCGGAGGAGATTAAAAAGAGTCTGAAAAGCGTTCAGGTTATCATGTCAACAATTACAGGGATTAGTCATAAAGATATTGAATCGGCGCTTGGAATAATGCCCATTGCCAGGATAATGCCAAATACTGCACTTGAAATTTGTGAGTCAATGACCTGCATTTCATTTAATAATTGTGATCAGGGGCATGAAGAAAAGGTGCTCACCATATTTAATAAAATGGGTAAAACAGTGATCATTCCCGAAGATCTGATGAATGCTGCCACAGTAATAGGGGCCTGTGGAATTGCTTTTGCGTTAAGGTTCATGCGGGCAATGTCGCAGGGCGGTATTGAGATCGGTTTTAATTCAGAAATGTCTCATTTTATTACAGCACAGACTATTAAAGGGGCCGCTCAACTCATAATGGAAACTACAAATCATCCTGAAAGGGAGATTGACAAAGTGACAACACCCCAGGGAATTACTATTTCGGGTTTAAATGAAATGGAACATCAGGGTCTCAGTTCCGCTGTTATAAGAGGGCTGACAACCTCTTTCAATAAGCTTGAAAATCTCTCATCAAAATCCATGAAATAATAATGGGATAACCCTTATTTATACAAAAGGTACTTCTCCCTGATCTTTGCAAATTTCGCCAGTCCTGCCTTCCATGTTTCCCTTATCTGTTCCTGTGTCATGCCTTTTTGGATCTGTTCTCTTAAAACCGGCCCCCCTGCAAGAACATCAAAATAGGGCATGAAAAATTTATCTTTTTGAGGAAAATCCTTATATGCTTCTATAAGCCAGCTCAGATTAAGCTCAGGTTTCGGGATCAGCTTTTTCCTAATAGCATCACGAAGATCGGAACCAAAGCACCTGACGCCAAGGAGCGGTGGTTTCTTTGCACCCGGAACACTTTCGGGAATAAAGCTGAATCCCCTGTCAGGCAATAAAGGTGAGCCGAAAACCTGGAAAGGGAACAGGGTACCCCTGCCGACCGATATGCTTGTCCCTTCAAAAAAACAGAGGGAAGGATAAAGGTAAACAGACACCTGGTTTGGAAGATTGGGCGAAGGTTTTGCCGGTAGTTCATAAAGAGTTTTATGAGTGTAATTTTTACACTTAATAACTGTTAAATTGCATTTAACGCTGTTTTTGAGCCAGCCTTCCCCATTTAACATTTTTGCATATTCGCCGACAGTCATACCATGAACAACTGGCACCGGATCCATTCCAACGAACGATTTATAAGCAGTATCGGGAATATTGCCGTCAAAATAAAAACCATTTGGGTTGGGACGGTCAAGAATGATGCACTTTACATTATTTTCAGCACATGCTTCCAGCAGATAATGCAGAATTGATATATAAGTATAGAACCTGGCGCCCACGTCCTGGATATCAAAAAGTACAACATCAATGTTTTTTAATTCCCCGGCGGTGGGCTTATGGTGGGTACCATAAAGACTGATTATCGGAATCCCGGTACCAGGATCCCTCTCATTTTCAATAATTTCCCCATCATCGGCGATGCCCCGGAATCCATGCTCAGGAGCAAAGATGGCATTTATGTTAATGCCAATATTAATCAGAGTATCAACCAGATGTCTCTTTCCGACCATAGATGTCTGGTTTGCAACAACAGCAACAGACTTTCCTTCAATGAGATGCCTGTAAAGTTCGATTCTGCTGGCTCCGGCTACAGGTTTATCCTGAACCCCGTAACATGAGACGGCAAAAAGTGTCAGCGCAAGAAAAAAGGGGAACGACCTTTTCATCAAAACATAGAATTATATTGTAAATCTAATGGTTTTTTATTTCAAAATACCCCCATCCTTCCCTATACATATCCGGGCCGTTGAAAAAGTCGGGAATTTGTCATCTTACCCTTTGTGTTCCTTTGTGGTGCACTTTGTGATACTTTGTGGTTCAATGAATTAGGTTTTACCACGAAGGTACACTAAGGTTACACTAAGGTTCACAAAGGATTTCTTCAACAACCCCTAAACTCCAGGAAGGTCTCTATTTAAACAGGACTGAGACAATGTTACAAACAGAATTATTAAATTTGAGCACGTAAATTATATGAATCTACCCTATTTCATAGCTCACAGACTTATTAAAGGAAGACGCGAAGGTACCTCTTTTTCAAGGCCAATAAATGTTATTGCCATAATCGGCATTGCTATGGGTCTTGCTGTTATGATACTTGCAGTGGCTATACTCACAGGCTTCAAGCAGCAGATAAGGGAAAAAGTGGTGGGATTCGGATCAAACATTCAGATTGTGAATTTTGATTCGAATATATCCTTCGAAACAGTACCTATAAACGAGGGGCAGGAATTTATACCAAAAATAAAGAACCTTCCCGGAGTAAAGCACGTCCAGGTATTTGCCACAAAGGCAGGTATCATTGAAACTGATGAGGATATCCAGGGTGTTGTTCTGAAAGGTGTTGGCAGTGATTTCGACTGGAGCTACTTTAAAAGTAATATTGTTGATGGATCCGTTTTCACTGTAAATGATACCAGCAGGACTGATAAAGTGATCATTTCAAAGAAGATATCTGATATGCTGCTGCTTCATACCGGAGACTCATTTTCCATGTTTTTCGTTCAGGATCCTCCACGTCTGAGAAAATTCACTGTAAGCGGTATTTATGAAACGAGCCTGGAAGAATTTGACAAGATGTATGTCTTTTGCGACATCGGTCACATTAAGAGGCTCAACGGATGGAATGACAACCAGGTTAGCGGATTCGAAATATTTATTAATGACTTTGATAAACTCGAAGAGATGACCGCCGCTATCAGGGAAGCCGTGGGATATAAAATAAAAGAGGGCGAGGAAACCTTTAAGGTTATTAACATCAGGACAAAATACCCTCAAATCTTTGACTGGCTTAACTTTCAGGATATCAATGTGATAATTATTATCTTCCTGATGCTTGTGGTTGCCGGATTCAATATGATATCCGGACTGCTTATTCTTATCCTGGAAAAAACAAATATGATAGGTGTCCTTAAAGCAGTGGGATCGGATGACAAAATAATCCGCAGGGTATTTCTCTATCAGGCAGCTTACCTGATAGCCAAGGGGCTACTGTGGGGCAATCTTATAGGAATAGGGCTGGCATTTTTACAGCTGAAAACAGGACTCATCACGCTTGACCCTTCATCATACTACATTAAGACTGTCCCTGTTAATCTTAACCTGTTACATATACTGATGCTCAATGCTGGAACAATGGCAGCTATTATTATTATGCTGCTGGTTCCGTCGAACCTGATAAGCAGGATAACTCCCGTAAAGGCAATAAGATACGATTAAGGTCTCATTGCCTTTCAGCCCTGATGAATCTGAAAGTAATTTGTTGCTGAAAATCAGGCCGCTTACTACCCTTTATGCCATCACTCAGTTAATAACCATGCTAAGGTGCCCCAGGAAATTTTGCGGCACGAGGTTTTTATAATGTTCGAACCTGTCAAGCACTTCACTTACAAAATTGACTGACTCAGTTCCTCTGAAATAGCCGTTTTTTACAACTGTGTCGTTATAATATTCTGGTTCCGATTTCTTTAATAGCCATACGGCAACATTACCGTCCCACTTCTGCGGATCCATTCCATTTTTCTCGGCCAGCTTCATTGCATCAAGTATATGCCCTGGTCCTGCATTATATGAAGCAAGGATAAATTTCAGCCTCTCATTCTCATCCGTTATCTTATGATCATAAATCGACTGCAGCCATCTAATATACATTGTACCTGCTTTGATATTGCTGGCAGGCGATGATGTGATATCTATTCCAAAACGTTTTCCAGTAAGGGGCATAACCTGCATCAGACCGTATGCACCTGCATGAGATTCCACTGTTGGATTAAAATGAGACTCCTGGCAGATGAGTGATGCCAGCAGGCGCCAGTCCCAGTTAATGTTAGTGCTTGCATTCTTTATCATTCCATCCCACTGCGAAATTTTACCGGTGTTCAGGGAATAATAATCACTCTTAATGATCTGACCTGAACGTGAATTCCTGAAATATTTAGCATACAATAAAGCGTATGAACGTGTTTTCCTGTATCTGGAAATCCACTTATTCAGTTCATTTAAAAGCATCTCTGAATTTTCCTTACGTACTCCCCAAGCAATGTTCTGATTAAAGCTTATTGGTGTACTTATGTCTATATCGGGGTAATAATGTGAATTCACAACAGCAACATTCTCATCACTGATTGTATATTCAATCTCACCTTCCGCCACATTTTTTATAAGCTCTTCTGTTTCAAACGGTACTTCAATAATGTTGATCGAATCACCTATCTCTTCCTCCAGAGCCTTCAGCCGGTTGTAATGGGAAGAACCTTCCTGAACATAAATATTCTTATTCGCCAGGTCGAGCTGGTTCCTTACCAGGAGTCTGTTAACATTATCCTCTGTCATTGAGCGCCATTTGCGTGGTTTTCGCTGCACAAGCACCTGACGAGTTTCCAGTATAGGTTCTGTGAACTCAATCTCCTTCTTCCGCGTTGCGTTTACAGTAAGCCCTATTGCAAGAAGATCTGCTTCACCTGAATTGAGAATATTAAAAGCATTATCCAGATTGTTTTCTGTAATAATTTCAAGATCTATCCCCAGGTGATTGGTGAATTCCTTCAGCAATTCATAGTGAAATCCCATTGGTTCACCTTTATAAATAAAATAATTCGTCGAATTAAGCTCCGTTACGGCAATAAGTCTTCCTCTCTTAATTATTGAATCAAGATCGAAGGAAACAGATTTAAGAGTATCAGAGGAATGACGACTATTAGAACAGGAAGTTAAAACTGCTGCTAGTATTATGATTAAATTAAATAACTTTTTTATCAAAGATGTTATATTGGTTAAACATTCACTTTTCTCCAAAAAAGCGGGTGCAAAGATACAACAATATTTTAATTATAAAAAGTCCATGCTAGTCCATACCTTAACATCCTGACATTCATAGGATAAGAAGGTACCATGAAGTAATTATTTCCCATCAGGCCATGGTTTACATGGTCGTACATTAATAAGAATCGTGTCCTTTTGATCTTCAGGTTAAGAAAAACATTTATAAAAGGATAGTTACCTGTTTTTATCAGATCCTGCCTGTAAAACCTTCCGGTTGCCGGCATGTATGAATAAGCATAATAATTTGTATGATAAGTCACATCGGCCCCGAGCTGCACATTAAGTTTACCATTGGTTTGTTTGAACCTGAAAAGATGTTCAAAAAAGCCTGCTGTACGTGTTGTAAACAGCGGAAGATTAAGAATATCGGGATTACTGCTTTCCTGAATAAGCAGATCGGTAGAGAGGTGGAACTTCCAGGCTATGAATTCCTTACTGACAGTCAGGGACGCAACCGATAATCCTCCGGTATGCTGTGAAGGAAGTGCATAAGTATTGAAATCCGTATAATTATCAATAATTGCATAATTAAATTTCAGGTCCGTCTTGCGGGCAGGATATGAATACCTGGTCCCGAGGTCTATTCTGAACTCTTTTAAAAAATTGTTGTGCCACTCAAAAATATTGCCACCCCATTGTTCAAACCAGAATGATGGCTGAATATTTTCCACACCTCCTGTAATATCCCATCTTGCCGGACCTTTTTTCCATAAGAATGATTCTGAGATCAATCCTTTTAAACTGAAATCACCAACACGATAACCGGTGAGGAACAATTCTCCTGTCGCGGTCCATCTGAATTTCTCTCCTATATCATTAAATAGCCTGCCTACAATGACATTATTGCTTTTATTCCAATTACGGACCTCCGATGCTGGTATGCTTTGAGTCGGCACTATCTGACTGTAGCGGAAAAGTTCATTCCTGAGTCCTACTCCTCCTCCCAGTCTGAATTTACGGGTCTGGTTAGTAGCAAAATCAAATCGGATCGTGTTTTTAAAGCTCCTTGAATATAATGAATCGAAAGTTGAAGCCTTGCTTATTAAGTATATAGTATCGTAATAACCTGCCCCCGGGTATGAGTCGGAATATGTCCGCTTATTGGTTTCCCAGGTCAGGATATGGGAGAATGTGCCGCTCAGTCCAAATACTCCAGGCTGTTTCTGCTCTGTGGTATCTTTCGGTCTGGCAGGTTTTCCAAGAGTATAACGCTGGACAATCATTATGTTTCTGTTTTTGAGAATGCTGACCGCTTTATTCAGCCCTCCCAGGTTTACAGGCACATCCCGGGTCTCGTAAAGAGGAAGCTGATCTGCACTGGTAATTCCACCATTTTCATAAGAGGTTATATTATTGATGCCAGTGGAAAAATACATTTTATACCTTGGCCCGGTATATGATGAGTAGAATGTAAAGGTTTTATCCTCTGCTCTCTGGTAATTATATTGGCCGAGACTATAGATTATATCATATATAAGACCGAAATTGAAATACCTGTTTACGTTTTGTGAATGACGGATCCTGAATGTCTGCTCTGATGTTTCCCTTGGTTCTCCGTATGTCCATACCGCTTCGGTGAAGGGCACCTGTGTATTCATGAAAACAGCATTGGTAGGAACATGCATTAAGGGATAATAATATGCATATAGGAATTCATCAGGATCAGTAACGCGGTCAAAGAAATTTATCTGGTAGAAAGGCAGGCCATAGTTACCCAGCATTGCATTAAATGCGGAGTACCTGTCTGCTAACCTGTAGCGATGGAACAGTGAAAATACGGTATCAATGGGTATTATTTCCTCTTCGATACGATCTGGCGAGAGAGTCCACTCTTTAAGGATCCTGT
The DNA here is from genome assembly GCA_964526345.1 of uncultured Rikenellaceae bacterium. Lineage (GTDB taxonomy): Bacteria > Bacteroidota > Bacteroidia > Bacteroidales > VadinHA17 > LD21. Next base: position 71,890 of record CAZGKI010000012.1, read on the forward strand.
GTTTTGCAGGAACCTGCTTCTGACCATACAATCCGGACGAAAGCGCTAGAAAAAATAATATGGACAGGTTCCTTACCATCAGCGCAAATATAGAAAATAAGGAGCATAATCCTCAATCCACGTTATCATTCAGGTAGGCGTTGTTCTCCCTCAGAACAGGTCCGTCATCATCATCAGAAGTAAGAGTGAACTTTGAGAGCTTGCTCTCAGAAGCAGGATCAGGCTTCTCCAGCGACATGTTTCTTCTGATATAAGCAGGGACATCTTCAAATGTATCAATGTTTTCCTTCATTGTCTTATTTGAAAGTCCCTCTTTTTTTATGATATTCTGCATATGTTTCACCTTCTTCAGCGTAGCTTCAGGTTTCTCCTGCAATTCCTCATCATTTTCCCTGTTCCTCTCCCTGGCCATCTCCATTTCATCACTGTTTGCCATATTGAAATTAAAAACTCCCTGCGATTCTTCCTCAAAATCTGTAATAATCGAATCATGGCCCTTTTCATGCACCCTGAATGCCTCTTCGTTTTTATCAGGAATGATCCTTGGCGGTGTAATCGGTGAATTGGATAACAGTTCGACTTTCCTGGTTTTTTTAGCTTTATACGGCTGGAATATGCTGTTTGCCTCAAAACCTGTTGCTATCACAGTTACGCTAATGCTTTCGCCAAGAGATGCTTCCTGTGACAATCCCCTGATTATCAATGCATCTTCTGAAGCTGCATCGTACATGTAATCTGTTATTTCACCCAGTTCGTCCATTGTAAGTTCATGTTCCCCGAGCCCGGATGATATATTTATCAGTATACTTTTTGCGCCGGTAATATCATTCGAGTTCAGCAGAGGTGAAGCAAGTGCATTTTCAATAGCCCTTACAGCTCTGTTTTCACCTGCTGCCTGACCCATTCCCATCAGGGCAACGCCTGAATCTTTCATTACTGTTTCCACATCTGCAAAATCCACATTTATATATCCGGTAACAGTAATGATCTCTGCGATGCCTTTAACAGCCGTTGTAAGAACATCATCGGCTTTGGCAAATGCTGATGAGACACCCAGGTTGCCATAAATCTCCCTGAGTTTTTCGTTGTTGATCACGAGCAGCGAGTCGACATGATCTTTAAGCTCGCCGATACCGTCAATAGCGTACCTTATTCGCACCTTACCTTCCGATTTGAAAGGGATCGTCACTACTGCTATGGTCAGAAGCCCTGTCTCCCTGCATGCTTTGGCAATCACCGGTATTGCACCTGTTCCGGTGCCTCCTCCCATACCCGTGGTTATGAAAACCATACGGGTATTTCCGGAAAGAGCTTTCATTACATCATCAACATTCTCCAGTGCGGCCTTTTTGCCTTTTTCTGGCTGGCTTCCCGCACCCATACCCTCGGTAAGTGCCTCCCCTATCTGCACCTTGACCGGCACAGGGCTTGAGGCAAGGGCCTGGTGATCAGTGTTGCAGACAATGAAATTCACATCCTTGATGCCTTTTTCAAACATATGATTGACAGCATTATTGCCACCACCGCCAATACCAAGTACCTTAATAATCGACGATCTTTCAACAGGCAGATCAAAATTCATTATATCGTCTGACATAGTTTATATTTTTTATATTCCTGAACAGCTATTTATCAATCTTTAAACCATATTTAATCCTTATCAGTTGATAGTCTGATCCTCAACTTCAAACATTTTCGACATCATCATTTTTATTTTTTCAGCCAGGGAGGTTTTTACTTCCTGCGGTTCCTGGTCGGGAACAGATACTTCCTCTTCAAGCTCTCTTTCAGAAATGTTAACATGAGGAGGTCTGATATATTCATCCTGCCGTCCTGCACTGAAAGTTTTCCTGTATGTCTCAATATATTCAAAGCCTCGCATTATAAGGCCAACAGCAGTGGCATACATTGGCTGGTTAATTTCATCCCTTGCAGTACCTGTCAGATGTTCATTTGGCAGGCCTATCCTTACATCCATTGCAGTTTTAAACTTCATAAGCTGAGGAAGGTGTTTCAACATTGCACCACCTCCGGTAATAACAACACCTGCAGCAAGCTTGTCAGCGTATCCCGAATTCTGTATTTCAAAATTTATGAAATCAATTATCTCTTCCATCCTCGACTGGATTATATAAGCAAGGCTTCTGAAGGATATCTCTTTAGGTTCCCTGCCGCTTATACCGGGAATCGCAACTACTTTATCTTCAGGAGCAATATCACCAAGTGCCGACCCGTATTGTATCTTAAGCTGTTCGGCATGGCGTTGCAGAATTGCACATCCCTCCTTAATATCTTTTGTAACAACATTGCCCCCCAGAGGTATCACTGCCGTATGCCTGATTATATTATCATAATAAACGGCTACATCAGTTGTTCCTCCTCCAATATCCACAAGGACCACACCGGCTTCCTTTTCGTCGTCTGTAAGAACTGCGTCGGACGATGCAAGCGGTTCAAGGATCATATCCTTCACCACCAGGTTGGCCTTCCTGACGCACTTTTCGATGTTCTTAGCAGCTGCCACCTGCCCTATTACGATATGGAAGTTGGCTTCCAGCCTTCTGCCACACATACCTATAGGACTCTTGACGCCGGTTTCGTTATCGACAATGAAATTCTGCGGAATAACATGTATTATTTCCTCCCCTATATCGATGTGAATCTTATGCATGTCGTCAATCAGCTTGAAGACCTCCTCTTTCTTGATTTCATCTTCATAGGCTTCACGCGTGATATATCCGCGGTTTTTCATGCTTTTAATATGCTGCCCGGCGATTCCGACAAATACCTCGGAGAACACGATCCCGGACCTCTTCTGCACATCATCAACAGTGGTCTGGATAGCATTTACTGTTTCTTCAATATTCAGGACAACACCTCTTTTTACACCCCTCGAAAGGGCTTTGCTTAACCCGAGAATTTCGATTTTTTCGTTCTCGCCTTTCTTACCAACAATGGCAACAATCTTGGTTGTTCCAATGTCGATAGCTGCTACATACTGCTCTTTCTTGTTCATATGAATTAAATATGGTTTCTTACTATCTTCTTTTACATACTACCTGGTCCTTATATTCAAGGTCTATTAGAGAATATTTGTTCCATCCCACTTCGGGTAAAACCTGATTATAAAATGCTTCAAGGTTTCTCAGCTTGCCTTTGAAGTTCTCAAAGGTACCGAGGTGAACTTTGTGATTACCTACCCTTGGAATAAGATCTATCTCATCCCTGCTGTCTACAAAAATCTGGTCAATCTGTGCCGACCAGAATGAATCATCATTTATATACTTAACAAATTGATATACATCCTTAAGCACTGAATATTTTATACTTGTGTCGAGAACGCTGACTCCGTTAAGCATTGCCTGGCTGATATTAATATTGCCTTCAATGATATGAAGCCTTGGGGTATATAAATTCCTTTTTCTTATCACAAAGCCTTCATCATCAATAAAATAGTCACCTCCTCCGTCAGGAATAACCCTCATTACAGGATTACGCTGATCTGCATAGACATGAAGTGTTCCGTCAATAGTCATGTAAACCTCAGCTTCTTTGAGTTCTCTCAGAACACAGATCCTGCTCTCTATTTCACCTGTTGAGATTCTTTTAACAGGCTGACCAAGGATCTTCATATTGTCTGCTGAAATAATGTTCAACAATTGTCTTTTAGTAACAAAATGATAATTAGCCGAATCCTTAATGTTGATCTCTATGCCTCTGCATGGTTTTGAGTTTGAAGAGGATGCAAACCAGACAGGTATTATAAAAAGGTATAAAACCGGGATCATCAATAATATTTTAAAAAACCTGCTCATGCCTGTCTTTCTGTTTTCAGTTTTTTCTCTATGGGTTCTGCCAGTGTATCAATATTACCGGCACCAATAGTCACCAGAACATCCAGTTTTTTTATATCCAGCTTTTCTGTTACATCCTCCAGTTCCATCAACTGTTTATGTCCGTTCTTCATCTTGTTAAATATCAGCTCCGAAGTCACTCCCAGTACCGGTTTTTCCCTCGCAGGATAAACCGGTAGCAGGATAACTTCATCGAGCTGGTCAAGAATTTCTGCAAATCCCGCGGAATGATTAAGGGTTCTTGAAAAAAGGTGCGGCTGGAAGATCCCTGTAATTCTTCTTCCCCTGAAATATTCGCGTAACGAGTGTATACATGCTCTGATCTCCTCCGGATGATGGGCATAATCATCCACGTATGCCAGTCCCGGAATGTTTACCCTTATGTCAAATCGTCTTCTGACGCCCTGGAAAATCAAGACAGCTTTTCGTAATTCATCTTCTGATATGCCGCATCTCAGAGCAACAGCAATAGCTGCGGTCATATTCTCAATATTTATTATCCCGGGAAAAGGGAAATGAAGGTCGGTGATTATATTATCCGGCGTTTTTAGGTTGAAGCTGTAATCATTTACCCTGTGCTCAATATCGGTATATCTGTAATCAGAATCAGGACTACTTCCATATGTGAAACATTCGATTCCTTCCGGCCGGCTAATTATATCCTTTATCCTGTTGTTGATTACCAGGATGCCGCCTGTTCTTATTCTTTTGCAGAATTCATTATACCCGGCTATCATTGTCTTAAGATCTCCGTATATTTCGAGGTGATCAGGGTCAGCGGCAGTGATAACTGCAATCAGCGGACTGAGCCGATGAAAGGAACGGTCATACTCATCTGCTTCAATTACTGTGTAGCGTCCGTCGCCAACCAGCAGATTAGAATCATAGTTTTTTGATATCCCTCCGAGAAATGCAGAGCAGTCGATATGTGATTGTTTAAACAGGTGAGCGGTCATAGCCGATACTGTTGTCTTACCATGTGTTCCTGCTATTGCAATGGTGTCGGTTGCAGAAGATATCTGGCCCAGCACTTCCGATCTTTTAAAGATCCCGTAACCATTTTCTTTGAAATATGAAAATACCCTGTTTTCCGCGGGTATTGCCGGAGTATAAATTATAATAACGTTATCCCTGTTACCGGTATCTTTAAACATCCGGGGAATAGTGTTTGTATCATCGCTGAAAGAAATTTCACAACCCAGATCATTCAGCTTGTCTGTAATATTTGTTTTCGACCTGTCGTAGCCGGCGATGGTGTAACCTTCCAGGGCATAATAGACAGCCAGGGCGCTCATTCCGATTCCCCCGATCCCTACAAAATAGATGCCTTCTATGTTCCTGAAGTCAATCATGCTCCGGCTAACTTAAGTATCTCATTTGCTATCCTGACATCTGCATCTTTGTCAGCCATTTTCTTTATATTTTCTGAAAGCATATCTCTATCTGCTTTGTTTGAAACAAGTTTTATTGCCTCATCAACAAGTCGTTTTTGTGCTTCATTATCACGTACAATAATTGCGGCATTCCTGTAAGTAAGCGCCAGGGCATTCCTGGTCTGGTGATCTTCGGCCACATTAGGCGAAGGAACAAGGATTACCGGTTTGCCAACGAGGCATAGTTCAGATATGGTACCTGCCCCTGCCCTCGAGATAATTATATCGGCTGCAGCATATGCATAATCCATCCTGTTAATGAAATCGTGTGCTGAAATATTACTGGTCCCCGGAGAATTCACCAATGCACTTATATTACTGAAATAGTTCTTTCCAGTCTGCCACAGCCACTGGCAGCCTGAATCCAACAGCCTGTCAATATTTTTTGAAAGGCTCTTGTTTATAGTGTCGGCACCAAGAGAGCCACCCAGAATAAGGATTACCGGGACATCCTTATTCAACTTAAAAAATAAAAGAGCTTCATTACGCAGATTATCAAGATTATCATAATTCTGACGAACTGGATTTCCTGTTTTAATTATCTTGTCGGACGGAAAATATTTTTCCATGTCATCATAAGCTACACAAATCTTTGAAGCTTTTTTAGCAAGAAGCTTATTTGTAATTCCGGCATAGCTATTTTGTTCCTGTATCAATGTCGGGATCCCCATTCTTCCCGCCTGTCGCAGCACAGGACCGCTGGCATAGCCTCCTACACCCACAACCACATCCGGATGGAACTCCCTGAGTATTTTTCCGGCACGAACCATGCTTTTTAAAAGCCTGAACAAAACAGTAACATTTTTAAAGATCATTTTTCGCTGGAAGCCCGAAACAGGCAATCCTACAATCTTATATCCGGCAGCAGGAACTTTTTCCATTTCCATCCTTGCTTCGGCACCGACAAAAAGAATCTCAATCCCCTGGTCTGTTCTCCTGAGAGCATTGGCAACCGAGATAGCCGGAAAAACATGTCCGCCGGTTCCTCCACCGCTTATTATGATTCTTTTATGCTTTTGAGGGTTCATATATTTTCTCTCCTTCATCTGAAATTTCGTTTTCCGGAAGCACTTCTTTCTTAAGCCTCGCATTGGCCACCCTGCTTACGCTCAGTATTGTGCCTATAGAAAAACTCATCACCAGTACTGATGTTCGTCCCCAGCTTACCATAGGAAGGGTTTGCCCTGTAACAGGAAAAAGTCCCACGGCAACAAGCATATTAATTATCGCCTGCACTACGATCATCGTTGTTAACCCTAATACAAGGAATGCAGGGAAAGCTGTCTCACATTTTTTAGCAATAGTTATTGCCCTGAATAGCAATATCATATACGCTAATATCAAAGGGATTGCTCCAAGCAAAAGTCCATATTCCTCAATAATTATGGCAAAAATGAAATCGGAGTTAGACTGTGGAAGCATGTTTCTCTGGGTGCTTCTTCCCGGAGCCTTTCCGAACAGCCCGCCTGTAGAAATTGCAATCTTTGCCTGGTTCACCTGGTAATCACCATCGCTGTCAGGCTCTCCGGAGAAATAGTGCTCAATCCTGGTTTTCCATACCTCGACCCTGTTATCCTTTGTAAATGCTGTGAGCACCATAGCAAACAAGACCACTCCTAATGCGGCCATACCGGCATAAGCCAGGAGAAATTTAAAAGGTACACGACCAATAAAAAGAATGATCAGGCTCATTCCGAAGATCATAAGAGATGTTGAAAGGTTTTCAGGCATGATAAGTGCGCATATCACAGCAACAGGAAGCATCAGGTATTTTGAAACAAGCATAAAATTACCAAGCTCCTTCTGGTATTTTGACAGCGTTCTGGCAAGGTAAATAACCAGGGCTACCTTGGCAATATCGGATGTCTGGAGATGAAACCCCGTTCCGGGAATGACAAGCCACCTGGTTGCTTCATTAATCCTGGCACCGAAAACAAATGTCAGGACAAGTAACCCTGCCGAGACGATCAGCATAAGTCCTGCCATAGCAAAATATACTTTATAAGGCAGGTAATGCACCACGACAATAATTACCAGGCTTAAAAGTAACATTACCAGCTGGCTTCGGAGAAAATAAGTAGTATTCCCTCCATAATTTTTAAAGGCAACGCTTACTGATGAGCTATATACGGCAAGCAGGGAATAGACCATAAACAGTGCTACAAGACCCCAGATAGCCCTGTCACCCTTAAATGTTTTTGTAAGCCAGCCCTGTTTCATTATTTTGTTTTTATAGATTCCTTACTGCTGCCTTAAACTGCCTGCCCCTGTCCTCATAGTTGTTGAAGAGATCGAAACTGGCACAGGCAGGTGATAAAAGTACCGTTTCACCTTTCTTTGCCAGGTAATATGATGACCTGACAGCTTCATCCATTGAGGTAGTTTCAATAATAGTCGGAACCTTGTCCTTAAAGGCATCCATTATCTTCTTATTATCCTTCCCAAGGCAAACTACAGCTTTTACCTTTTGCTTAACTATCGGGAACAGCTCTGAATAATCGTTGCCTTTGTCAATGCCTCCGACTATCCAGATTACATCTGTTTCCATACATTCAAGGGCATACCACGTTGAGTTGACATTGGTCGCCTTCGAATCATTGATAAAATTAATCCCACTGACCTTGATTACCGGCTCCAGTCGGTGTTCAACTCCCTGAAAATCAGCCAGGCTTTCTCTGATTATATCTTTTCGGATGTTCAGTACCTTTCCTGCAATGGCCGCTGCCATTGAGTTATAGGTATTGTGTCGGCCTTTAAGTGCAAGTTCATGAATGGTCATAAGGTTCGTTTTATGTTGGTAATCAATTATTAAGTTCTTATTCTCTAAATAGGCTGCCATGTTTTCTGTGATAGTGTCGGAGAAAGGAAGGAGTGTCATTCCATATTTCTTTCGCAACAATTCAGCTTTAATAACCGGATCATCAGCCCAGTAAATAAGGAAATCCGATTTTGTCTGATTTTGGGTGATCCTGAACTTGGAATTAATATAATTCTGAAATTCATGATCATACCTGTCAAGGTGATCAGGGGTGATATTCATCAGTACGGCAATGTCGGCCCTGAAGTCAAACATACCATCGAGCTGGAAGCTGCTCAGTTCTATCACATAATAATCATATAATCCGTCGGCAACAGCCAATGCAAAGCTGTTACCAACATTGCCTGTCATGGCAACATTCTTCCCTGCCTTCTTAAGAAGGTGATAAATGAGGCTTGTAACAGTTGTCTTACCATTACTTCCTGTTACACATATTTTTAAGCCTTTTACGTAACGCCCTGCAAATTCTATCTCAGAGATCACCGGTATCTTTTTTTCACGGAGACTGACCACTACAGGAGTATCTTCTTTTATTCCCGGACTCTTAATAACCTCATCTGCTGACATAATTTCATTTTCAGAGTGACTGCCCTGCTCCCAACTTATTTTATGGCTGTCAAGAATCTCTCTGTACTTCTCCTTAATCTCTCCTATATCGGATACGAATACATCAAATCCATGCTTCTTCGCGAGGACTGCTGATCCTGCACCGCTTTCTCCTGCGCCCAGTATTACAATTTTCTTCTTCATTCAACTACCTGATCTTGAGCGTAACAATACTTATCACAGCCAATATTATTGCGATAATCCAGAACCTTATCACAATTTTTGGTTCCGGATAGCCTTTTTTCTGATAATGATGATGCAGCGGGGCCATCAGGAATATCCGGTGCCCCTCGCCATACTTTTTCCTGGTCCGTTTGAACCACGATACCTGCAATACCACAGAAAGGTTCTCAACGAGGAAGATCCCGCAAAGTATTGGTATCAGCAATTCTTTTCTGATCACTATTGCGAACACCGCAATAATTCCGCCCAGTGCCAGGGATCCTGTATCGCCCATAAAAACCTGTGCCGGGAAGGCATTGTACCAGAGAAACCCGATGGTTGCTCCGATAAATGCACCCGCAAAGATCACAAGCTCTTCAGTATGTGGTATGAACATGATGTTCAGATAATCAGCATAAATGATATTACTCGAGACATAAGCGAGTATTCCCAGGGCAGTACCGATAATTGCCGAAGTGCCGGTCGCCAGACCATCGAGGCCATCAGTAAGGTTCGCCCCGTTTGAGACAGCAGTCACAATAAAGATTACAATCAGAACAAATACTATCCATGTGAATGGCTGACGTGCGGGTTCTTTTATAAATGAAACAAGCCACTTGTAATCAAACTCATTGTTCTTGATAAACGGGATGGTTGTCTTAGTGGATTTGGTCTCCATGGTTTTCAGTGTACTGACAGAATCCTGCGCAGGATTATCTATCAGTTCAACTCTCTGCCGGGAGGAAAGATTGACGTTAGTTACTTTTTCTGCTATTACAATATCCTTGCTAAAATAAAATGTCAGGCCAACAATTATTCCGAGGCCGATCTGGCCTACAATCTTAAACCTTCCTGCAAGTCCCTCTTTGTTCTTCCTGAAAATTTTAATATAATCGTCGACGAAGCCTATAAATCCAAGCCATACCGTAGTAACAAGCATCAAAATGATATAGATATTATCAAGCCTTGCAAAAAGAAGTGTGGGAATAACTATTGAAGCCAGGATAATTATACCACCCATCGAGGGAGTGCCTTTCTTCTGGTACTGTCCTTCAAGGCCAAGATCTCTTACCACCTCGCCAATCTGGTTTTTCTGCAGTAACAGTATTATTCGCTTCCCGATCATCATGGAGATTATAAGCGATGTAATAACTGCAGCAGCCGATCTGAAAGAGATAAATTTGAAGACCCCCGCTCCCGGAATATCCAGCTTATCAAGGAAATCAAATAGATAGTACAGCATCCTGTTATATATTATTTACTCAATAAGGCTTTCCTGAGTTCTTCCCTGTCGTCAAAATGATGTTTAACCCCCATAATCTCCTGGTAGGGCTCATGTCCTTTCCCGGTAACCAGTATCACATCACCGGGTGAGGCCAGCATCACGGCAGTCCTGATCGCTTCACGCCGGTCGGCGATCCTTAATGTCTTCTGTTTCATCTCGCCGGCGATACCTGCCTCCATGTCGTTCAGAATCATTTCCGGATCTTCTGTCCTGGGATTATCAGAAGTAAGAATGATCCTGGAACTCCCTTCAGCAGAAATGAATGCCATTTTTGGTCTTTTGGTTTTATCTCTGTCGCCGCCGGCGCCTACTACAGTTATCAGCTGAACATTTCCCTCCCTTATCTTATTTATAGTATCAATCACATTCAACAATGCATCCGGAGTATGTGCATAATCGACTATTCCTGTTATTCCGCCGTCAGACCTTATTACTTCGAGTCGTCCGGCCACAGGCGTAAGCTCGCTCAGGGTCGTAAGTATCTCTTTTCTTTCGACTCCAAGGAGTTCTGCGGCTGCATATATTGCAAGCAGATTTGAAGCATTGAAATCGCCGATGAGTTTAGTCCATACTTCTTCACCCATGATCTTTAATTGCATACCCTCAAAGCTTTGCTCAACCAGCCGGCACCTGAAATCAGCCATTCCCCTTGCTGAAAAAGTATATTGATGCGCTTTGCAGTTCTGGAGCATCACCCTTGAATTCTTATCATCAACATTTACAAGTGCAAAAGCCTGTGTGGATAGTGAATCGAAGAATTTCTTCTTGGCAGTCAGGTAATTGTTAAAAGTCTTATGATAATCGAGATGATCGTGAGTGAGGTTTGTAAAGATGCCTCCGGCAAATTCCAGACCTGCAATACGCTGCTGATCAGCCGAGTGTGAGCTTACCTCCATAAAAGCATAATCACACCCTTCCATAACCATTTCGTGCATCACACTGTTCAGCTGCACAGGATCGGGTGTGGTATGTGTTGCCGGCAGTTCTTTATTAATAACATAATTACAGACTGTAGAGAAGAGACCGCACTTATATCCCAGTGCTATAAACAGTTTATAAAGAAGCGTTGCAATGGTAGTTTTGCCATTTGTTCCGGTGACACCTACCAGCTTAAGGGACGATGACGGATTTCCAAAGAAATTAGAAGCAGCCTGTCCGAGCGCCCTGGCCGTATCTCCGGTTCTTATCCAGCAAACACTATTGTCATGATCTTCAGGTATTGCCTGACATATAACCGCTGAAGCACCTGATTTTACTGCACTGCTGATGTATTCATGCCCATCAGTTTTTGAGCCTCTGACAGCAATGAACAATGAACCCGGGGTTACATTCCGCGAATCAAAGGTGATATTATTTATTTCCCCGGATTTATCTCCCGAGAAAGAAAAAACATCAATGCCTCTCAATATGTTATTCAAGTTCATCATATTACATATTCATTTCGAGAGAGACTACCTGACCTTCAAAATATCTTGCCCCATGTTCAGGCGACTGCCGGAGAACCTTCCCCTTACCATTATATTTAACTCTGTAGCCCGAGTTTTCAAGCAGAAACAAGGCATCCCTGAGGCTCATGCCACGCACATCGGGCACCAGGCCCTGCTTCATAGTCAATCCCACAAGCCTGATAGTATCTCCGTTTTCCCGTGTTGCCACCCACTGGTCCTTTGCACCTTTTTTATAATTGACGTCAAGCTCACTCAGAACCTCATTGATATCCGCTCGTAACCCATTACCTGCTTCAGGTGCCGGAGTTTTCTTATTATCCTGGTTATCAGTCATATAATCGCTGAAGAAGTGTGTTGCGTATATCTTATCCGAGATCTCCCTGAATACTGATCCTGCTACCAGGTTGCCGTAATAAACGCCGTTCGATGGAGCATTTACAACTACTATACATGAGTAAAGAGGGTTTTCGGCCGGGAAGTATCCTACAAATGAAGCCTGGTACGAAATCCTTGTACCGGAACGATAGCCAGCTTTCCCTCTTGCGATCTGGGCAGTACCGGTCTTCCCCGCAATCCTGTAATTGGCATTCTTAAGGTTTGTTGCCGTGCCATGTTCAACCACTCCTTCCATCATCTTTTTTGCTTTCCTGATCGTTGATCGTGAGGCTATTGAATTTATGATGACATTAGGCTCAAATCGTTTTATTACATTCCCGTTACTCATAATTGTGGTGACAAAACGTGGTTTCATCATTCTTCCGTTATTGGCCACAGCGTTGTAAAATGTAAGTATCTGCAGAGGAGTAAGCTGTACTTCATAACCATGCGACATCATAGGCAGGGAGAGCCCTGACCAGAGCTTATCTCCGGGATATCGGATAAGTGGCTCACCTTCTCCCGCGATCTGTATATCGAGCTTCTGGTTAAGTTTCATAGCATAAAGCCTGTTTACAAAGTCCTTCGGTCTGTCCTTGTAGTGTTCATAAATCAGTTTTGAGGTACCCACATTGGACGATTTCTCAAAGACCTGCTTTACAGTCAACCGGCCATACCCTTCCTCCTTCGTATCCCTGATGATCTTATTATAAAACTTAACACTGCCCGAGCCGGTGTCAACAATATCACCTGTGTCTATCACTCCGTCTTCAAGAGCTGCCATCAGTGACGGAAGTTTAAATGTGGATCCCGGCTCAGTGCTTTCTCCTATTGCATAATTGTAAGCTTCATGGTAGCTGCCATCGGACGCCTGTTCCAGATTTACAATAGCTCTGATATCGCCCGTTTCGACCTCCATTACAACAGCGCAACCATGATTTGCATTGTGCTTTTTAAGCTGGCTCAGAAGAGCTGAAGATGCCACATCCTGAAGATCGATATCAATTGTGGTGATGATATCATTTCCATCTTTTGAATCTACACTGCTGGCATCGGAGATGGTGATCCAGTCTCCTCCTGTAAGCCTTTGCTTCACGACCACCCCATTTTTCCCAGCCAGATCTTTATCAAAGGAACCTTCAATTCCTACCTTCGTGCCTTCTGATCCAAGATTCAGGTAACCTATTGTTCGTGCAGCCAGTTCGCTGTTTGGCAAGATTCTCCTGTTTTCAGCCTGGGCAACCATGCCCCCTTTATACTGACCTTCCCTGAAGACAGGAAGCTCTTTAAGCGCTGTCAGCGTCTCATAATCAACTCTTCGTTTTATAAGGAAATAACGGTCGCCTCTTCTCCTTGCATTTGTAATAACTTCTTTCCAACCTGCTGCCGATCTCTCTCCAACCAGCCTGGCCAGCCCGGCTGATAAACCGTTTATTCCGTTTGCCCATGTTTCAGCTGTCATCCCGGTGCTCCTGGTATCCATATAGATCGTATAATAGGGCACAGAGCTGGCCAGTAAACGACCATCATAAGCAAGTATATCTCCCCTGTTGGCTGGCATTTCCGCAGTTTTGTAAGCATATTTTTCGCTCATGGCTGCCCATTTCCCGTGCTGAACAAACTGCAGCACAAGGATCCGGACAAGGATAGCAACGGCAAGAAGGGCTATTGCAAAGTATACAATGCCACTGCGCCATACTATTTCATCTCTAGAAGCCATCTTCTTATTTTCTGTCAACCAGTAATTTATATGGAGGCACTTTCATCTCTTCCAGATTCAGACCTCTTTCCCTTACAAGTCTGTATACTTCCGATTGCCTGCTCACAAACATCAGGTCGGCAGATGTGGAAAGCGATTCAGCCCTGAGGTCTTTTACCTCGGATTGAAGTTTTGCAGTCTCCCTGGTAATTTTTTCAGCATGGAACCTGTTGCCTATATAAATTGCAGCAAGAAAAGTCAGCAGAAGGACATACCATAAGTTAGCGAGAATGATCTTTTCCGTAACCATGCTGCCACTCAGAAGCTCCTTCATGAAACTTCCCGTTCTGACCTTTTCGGACTTTTTCTTACTTTTTTCTCTTGTTTCAGGCATTATTCATATCTTTTCTGCAATCCTTAACCTGGCACTCCGGGCACGGTTGTTTTTTACTATCTCTTCTGGTACTGGCGTTATTCCTTTCTTGTTCAGAACCAGGAATGGTGTCTGGATATTTCCGTAAAAATCTTTCTTCTTAATACCATCAACATTTCCGGTCTTCATGAAGTTTTTCACAACCCTGTCTTCAAGAGAATGATATGTGATTATCACAAGACGACCTCCCGATCTTAACATTTCAAGTGTTTGTAAGAGCATCTCTTTCAGGAAGTCAATTTCATGGTTTACTGCTATACGGAGAGCCTGAAAAACTTTAGCATAGAATTTATATTCCTGCCTGTGAGGTGCCAGCTTTACTATTGCCGAGATAAGGTCGCCGGCAGATGCCATGGGCCTTGTTTCCCTGGATGATACTATTGCACTTGCTATTTTTCGCGAATTTGTCAGCTCTCCATATTTGTAAAAAATATCTGCAAGAAGTTCGTCATCAAGAGTCTTAATAAGTATCTCAGCTGTTACCGGATTATGCTTATTCATTCTCATATCTAGGGGAGCATCGTACCTGAAAGTGAATCCACGCTCAGGTGTATCAAACTGGTGGAATGAGACTCCCAGGTCGGCAATAATACCATCGACCTCTTTAAAGCCATTAAAAATGAGATTGTTTCTGAGGAACCGGAAGTTCTGGCTGAGAAAAATTAGTTTATCATCATCCGGGGCATTCAACTTTGCATCATCATCCTGATCAAAGGCTATGAGTTTCCCCGTCTTCAGTCGCTTAAGAATTTCCATTGAATGCCCTCCTCCTCCGAAAGTAACGTCTACATAAATCCCGTCTGGCCGGATATTCAGACCATTAATACTCTCATCCAGCAGTGCGGGTATATGATAAATCATTATTTGTCAGGCTCGTTAATAGTTCCCCCCATTAGCTTTTCAGCCAGGTTGGCAAAATCTTCTGCTGCCAAATCAATCCTGTCGTATGTGTCTGCTGCCCATATTTCGATTCTTCCGTCCTGACCTGCAAGAACTACATCCCTGTCTGCACCAATAAGTTCAAGTAGTCTCTTTGGAATAAGCATACGGTTATTGCTGTCCAGACAAAGTTCAGCTGTACCCTTGAAAAAATTCCTCAGGAATTTGTTATGCTCCCGGTTATAAGGATTGATCCTTTTCCTGATCTTTTCAAGCTGCCTGTTCCAGTCTTCTATTGAGTAGAGTACAAGACAGTTCTCAAAAATATCCTTGCGTACCACAAAATGGTCACGCGCATCAGCAGGCATCTGCTTCTTGAATGCCATAGGAAGAATGATTCTTCCCTTGGCATCCACCTTGCACGCATAATCACCAATAAATGTGGCCATAAACCCTTTTTCTCAATTAAAAGGCTAAAGTAAATAAAAAATATCCACTTTGCTCCACTTTACTCCACTTTTTTTCCTGAATTGTTGAAAAGTTGTAAAAGAGATAAAATAGGGCCTCCGAAACCGTGCATGATAGATTTTTAATGATAAAAAGATAAATGGTTATTAATTGATAAATTTGCATAACGCTGATAAACCAATTCGAAACAAATCATGGAGGAACAGCCGGAAAGAAGCCAAATAAAAACAATTGATGTTCAGGCGGTTCTGAGATCAAAGAATCCCCGGCTTGAAAAAATAATTCCTTTCTTTGTAATCAATTACCTTAAAAGGATAGTCCATCAGGATGAGCTGAATGATTTCTTAAATAACTGGGGGCATCTCAAGGATGCCCGGTTTATTGGAGCAGCCCTGGAATATTTTAAAATTTCCTATAAGGTTCTCGGTAAGGAAAATATTCCTGCCGGCGGCAGGTATATTTTTGCTTCAAATCATCCGCTGGGAGGTCTTGACGGGCTTGTTTTTATGTACGAATTATCAAAATACTTTAGTAATATAAAATTCCCGGTAAATGATATCCTTCTTAATATTGAAAATCTGTCAGGTATTTTTTTGCCTGTAAACAAACATGGGGCCCAGGCTAAAGAAGCTGCAAAAGCTCTTGATGAAGCTTACGCTTCAGAATGCCAGATCCTCTATTTTCCTGCAGGGCTGTGTTCAAGGAAAAAGCATGGCGTCATAAAAGATCTTCAATGGCATAAAAGCTTTATAACCAAGGCCATACAACACAAGAGAGATATTGTTCCGGCATTTTTTTCAGGTAGAAATTCTTCCTTCTTTTATAATCTTTCAAATTTCAGGAACTTTCTTGGCATCGGGGTAAATATAGAGATGGTGTACCTGCCTGACGAGATGTTCAGGCAAAGGGGAAAAGATATAACTCTTGTTTTTGGGAAGAGTATTCCATGGCAAACATTCGATCACTCAAAATCGCCTGCTGAATGGGCCGGCTGGGTAAAATCAAAGTCCTACGATCTTGAATCATTTATTGTCCGAGGACACCGGAATAAAAAAAATATTAACTTGCATTAGACTTTTTTTATTTGTTATTCGAACTTATTAATCCCGGATAAAAAGATGGAACCTGTTGTTGCACAGCTACCTATAGAGCAGATAATTGCAGAGCTTACTAAAGATAAGCTATTACGGCGAACCAATAATGGCAACAATGAGGTTTATATCTTTGATAACAACAGCTCACCGGTCCTTATGAATGAGGTAGGGCGGGTCAGGGAAATAACTTTTCGTCATGCCGGCGGTGGCACAGGTCATTCTTTAGATATAGACAACTTTGATACGGCAAGTGAAGATCCCCAGAAGCAGCTTATTGTGTGGGATCCTGAAAACAGGGAAATCATTGGTGGCTATCGTTTTTATTTTCTGCCAAAAGAGTGTATTAAGTGCGATATTACAAAGCTTGCCTCTTCATCATATTTCCATTTCTCCGAAAAATTCATTACGAAATATTACCCTCATATGATGGAACTCGGGCGTTCATTCGTTCATCCGGATTACCAGTCGCGGGCAAGGGGAAGAAAGAGTCTTTTTGCTCTTGATAACCTCTGGGATGGTCTTGGTGCGTTAATACTCGACAATCATCATCTCAAGTATCTTTTCGGGAAGGTTACCATGTATCCTCATTTCAATCAGAATGCCAGGAATATGATACTCTATTTTCTTAAAAGGCATTTTTATGATCCTGATAATCTTGTTATTCCTATTGAGCCTGCCTCGATTAATATGCATGAGGAAGAGATGAAGGTATTATTCAAATCTAAACGTTATAAAGAGAATTACAAGATCCTTTCATCTGAGGTAAGAAAACTTGGTGAAACTATCCCTCCTCTTATTAATGCATATATGAATCTCTCACCTACAATGCGCACATTCGGGACCTTTATCAATCATAAATTCGGTAATGTAGAGGAGACGGGGATCATGATAACTCTGAGAGACATTTATGTAGAAAAGATAAACAGGCATCTCTCCTCCTATAAAAAAGATTTCCTGATAACGTGGTTCTCACACACCCATCAGTAAGCCCTCACATTTTTGCCTTCAATATAATTTACATATGACTGGTTTGCTACTTTATTACCTCCCGGAGTCGGATAATTACCTGTAAAATACCAGTCTCCTGTATGTCCCGGGCAGGCCTGATGCAAACCTTCAATTGACTGAAATACTATTTCAACTTCAGTATTTATATCTTTGTCTCTAAGCATTGCAGAAATTTTCTTCGAGATCTCTTCAGTGCTAAATGGCTTGTAAATTTCCCTGACCACATTTTTAATTTTGTCGACCGGCTTATGCAGTTCAGCTTTTGCAGCTTTATAAATCTTTTTAATCAAAGCATCCTGCCCTGTATCTTTTAGCAGATCGATTGCTGCTTTGAAGGCAATCAAATCACCCAGCTTTGCCATATCGATCCCATAACAATCGGGATATCTGAGCTGGGGTGAAGACGACACAATTATTATCTTTCTTGGATCCAGTCTGTCGAGGATTCTTATTATACTCTTTTTAAGAGTTGTCCCTCTCACTATTGAATCATCTATCACAACAAGATTATCAACCCCTCGTTTTATTACCCCGTATGTAATATCATAAACGTGCCCAACAAGGTCGTCTCTTGTGAAATCTTCAGTAATAAATGTTCGCAGTTTTGCATCTTTAACTGCTATTTTCTCAACTCTTGGTCTCCTGTTGATAATCCTTTCGAGCTCTTCCCTGGAAAGAAATCTTTCCTTTTCAAGTATAGTGTCAATTTTAGACTGGTTTAAATAATCTTCAACACCTTTTATCAAACCATAGAATGCACTTTCGGCTGTATTTGGAATATAGGAAAAGACCGTATTGTCGATATCATAATCAACAGCTTTCAGGACAGTATATGTTAGAAGTTCTCCCAGTCTCTTCCTTTCCCGGTAAATCATCTTATCTGTTCCTCTTGAAAAATATATTCTCTCAAAGGAGCATTTTCTGACTTCTGATTCCTTTCTTATTTTTTCCACGGAAGTATCACCGGAGGCTTTAATAATCAATGCATGTGCCGGCGGTAACTCAATAACATTAGCTGTTCTTACATTGAAAATTGTCTGGATGACAGGTCTTTCTGAAGCTACCACAACAACCTCATCATCAATGTAATAAAAAACAGGTCTTATTCCTGAAGGATCTCTCATTACGAAAGCATCGCCATGTCCGACCATTCCTGCCATTGCATATCCACCATCCCAGTTGCGGCTCGCTTTTGAAAGGATTGTTGCAAGGTTAAGGTTTTTTTCGATTAGCGGCGAAATCTCTTTCTTTGTACAACCCTGGTCTTTAAATTGCCTGAAGAGTTTTTCATTTTCCTCATCAAGACGGTGGCCGACATTTTCAAGGATTGTTACAGTATCAGAAAAATCAACGGGGTTTTGTCCCAGGTCGACAAGGCTGCTGAATACTTCACCAACATTGGTAAGATTAAAATTCCCGGCCATGACCAGGTTTCTTGATTTCCAGTTATTCTCGCGGCTTACGGGATGAACATAATCTATATTATAATTTCCGTATGTTCCGTATCTCAGGTGACCCAGGTAAATATCACATGCAAATGGGATCTTATCCTTGATAAAAACCGGGTCATCAGATTTATCATGATTCCCGTTGTTTATCTTATCAATATCTTCATAAATAAGTCCAAAGATTTCTTTTAAGGGATCTGATTTGTTTGACCTTTGTCTGAAGATGTACCTGTTACCAGGCAGGACATCCAGTTTTATACCTGCTATACCTGCCCCGTCCTGTCCCCTGTTATGCTGTTTTTCCATCATCAGGTACATTTTCTGAAGGCCATAATCCCAGGAACCATATTTTGCAATATAATATTCTACCGGCTTTCGCAACCTTAACATTGCAATGCCGCATTCATGTTTGATACTATCGCTCATATTTATTTTTTAATAAGGTCGGGGAAATTGATTATTGCAGGAACAGGGTAGGCATCAGGAAATTCTTTGCGCACTCGCAGCAGGGATTTGTATGCTTCGGCTTTGGTTCTGTAATCACCCACTCTTACTATAAACCATCCTGGCTCCTGATATTGAGAATAGGAGATTATATCAGGAAATTTGTTTATAAAATCGGCTCTTACTTTAGCTGATTCCTCACGTGCATTTCTTACCGAATTGTAGTAGATCTGTATACGGAAACCCTGCATTCCCAGTGTCCCTTCGGGTGTAGTATGTTTTTTATTTGCAAGAATATACCTGCTTATGAGCGTATCAACCGACTGGCTCTGGGAAATATATAATTTCCCTGTCCCGTCAGGTCTCTTAAAGAGATCATTTGTTCTGATGAAAGCCTGTGATTTGCAAAAATCAATCGATAGTACAAGGATTATAAAAAATAAAAAAGTCTTCCGGATCATGAGACAAATATAGTGATTATTGCGATGAAGATTTAAGAGCAAGGTAGAAATTTCCGCCCTTTGATCCTGCAACAAATATATTACCGTCGTAATTCAAATCCAGGGCAGATCCGTATGCGTCAGTTGTGTATGAATTACACACACCGAACATCCTTATCAGGTTCGTATTATATCCATTAACGGGGTCGATGTTGATTATAATAAAACAATTTCTGTTCAGCATCATTATCTGGTCCGTATTGATACAGATCAGGGCTGATCCTGAATTTGAATTCTCCAGATATTTCTTCTTTCCTACCATTCCTGTTTTAGTAAGGGAGGCAATGTAGGAATTATCAAGAGTGCCATCAGTACGTGCAACCTCCGTTTTACCTGTTACATAAAGCGAGTCCGACCCGCTTAGCACAATCCCAAGGCATGCAGAACTTACATCGGGATTATTATAAAGTTCCGTCTCCCAGATCTTCTGAAAATCGCTATTGTATTTTGCAGCCGCAGCCCTGGAATTAGCACCTGAATTTCTCATTGTAAGTGCAAGGTATATGTTTCCTGCATTGTCGACAGTAGCGCTGTTTGCCGATATAAAATTCGGATCTGTTATCTCCTTATGCTGAAGTACCTTTCCGGCAGTATCAAACCTTATAAAAAGAATTCCCGAAGCATCGGCATCAGCAGCAGGGTCAATTGATCCAACTGCAAGAAAAGTTCCGGTGCCTGTATAAATCAGTGTAGAAAGGTCAATATTGAAACTTGCGGAAATAGTTGTATCCCAGATCTTTTGCCCTTCTTTGTCAAGACGAACAAGCAACATCTTTCCGTCACTGTTTCCTCCGGCAATAAATCCTGAGGTATCTGACCATGCTGAACTGAATTGTCCTTCTGATCCGTAGTTATAATCAGCAACGATCTTCCTATCTTTTGAGAGTTTAAGCAAATATGGCTGGCTGTTCATTACCCCGCAGCTTACGATACCTGAATCAGGAGCATAAGCAATAAATAAGGCATCTCCAGGACTAAGAGATCTTTCCCATATAAAATCACTACGCTCTTTCTTGCAGGAGAACAGGAGGAAAACCATCAGCATTAAAGCAGTTGATTTATACATAATAAAATTTTTATTCGAGAGCTGCAGCGAGCTCATCGGTCATTTCAAGATTATGGTAAACATTTTGTATATCATCATCATCTTCAAGGACTTCAATGAATTTAAAGACCTTTTTAGCAGATTCCACATCAAGGATCTTTGTATCATTGGGTATCCTTTTAAGCCCTGATTCCTCGGGTTCAATTCCCATTTCGGCTAATTTCCTGCTGACATTACCGAAATCTTCCATCGCACAGGTTATTGTCAGAGTGTCATCGTCGATTTCAAAATCCTCTGCACCTGCATCGATCATCTCCAGCTCAAGTTCTTCAAGCGATAATCCTTCGTTTTTAATTGTGAATATCCCTTTCCTTTCGAAAAGAAAACTCAGGGAACCATTTGTTCCAAGGTTTCCGCCATATTTGTTGAACGCAGATCTGACTGATGCCACAGTTCTGTTATTATTATCGGTCAGGCACTCTGCAAAAACAGCTATTCCGTGTGGAGCATAACCTTCAAAAGTAGTCTCGACATAACTTATAGCATCTGATCCTGTTGCCTTTTTTATTGCACGTTCAATATTATCCTTAGGCATATTTGCTCCCTTGGCATTCTGAACGGCAAGCCTGAGCCTGGAATTGGTTTCAGGATCACCACCGCCTTCCTTCGCGGCAATAATTATTTCCTTTATAATTTTGGTAAAAATCTTTCCCCTTTTAGCATCTATTGCTCCCTTCTTCCTCTTTATTGTTGACCATTTACTGTGCCCCGACATACATAGGATTTTAATATTATAATGCAAAATTAAATATTTCTTTAATACGTCATTCATGTTATATACTTTTGTGGCAAAATATAAATGGCGCGGGGTGCAGGCTGCAGGGTGCAGGGTGCTGAAAAGTCGGGTATTAAAATGAACAGAAAAGTATATATTGAGACTTATGGATGTCAGATGAATGTTGCTGACAGTGAGGTGGTTGTATCGATACTCGGGGATAAGGGATATCAAGCTACCGATGACATCAACGAGGCTGGTCTGATACTTATAAACACCTGTTCAATCCGTGAAAATGCTGAAAAGCGAATCTGGAGCAGGCTAAGTACAATAAAGCACATCAAAAAAATGAATAAACATGTGATTGTGGGCCTCATTGGATGCATGGCTGAAAGACTTAAGGAGAGAGTGATTGAGGCCAATCAACTGGTCGACCTGGTAGTCGGGCCGGATGCATACCGCGAGCTTCCTGCCCTGGTTGCTGAAGCTGAATCAGGACACAAAGCGGTTAATGTATTGCTGTCGCACGAAGAGACCTATGCTGATATTACACCTGTTAGAATGGATAAAAACGGGGTTTCATCTTTTGTTTCAATAATGAGAGGTTGTAACAATATGTGTTCATATTGTGTTGTACCATATGTGAGGGGAGCTGAAAGAAGCCGCGATCCGGAGTCGGTAATTATGGAAGTAACGGAGCTTTTCAAATCTGGATACAGGGATGTAACTTTGCTTGGACAGAATGTAGATTCGTACAACCGGGTATCAGATGGAAACAAGACAGGATTCCCGGAACTCCTTGAAAAAACTGCACAAATAGATCCTCTTCTGAGGGTAAGATTCTCCACCTCCCACCCAAAAGATCTTTCTGATGATCTTCTGAAAACTATTGCCCGGTACAATAATATCTGCCGGCATATTCATCTTCCTGCCCAAAGTGGGAGCAACCGTATTCTTAAGCTTATGAACCGTGAATATACAAGAGAGTGGTTTATAGACAGAATAAATACAATCCGCTCATTCATACCCGATTGCTCACTATCAACTGATATGATTGCCGGATTTTGCACTGAGACTGAAGAGGATCACCTGGCATCCCTGTCTCTTATGGAATGGGCCGGTTTTGATTTTGCCTATATGTTCAAATATAGCGAAAGACCGGGAACCAGAGCCGCCAGGAAATACCCCGACGATATTCCGGAGGAAATTAAAACAAGAAGGCTTAATGAAATGATCAATCTCCAGAACAAACTTTCAGCAGTTTCCAAAAAAAAAGATATTGGCAAAGTATTTGAGGTGTTAATAGAAGGGGCCTCTAAAAGATCCGCAGAACAGCTTTCAGGACGTACAACTCAAAATAAGGTTGTTGTCTTTCCAAAAGAAAACTTTAAAAAAGGCGAGTATGTCCAGATAAGGATCGAAAAGAGTACTTCTGCCACTTTAATTGGAAAGGCTGTAAATATATAACAGATTTGTTTTTATTTACGAAAAGGGCTAATTTTAAGTGTTTATAATCAGTGAACATGAAATTCAAAATATTGCTTTTAAGTTTTCTGACATCGTGTATTTTATTACCAGTATTCGGCCAGAAATCTGAAACCGGGGGAAATAAAAAGTTTTCGGTTTCGGGAGTAATAACCGACAGGAATAATAAACCTGTTTCAGGAGCCACTATTTTTATCGATAGTGTTTTAACCAAATACACTACCGATGAACAGGGTAGATACAGGTTAAAAGTAAATCCGACTGCAAAAAAGATCTATATTTTTTCTCCTGAAATTGGGTATGCTGAGGCTGATATCAATGGAGGATCCACCATTAACGCCATCCTTAAAAATAACATTGAAGATGTCCCTTCTTTTATAACAAGCAGTAAATCAGCAAATGTTAAAAACCCAGCGAAACCGCAAAAAATAAATACATACACTAATATCTATCAGATGATCCGGCAGGAAGTTCCCGGTGTTCTTGTGAACGGAAAAAGTATTGTGGTCCAGCAGTCAAATTCTTTCTTTGGTAGTTCTACACCTCTTTTCCTGGTTAACGGCGTAAGGGTAAACAGCATTGATTACATAAATCCTGTTGAGGTAAAATCTATCAAGCTACTCAAAGGTTCTAATGCAAATATTTATGGCGTTGAAGGTGCAAACGGAGTGATCAGCATCACTCTTTTCTCAGGCAGTGAAAAATGACCCTGACAAAAAGAGAATAATATCAGGCATTGTTGCAGATATAAATCAAAAACCTGTTTCCGGGGCGATAACGGAGTTTTAGTTATGACTCTTAAGGGGCATTAGTTGATACAGATCAGCTTTTCTTTTCCTTCTTTATATCAATCATAAGCTCATCGAGCTGCTTCTGAGAAATCGGGGCAGGGCTGTCAAGCATAACATCTCTTCCTGAATTGTTTTTCGGGAAAGCAATAAAATCACGTATTGAATCCTGTCCGCCAAACATAGCAACCCATCTGTCGAAACCGAATGCAATACCTCCATGAGGCGGAGCTCCATATTTAAATGCATTCAGGAGGAACCCGAACTGATCGTTAGCCTCTTCATCGGAGAATCCCAGAACTTTGAACATAAGTTTCTGCACTGAGGCATCATGTATTCTTATTGATCCTCCTCCTATTTCCACTCCGTTAATTACCAGGTCATAGGCATTTGCACGTACTTTTTCCGGATCTGTCTCCATCTGGTCAATATCCTCAGGCTTGGGTGAAGTGAATGGATGATGCATTGCGTAATAGCGTTTTGTTTCCTCATCCCATTCAAAAAGAGGAAAATCAACAACCCAGAGAGGAACAAATTTTTCTTTACTCTTGAGATTCAGCCTGTTTCCCATCTCAAGTCTCAATTCGGAGAGTGCTGGAAGAGTTTTATTTCTTTCACCTGCAAGAATAAGAAGAAGATCTCCTGGTTTGGCTTTCATCACAACGGCCCATTTACTTAGCTCTCCTTCGGAATAAAATTTATCAACAGACGATTTTATTCCTTCAGCACCATATTTCACCCATACAAGACCTTTGGCTCCTGTTTGAGGACGTTTAACAAATTCTGTAAGTTCATCGAGTTGTTTCCTTGAATATTCCGAACATCCCTCGGCACAGATGCCCCCCACATATGTGGCATCATCAAAAACTGCAAAACCATGGCCCCTGGTCAAATCAGTCAGGTCGGTAATTTTCATCCCGAAGCGGAGATCTGGTTTGTCAGTACCATAATTCTCCATAGCTTTATGATAGGGGAGTTTAATAAAAGGTTCACTGAAATCAATATTCCTGATCTGCCTGAAAAGGTATTTTGCCAGACCTTCAAAAGTATCGAGTATATCATCTCTCTCCACAAACGACATTTCACAATCGATCTGCGAAAACTCCGGTTGTCTGTCTGCTCTCAGATCCTCATCACGAAAGCATTTTACCAGCTGGAAATATTTATCAAACCCGGCTACCATAAGCAATTGCTTCATTGTCTGGGGCGATTGGGGCAACGCATAGAAAGTCCCGGGCTGCATCCTGCTTGGAACAACAAAATCACGGGCGCCCTCCGGGGTCGATTTTATAAGGGTCGGAGTCTCCACCTCCACAAAACCAATTGAATCCATATACTTGCGCACTTCCTGGGCTACCCTGTGACGCAATATGATATTGTTTTTTATGGACGCCCTGCGCAGATCGAGATAACGATATTTCATCCTGAGCTCTTCTCCTCCATCTGTCTCTTCTTCAATAGTGAAAGGAGGAAGTTCACTTCGATTTAATATAGTCAGACAGGTAACTTCTATTTCAATTTCACCGGTAGGTATCTTAAGGTTCTTATTGCTTCTCTCCCTTACTTTTCCTTTTGCCTGGACAACAAACTCACGACCCAGTTTACGTGCCTGGCTGCAGAGCTCCTGGTCTGTCTCCATATTGAAAACAAGCTGGGTTATACCGTAGCGGTCACGAAGGTCTACAAATGTCATTCCTCCCAGGTCTCTTGATCTCTGGACCCATCCGCACAAAACCACGTCGTCGCCGGAATTAACAAGTGTCAGTTCACCGCATGTATGTGTCCTGTACATCTTATCCTTTTTAAATTTCAGCAAAATTAACAAAATAATCAGATTGCAAAGAGTCATAATTCTTTCTACTTTTAACCACTGATACATTAACTATGACTGTAAGCAGGGAAGAAAAATTTATGAGGGCAGCCCTTGAGGAGGCTAAAAAATCATTTGACAAACAAGAGGTTCCGGTGGGTGTGGTAGTAGAATGTGAAGGCACCATCATTGCAAGGGCACATAATCTTACTGAAACGCTTAACGATCCGACGGCCCATGCTGAGATGCAGGCAATAACGGCTGCCACAAACTGGCTCGGAGGAAAATATCTTACAGGCTGTACTCTTTATGTCACTCTTGAACCCTGCGTTATGTGTGCCGGAGCTATTGGATGGAGCCACGCATCAAGGCTGGTCTATGGTGCTGCTGACAAACAGAAAGGATATACTAAAATAACTGAGGCCCTTCTACATCCGAAAACTGTAGTTACAAGCGGAGTGCTTGAAAATGAGTGCAGCGAGATTCTTGTAAAGTTCTTCAAGAAAAAGAGGTAATTTTAAAAAAAAGAGCTTAAGTTTACTAAAATTTACTGCCATGACCTTCGACAACAGTAAAACAATCATAAACTTGAGGATCAAGATATTCGGAGCGACAGTACTGCTGCTTGCATATGTCGTTTTGACTTACGTTGCAAAAGTAATCAAGTTTCCGCTTCTCGGGCTGGGCGATACAGCATGGACCGTAATACTTGTTGTATTGTACCTTATTGGTGCATTCCTTCCAATGATACTTAATTACCAGTATATCTGGTTTTCAGATGAGGATGAGAATATAGTACTAAGGTATTTTACAGCAGGCATTGTCGGAGGTAAAAAGAATACGGTTGAGATAAACAAGATATCATTTGCCGGATTTCAGATCGAAACTAAATATTTTGGATTCTCTAAAACCTTAATCCTTTACCAGAGATCAGGGCAGCAAACAGCAAAATACCCTCCTATTTATATCAGCGCCCTCTCAAAAGAACAATATAAAAAGCTCATCTCTGCTCTAAAGAAATACTCGCCGGCAGTATAATGTGTATCTCCTAATAACATGAGTTAAATCATTTTTAATGAGTAATGTACAACTCAACTTTGGAGCTTCTGAATTCAAACGTCAAATAAAATATTTTTTACTATGAATGTTGATAAGATAATGAACAACCTCGAAAAGAAACACCCGGGCGAGGTTGAGTATTTACAGGCAGTCAGGGAAGTTGTTGAATCAATTGAAGAAGTTTATAACGATAATCCGCAATTTGAATCGGCCAATATTATTGAAAGGATCATAGAACCGGACAGGGTTCTGATGTTTAAGGTTCCCTGGGTTGATGATGAGGGACATGTCAGGGTAAACCTGGGTTACCGTATTCAGTTCAATAATGCCATTGGTCCGTATAAAGGTGGCCTTAGATTTCACCCTAGCGTAAATCTTTCAATACTTAAATTCCTCGGATTTGAGCAGATTTTCAAAAATGCCCTCACAACTCTTTCTATGGGTGGAGCCAAGGGAGGTTCCGACTTTGATCCTAAAGGAAAGTCAAATGCCGAAGTGATGCGCTTTTGCCAGTCTTTCATGCTGGAGCTCTGGAAGCATATCGGACCTGAAACTGATGTTCCGGCAGGAGACATTGGTGTCGGCGGACGTGAAATCGGGTTCCTTTACGGCATGTATAAAAGACTGAAAGGTGACCATACAGGTGTGCTTACAGGTAAGGGCAGTAACTGGGGCGGATCGCTGATACGACCGGAAGCTACAGGTTTCGGATGTGTATATTTTGCCAAGGAGATGCTGGCAACCAGGGGCGAATCTTTTAAAGACAAGCTGGTGGCAATAAGTGGATTCGGTAATGTAGCCTGGGGTGCCGCCCTGAAGGCCACCGAACTTGGAGGAAAGGTTGTTACCATCTCAGGGCCAGATGGTTATATTTACGATCGTGAGGGTATCTCAGGAAAGAAAATTGAATTTATGCTTGAACTCCGTGCCTCCAATGAAGATATTGTCAAACCATACTCTTATGCTTTTGAAGGTGTTGAATTTCATGCAGGGAAGAGGCCGTGGGAGGTAAAAGTTGATATAGCATTACCCTGTGCCACACAAAATGAACTGAAT
>CAZGKI010000013.1:0-47601 GCA_964526345.1 uncultured Rikenellaceae bacterium
ACTCTCTTCCTGATATCATCAATGACCTCTTCAGTGGTTCTGGATCTGTCCTGTCTTAAATGAATAAGATAATCCCCATCATTTGGCTCAGTCATAAAAAATCCCATCTCAGCTCCTGTCCGTCTTGAATATGTTTCTACTTCAGGGATTGAGACAATTATCTTTTCAACTTCTGTAAGGATCCTGTTTGTTTCGTCAAGAGATGTTCCCGGAGGAGACTTATAATCAAGAACTATAGACCCTTCATCCATTTCAGGAAGAAATCCTGTTTCCAGTCTGGGAAGGATATAAATGATTGAAAGAAGCAGAAAAAGTACAAAAAGAATACTTATCACCGGGCGACGGATAAAAAATGTTATCCAGTCTCTCTTTTTTGTAACTTTTTGTATATCTGCTTTACCTGAGCCAAATAAAGGTCTTAGGCTTGAAAGCCACAAATATATTACCGGCAGACCAATCCATGTAACAAGAAACGAGCAGACCAGGGTTATTACCATAGTGTTTGTGAGAACATTGAAATATGCTCCTGCCACACCCCCAAGTAACATAAACGGGATAAATATAACTATGGTGCTGAGTGAAGATCCCACCATGGAAGGAAAGAGATAACTGATAGCCTGTTGAACAAGCTGTGTTGAAGGTCTTTCCGGAAACTCTTCATGTGTACGGTGTATCTGTTCCACAACAACGACAGCATCATCTATTATTAAGCCTATTGCTGCAGCTATAGCGCCGAAGGTCATTATATTCAGAGTATAGCCGACTGAATACAGGACAACGATTGTTAGCAATAAGGTTACCGGTATTGTAACAAGAATAGTCGCACTTGCCCTGAACGACCTGAGAAACAT
Organism: uncultured Rikenellaceae bacterium; assembly: GCA_964526345.1. Taxonomy (GTDB): domain Bacteria; phylum Bacteroidota; class Bacteroidia; order Bacteroidales; family VadinHA17; genus LD21. Next base: position 852 of record CAZGKI010000013.1, read on the forward strand.
CACAGCAACCAGGATAGCCAGCAGCAGCCCTATCCAGATACTCTCATTAACACTTTTGATAGCTCTCTGGACAAAGTCGGACTGATCGTAATAATAAGTAAGATGCACATCAGCCGGAAGTATCTTTTCAAGTTCTTTCTTTTTTTCGGAAACATTTTTTGAAAGATTAATCAGGTTGGCATTCGGTTGTTTAAGGATTGCAACAAGGAGTCCCTGTCTGCCATTTGCATTAATTCTTGTATATTCGGTCCTCTCTCTTACGCTTACCGTAGCTATATCGTTCAGCTTAATAATTCTTTTCCCATCGCTTCGTACAACAGCATTTTCAATATCTTCAAGATTATAAAGACCGGCATCGGTGACGGTAAGGTATAAACGCCTGTAATCGGCCATTAAACCATTCGCACTGATAAAATAGTTCTGTTCCATCACATCTTTTATCATTTCCGGCGTTACTGCGTATGCCATCATTTTCTGCTGATTAAGCTCAACCCAGTATTCTTTTGTTTTCCCGCCGATAATACCTACTGAGGATACTCCTTCAATCTGCGACAGAAAAGGTTTAATTGTATAGGTTGCAAGCAGATTAAGTTCTATTGGCGTTTTGGTATCACTTTCAACTGTAAATCCTATAACCGGGAGAATAGATGGATTCATCTTCTCAACCTGGATCACTATCTCAGGAGGCAGCAGGCTTTTTATCTGGGCTATCCTCGATTCGAGCATCTGCTGGTTTATATCAATATCGGCCCCCCAGTTGAGAAATGCTGATATTTCACATGTACCGCGGCTGGTGGAACTTCTTAGTAATTTAAGATCGGGAACCTGCTTTATTGCATTCTCAAGAGGCCTGGTTACGGTAACCATCATCTTATCGACAGGCTGTTCGCCATTATCAGCAATAACTTTTATCTTAGGAAATGTGATCTCAGGGAAAAGAGAAACGCCGATCTGTCCGTATAGAAACAAACCACCCGCAATGACGACAGCAATTACTACAGAAACAGGGTTTTTATATGAAAGAAAAAAATTCTTCATCAGATCATCTGGTTACTGTAACAGCAGCAGTATCAGCCAGTCCGTAATTTCCAGAAGAGAGGATCCGGTCGGTCAGCAGAAAAGCCGGTTCAACTATTTCTACCTCATCGGAATTTTCAATTCCTTTCACTACCGGGACTTTTATTGCCGTGGTATCGTTTATCAGTTTCAAGATCCAGAATTCAGTTTGCGTCTCATCTCCCAACACTGCATCTTTAGGCAGTATCAATGCGTCAGGTTTTACTCTCTTGACAATTTCCACCGTGGCAATAAGATTCTGAGGCAGTTGAAGTGGCGTTTCCGGAGTTATAATATAACTTACAGTCTGGTTCTGTATATTCATGTCAGACAGTTTTTCACGAATCCTTCCCTTAAGGGTCCTTTTATCAGGAAGCATGATTGAACATCCCTTGTTTTTTTCAATATAACCGGTCATTTCATAGGGTACATCCATAATAAATACAAGGCTCCCCGGATCGGATAATACTGCCAGCTCATCGCCTTCCTGAACAAAATCGCCACTGTAATGAGTGATTGTACTAACCACACCCTCCTTTGGTGAATATATTTTAATAACTCCTTTAAAACCTAAACCTGAATCTGACTGAAGTGAGTTCTGCAAAGCTGATGCCTCTAATGTTTTTAATGAGAATAATAGTTTCCCTTTTCCGATATTCTCTCCGGTAGATATTTCAACAGCCTCAACAATACCTGTAACAGAAGAGCGCAGGGTATTCTTTCCAAGATAAGTAGTAACTGCCATGAAATCAACCGTTTCATAAAGATTTTTAATAACAGGTGTAACAACTGTAACAGGGGTTCTGGCAACAATAACGGTTTCAGCACTATTACTGCTGCTGTGGCATGCAGAAAAAAAGCATGCTGTGAGAAAGAGGAGCAATACGACTGAATATTTTTGAATTTGATTTAACATTTCCAAATAATTTTTAATGTTTATAAAAGACACTAACGGGTCAATAGATAATTCATTTCATTAATGATGCTCAGCATTTCAATTTTTATTATGTTCAGGTTCCTGTTAGTATTTCTGTAATTCTTTATAGCGTTTAGATAATCAGTCATTTTTATTATGCCGGATTCAAGCTGGGCTTTTAATGACTTCACCAGCTGGTCAGACAGGTCAAGCTGCTTTTCAAGCCTGGCTCTTGTTTCCGAAATGCCATTGAGTTCTTCCCTTAACCTCAGGTAGTTCTGATCATATTGTTTCCTGGAGCTCAGATTATAGAAAGACCTCGTATTCTCTTTTATTGCCAGTTTTTGTTCTTCAAGCTTTTTCTGGTGACCATCATAAACAGGAATGCTTAAAGAAATACCTGCGCTTGCTCCGAAGTGCCTGTAAAAATTCCAGGGGTTGCTTGTCAGAATTCCGGCATCAGCAAACCATCTGACCGCAGGTTTGTAATTTAATCCAATTGCAGCTTTGTCGTTCATAATCTGCAGGCTGTCAATAATATATTGCTTAAGGAACAGGTAATCAGAAGGGTTGTTTACCTCAGCCAGTTCTATATCCGGTTCATTCAATATGACATTTGATGTGTCAACAATTCCGCAAACCTCGTTCAACAGCATGATCTCTTTTTTATACTGGTTTGTAAGCTGGATAACAATAACCTGCTGTCCTTCTGTTTCAACAAGCATCGACAGGTAATCAGTCTGAGTACATACACCATTTGCAGCAAAGTTTCCGATAATCTGATTCTCCTCCTTCATAAGATCAAGGAAAGATCTATTAAATACAAGCTCGCTATATACAGAATATGATTCGAGGTAAAGGTTGGTGATTGACCTTCTAAGTTCAGCAACAGAAAGTTTCTTTGACAGGCTTGTCGTCTCTTTACGGTAATCTAAAGCCTGGTAACGGTTTTCAATCTTCCGGCGGTTAAATATCTCCTGCGAAACAGCTGCAACAGCCTGATAATTACCACCATCTGTTATCACTTCATCATAACCTATTTTGCTGTTATAAGGAGAATATAAAAGCTGAGATATTCCTTCAACTACCGGTTTTCTCTGCGCTTCAATAAGAAGACTATCGACCGATGATGAACTTAATTGATTATCAATATCCTTTAAAAGCGGACTGTTTCGGATTCCCTCGTCAAGATAATAATCAAGTGTTCGGGTCTGGGAATAGCCTGTTAATGAAATACTCAATAACAGTAAAAACAGTAAATGTCTTTTAATGTATAAGATCATCATAAATTTTAGTGCAGCCAAATTAATAAAATGGCTCCAATTTTAAGGAACGATTCTGTAATAATTTTGTTTCTTGTACTTCTTTGGATGATCATAATCACTTGCTTTTATAAAAAACCCGGAAGAAGAATCCCCCGGGTTAAAAATATCTCATATAGTGAATCAAAGCTTCAGATAGCCTCGCCTCCTCTTTCACCGGTTCTGATCCTGATACACTCTTCAAGAGGAGTGATGAAGATTTTTCCGTCACCGACATGCCCTTCTAAACCATTGGATCGTGCTGCCCTCAATATTGTATCAACGGTAATATCGACAAAGGAATCATTTACAGCTATCTCAATCTTTATTTTAGGGATCAGGTCGGGAATAATTATCTGGCCCCTGTACATCTCTTCAATCCTCTGCTGTCCATGACCTGAGACACGGCTGACTGTTATTCTCTTAATTTCAGCTTCAATTAATGCTTCACGCACCTTGTCAAGCTGAACTTCACGTATAATTGCAGTTATTAATTTCATTTTCTGTGCTTTAACTTGTTATAAAACTAGCTTGGATTTAACATGCCATAACCTCTTTCGCCATGATATGCTCTGTCGAGTCCTGCCATCTCATCATCTTCAGATGATTTGAATCTGATGACTTTATTGAGCAAAAAGATAATTATAAATGTCATACCAGCTGCAAAAGTGATTGCAATACCAACTGCCAGAGCCTGTACACCGAGCTGATTCCAGACACTCCATGTGCCGTCTGCCGAAGCAGCTGCTGCTGCTTTCATCCATGAAGGGCGGATAAAGAACGAAAGGAAAAGTGCTCCGACGATCCCTCCAATACCATGTATTCCAAAAGCATCCAGGCTGTCGTCATAACCAAGTCTGTTCTTTACCTGGATAGCTGTATAACAAAATCCGGATGCCAGTATTCCGAGTATCATAGCACCATAAGGTTGTACAACACCTGCTGCCGGAGTGACAGCAACCAGTCCTGCCAGGATCCCGCTGGCAAAGCCCAGAGCAGTAGCCTTTCCCTGATGATACCCTTCAATTAAAATCCAGGTTAGAGCACCTGAGGCAGCAGCAACCTGCGTTGCAGTCAATGCCTGTGCAGTGCTTAAACCGCTGGAGACGCTTGACCCGGCATTGAAGCCAAACCATCCAACCCATAAAAGGCCTGCCCCAAGCATGGTAATAACCATGTTATTAGGACGTATTACCTGGTAGGGATATCCGCGACGTGATCCAAGAAATAATGCTGCCACAAGTCCGCTTACCCCGGCTGAAATATGAACAACTGTACCTCCCGCAAAATCAATTGCCCCTTTTGCCCCGAGATTATAAAGGAACCCGTCTGATCCCCAGACCCAGTGACAAAGGGGGTTATAAACCAGCAAACTCCATAAAGCTATAAAGAAGCAATAAGCTTTAAAAGAGACTCTCTCAGCAAAGGCTCCGGCAATAAGCGCCGGGGTAATTATTGCAAATTTTCCCTGGAACATTGAAAAAACATATTCAGGGACCCCGGCATCAATTATGTTGGTATCAATCCCTTTCAGAAAGAAATAATTATGATCCCATCCAAACCATCCGCCGAGCACGTTCCCTCCGAAACACATGCTGTACCCCACTATTACCCAGAGGACACTTATTATGCCCATTGCCACAAAACTGTGCATGATCGTGCCAAGAACGTTTTTAGAACGGACCAGTCCTCCATAAAACATGGCAAGTCCCGGAATCATCAACAAAACCAACGCTGTTGAAGTAAGCATCCACGCTGTTGCACCCGTATCAATGTGCGTTCCGTCAGCAGCATATATTGCCGGTATGCCCACGAACAAAAACAATAAGACTACCAGAGATCTCTTCAGTTTCTTTCCCATAATTGATAATTTGTGAACAATGAAATATCGTTTTCAAAGACAAACATATATATTTTTAGGGGTATCGCAAATATATTTTATATTTTTTTATCTATATACCCCATTTTTTACATATTGTTTTCATATATTTCATTGTTTAAAGACATATCAGCCTATATAAATTAGGGGTACTTCTTAATTATTATAACTTTTTATTAGTCAATAGAGTTTTAATAACCCGGTGTATATAACCGGATCGGGAAGAGCAGGATATTCAGAAATATTCAGAAATAAATAAACTAGTGTTCAGTTAAACTTATAATGTCTCAATTATGTCGATTTCGGATTTCGGATTGTGGATTTCGGATTGTGGATTTCGGATTGTGGATTTCGGATTATTTTGAAATTTTATTTTGCTTGCTTTTTCCGGTTTTTAATCCGCAATCTCAAACTGAGCCAAAGCGAGCTTGGCGAAGCCAATCCGCATTTCGCAATAAAGTACTTTATTAAACTGTTATAAATATTTAACTATAATTTGTCAAAGTACAATTAACATAACACTAGGGTGAAGTTATGATTCATCCCACAACCCGGGATTACTTAGATATTTTTCGCCGCCATCATACGCCAGGGTTAATATTCTGCTTCCCGATGGTATGTCATTGATAATTTGCGATATAGCAGAAAGTGATGCTCCGGTTGAGATGCCTACGAAAAGTCCCTCCTCACGGGCTGCCGATCTGACCATATTAAAAGCATCATTACCTTCGATCTGAATTATTCTGTCGGTTATTTCTCTGTCAAAATTCTTTGGAGTAAATCCTGCACCTATTCCCTGTAAGGGGTGCGGACCCGGGCTTCCTCCCCCCAGGACAGGTGAAGCTGCAGGCTCTACAGCAAATATCTTTATTGAGGGGAATCTCTCCTTCAGTTCCTTCCCTATACCTGAAATGTGTCCTCCTGTACCTACGCCAGTTATCAGGTAATCAAATCCTTCTGGGAAATCAGAAATGATCTCCTTTGCCGTGTACTTTGAATGAGCAAAAGGATTAGCGGGATTTTCAAATTGCATGGGCATCCATGCTCCGGAAATGGAAGCAAGGATCTCTTCCGCCCTGGCAATGGCCCCTTTCATGCCGGTCTCCCTTGGAGTAAGAACAAGTTCAGCTCCATATCCTTTCAGTATCTTTCTTCTCTCAACACTCATTGATTCAGGCATTGTAAGTATCACCCTGTATCCTTTTACAGCACCAACCATTGCCAGTCCGATTCCGGTATTGCCCGATGTTGGCTCCACAATAACGCCACCAGGTTTCAAAAATCCTTTCTGTTCCGCATCTTCGATCATTGCCAGGGCTATCCTGTCCTTAATGCTGCCGCCCGGATTTCGTCTTTCATCCTTGATCCATACCTCATGAGCCGGAAATAATTTTGACAATCTGATATGAGGTGTATTTCCTATTGATCCAAGTACATTGTTATATTTCATAATTATCCTTTCCTGAAATTTTAGTTTATTATTTCTTTCGTCCCCTGACAGTCACTTTATTCTGATGATATACAAGGGAATATGGTTCTACTGATTCGGTGAGCCAGACGTTGCCGCCAATAATACTATCGTGGCCTATAATAGTATTACCGCCAAGGATTGTCCCTCCGGCATAGATGATAACATTATCCTCAATCGTTGGGTGGCGTTTGCTGCTTGCCATCTCTTTGCTTACGCTGAGTGCGCCTATTGTGACTCCCTGATATATTTTTACATTTTTCCCGATTATTGCAGTTTCTCCTATCACTATTCCCGTACCATGATCTATAAAAAAAGGCGAATCGATTGTGGCTTTCGGATGTATATCAATACCCGTTAATGAATGCGCATATTCGGTCATTACACGAGGTAAAAGCGGAACGCCCGATAAAGCCAGCTTATGGGCAAGCCGGTATACAAGTATCGCATAAAAACCGGGGTATGTCATTATTACCTCGTCCATACCTGTTGCAGCCGGATCATTATCTGCAATTAAAGCTGCATCCATTTCAAGGTTTCTTTTTATCTCCGGAAGTGACAGAAAAAAATCATCCGCTATTTTCCGGGGGATATCTTGTAATCTCTCCTTCAAAGGGGACAAAATCCTCAGGAGTCTGAATTTCAAACCTGGTAATGTTGATAATTTAAAATATCCACCTTCAGTTACAGGAAAAAGTGTTTTTATAAGCTCTTTCGTAAATGCTGTCATCTTTTTCTTAGGCGGCATCCCTTTCTTTGATATATGTTTCATATTCATTAGTTTATCCAAATGATTTAATTATAAAATACTCCTGAAAAAGAGAGTCTTGCTATCTTTAAGTTGTTCTCCGTTTCTGATTTTCTTAACAAAAGTAGTAATACTTTTACTGCCGCTTCCTTCCTGCCCAAGCATACTTACAAATGCGCTTCCGATTATTGCCCCTCTGGCCACTTTGCATGCCTCTTCAAATGCATTATTATCTGAGATTCCAAACCCTATCAACCTGGGATTTTTAAGATCCATGGAATTTATTCTTCTAAAGTATGATTTATTCTCTTCCGAAAAACCATTTTTGACTCCAGTAGTAGATGATGAAGAAACCATATAAATGAATCCTTTACTTATCTTATCGATATATCGCATACGATCATCATCCGATTGTGGTGAGATTAAGAATATATTATACAAATTGTACGATTCAAAAAGGGCTGCATGTTCCTTAAGAAACAGTTCGGGTGGAAGATCCGGAAGAATAATTCCGTCAATGCCAGTTTCATGACAATGACGGCAAAAGTTTTCAACGCCAAATTTGAGAACAGGGTTTATATAACCCATCAGGATAAGAGGAATAGTAACGCTCTTCCGGATTTCTGCAAGCTGATTGAAAAGAAGGGTTATGTTCATGCCATTGTTCAATGCTTCCCGGCTACTGTTCTGTATTACAGGCCCATCGGCCAGGGGATCGGAGAAAGGCATGCCGACCTCGATCATATCCGCTCCGGCTCCTTCAAGAGATTTAATAATATCCGGTGCCGACCCGAGCGACGGGAAGCCGGCAGTGAAATAGACTGAAAGGATTTTCCCACTGCTTTCCTTAAATAATTTATCTATGCGATTCATATTATCCTCCCTGAAATGATTAAATGCTTTTTTTAGATGTTTCAGCCAGGTGATGCATATATGCAGCCATATCTTTATCGCCGCGGCCGGAAACTGTAACCACAATAATATCTTCTTTTTTAAAATTCCCTTTCGGCAGGTAAGCAAGTGCGTGGGCTGATTCAAGTGCCGGAACAATACCCTCGAGACGGGTCAGCAGAAATGCAGCTTCCAGTGCTTCATTGTCTGTTACATTCTCGAAGATTACTCTTTCTGTTTTATAAAGCCATGCAAAAATTGGTCCTATACCCGGATAATCGAGTCCGGCTGATATGGAGTAAGGTTCAGTGATCTGACCGTCTCCATCCTGCATAAGCATTGTGCGGCTGCCATGAATTACACCAGGAGATCCCAGAATCATCGTTGCAGCTGATTCTCCACTGCTGATGCCTTTACCTGCAGCTTCAACAGCCACCAGCTTAACATTTTCATTTTCCAGGTAGTGATAGAAAGAGCCGGCTGCATTACTGCCCCCTCCGACGCAGGCTATTATATAATCAGGATTCTCTTTACCGGTATGTTCAGCAAGCTGCCATTTCATTTCTTCACTTATCACTGATTGAAGTCTTGTTACCAGGTCGGGATATGGATGAGGACCAACAACGGAACCAATAATATAATGCGTATCAACCGGATTATTTATCCAGTCGCGTATTGCTTCATTGGTAGCATCTTTCAATGTCATATTACCGCTGGTTACCGGTACAACTTCAGCTCCGAGCATCTTCATTCGCAGCACATTAGGCTCCTGCCTTTCCACATCAAGCTTCCCCATGTAGACAACACATTTCAAACCCATCAGGGCGCAGACTGTTGCTGTTGCAACCCCGTGCTGGCCCGCCCCGGTCTCAGCAATAATCCTTGTCTTGCCTAATCTATTAGCTATCAATATCTGGCCAATAGTATTATTTATTTTATGGGCACCGGTATGGTTCAGATCTTCCCTTTTTAGATAAATATTTGTTTTATGATATGCTGACAGCCTCCTGGCATAAAACAAGGGTGAAGGTCTTCCGGCATAATCCCTTAGAAGCAATGAGAATTCTTTTCTAAATGCCTCATCATCAAGTATTTTAAGGTAGTTATCTCTCAGCTCTTTTATATTTGGATACATCATTTCCGGTATAAAAGCGCCGCCAAATTCGCCATAATATCCCTCTTCATCTACAGTGAAATTCATAACTATTCAGCTTTTAATATCTTTAATAAAACTATTAACCTTGTCTACGTCCTTGAATCCGGGTCGAATTTCAAAACTGCTGTTTATATCAACAGCAAAAAGATCGCGATGCCCCAAACGAAGTATCGACTCAGCATCACCGGGACAAATTCCGCCACTCAGAAAAAAAGGTTTTCCTGAATGATATTCATCAAGTTTCCTCCAGTCGAATTTTATGCCGCTACCTCCTCCATGTCCTGTATCAGTATCAAAAAGAAAAAAATCACAATAATCAAGATATTCATTAGTATTATGGAAATCAAAATCGCGGTTGATCCTGAAAACTTTAATCACTTTAATGTTTTTTAAATATAATGACAAACAATAATCAGGTGTTTCATTACCATGTAGCTGAATCAGATCAAGTTGATACCTCAATGCATGATCAATCAGAAGAGGAAGTTCTTCATCAACAAAGACCCCTGTTTTTATAATATGTTTTGGAATTGACCTGAATAATGATTCATCAGGATTTTCGCCAACATAACGTTTTGAATCGGGGTAAAAAATAAAACCCATATAATCGACCTTCAATTCAGAAATCATTCTGGCATTAACCGGGTCCGTCATTCCACATACCTTTACTTTTAACATGATCTGATCAGATTTTGTTTATAAAATCAATAAATGCAGCAACCGGATCAGCTTCTTTCATGAATATCTCCCCCAAAAGAAATCCATTATAACCGGCATCCCTGAGTATTTTTATTGTTTCAGGAGAGGAGATTCCACTCTCTGAAATTCGGATCAGGTTAGCCGGAAGGATACCTGCTATCTTAAAAGAGACATCAATGTTTACCATGAATGTATTGAGATCTCGATTATTCACACCTGCAATATCGATGAAGTCGTTGATCATTGCGGCTTCACTTCTGTTATGGATCTCCATTAATACCTGCAGCTCGAGTGAATTTGCAAAACGTGCAAGTCTGAAAACCTGTTTTTCTTCCAGGGCAGCCGCAATAAGAAGGATAACATCAGCGCCTATTGCTCTGGCTTCAACTATCTGATATTCATCAATTATAAAATCCTTACGGAGCATTGGCACATTGCATAATGAACGGGAACGGGAAAGATCCGTGTTTATTCCTCCAAAGAATGTATTATCAGTCAGCACAGAAACTCCTGATGCTCCATTCTGCGAATATCCTGATATTACTCTTTCAGGATCAGCATCATCATTTATTATTCCTTTGGAGGGAGACCTTCTTTTAAATTCTGCTATAATCCCGGTTTTGAGCGGGTCTGAAAGATACTCAGTAAGCTTCAGGGTCTGCCTTTCGAACAGGGGGCTTTTTTCAAGACGTTCGACAGGTGTAAGCATCCTGGCTTCAGCAATTTCCTTCTTCTTACCGGCTAATATTTCCTGCAGGATATTCATTTTTGAATTTCAAGTAACTTTTTAAGAGAAGTATAAGCTTTCCCGCCATACAATGAATCTTCAGCCTTACCCCTGCATTCATCAAGTGAAAGATCAGGGAAATAACATTTGAGAGCAATCTGTGAGTTTGCAACAACTACCTCATTTCTTGCTGGAGTACCATTACCCTGCAATATCCCGGTAAAAATGTCCACTGCTTCCTGTACGCCGGTACCTCCGGCCAGTTCATCCCGTTGTTTCCTGGTGTAACCGAGGCTTTCCGGAGAAATAATCTCTTCTATTCCGTTATGAATATATTTAAAGTCGGAAGTAAGGGATACCTCGTCATATCCATCCAATGAATGGATAATGGTATAAGGATGATCTGACAGCTGATAGATGTAATTATAAAGTCTTGCAAGCTCAAGGCTGTAAACTCCTACAAACTGCCTTGTCGGAAATGAAGGATTCACCATTGGCCCGAGCATATTGAAGAATGTTTTAATCTTCAGCGCCCTGCGGACAGGCACTACATTTTTCATTGCAGGATTAAACAGTGGCGCATGCAGGAAACAGACTCCGGCTTCATCAATTTCCTTTCGCAGCTTATCCTGTTCAGTAGAAAACCTGTAACCCAGATGTTCAAGAATATTTGAGGAACCGCAGGCTGATGTTACTCCGTAATTACCATGCTTGGAGACTTTTGCACCAGCTCCGGCTAAAATAAAAGTGGTTATTGTAGAAATATTGAATGTCTCCTTGCCATCGCCTCCTGTTCCGCAAACATCTATCGTATCAAAATTTCCAAGATCAATCCTGATACAATGGTTAAGCAAGGCATCCCGAAAGCCTGTCAGTTCTTCAACGGTAATACTTCGCATCAGATATACTGTCAGAAATGCAGCAATTTCAGATTCTGAATAGCTGCCCTTTGCAATATTCGTAAGGACACTCTCTGCCTCCTGGCGGTCAAGTGTCTTATGTTCAAAAAGATGGTTCAGAATTTTACGCATATCCGGTTTCTTTCTTTTGATACTGGTTCTTTAATTAAAATTTAACCCTCAACCCAGTTCCTTATGATATTTGTCCCGTGTTCTGTAAGGACAGATTCTGGGTGAAACTGAACACCATATACATCATATTCTCTGTGTCTGATGGCCATTATCATCTGGTTGCTATCAATACAGGTAACTTTCAGGCAATCAGGGAGGTTATTATTAGATACAATCCATGAATGGTAACGGCCCGCATTAAATGTTACGGGGATATCTTTAAATAAGAGATCCTGGTTGTCCAGTACAATGACCTGGGTTGCGAGTCCGTGATAAACATGTTTCAGGTTAATAAGGCTTGCTCCGAAGGCTTCACCTATGGCCTGGTGACCCAGACATACTCCAAGGACGCTTTTTTCTGAAGCATATCTTTTGATGAGCTCGACACAAATACCTGCTTCAGCAGGAATGCCCGGTCCGGGTGACAGTACTATTTTATCGTAATCTCCGGCCTCATCAAGAGTTATCTCATCGTTACGAAATACTGAAGGCCTGCATCCAGTCAGATTTTCAATGCAATGGACAAGGTTATATGTGAAAGAATCATAATTATCGATTACCAGTATTTTTTTCATTGCAAATAATTTATCAGTTTATCTCCCTGGCCATTTCAACAGCTTTTCTCAGTGCGCCGAGCTTATTATTAACCTCCTGCAACTCATTTTCCTCATCTGATATAGCAACGATACCGGCACCTGCCTGGAAATAGAGCCTGTTCCCCTTACTGAGAAATGTCCTTATCATTATTGCATGATTAAACTGACCTCTGAAATCGAGGAATCCTATGGCCCCGCCATAATACCCACGTCGTCGCGGTTCATATTTATCAATCAGCTGCATAGCTTTGTACTTTGGAGCGCCTGTCAGTGTCCCTGCAGGAAAAGTAGATATCATCATATCTGTAACCGATGAGTCTTCGTTTAATTCGCCTGATACTGCCGAGACAAGATGGATCACATGAGAATAAAACTGCACCTCCCTGTAGCTTTCAACCTTTACGTTTTTCGCATGCCGGCTCAGGTCATTACGTGCGAGGTCGACCAGCATAACATGTTCTGCATTTTCCTTAAGGTCGGTCGAGAGTTGCTGAGCAAGGATCTTATCATTCTCATCATCACCGGTACGCCGGAATGTACCTGCAATTGGATTGATACTTGCTATCGATTTATTAATTTTAAGATGTGCCTCCGGTGATGATCCGAATATTTTATAGTTGCCGTAATCAAAATAGAATAAATAAGGTGAAGGATTTACTGAGCGCAATGCCCTGTAAACATTAAACTCATCGCCGGTAAAATCCCTGGAGAACTGGCGCGAGAAAACAACCTGAAATACATCGCCCCTGTAGCAGTGTTCCTTCCCCTTTGTAACAATGGCCTTATATTCTTTATCAGACATGTTTGATTTCTCTGTTTCTCCCGGTTTGAATGAATAAACTGCAATGTTCCGGCTATATAGAAGCGATCGGATCTTTTCTGTTTCCCCCTCATGATCATCAATCTGATTTTCAATAATGTATAAGACATTCTGAAAATGATTAATCGCAATAATGTAATTATAAAAGGAATAATGCAGATCCGGAATTCTTCTTTCTTCATCAGCAGGTGCCTCAAGATTTATTTTCTCAAAATACCTTACAGCGTCGTAAGCAGTATAACCAAAAAGTCCGTTCACTGGTATTGTTCCATTTGTTTCGGATTGTTCAAAAGATCCAAGAAATTCGCTGAATCTTTCCCTGAAAATGTCGGTCCCGGAAACAGGAGTCGTAATCCTTGATTCATCCGGATATACTTCTGTAATAGTGCCGTTATCAGCCTCTATAGAAGCAAGCGGTTTAATGCAGATATATGAAAAACTGTTTTCATTACCATGGTAATCGGAACTTTCAAGAAGAAGTGAATTCGGATATATATCTCTTATCTTCAGATATATACTAACAGGAGTAATAGTATCTGAAAGGAGCCTTACAGTTTTTGTTTTTACTATTATCTTTTTCATTTTCTAAAGGTTCATATATTTTGAAAACTAAAGCGGCCCGTCGTGAGAACGACAGGCCGCTGTTTAATATCTTTAAGTACTAAATACAAATAGCTGATAGTCTCACGTTTTTAGTTGAACTTTATTTAACCACCAACACCAATTTGTATAAAATTCTTTCATTTCTCTTGTTATGACACTGCAAAACTACAAATCATTTACTAAAAAACAAAAAATATTTAAAAAGATTCAGGGACTTAAATTAAGCCCCTGAATTTTCTGCACCTCAATTTACTTGTTAACTTAAATCAATCTATCTCGCCGATGCTCTTATCATTAATAAATTTGTTTCAACCCCATCTAGTGCAATAAGCACCCATGAAAGATTGATCATTATGTTCCTGTAGCTTAAGAAAGTCCCGGCCGAATCCTCCCCTTTTATTTTTTCCATGCCAAGAATTGCAGGCAGAGCTTTTGCTATCTCCTCATAACCTTTAGTTTGTTCCATTAAAGCAATAAGCTCATTAATAGCCTTTTCAAATCTTGTCCCCGGAGGGTATTCCCCATTTTCATACAATGCAGCAGCTGCAATATTCGGAGAATCAGGTCTGAGCAAATTTCCCGGATCTTTTTCCCATTGTTCCCGGGTCATTCCTTCATGTTTTAATATCAGGTCCTGGTAATCATTAGTAATTTTTATTATCTCATCTATTTTCAAATTCACTGCCGATTCTTTGCTGGTGATCGGAATATAAGCCAAAGCTTTGCCCACCTGGTTATAGTTCCTTGAAATGTTGTAACTATCGTCAATGGTAGTCTTTGAGACGTTCAAAGCAAGAAGTGCCGCAAAAACTGAATTAAGAGCAAGCAAAAACAATACAAAAACTGTATTGTAAATGTTGAAACTCTTGTTTTTCGAGGCAACCACCAGGAAGACAGGAAGGAATACAATATACGGGAAGGGGAGGGCAATCAGCAGTCCGGTACCGGCATGGGGCCAGTGCATTATCTTAAACAACATTGCAGTGAATACTACAAAACAAGTAATCCAGGTTACTACATAGAGTATCCGGTTCTGACTATTGCCTTCTGCCCTGTAATTATTTATCAAGGCTGCCGGCAAAAAAAGCAGGACAAGCATTATTATTCCAGCAATCAGTAATATCGCTGCTCCAGGCAAGTGGTTAACTTTAAATATTGCCCCAGTCGATATTATCATGGCTGTGACCACTCCCAGAATATATAACTTTTGTTTCATGGTTTTCTATATTAAAGTGATAATTAATGTTTTGCAATTTCATTTAAAACACATGATTCAACGGTCAGGAGACCGTTTTTCATTATTTCAAGGGAATGAAGTCCTGACATTAAAGACATTTGATTGTTTTCAGGATTTCCCACTGGTATAAATGTTTCAGTATTAAACATTTTTTTATATTTCAGAATATCTTCTGTTGAAATCATTGCTCCTAAAAAGTCTTCATATTCTTTCATTGACAAATTAAGTTCCTGCCAGGATTTGCATCCAGGCAAAAGGAAATCTTTTACAGGTTCAGGGTCCAGCGGTTTTGAAAGTTCCCTGTACAATATTTCGTCACCGGTTTCTGTCTGAATTATCTGATCGGCACTTACGACAGGTGTGCCTGGTTCTCCTTCCGATTCCCTGACCATCTTCTCCTGTATATTGCTTATAATTGCAAGCATACCGGTGGTCCTGTTATGCACCTGTTCCATTTGCTTATAGTTTAACGAATCGTGATAACTGCTGATCAGTGAGCTGTTATTCCTGTATAAATAATTATACATGGCATTCTCCTGAATATTATTAGGATAATACAAGTCCTGGTATGAGTGCTGCAGGTTGAGGTTGACCAGGGCTCCCGGGATCATAATTAACAGAAATGCAATAATCATGAAGATGAATACGGAACTGATATGACTCTGCTCTTTCCACGTAAGCCATGTAAACCAGGGTAATGCCAGAATACACAACAGAAGAAGCCCGGCAACCATAAACAAAGTTGAGAGAGGCCAGTGTTGTAATTTAAATAACATACCCGCGATATAAAGTATAGAACCTGCTGTACCAAGGATATAAACAGGCCGTTTTATTTTTTTATCCGGATCATTCATTCTGTTCACCAGCACTGCAGGGATAAAAAACAGAATACCTGATATTGCTACAAAGAGCAGTAAGTAACCTGCGCCCTGCCAGTGCTGAAGTTTAAAGAGAGTACCGGCAATAAAGAATGTTCCAGTGAGGAATGCCGATATGAAAAGGAAAAGTCTCTTTGTACTGTGTGTCTCTTTCCAGAGAACAGTAAGGGCCGAAGGCATAAAAATAAATGCCAGAGTTATGGCTCCGAGAGTCAACATCGGCCCTGCTAATGGCCAGTGTTGGATCTTGAAAAGTGTTGCGAAGCCAAACATTATTGTTCCGGCAACGCCTGAAATTTTCATTGTATTTTTCATTTTTCTGTATTTGGTGTCTACTGCATAAAGTGTTTCCTCCTGTATTTCCTTTAATCTTCTCGAACCCATCTTCTTTTTAACCTTTCTATAAGCTTCAGCAAAGGATAATCCATTCTGCATTTCATTTTCCACATCGCAGCACAGATGGTCAATCAGTTCATCGAGGAGATGAGAAAATGTAATTTCCTGGTTTCTTACATCACTGCTTATCTGGTCGATATTATGAAGACTAAGTTCAGGCATAGCTTAATCCTGCCTTTGGTTCTATAATACGCTGAAGTGATTCTATAAATTCTGATAGCTCTTTAACCTTCTCAATAACAACAGATTGGCCTTTATCGGTAAGGGCATAATATATCCTTGTTCTGTTATTGAAAATTTCTGAAGCTGTTTCTAGCACTCCGTCGTTTTCGAGCTTATGGAGCACGGGATAAAGTGCTCCATATGAAAGCTTTACTTTTCCCTGAGTAAGGTCTTCTACTTTTTGAGTAATAGCATATCCATGCAGGGGGCCCTCTTCTTTGAGCAGTTTCATTACTATTGTCTTCATGGATCCTTTAAGAAGTTCATTTGATATCATACTTTCCGTATATTTAAGTTACTTATATATTATATTCTTGTTATATTATAATTGTATTATATTACAAATATACAATATTATATTTTACAAATACAAATCCCTTTCCACTTTTTTTTATAAAATCTATCCAAATTCCGGAAATTTTAACTTTTTTAAAGCTCATACATTAACCAGTGGGAAGTACTTCTTTACTTTCCATTAATCAGTTTTAAAGTACATTTGCCGCAACTTAAAGGGAGAAAATTAATGTCACAAAAAAAAATATTGAAACCTTACACTGTGACCGGAGTCCATTGCGCTTCATACGCCGCAAAAACTGAAGCCTTTGTAAAAACATTGACAGGGATTGAAAGCGCATCGGTTAATTATGCCAATACTTCCCTTCAAGATTGAAAATATAAGTGGAAATGGTGTTACAACGCATGTTAACGATGATATATTCTGCGTTGGCAACAGAGGTTCTCTACCCTTCTACCGGCTTTCTTCCGAACCCAATGAGCGCAGGCGCAGCAATGGCCCTGAGTTCAGTAAGTGTTGTAACCAATAGTCTTAGGCTCAGGCTTAAAAAGATCTAAACTTGTTCCGGATTGAGAAATCTTTGTACAGTATCTTTATTTTAACTCCTTAACATTCAGGTAAAGAGTATCAGCGTTCAGACCTGTGAAAATACCGTACCCGTTCTTTATACTTGTCGAAGGATTGGTAAGATTCAGCGAGCTGGTCGTTGTCTCATCATATAGAGAGGCATAATCAGGCAGTACATGGTATAAAATAATCCGGTGATGTCCGAAATACTGAAACTCCTGGGGTCTCATCTCTATCCCTGCCGATGTTGTCGGCATCTTCCTGAAGGTTCCGAAACGTGGTTCATTATCACCAAAATCACGTATCGGATCGAGGGTCTCTTCCATATTCTCAACAACAACAATATAATAAGAAGCATCATCATTATCCCAGGTAAGAATAAGGGGGTCTGGCATTTGCCATCCTCCTACCGAAGGAGTAAAAGTGCTGTCCATGCGCATCACTGAAATAGTTGTCGCAGATTCTGAAAAACCCGATGGTCTTAAAGGCACTTCCGTATATGCAGAAACATTCATTGAATTGTAATTGAAAGACATATCATATCTTTCACCTTCACTTACAATACAGGTACTGTCAATATATTTGCCATCGCCCAGCGGAGTAAGAATATAATCTAGATTATTGCATGTAACTGTTATTGTAAGAGAATTCAGATCGTCAGCCGAATAATTAACATTTGATGAAAAAGGTATCTGTCTGCTGACTGTCAGGTTCAGGTAATCCCCCGGCCTCAGGTGCGATTCAATAATGGGAATGTCAGTGAACCCTGAATTGTCTCTTTTAATACAGCCGGAAAATCCAGTAACAGATATAATAAGAAATATAATAAGTCTAAATCTCATATCATCTGAGTTTAAGTGAAAGTGTGATGTTAGGCGTAATACCAAGGTACTTTATGCTGTTTTCCAGTATTTCTCCATCTTCTATGGTAAACTGTTTATACCAGATGTTCTTACGGTTATATAAATTGAATATAGAAAAGCTCACTGATCCAAGTTCCCTGCATTTTGTATCTCCCCTCCTGCCCATCAGCAACAAATAATTTGCTGATATGTCAAGACGATGATAATCAGGTAACCTGATACTGTTTTTTGCAGTCACCTTAAAAAAATCTTTGGTAGTTCCGTCCAGCAACGTAATAGTGTAGGCCCCTGAAGGAGCAGTATAGGGACGACCTGTCGCATATATCCAGTTTGCCGAAAAATCCCATCTCTTATATTTATACAAACCCACAATCTTAAACTCATGGGTTACATCCTGGTTTGCGGGATAATAACCATCTGAATATTCGTCAAAATGATTTTTTGCCTCGCCAAGGGAATAGCTTACCCAACCTGTCAGGTTACCTGAGTTCTTCTGAGCGAGAAGCTCTATTCCCCTTGCAAAACCATAACCATTAAAAAAGTTTTCATTGTAATCCATTCCCATAGGACTGGCGTTGATCCTGAGTGAATATTCAGTAAGGTTATGTATTTTTTTATAGTATCCCTCGGCACTGAAAGTATAATTACTCGTTTCGTATGATAATCCGGCAATAAAATGGATCGCCGAACTTACCGGGACTGTATTACCATCAGAAAGTATCCAGAACTCTTTGTTCCCTGACATTATATCTTCCCGTGTAACACGATTTGCGAACTGATAGAAATTTCCTGTCGACCCTTTAATGACAAGTCTGTCTGTCAGATTATAAGAAATTGAAGCCCTTGGCTCAAAATAAGCCCTACCTGTTGTTTCAAAATAATCAGTCCGCAATCCGGTGAGTATCTGTAGCCTGTCGTTAAACAATTTCATCCTGCTTTGAATATATGCTCCTCCCAGTAATGCAGTTCCGTTTCGGTTGAGGATCGTTGCCGTATCGCTTTGTGCATAAGAATACTATATATTATACCAGGTGGCAAATACCCCAAACTGAATCTGGCTTATATTAGTAACTTACCACTGATAATCTGACTTGACACTATAATCTTTTAAATCGTTGTTCTCAAAAATCCCGTTCATATTTGTTGAGACAGCCAGATCCGGATTAATCAGCATCCTCTCAGAAGAGCGATCACGCTTATTGTAATAATTGGAATAACTAAGGATAGTATTCCCATAGTTTTGAATTTCACTTTCGCGACCACTTAAGGCTTGAACTCACATTGCCATATTTTGTAAGGTCAACGGAATTCATACTAAAATTTGCATTGAACTGACCGAAGGAAGGGATTTCTGATGCGAAACTGTTATCGAGCTTATCGATACCATTGAAAATACTCAGCGATATTACATCCTTATCGGTAGGCTTATAAGTGAATTTTCCGTTGAGGTCGTAGAAATATGAAGCTATTTCATTACTCTGAGAAAATTTTCTTCCCGGACCTGTACCTATATCGGGTGCATTTTCGACAGGACTTTTGTTGAATTTTTTAAATATCAGATTATAAATTGAACCCTGGTACGATTTCCGAAAAGCAATAAATGATGAGAACTTTTTTCCTATCGGAATTTCAGCGAACATATTTGTACTCAGCATGCTGACATCAAAGCCAAAGTTTACCTTTTTCTGATTGCCATCCTTGCTAGTAATTTCCGTGACGCTTGAAATCCGGCCTCCGAACCGCGATTCAAATCCGCCTTTATAAAGCTGTCTATCCTTAAGGGCATTTGTATTGAAGGCACTGAAAAATCCGTATAAATGATCGACATGATAAACAGTAAATCCATCATAAAGTACCAGGTTTTGATCAGGTGTACCTCCTCTTACATAGAGACCTGATGATGATTCATTTGAAGCGCTGACACCTGGCATCAGATGAAGCGATCGCATTATATCTTTCTCACCAATACTGGGTAATTGCTCAATCTTAAGTGGAGTAAGCTTAATAGTACTTACCTCTGCCTTCTTCACAAAAACAACATCATCTTTATAGGCAGTAACCTTGACTTCGTTTAGTATTTGAGATCGTGGCTTCAGGTCGATGCCCATGTTTTTTTTAGGACTAAGAGGGGTAAGAAATACCGGTTGTGTTTCATAACCAAGGTATTGCACAATCAAAGTACTGGTATCTGTAGGAACTTTTAAAAGAGTAAAATATCCATCTGCATTGGATGAAGATCCGTTTGTTGTTCCCTGAATTCTGATAGTAGCAAAAGGCAACGCTTCTCCTGTACCTTTGTCACGTATAATTCCTGTAAGCGTAAAGTTAAAATCCGCCGGTGGCCCAAAATAAGTCTTCTGAAGTCTGATATAAGATGAATCTTTCCCGGAAGGTTCTTCATCTTTTTCTTCCACGTAGTAATGGGCAAGATCTTCAACTACTTTATCTCCAGGTTTATATTTTATAGCATCTTCCTTAAAGTCGTTCTGTATATCGTTTGTTTCAAATCCCTGTACAGCCAAATTTTTTACACCGGTTAGTCTAATGCTTTTAAATATGGCCCTCAATCCGTAATTGTCTATATCATTTAAACCAACCAGGGTATCATTAACCTGGAAAAAGAGGTTGCTTTTCCCATATTTATAATTATAAGTCAGAAGGCTTACTAGTGCTTTAATACATCCAAGTTTTTCACCGCCGGTCGTATCCCGTCCAGGTAAATAAACAAAATAATAATTATTAAATCCGGGTGAATTTTTCAGAGTGTCCCCGGTAAATACATCTGTGGCAGATTCATTTCCGTTACCCAGCATGAAAATAAACGGACGTCTGATCATAGAATAATTGCTATCGGCAGTGAAAACTACATATTTAAAATAACATTCACTGCCCGGAGAATTAAAACTGTATTCCCTTTGCTGTACCGAAATAGCGGTTGAAAGTAAAAAAGATGAAATTAACAGGATGAAGCTGTGCCGTCTTAGTGAAAGGCTGCTTACAAACATCAATAACATTTTCCGTTTTATTTCCTGATAGAACGGATAAAATCTATAAACTGTATCTTTCCAAAAAAAAAATAAGTAAACTGACTAAATTATTCCAGAACAATCAACTTATTGACTGCCATTTCCCCATTGCTATACGTTTTGATGAAATAAATCCCTGCAGGCATATTAATCTCTATTCTGATACTATTATCTATGGTCCCCGGAAGAATTGTTTTTAAAGTAATTCCTTTGAAGTTTAATATTTCAATTCTTTCAATATGGGAAGAAGAAGATATCGTGATCATATCTTTTGCAGGGTTGGGATAGATAACAGTTTTAATGCCTTCAATATCTGCTATGTGATCAATAATATTAGTGCCGTTATCGATCAGAACATATTGAACAGAGTAACCGGGTGAATAAATTGTCAGGGGCCGGGTTATAACTTCTGACCATGCTTTTAAGAATGTAAGGTTAATGATGGGACCCCCTGTAAGATTGTCGGGCTCATGATTGTTAACATTTACCTTTTGTGAAAAATTACCATTATCGGTCCCTCCTGTGAGGTTATACAAGTAATAGCGTTCACCATATCCATAATCAGGAATATCAATTTTCACTACCTCGGCTCCTGAACTTTTATTTATTATCACCATACCGATCTCTCCCGAAGTAAATGATGATGCATAACAGACCACATTCGTGTTTCCTGTTACTGTTGAATTCAACAAATGATCTCCAAAATATTTCTGGAAGTAATACATATAAAAGAATGCCGGTCGCGGGTTCCAGTCTGGCACTCCGGGTTCATCCCCGTTGTTGAAGATCCCCTGATCATTGCCACTTGAATAACCATTGGCCAGGTCCCACCTTGATGCCTGTCCAAAGTGTTGTTTTATCAGCTCACCAAGAACAAGAGCTGCATGGATTCCGCTTATATAAGAACACGCCTGTTTCGAACCCACAGCAAAGATATTCCATTCGGTAAGGGCAACAGGTTTCATTTCAACATTGTTTGCTGCAGTATTGACTTTCAGATAATCCATCATGTTTTTGGTTTCCGTCTGCCCGGTAGCAAGAATAACAGCCGGCGTTGAATTTTCATTATATGGAGTGTAATAACTGTGCACGATATAAAAATCGGCATTGTTACCTGCTGCGCTGAAGAATTCCTGGTTCCAGGTTCTGTCGGGAGGATTCCATGAATCGGAGGCATCATAGGCCATAAGCTGGGCACCGATATAAATTTCCTTTCCCATTTTTGCTGCTGCAGTTCTCATCGAATCAGCAAAGATTTTAAAATGAGTCCCATAAAGAGTGCCGGATATTATTTCAGGCTGACCATCCTGGTTTGCTGACAAGTTTATACGGAAACCGGCTTGCCACGTTCCACTACTCTCGTTACCTATCTCCCAGTATTTTGTTTTGCCATTATCGTACCTGACCCAGTCAGCAGCATAATGAGCTGCTGTGTTTACAGGATTTGGACCTGTCCCATATCTTGCATAACCATAATTAACAGTTATGATACCTGTACTGCCGGTCTGGGAAAGCATTTTATAATAGTTATCGACTGAGAGTGTCCAGCCTTCTGTATTCTTCCCATACCAGTATCCGGCATCAATTAGGTTGCCATCAGCATCAGCTATCTTAGCAGGAGCATCAGAAGGAGGATGGTCTTTTGGCGAGTTCCATAAGAAAATACTGCTGAGGTTTCCCCCGGGATAGCGTATAATATTTGGTGAAAGCTTCTTTATATTTGATATTAATGTTGGTTCTGTGACCATCTGGGTCATGTAAGTATTTGCATTATTCCCATAAACATATTCAGACACTTTGGCCAGTGTATCAGTATGATCCACTGTTATAGTAACCGTAGGGAACAACAGGATCGGCATATGATTTTCATAAGGAGGGATAATGGCTGTTTTCTTTTGAAAATCGAAAATGAAACATCCCTGTGGATCCTGAGCTCTCAGCAAAACGCCCGACAGAAAAACATTTATAAAAAGTAAGAATGAAATTTTTTGCTTCATAAGAAGTGATTTTTGAATAATAAGAAAAGTAACTTTTTTATTATAATCCCAAAAAGATAACCCTCAGAATCTGCAATTGGATCCTGCGTTTATATTTGCCCTCCTCAGATTATACTCTCGAGATATTTCAGATAATAGTCGCGTGAGAGATTTAACTGGTTGTATAAAACTGTCATATCGTTTTTCAACTTTTCTAAATTTGTATCCTTATGGCTGTCATATTTCGACATGCTTATAATCTCTTTTTTTGAATAGTACGGATACAATTCCGCATAGGTGGTTTCAAATGCGCTTTTTAATGTGTCAGGCGATAACAGGGTCAGCACTGATCTTAATTGAATAAGGTAGAGCTTATACAGATATGGATCAGAGGCAATCTTCTTATCCAGCAAATCTTCAGATGAGAAAATAAGTTTATCGCCAAGAGCTTTTCTGCTTTCAATTCTACCCTCATGCGGAAACATAGCGAATAAATCATCGTAATCCCAGGGAATGATGTTGAATTTATTAGTTGACCTGTCAATATACAAATAGACCTCATCCGTATAATCGCCATTTCGCATAAAGAAATTTAAGGCAAGCCATTTCAGATAATTATCCATATCAAGCCAGTTGGACAGAGTCTTATATAGTTCTTCTCCTTTATACTTATTTAATGATTTATAAATTTGATTATAGCAGGAACTATAATGTCTGACTTCGGCTTTCCCAATTGTTTTACCGGATTCTATTTTTTCAATATTTTCATCATAACCCCGACGTATAAGGAAAGGCGATTTTTTCTTTTTTATAGCCCAGTCTTCAGGCCGCTCAATTACCATACATATTCCTTCACTCTGACCATTTATACGTAACTCACAAAAGGAATAAAAAAGGTGGAAAAGTTTTATTTTCTCCATCAATTCAAATGCCAGCCGGTTACTGCTATAGTTTCTATCCATCGCCAGACTTAAAACAAAAAATTTTTTAAATGATTCTGTTTTTTCTCCATGCCTGAATGTAGCTTCAGATTTCAGGCTAAAGCTGAAGCTTTTTCTCCTGAAATAGAGTGTTGACTTTCCATGCGTCCTGATACGTTCCGGATTTAACGTATCTCCATTAATAACCAGAGTTGCACTTTTTACAGCAATCTTTTGCCCGTCAACAGCTTTGATGTTTTCATAATTTGATTCAGATGTGTAGAAACTTATATAATTTTCAATTTTCCTGCCTTTATCAATCAGATGTAATTCATTATCATTAGCTATTATCGGTTTATTGTCGGAGCGAGAACTTATCAAAATGGGAACAGAAAATACCAGGAGGCTGATTTTAAAATTCAGGTTCATAGACTAACTTTTAATGGATGTTTAAGTTTTAAGGTACTAAGCCCTGGAAGCCCAAATTATTAATCAAAATTGTAAAGAGTAATGAAAAAGTATTTACAGCCAGTCTGCCAGATGGCTGAGAGCTCTATACAATAGTCATATATATACAAAGTTACACAAATTTCAGAATGGAAATTCTAAAATTCTAGTTACTGGTATGTCTTTCAACAGCAATATCTTTTCCCCTTGCAAATTCAATAAAAAAATTGTAAAGGTCCTTTTTCTCAGTCCGCTCAAGAAAACCCAGATTCAGCTTCATTGGCTTCACCGATCTCTGGAAAATTATAATACACGTTCTCTCAAGACTGATTTTTACAACCCTAGTGGAATGGATCTGAACCGGCATAATCCTGTCGTTCCATTTAATTATTAAGGAATTGCTATCTGATCTTATCCAGGTCTTTTCCAGTCCGAAACCATTAGCAAACTGATAAATCCCGTATAAAAGGAAAAAGAATGAACCGGCCAGGTAAACAATTTTATGAGAAGTCGAATAATTTAAAAACCATGCTACTGCAGTAATGGCCATCAAAATTCCTAGCCCTTTTCTTATTAAAAGATAGCTGCGACTCTTTACTTGAATATATTCCATCAAGTTTACAAAGATTGATTATTATTTATAATACCAGTAAATAATAAAAATACAACAAAAAATTGCAAATATTAAAAATCATGTCTATCTTTGACCAATTGGTTAAATTATTTGGTTAATCTATACAGTTAAACCTAATGGTTAAATTGAAATGACAGAAAGTGACAAACAAACCGAGGAGAGGATCTTTGAATCTGCAACGGAAGTTTTCGTCGAAAAGGGAATGGATGGTGCCCGGATGCAGGACATAGCAGATCATGCGGGAATAAACAAAGCTTTATTGCATTATTATTACCGGACAAAAGATCATCTTTTTAATGCCGTTTTTGAAAAGATAGCTGGTAAGGTGTTCTCAAAATTTGCGCCTGTTTTAGATGAAAAGTTATCACTTGAGGATAAGATCAAGTTCTTTTACAGAGAGCACATTGCCTTTATGCAGAAGAATCCCCGATTACCGGCATTTTTATTAAATGAACTGAACAGAAATCCCGAAAGGATTAAGAATCTCATAAAAAATATTGATCTGAGTAGTCTCTGGAAGACTCTTTATAAACAACACAGAGAAGAACTTAAGAAATACAATATACAGGAAGAGATTATGCCACAACTTATGGTTTCTATAGCTGCACTAAGCGTATTTCCTTTTGCAGCCAGGGGTATCATTGAAGGGATCCTTGATAAATTCGGGATTGATTTTGACCAGTACCTTGAAGAGAGAAAGGAATTTGCAGCAGAGTTTGTAATAAAAGCAATTTCAAAATAATTGAAAATTTAAGATGAATAAAAAAATTAATATGTATTAAATGAAAAGGAAATTCATGATAATATCAATGATGCTACTCCCCTGTTTATCAGAGCTTAATGCTCAGAAGATCCTTACTCTCGGGGAATGTTACTCCGGTGCTGCCGCATCCAATGCTCTGGTAGATGAAAAGAGTGCATATTCAAATATATGGCAGCTTAAAGACCAGAATCTTTTAAAAGGCTGGCTGCCATCATTAGATGCAAATGGAAGCTTCATTTACAATTCCTCTGTAATTGATTTAAGCAGTACTCTGGGCTCTTTGCCAATACCAGGGATTGCCAGTGCTATAAAGCCACTCCCGAATGAACAATATAAAATTACTCTCGATATAAACCAGGCAATTTACGATGGAGGTGCGATCAAAAATGCAAGGGCACTCGGGAAAGCAGAATTGAACGTAAATGAAAAACAGACTGAAACGGATCTATATAAGCTTCGGGCCCAGGTAAACACATATTATTTCAATTTGTTGCTCCTCGGACGGCAAAAAGAGATATTGGAAACCTATCTGGACCTTATTGACAAACGTATTTCATCAATGCAATCTGCCCTCAGCAACGGGGTCATACTTAAATCAGATATTGATGTAATGACATCAGAACAGATCAGGATCGAACAACAGATCAAAGAGAATGAGATCACTAAAAAGTCGTTCATGGTTCTATTATCTGATATCACTGGAATTGAAGTTGATACTTCATCAAGACTTGTTATTCCCTCCTTAACAGGTATGCTGATGCCAGAGTTATCCCGGCCCGAATTACAATTATTCGACCTCCATAAGAAACAGCTTGATGCCGACTTAAAGATTCTTGAAAGCAACAGGTTGCCAAAAGCATTTGGTTTTGCAACCTTTGGCTATGGGAATCCTCCCGGCAATAACTTCTTCAAAGATGAATTTGCCCCGTACTATGTTGTCGGAGCTGCTGTAAGGTGGAACATTTTTGACTGGAATAAAACGAAAAATGAGAAACAGGTTATTACGCTTCAGCAAGGCATACTCGAGAACAGGAAATCAGACCTTACCGACAACCTGAACAGATTGCTTGAAGCAAAAAAGGCAGAGATTACAAATCTTAAATCCATGGTTGAAACAGATACTGAATTGATCGCTATCAGGAAACGTATTACGGCTTCAGCTGAATCACAATACGAAAACGGAACAATTACGGCAACAGAACTCCTTAATGAAATGAACAGTGAACGACTGGCAACTCTTAACTATGAAATACATAAGATCAATTTGTCTATGGCACAGATTGAATATCTGAATATAAGTGGAAAAGAAATTGAATAACTATATACTCTAATAGCATGAAAAACATATCATTAATAATCATAGCTGCTATCCTCGCAGGGGGCTGTAAAAATAAAATTCAGCAGGCCGATGCCTACGGTAATTTTGAAGCCACTGAAGTAATCGTTTCAGCTGAAACCAGCGGAAAAATATTAAGGTTCGATCCTACTGAAGGATCAGAGATAGAAAAAGGAGCCGAAATTGCCATTATCGATACTGCAATCATTCACCTGCAAAAAGCTGAAATTGATGCTGGTATGAAGAGCGTGAAAACCCGTATCATAACAATAAACGCTCAGAATGATATCCTTAACCAACAAATCGCTAACCTCAATATTAATATCAGGAGGATTGAAAATATGCTGAAAGATGATGCCGCCACGAAGAAGCAATACGACGACCTTACAGGACAGGTTGCTGTACTTCAAAAGCAGATTGCAGCAAATAATTCGCAGAAATCATCAGTTGCAGCTGAATTGACGGTTTACGGATCAAAGAAAGCAACGCTTGAAGAACAAGCAGAACGCAGCATTGTAAAAAGTCCTTTAAAAGGGACTATCCTTGAAAAATATTCCGAAGTCGGTGAAATGACAGCTGCAGGAAAGCCTCTTGCCAAGATTGCCGACCTGTCGGTTATGAAACTAAAAGTATATGTGAGTGGAGCCAGACTGGGATCTGTAAAAATAGGGCAGCAGTGCACTGTAAGAACTGATAACGGCAAAAAAGGATATGAAACTTTCCGGG
Organism: uncultured Rikenellaceae bacterium; assembly: GCA_964526345.1. Classification (GTDB taxonomy): domain Bacteria; phylum Bacteroidota; class Bacteroidia; order Bacteroidales; family VadinHA17; genus LD21. The sequence goes on from CAZGKI010000013.1 coordinate 29,068, forward strand.
GGACGGTAACCTTTATCTCAGGAAAGGCCGAATTCACGCCAAAGATCATCCAGACTAAAGAAGAACGGGTGACTCTGGTATATGCAGTTAAAATTGATGTTAAGAATGATGGCATTTTGAAATCGGGCATGCCCGGGGAAGTAATATTCTGAAAATAAAAGGTAAATGCAGAAAATAATTGAAGCATCGGAGATAAGCAGGAGTTTCGGTAAGACACAGGCGCTGAATAAAATTTCCTTTGATGTTAATGAATCGGAAATATTCGGATTCATTGGGCCCGACGGAGCAGGAAAAACAACGCTCTTCAGAATCATAACCACCCTCCTTCTTCCTGATGAAGGTAAAATATCTGTACTTGGGAAAGACTGTATTACCGGATTTAAAGAGCTTCGTAAGAAAATAGGGTATATGCCGGGTAGGTTCAGCCTTTACCAGGACCTTACTGTTGAGGAAAATCTAAATTTCTATGCCACTGTTTTCGGAACTACTGTTGAAGAGAATTATGATCTTATTTCTGATATCTATTCGCATATAGCGCCCTTCAAAAAAAGACTTGCGGGAAAACTATCAGGAGGCATGAAACAAAAGCTGGCATTATCTTGTGCACTTATTCATAAACCCGCCCTCCTGGTTCTCGATGAACCCACAACAGGCGTGGATGCAGTATCAAGGGCAGAGTTCTGGACAATGCTTGCAAAATTGAGAACTCACAATATTACCATTATTGTTTCCACTCCATACATGGACGAGGCAATGAAATGCGACAGGGTAGCCCTCATACAGGAAGGAAGAATTTTATCTGTCAATTCTCCTCAGAAGATAAGGGCTGGATTCACCAGGAAATTATTTTTTGCCAGAGCCTCTGAAAAATACAAATTAATAAACGCTCTGAGGCAATTCCCCGCTACAATTACTGCATATCCATTTGGAGATTCGGTACACGTAACTTTTACAGATAACAGGGTTGACGAGACCCTTGACAATTACCTGGCTAAAGCTGGAATTACGAATGTCACAATAACTGAAAATGAAGCCAGTATTGAGGACAGATTTCTTGAATTGATGGAAAAATAAAAACCCGGGAAACATGAATATATGAATGACACAGTAATATCAGTCCGGAATCTGGTTAAGAGATTTGGAAATTTTATTGCCAACGATAATCTCAGCTTTGAGGTTTATGAGGGAGAGATATTCGGGTTTCTTGGAGCAAACGGAGCAGGCAAAACAACGGCAATAAGAATACTTTCCGGATTATCAAGTCCGACCTCAGGCAAGGTTATGGTTGCAGGTTTTGATGCAACAAAACAGGCTGAGCAAATAAAACGAAATATCGGCTATATGTGCCAGAAATTCTCTCTTTATGAGGATCTTACCGTAAAAGAGAATATAATACTGTATGGAGGTATTTACGGTATGAGCAAGTCCCTGATAAAAGAGAGGACACAGGAGCTTCTTGTAAAACTTCATTTCCAGGAATATGAAAACAGACTGATATCTGACCTGCCTCTCGGTTTAAAACAAAAACTTGCATTCTCAGTAGCCGTTCTTCACAGACCAAGGATAGTCTTTCTCGATGAACCTACCGGGGGTGTCGATCCAATAACCCGCCGCCAGTTCTGGGAGATGATATATGAAACAGCCGAAATGGGAATAACTGTTTTTGTAACAACTCACTACATGGATGAAGCTGAGTATTGCGACCGTATTTCAATAATGAATGAGGGAAAGATCGTAGCTCTTGACACTCCGGCAAATCTCAAGCAGCAATATAATGCAGAATCGATAGAAGATGTATTTATTAAAATAGCCAGACCAGTAATACAACAACCTGATAAATGAAAAGATTCCTTGGCTTCGTTAAAAAAGAGTTCCTGCATATTTTCAGGGATTACCGTACACTTATAATCTTATTCGGGATTCCAGCTGCCCAGATCCTGCTTTTCGGTTATGTTGTAAGTACTGATATTAAGAATGCAGGAGTGGCCTTCCTTGATCTTTCAAAAGATGAGATAACACAAAAGATCTCTGATAACATTTGCTCCTCAGGATTCTTTAACAGAACTGATAATCTCCTGGCTTACAACGATATTGATAAAATACTTAAAAAAGGCAAGACAAAGGCTGTTATAGTATTTCCGAAAAATTTTGGCGGCGATCTCATCAACGAAGGTAAGGCAATCCTGAGTATTATTGCTGACGGATCAGAACCAAATACAGCTACTCTGGTAACCAATTATTTAACTGCTATAATTACAGATGCCAACAGAGAGATGACCGGACTTTCTCCGGGGATCACTTCAATAATTCAACCCGAGGTAAAAATGTTTTATAATCCTGCTCTAAAGGGTCATTTTATGTTTGTCCCGGGCGTAATAACGCTGATACTGATACTTATTTGCGCATTGATGACATCGGTTACTATAACACGCGAAAAGGAGTTCGGGACTATGGAGGTTTTACTGGTGTCACCCCTCAGACCTGTACAGATAATACTGGGGAAAGTAATGCCCTATTTCATCCTGTCATTCATAAATGTAATTCTTATACTGTTGCTTTCGTGGCTTGTTTTCGGACTTCCGGTGAAAGGAAGTATTATCCTCCTGCTTGGTGAAAGCATGCTTTATATTCTAATGAGCCTATCGCTGGGAATATTAATTTCAACTGTTTCCTCAACAATGCAGCAGGCTATCTTTATCTCTCTTGTTGGAATGATGCTGCCTACAATTCTTTTATCGGGCTTTATCTTCCCAATAGAAAATATGCCGCAGATATACAACTGGATAAGTTCTGTCTTACCACCAAGGTATTTTATTGTAATCATTAAAAATATTATGATCAAAGGTACCGGATTTATGTATATCTGGAAGGAGACCCTGATATTAACTGTCATGGCAGCTGTATTTATTGGGCTAAGTATCAGGAATTTCAGAATCAGACTTGGATGATAAAGATAAAAAAAAGACAAAAGGGAATTCATGAGAACAATTTTTTATTTGATAAGAAAAGAGTTTATCCAGATATTCAGAAATAAATTTATAGGAAGGGCAATTTTTGCCGTTCCTATCGTCCAGATGCTTATCCTGGTTCCTGCTGTTACATTTGAAATCAAGAATGTTGATGTATGTATTATCGATAATGATCTGACTCCGGAATCGAGAGGTTTAATAAGCCAGCTTGAAGGTTCGACTTTTTTTAAGCTGAAATCCGCAACTTTTTCTGAAGAAGAGGCAAATACTCTGTTACATAAAGGTAAATGCGACCTGATCCTTCATATCCCTGCCGGATTCGGTAAAGATCTCGTTTCAGGATATACCGGTAAAATTATGGCATCAATTAATGCTATAAATGCTTCAACTGCACAGCTTACATGGGCATACCTCAACGGAGTGCTTCGCGACTACAATTTTAATATTATAACAGAAAATATAAATATAAATCCTATAAAACCGGGCAATCAGATACAAATCATTAACAGGTACTGGTACAATGAAATGCTTAATTATAAATACTATATGCTTCCGGGGATCCTTGGCATACTTGTTACAGCAATCGGGTTCCTGCTTGCCGGTCTTAACCTGGTCAGAGAAAAAGAGATAGGAACTATTGAACAGATAAATGTGACGCCTGTAAGAAAGCATCAGTTTATTATAGCCAAGATGGTTCCCTTTCTTATAATCGGCCTTATTGATCTTGCTGCAGGCATGGTGCTTGGGAAGCTTGCCTTTAATATACCTTTTGAAGGCAGTATCGCACTGCTGTTCCTGTGTTCTGCGATCTTCCTGGCTGCCGTACTCGGTCTTGCACTTTTTATTTCAACCTTCTCGGGCACACAGCAACAGTTTATGTTTATAGCATTTTTCTTTATGATAATCTTCATACTTATGAGCGGTATTTTCACACCTCTTGAGAGTATGCCCGGATGGGCCCAAAAGTTAGATATCATAAACCCTGTTGCTTACCTGATGCGAATAAACAGAATGGTGATGTTGAAGGGATCAACTATACATGATATCAGCAGGGATATTTACTCTCTCATAATCATTGCTATAATATTTGTTATCCTGGCAGTTAGACGTTACAGGAAGACAGCATAAAAAACTGAAATGCTGAAAGAAAATAAAATAATTTCCAGCTGAGTATAAAGGTGAATTAATGGCAGAAAAGACTTCGTTTTTTCAGTCATTACCTTTTAAGCTCACAACAGCCACTACGGGCCAGTGATCGGAAATATAAATCCCGTGGTCCTTTCTAATTACAGTCTTGTGATACAGCACTTTCAACCCATCTTTCACAAATATGTAGTCTATTCTTCCTGCTCCCTGCTTATCTAAGAATCCGTTAAAGGTATATCTTGGCCCCTCAGGCTTCCTGTCTGATTTTAAGAACGAGTCATCCAGCAGGGGAACACTTTCTGCCGGACCAGTCAGAATCTCGTATCCTTTACTGGAGGGCAGCATGTTAAAATCGCCGGTAATGATAAATGCAAATCCGGAAGCAATGCTGTCAACTTTCCTTAGCAGCAATTTCGAACTCATAATTCTGGCCGAATCAGAATCATGTGCAAAATGGGTATTAAAATAAAACAAATGCTGGTGACTATTCTTATCAACCAGTTCCACCCATGTAACTATACGCGGCAGGGAAGATCCCCAGGATTCCGATCCTGCTATTTCAGGAGTTTCAGACAACCAGAAAGTTTTTGTGCGGGTCATATCGAACTTCTCTTTCCTGAAAAAAACCGGGTTCATTTCTCCCTCTTTTATCCCGTCACTTCTGCCAACGCCTACTGAAGTATAATCTGCCAGAACCGAATCGAGGAATTCATACTGATTGTACAATACTTCCTGCATCCCAAAAAGATCAGGTTTTTCATTTTTTATAAAATCTGCAACGATCGATTCCCTGTACTTCCAGGCGTTAACACTGTCGTCGGGATTATCGTACCGTATATTCAAGGTCATCACCTTAACTGCATCCTTATGGGAATTGTGCGAACAGCCACTGACAGTAATCAGTAAAAGGACAGCAAATAAACCATGAACCCTTTTCATCATATTAAATTTTACTCAAATTTACCCAAAGATAAACATATGAATCAACAATCAGGAATATAGTTCCGGATAACTGCACAGGTAAGCTCTTCCCTCAATTATTTATATATTTGTTGCTGAAGATCTCAATTAAATGCCAGATTTAATAAGACTGCTACCCGACTCGGTTGCCAACCAGATAGCTGCAGGGGAAGTAATTCAGAGGCCTGCTTCCGTTGTGAAGGAGCTTATGGAAAATGCTGTAGATGCCGGAGGCAAGAATATAAGTGTCATAATCAAAGACTCAGGAAAAACACTGATCCAGGTTATTGATGATGGTTATGGTATGTCGGAAACAGATGCAAGACTCTCATTTGAACGGCATGCTACTTCAAAAATTTCTTCCGCGCAGGACCTGTATGCTATCAGGACAAAAGGGTTTCGGGGCGAAGCGCTTGCTTCAATAGCAGCTGTAGCTATGGTAGAGCTCAAAACCCGGAAAAATGATAGTGAAGCAGGGACTATGATCTTTATCAGCGGTTCGAAAGTTGAAGCCCAGGAGCCGTGCAGCTGCCCGGTGGGATCAAGCTTTTCGGTGAAAAGCCTGTTTTTTAATATCCCGGCACGACGGAAATTTCTTAAATCGGAAAATACTGAACTAAGGCATATTATTAATGAATTCCAGAAAGTCGTAATTGCACATCCTGATATAAGGTTTTCACTTCATCACAACGAAAGGGAAGTTTATAATCTGGTACCTGGGAACCAGAGACAGCGGATCATTGGAGTTTTTGGAAAACAGATCAGCCAGGATCTTATCACTCTGGAGACCGAAACCACTCTTATTTCAATAAAAGGATTTATCGGGAAACCAGAAAGTGCGCGACGAACTTACGGAGAGCAGTTTTTTTTCGTGAATAACCGCTTCATGAAACATCCATATTTTCATAAAGCCGTAGCTGAGGCATATCAGAATATACTGCCTGCTGATACCATTCCAAGCTATTTCATTTTTATGGAGTCTGATCCGGCATCAATTGATATAAACATCCATCCTACAAAAACTGAAATAAAATTCGAAGACGAGAGGTCAATATGGCAGATACTAATGGCATCAGTACGTGAAGCTCTCGGTCGTTTTAATATTGTGCCCTCACTGGATTTTGAAAGTGAAGCATTAATTGATATTCCTGTCAGAAGTTCTGGTGATAGTTTTCCTGAACCTCCCGCTATTAATGTTAATCCTCTCTATAATCCTTTTAACGGGGAACGGTTCGCTTTTCAACGGCCTGATTTTATAGAAAGATTCGAAAAAGAAAACATTGCCAACTGGGAAAAACTCTACTCAGCCCTGGAAAAGGAAAATGAGGACCATGAGACAATAAAGATAAGTGCTGAGACTGACAGAAAGGTCTTCCAGATAAAAAATAAATATATTGTTTGCCCGGTAAAATCGGGACTGATGCTTATTGATCAGAAGCGGGCTCATGAAAGGGTACTCTATGAAAAATTCCTGGATTGTCTCAACAAAAATAAAGCAAATAGCCAGTCGGTACTTTTCCCTGTTACAGTTGAAATAAACCCGGCCGACTACCAGGTATTAAAAGAGATAAAAGATGACCTTAAACTGCTTGGCTTCACAATAAATTTCCTTGAAAATGACAGGATAATAATAGAAGGAACCCCTTCCGGTTCAGCCTGGTCCGATCCTGTTGAAATTCTGGAAATCATGATTGAAGACTTCAAGAGCAGCCGGGGTGATCTTCCGGCTGATGCCAAAGAAAAGCTGGCAGCGTCAATGGCAGGGGCTTCATCTGTACCATATGGGAAAGCTCTGACCCAAAGTGAGATGGAAAATCTTTTTGACAGCCTTTTTGCATGCTTGGCTCCCAATTATTCACCTAAGGGTAAGCCTGTTGTAATTATTATTACATTGGAAGATCTTGACAAAAAATTTAAATAGAAATCGATGACATGTTGTCGGAAAAACTATTAAACATTAGCTTTGGCCTGACTTTTGAGCAGACTGGAAAAACATATAAAAAATAACAGATGAACGGATACGGAAGAGGACTTTTTAATATAACACCGCTAGTTAAGAACATTATAATGATCAATATATTAATGTTCCTGGCTTATATTGCCGGTTTAAAGGTTTTTAATATTAATCTCAACGAAATACTTGGAATATACTTCCCAAAATCGGATAATTTTAAACCTGTCCAGATCCTGACACATATGTTTATGCATGCCAATTTCTGGCATATCTTTTTCAATATGTATGCTCTATTCATATTTGGTCAGGTTCTTGAAAATGTTTGGGGTCCGAAACGTTTTTTAATATATTATCTCGTTTGTGGTCTGGGTGCGGCATTTGTACATGAATCGGTCATTGCTTTTGAATATCATAAACTGGCATCAGCCCTGAGTCCCGAGCAGTTGAAGACTGTCCTGACAGAGGGCACTGCCCTGTTTAAACAGGGAAAAGGATTTACAAATATAACTATGCAGGATCTGGAGATCTTGCTTAATATACCTACAATAGGTGCCTCGGGAGCAATTTTCGGATTATTGCTTGCCTTTGGTGTGCTTTTTCCCAACACACAGCTAATGATTATTTTTCCTCCCATACCTATAAAAGCAAAGTATTTTGTATTAATTTATGGTCTTATAGAGCTTTCACTTGCAATCGCACAACCAGGAAGCACAATTGCCCACGCTGCACACCTTGGAGGCATGTTATTTGGATATCTGCTCTTAAGGTACTGGCGTAAGACGACTAATACCCTCTACTGATGGGAATCTGGGATAACATAAAGAATACCTTCAGGCATGGGACCAGTCTTACCAGACTTATATACATTAATATTGCCATTTTCCTGATTCTGTCACTGGCTGCTATTGCAGGCTTTTTACTGGATAATCCTGATATCGCTTCAAAAACCTTTTTGCTTTTTGCAATACCCTCCAGTCTTAAAGCATTGCTTTTGAAACCCTGGACACTGATCACTTACATGTTCACCCATAAAGATTTCTGGCATATTCTGTTTAATATGCTGTGGCTTTACTGGTTCGGAAGGATCTTCCTTGAGTATCTCGATCAAAGAAAACTTGTTGCAGTTTATCTGTTGGGGGGCCTGAGCGGTGCGTTAGTCTATGTTCTTTCGTTTAATGTATTCCCGGCATTTGCAGGTGTCCTTAATGAATCGGTCGCAATAGGAGCATCTGCTTCTGTAATGGCTGTTGTTATTGCAATTGCAGCTTATGTGCCCAATTATACTATTCAACTTCTTCTGCTTGGAAAGATTAAAATAAAGTACATGGCCCTTGCAATTTTTGTACTGACCTCTTTTATGGATTTTTCTGTCAATTCTGGAGGAAAACTGGCTCATATAGGGGGAGCGCTATTTGGTTATCTTTATACAATTAACCTCAGGCACGGCCATGATATCGGAAAAGGATTAAACAGGTTGATAGATTTCTTTGTAACAATGTTCAAACCTCGCAGTAAACTCAAGGTGACTTATAAAAAACCTGTCTCCGATTACGATTACAATAAAATGAAAGCGGAACACCAGACAAGAATTAACGCAATCCTTGATAAAATAGCAAAGGGAGGTTATGACAGTCTGACAAAAGAAGAAAAAGATCTGCTGTTCAAGGAGAGCCAGAAGAAAAACTGATTGCAGTGAGAAAATTACTATATAAGGTACTCCTAACTGTAAACCTCCTGTTTGCATCTGCTCTTCTGTTTTCTTACCTGGCAGTACATATAAGTCCGGAAAAATTTGCTCTGCCGGCTTTTTTCGGGCTTGCTTATCCTTATATCCTGCTAATCAATATAATACTGGCAATTATTTGGGCTGTTCTTTTAAAATATGAAGTTCTGATATCAGTATTTGTTATTGCTCTGGGATTTAATCATCTGTCAAATTACATTAAGATCGTAAGACCTGCGGGTAACAGAAATGGCACATTTAAGGTGATCAGCTATAACCTGAGATTATTCAATTATTTTGAGAAACAGAATACCAGCTCCGAAATTAAAGTCCTTGCCTTCCTGAAAAGCCAGAAGCCTGATATCCTTTGTCTCCAGGAGTTTTATGTTAATGGAAATCCTGTTCAGAAAGACAAAGCTGTCATAGCCGGTCTTGGCGGAAATTATTATTCTCACTTAAAGGTTCTGGGCAGTGGTACTAACCGGTATTATGGTATCGCCACTTACAGTAAATTCCCGATTGTCGGGAAAGGAGAGATCATTCATTCCGGATCATCAAGTTTATCGATCTTTACAGATATTGTAATCGGAACCGACACCGTAAGAATCTTTAATAACCACCTCCAATCTTTCAGGCTAAAAAGAATGGAACGATCATTCCTGGAAGAGATCACAACACCTGACGATAAGGAGACTTTTAATGAAATGAAAAATCTATCCGTAAGCCTTAAAAAAGGATTTGTCATCAGAGCACACCAGGCGAATGTTGTAAAGGCGCAGGTAAATCACTCACCACATCCTGTAATTGTAGCAGGTGACTTTAATGACACCCCGGTATCATTTTCATACCGTAAAATCAGGAATGGGCTGAATGATGCATTTGTCGTTTCAGGTTACGGGGCAGGATTTACATACAAAGGCAACTACCCTGCCAACAGGATAGATTATATCCTTTATGATAATTTTTTTGAGAGCCGGTATTTTGAAATTCTGAAGGTAAAATACTCCGATCATTATCCTGTTGCCGCATATTTAATAAAAGCGCCTAAAAAGGCAGCTTCCTGAAATCCACATTTCCACCGGTAATAATAAGACCCGTTTTTCTTCCCCTGAAAAAATCAGCATTTTCCTTTATTACAGCAAGTACCGTAGCGGAAGATGGTTCAATAATTATTTTCATCCTTTCCCAGATCAGTAGCATAGATTTAATAATCGATTCTTCTTTTACTGTATAGATTGCATCGACATTCTTCCTGATTATTGAAAAAGTCAGATCGCTCAGCGAAGTCAGAAGTCCGTCAGCAACTGTTAACGGATTGAAAGAAGGTGTCAGTATACCGGTGGTAAATGATTTCCAGGCATCATTCGCAGCTTCTGGTTCAGCGCCAATAACAAGCGTTTTTTCATTAATGCCTTTAACATATGTTGATGTTCCGCTCATCAGCCCGCCTCCTCCAATGGGGGCCATAACTACCTCCAGATTGCTGATCTCTTCCATTAATTCAAGAGCTGCAGTTCCCTGCCCGCATATTACATTAAAATTATCGTAAGGGTGGATCAATGTTGCTCCAGTTTTTTCAATTATATGGATCGTTGTTTCCTCCCGTGCTTGAAGAGTTGGTTTGCAGTAAGTTATTTCAGCTCCATATCCTGCAACAGCATTTTTCTTAACAACAGGTGCGTTTTCCGGCATTACGATATATGCTTTTATACCATTCATGCGGGCAGCAAGAGCAAGTGCAGCAGCGTGATTTCCAGATGAATGTGTTACTACTCCTCTATCCTTTTCAGCGTCATTTAATGACAAGACAGCATTTGTAGCTCCACGGAATTTAAAGGCACCTACTTTCTGGAAATTCTCGCATTTAAAGTACATGTCGCAGCCAAAAAGATTATTAAGAAGCTTTGATGTAAGGACAGGTGTATGATGGATAAAAGGACTTATACGATCACTGGCGGATTTGATATCGTAAATTGACGGGAGTTCCATTATCAATTTGTTTTCTCAAAAGTAAAAAAATGTGCGAACAGATTGTTATGGTAACCAAAGGTTATTAAATAAAAAGCTGTCCCGGGGGAGACAGCTTTTTAAATATAAAATCCTCCACAGTAGCCTAGAAGATGCTGAAAGCAACGGTAATTCCTGCCATAACAACAGAAACCATCGACATCAGTTTGATAAGTATGTTAAGTGAGGGTCCTGAGGTGTCTTTGAAAGGATCACCTACAGTATCACCAACGACTGAGGCTTTATGAGGTTCGCTTTTTTTGCCTCCATAATTACCACGTTCGATAAATTTCTTGGCATTATCCCATGCACCACCGGCGTTATTAAGCATACTGGCTAATGTGAAACCAGCTGTCATCCCTCCTGCAAGCAATCCAACAACACCGGGAACTCCGAAAACAATACCTACAACCAGGGGAACAGCTATAGCCAATAGAGAGGGCACCATCATTTCTTTCTGTGCGCCTGCTGTCGAAATTTCAACACATTTAGCGTATTCCGGTTTTGCTTTACCTTCCATGATACCGGGAATTTCGCGGAACTGACGTCTTACCTCCTCAACCATTTTACCTGCTGCACGACCAACTGCTTTCATACTCATTGCACTAAATAGAAATGCCATCATTGCACCAATGAAAATACCTCCCAGGAGAATTGGATTGAAAAGTGAAAGATCATATGCACCAACAAAATCGCGGATTGTTGCAGTAGTCACATTAATAGCAGTCTGACCATCATGAACAACCGGTAAAGTATTATGGTAGAAAAGAGTGTCCCCAATCTGCCTGAATCCTTCAGGAGCTTTGTCTGCCATTCTCCCGATCCACATTTTTACCTCCTCCATATAAGCAGCCATAAGCGCCAGGGCAGTCAATGCTGCAGACCCGATAGCAAATCCTTTACCGGTAGCAGCAGTTGTATTTCCCAGGCCATCTAGAGCATCTGTTCTTTCCCTTACTTCCTTTGGCAATTCTGCCATTTCAGCGTTGCCGCCTGCATTATCTGCTATAGGTCCAAAAGCATCAGTTGCAAGAGTTATGCCCAGTGTTGAAAGCATACCTACTGCAGCAAATCCGATCCCGTAGACTCCCATTGCAAAATCATGAAATCCACCGGCAAAACCAAACGCTGCAATGATACCACCAACAATGGTTATTACGGGAACCCATGTCGAAAACATTCCGACAGCCATACCCTCAATAATTACTGTAGCAGGACCCTGAAGTGCCTGTCTGGCAATTCCCTGTGTTGGTTTATATCCGTCGGATGTAAAATACTCAGTTGATTGTCCGATAATTACACCAGCTGCAAGACCAGCAACCACAGAACCAAAGACACCCCATGTTAACCATCCTGCAAATACCATCACTGCCATGGCAACCAATATCAGAGCTGAGCTTCCGCCGGTACCAAGAAGTAATGCACTAAGTAGGTTTTTAGGTGAAGCAGATTCTTTTGTACGAACCATATATACTCCAGCAATTGAAAGTAAAATTCCAATTGCAGAAACAATCATAGGAGCAATAATCGCTTTCATCTGCAGACTTGCTGTTGCAGCAGGAAGTGCTGCGCCAAGAGCAGCAGTAGCAAGAATGGAACCAGCATACGACTCATAAAGGTCGGCGCCCATACCGGCCACATCGCCTACGTTATCCCCAACATTATCGGCAATAGTTGCAGGATTTCTCGGATCATCTTCCGGAATTCCGGCTTCTACTTTTCCAACGAGGTCAGCTCCAACATCGGCAGCTTTTGTGAAAATACCACCTCCAACACGAGCAAAGAGAGCCTGTGTCGAGGCACCCATACCGAATGTAAGCATGGTAGCTGTAATCTCTATAAGTTTCTGATGATCAGTAGTCCCGGGATGGACAAAAGTAAGTCCGATGAATTTTAGCCCGGTTTCCATATGTTCAGGAGTAAATATAAGGCCGTTAAGCAGAAGGAACCAGAGAGCAATGTCAAGCAGGCCAAATCCGACAACAACCAGTCCCATAACTGCGCCACTCCTGAGAGCAATCTGTAATCCTTTGTTAAGTGACTTTGATGCAGCCCATGCTGTTCTGTTTGAAGCGAATGTTGCCGTTTTCATTCCAAGAAAACCACAAAGACCCGAGAAAAAACCTCCGGTAAGGAAGGCAAAAGGGACAAAGGGGTTCTGAACACCTATGTAAGCCAGAACGGTCAATAACAAAACAAGAATAATGAAGACTTTGATAACAACTGTATACTGGCGTCTCAGGTAAGCCATAGCTCCTTCCCTGACATACTCAGCTATCTCTTTCATTTTGTCTGTTCCCTCTTCCTGGACCTTCATATTTCTGTAAAAAATCCACGCAAATAACAGAGCCAGGAGCGCTGAAACCGGCACAATCCAAAAAATACTACTAATCATTTTATTTATTTTTAAATTAAAAATTAAAGGTTGGGAAATGAAAAAATTTCACCGGTACAAAACTATATTAGTTTTTCATTAATGCAAATGAAAAGAAAGAGAATCTTATATGTCTTTTATTTCGAATTTATTTAAGATTAACAAACTCAATACCAGTCACTTCACGATATTGCTATCGTTATATCTTTGAACGAATGTGAAAAAAAGCGGTTTCTAAATACCCCTGAAAAACTCATAATTAATGTCTTCAAGCTGTTTCATCCCGGGGTAAGGATAATATACCATTTCATCTTTTGCGCCAATATAAAAACCGGTTTCTATGGTCCTATACAGAAGTGTCCCCGAGAAAATCCTCTGCACTGTCTTCATATGCTTTTCATATTCACCTCTCAGAATTTCCAGGCAGTCTCTCAGGTGCCCTATATTCGAATAGGGAAGGTGTTCAGCCGATCCAGAAAGAGGATCATCCGCCAGTTCTCCCAGTTTAAGTTCAACGAAAAAGAGTTTTGGCAGGGAAATAGGTATAGAATCGTCAGTAAGCCTTTTCAAAAAAGCAGAAGGTGCAAGACCACTTGCAACAAGCGGAGTTACAGGGCATAATTCCTGGTAAAGATGAAGCGCTTTATGAGATTCCTTTGATTTGTCGTAGGGTGCTCTTTTCAGCTCAAGTGCGCATCCATGATCGGTGGTAAGATAAAGGCTTTTTAGCGCAGAGGTGGGGATCAGCTCAAGTGCGCGGTAAACAGAAAGATAGACAGAACTTTTCGGACTGCCGTCCTCCTTGGCAACACAACGTTTATTAAGGCTCTCCATATCAATGAGGTTTTCTATTTTATTCAGATCAACCTCAAAAAAGATAGTCTGGCCTTTATTCCTCTTTTTGGTCCCTGTTGAAAGATACATTCCGAATCCATCAGGAGGAAGCATTGAAGCTACAAGTGCCTCAGGCGTACTGGTTAAATAGACATATTTGCTCATAGGTTTCTATATTATTAATAAAATGCTGCGCTCATGAAGCTCTTAAAAACATTAAAGCCGATAATGAAATCTATATCAAATTTACACCACTTTTTTGAACAATGAAAGAGGGAAACGGCTTTTCATTCTTAATTTCAGAAACAGTTTATTAAATTTGTCGCCTTTACTTTATTAAATTTATCCGATCTTAAGGCAACATAAATTATCAGGAAATCTATGTCCAATTTTTTTGAGAACAAAATATCTGACAGACTGGGGGGTATCAACTTTGGGAAATCAACAGTGATTTACAAATTTGAACTTATTAAACGTGCAAAAGCAGCAGCAAAACTTGCACATCCCGACATGAAACTTATTGATATGGGGGTTGGCGAGCCTGACTGGCCTGCTGATGAACTGGTAGTAAAAGCTTTGTCTGAGGAAGCCGGAAAACCGGAGAACAGATGGTATGCCGATAACGGTATTCCTGAATTTCAGGAAGCTGCAGCCCGATATCTTGAAAAAGTATACGGTCTTACAGGAATCAATCCTTACGAACATATTTTGCATGGAATAGGATCAAAACCTGTTCTTGCAATGCTGCCGGTTTGTTTTATTAATCCCGGTGATATTTTGCTTACTACAATTCCCGGGTATCCGGTTACTGCTACATATACCCGATATCTCGGAGGCGAAGTCTATAATCTGCCATTACTGGAATCAAACTCATTTCTGCCGGATTTAAGCAAAATACCATGTCCCGTGCTTAATAAGGCCAAGCTGCTTTACCTGAATTATCCGAACAATCCGACAGGGGCAGTTGCAACACCGGAATTTTTCAGCGCTGTTGTCGATTTTGCTAAAAAGGAAAATATTATAGTGATACACGATGCACCATACAGCGGTCTGACATACGATGGCTATAAACCTCTCAGCTTCCTGTCGGTTAAGGGGGCTATGGATATTGGCATTGAAGTTCATTCCTTATCGAAAGCATTTAATATGACAGGCTGGAGAATTGGATTTGTATGTGGCAACAGCAAGGCAATACAGGCCTATGCCACCGTTAAAGACAACACCGATTCGGGCCAGTTCAGGGCTATTCAAAAGGCAGGAATAGTGGCATTAAACCACACGGAAATAACCAAAAGGACAATAGAAAAATATTCAAGAAGATTTGATCTGCTTGTAAATGCACTTAATGAAACAGGATTTAATGCCAGGAAGCCTAAAGGATCATTTTACTGTTACGTAAAGGCGCCGGAAGGCTCAGAAAATGGTAAAGTATTTAATACTGCAGGGGAATTTTCGGAATTCCTGATTCGTGAATCTCTGATTTCCACCGTACCATGGGATGACGCAGGTAAATATATCCGCTTCTCCGTAACTTTTGAGGCAAATTCAGAAAATGAAGAGAAAGCAGTAATCAATGAAATGAAAGAAAGAATGCTGAAACTGAAGTTGAAATTCTGAAATGAATTCAATTACCCGAATAACACCATGCTTTTATTATTTGATAAATTTGCTTCTTTATTAACTATTCTTATTCCTGACAATCTCCGGATATGACAAAAATATCTGCAGTTATAATAACCATGAATGAGGAGAAATATATCGAAAGGTGTATTAATTCAGTAAACAAAGTTGTGGATGAGATAATAGTTGTTGATTCATTTTCATCAGATAATACTGAAATGATCTGCAGAAGACTTAATGTTAATTTCTTTCAGCATGAGTTCACGGGATTCATGAATCAAAAGAATTATGCAATTTCTCTTGCTTCAAATAAATATGTTCTATCAATAGATGCCGATGAATCCCTAAGTGATGAACTAATAGATTCATTATCAGCTATAAAAACAGACCTGACTCATGATGGTTATCTTTTTAACCGGCTGAATAATTACTGCGGAAAATGGATAAGGCATTCAGCCTGGTATCCCGACCGGCAACTCAGACTTTTTAACAGGGAAAAAGGGAAATTCGGTCCTATAAATATTCATGAGCGTTTTATAATGGTACCCAAATGCAGGATATCCAGGATAAAAGGAGATCTGCTGCACTGGCCATATGAGACTGAAGATGAATTTTTGAAAAATATAGAACTATATGCCGATATTGCTGCCCGGGAATACTATAAAGCAGGGAAAAAAGTGTTCTGGTTTACCCCTGCATTACACATGGTTTGGCGTTTTATACTGACATATATTCTGCACCTGGGATTCCTTAACGGGAAGATTGGTTATACCATTTGTTCAAAAGGAGCATGGTCGAGTTACCTTAAATATTCCAGACTCAGAAGACTCTGGAATGAAAGAAAACAGTTACCAGGATGATAACCGGCAAATTTGAAGATGATCTGAAGAATTCTTTGAAATTTTTAAAAGAGGGTAGAGTAATTCTATATCCTTCTGACACTATATGGGGACTTGGATGTGATGCAACAAATTCAGGTGCAGTGGAAAAGATCTTTAAGATCAAGGAACGGACTGAAAGTAAAAGCATGATTATTCTTGTTGACGGAATTTCTATGATTGAAAGATATGTCAGGGATATTCCGGAAATAGTCCTTGACCTTACCAATGTTACTAATACTCCTCTTACTATTATATACCCTGAAGGGAAAAACCTTGCCAGGGGTTTATGCAGTAAAGATGGTTCAATAGGTATCAGGATCTGCCATGATGAATTTTGTGAGTCGCTTATCCGAAGATTCAGAAAACCGTTAGTATCCACTTCGGCAAATATAAGTGGAATGCATTCTCCTGCTTTTTTTGGGGAGATTGATCCGAAGATTTTAACAAAAGTGGATTACGTGGTGAAATACCGTCAAAAAGACCGGCTAAGGTCGGTACCCTCGCCGGTCATAAAAATCAATAAAAACGGAGTATTTAAAATTATCAGGATGTGACTTATCTTGCAGATCTCACGTGGCCCGATCCGGATACTCTTGCATCAATCTTCGGGTTCCCTTTATAAGATACATTTCCGCTTCCTGAAATTGATGCATCGAGGGCATCTGTAACATAGCATGTACAGCTCCCGCTTCCTGAGACTCTAATATCAAGCGATTTAACTTCAACGTAATAACCGGAGAAGTTACCTGAGCCGCTGATGGAAATATCTGCATTTTTAACATTTCCCGAGCCAAGTGTTATGTTCCCGGAACCGGAGATGCTGCAATCGAGATTTTCCACATCCAGATTAGATGTTTTCAGCTTACCACTGCCACTGACACTCAGATCAAGGTTAGATGAATTCACAGCGTCAGCAATTTCAGCATTGCCGGATCCGGATACCCCCAGACCTTTTAATGCAGGCATGGTTATATATACATCAACTTTATTATTAAATCTGAACCTCCAGCTATCCTGCTTAATCACAAGCTTATCGCCCGATACCTCGGTTAAAACTTCCTCAAGGTCTCTGCTTTCTCCTTCCAGAACAACACTGAAATCAGTTCCTGTTTTTATGGTCAGGTTGCCGGCTATTCCAAAATTAACCCTTGAAAAATTCTTTACATCCCTGGTTTCCCTGGATGTGTTCTGACATGTAGCAAAACCTGTTCCCAGGCCCACAATAAATAAAAAAAGTGCGACTCTTTTCATCCTGATCTATATTAAATTTTAATGATTCATAAATAAAGACAGCTATTTTATTAAATAGCTGCATTATTCATTTAAATTATTTATACATGGGTGGTTTTCAGAAATATTTTAGTTCATATCTGTCAATCCATCAGGGAGATCCATGACAATGATATGCTTATTTTTATCAGTTTTCACAACAAGGTCGTCATGCAGGGGAATTAATATCTCTTTCTCTTTTTCACTGCTGATAATGAGTAGTTTCTGACCGGAATTATTGATTATTTCTGTGACTATGCCGACAAGGCTGTTGTCAGGTAAATAAACCATATAACCTGTCAGCTCATCAATATTTTCAGATAAACTTATGCCATTGTTCCTGCAGGTCAGGAATATTTTACATCCGGTAAATCCGGCAACTTTTTCAATTGATTCGTATCCGTCAAATTTCAGTCTCAGGATATTACCCCCCGGGTAATCTGATTCAGATATAAAAAAAGGAACCGGTTTTCCTTCAATTTCCAGAAAAACCGATTCCATTTCAGGTATATTTTCAGTAAACGCTTTTTCCAGTTTTACTGTTACGGTACCTTCATAGCCATGTACTTTTATGATTGTTCCCAGCAATATGTCAGCATTATATGCCATTGGATCACAGATCCTTAGACTGCCTCTCTATTCCTTGGGACTCTCTTCTGCAACCGGTTCTGATGCTGTTTCATCAGTAACGGGGGTGTCAGTTGCTTCCACTTCCGGAACTGCTTCATCAGCATTGGGAGTATCAGTTGCTTCCACTTCCGGAACTGCTTCATCAGCATTGGGAGTATCAGTTGCTT
>CAZGKI010000013.1:47701-91293 GCA_964526345.1 uncultured Rikenellaceae bacterium
CTGTTTCGGGGGCCGTCTCTTCTGCCTGAACTTCAGGTTCACCGGCTGCTGCCTCTTTAGCTGCAAGAGCTGCTTGCTTTTTAGCTACTTTTGCTACACGGGCTTCATTTATTTTCTTTTCAACTGCAAGCCTGCTGACCGTGTCATCATCCTTTGACTTTTCAAGACCCGATTTTTTAGCTTCAATTTTTGCTTCATTCTGCGTCATCCACTCTTCAAAACGCCTGGTCGCTTCTGCTTCATCAAATGCCCCTTTTTTAACTCCTTCAAGAAGATGCTTTTTAATAAGAACACCTTTATAAGACAGGATTGCCCTACATGTTTCAGTAGGCATTGCGCCATTTTGCAGCCAACCGAGAGCCTTGTCGAAATCAAGTTCGATAGTGGCGGGGTTAGTGAGCGGATTGTATTTTCCGATCTTTTCAATATATCTGCCATCCCGTGGCGACCTGCTATCAGCTACCACGATGTGGTAGTAGGCCAGCTTTTTGCGGCCTTTTCTAGCTAATCTGATTTTAACTGCCATTAATTTTTTACGCTTTTTATTTAACCTGCTTTTAAAAATTGTGGGTGCAAAGATAGCAGTAATTATTTACTCAACAAATGAATGATACTAATTTATGTATATAAGAAAGGCTGATCATAAAGATGACCAGCCTTTCCTGATATAATCCAAGTGAATTTAATTGTTTCTTGTAAAAGTAAATGGGAAAGCCCCAAATG
The DNA here is from genome assembly GCA_964526345.1 of uncultured Rikenellaceae bacterium. Lineage (GTDB taxonomy): Bacteria > Bacteroidota > Bacteroidia > Bacteroidales > VadinHA17 > LD21. The sequence goes on from CAZGKI010000013.1 coordinate 48,425, forward strand.
AACCTTCATCAATTGTAATAGTGAAATTCATGGTATACGTTCCATCACATGAACTGAAAGTACCTGAGCCTTCATAAGCTATATTATGATAATCCCCCCATACATCAGAAGCTAATGCCTTTTTGGGAACTGTTACAACATAAGTAATCGGATTAACATGCATGACCAGAGGACCGAGATCTTCAACATTTCCATCCAACTCTTCAAGTCCTGTGACGTAGATCGTGTAAGGATCATTGTCATCAGCCGTAAGGGTTATGTCACCCTCTGTTTCCCAGCCTGCAGGATATGCAGGAGAAACTGAATGATAACTGCCTGTAGCCATACTTACACTATAGGTACATGCTACAGGAATTACAAGAGGAGTGGAACGTGTAGTGCGACTTCCGCTGGTTATCAACAGTTCGAAATCAAAAACATCACCCCTTTGGAGATCAGCTAAGGCAATCCCCAGTTTTTGAGCTGCTTCTGATGATGAAACAGTTACAACTGCTGGAAATGAAGTTAACTCGACTATTGGAATATCTGCATGATTGTTATTTAAAGAACCTATCAATGTAGCCTTGTTTACTGATGAGCCTTCAGGGATGGTCACAGTGAATTGGACATATGAATTCTCGAGATCATTGACGTCAAATACTCCGGGATCAAGACCCGTAATACCGGGTACCACTGCTACACCCCTCAGGCCTGCAGGATCCGGCAGCTCTTCACAACTAAATAATATCATTATCAGTGTGATGACCAGTCCTATTACTTTTATATTTTTCTTCATAATACAATTTTATTTTAATTGTTAAAATCTTAAATCATTAACTTCATCTCGTTCCTCCTGCCCACCAGACATTTTCACTGTATACGTAGGTGCCGTCGCCATATGCATTTCGGATATTTACGTTTGTGGTTACATCCTCAGATCCGTAGGAATATCGTAAAGGAAAAAGGGTTGCATCCAAAGGATTTTCCAGATTGATCACATTGTTACCCATAGCCTTTAAACGTCTGTAATCGTTATAGGCCTCCAGGGCTTCTTCCTCATAAAAAGCAATGTATTTCTGATTCATTACCTCTGATAATGGATTTGCATTAAATTTTGGTCTCACACTGGTATTGAAATAATCAATAGCATCTGCAGCGGTCAATCCAATATTTACCTTTTGAAATGCAGCAATTACAGCTTTCCGCAATGAACTGTCGGCCAGAGCTAAATTACTGTTCCTGACATAAGCTTCTGCTTTCAGAAACTCCAGTTCATGATAGCTCAGCAGGTATGTAGGTGCCGTATTAGTGCTTATTGCAGATATTGAATACAATCCCTGTACCTGGTTCGCTGTACCATTTGGAGCAAATAACATGTCACCTCCACCATCGGGATGTGGCATGAAGAATACATCATCACGGGGATCATTTCTATCAACTAATTTATCGTGCAGACTCTGACTTGAACCATAATAATCACGATCTTGATACATGGAGTAAAAGGGACTTTTTGAAGTATTGCCATTATAGTTATACTGTGCCTGCTCCTCACTCGAGGTGAAAGACTGATCTGCAAGTGAGATTACGTCAGCATATGCAGGAGTCTTTAACGATAAACGCATTTTGTAACGGGCTTTCAATCCATAGGCAAATTTCTTCCAGAGCTCAGTATCACCTCCATACATCAGATCCTGGTTTCCTAAAGAAGGATAAACTGACACTTTGTCAAGATTAATAATAGCATCATCAAGAAATGCAAAAACTTCATTATAGAGATCTTCCTGTCTATCAAGAACAGGTGTAAATATCACTCCCGGCTGAAGGGCTTCTGTCCATGGAACATCACCCAGAACATCGGTTAGTGTTGCAAGGTTATATGCCGTAAGAATCTGAGCAATACCAAGAGTATGATAGTTACCCTCTTCCTCTCCGCCTTCTGAACATTTTTCGCGAATTATCTTCAGGCTGTAAAGGGTTGCATAGACAGAATTCCATGAATTGTTATATGTTGTCGAGCTCGAAGGCTGTGTGGACCTGATTTCTGCATTATAGAACTGGCCCCATATACCGGTGTTATGTTCAATATATATAGACGCAAAAAAGTTAAAATCTCCACCTGCCACTGAAAAAGCACTGGAGGTAATAGCGTCAGTAATAATCAATCTTGTTGCCATATTACTCGGGTCATTAATGTCCTTATTTATTTCATCCATAATAGATTCCGAACATGACCAGAGAGTAAGGGCCAAAATTGCTGCATATAATATAAAAATCTTTTTTCTCATGATATTTATAAATTAAAATGTTAAATCAATATTAAAACCAAAACTGGTTGTCTGAGGAACAGTGAACCTTTCAAATGATCCTCCCATGTTTGTATTTCCCTGACTCGATTCAGGATCCAGGTTTGGAAGAGCGGTCCAGAGCAGAATGTTCCGGGCAAAAACAGAGACCCCCAGATCAACCTTTTTGAAAAGCTTATTTGCCGGCTTGTACCTTAGTGAAAGTTCACGAAGCTTAACAAATGAATTATCATAAATATAAAACTCATCTATGTTTGATAAAACATTAGAGTATAAATTTTGCAGCGCATATGGATCGTTAGGTCCTCCGCGGGCTATATCATTGGGCGTGCCATCAGATTTTACCCCGTCGAAGATAAAAGTCGATTCACGATCTTCCGTCTTTTTAGACAATCCGTAGAGGTCGAGCAATCCGTTACTGCCTGAGTACATTTGGCCACCCTGCTTCCACTCAAACAAAGCACTTAGTGACCAGTTCCTGTATGTAAAACTGGTTCCGCCACCAAGAATAAAATCGGGAGAGACCTTTCCAATTACAGCTGGTTCTCCGGTTAAAGGGAAACCATAATTAGGAGAAGACGGATCGTCATCGACAACAATTTTTCCCTCATCATTGCGAAGAAATGAATCACCATATATAACCGGAAACTTATCACCAATACCAGCGCGAACCTGAGGAGTAGTAAATCCACCTATAAAAATGCTTTCGACACCCTGGGAAAGTTCATCAACATAATTATCAATCTTTGAGAAGTTGACGTTAAAATCCCACTGTATGTTTTTCAACGATAGAGGAGTTATATTCAGTATGACTTCATGACCCAGAGTATGGACCTTACCTCCATTCATAAGAAGGGCTCTCACACCGGTGGATCCTGCGAGTGGAACTGAAAATATCTGATCTACAACATGCTGGTAGGAGTAAGTATAGTCAATACCAAGGCGATTCTGGAAAAAAGTCAGGTTAGCTCCGATTTCATAAGATTTTGTGTTCTGCGGCACTAAATTGGGATCAAACTGAATATTATTAGGAATATAGGAACTTATCCCTCCTATAGGATACTGGATTGGAGATCCGGTCCACCAGCTACCGGAATAATCCGGAGTAGTATAATAATTCGGAATATATGTACCAGCCTGTCCTACTTCAGCATATGAAAACCGTAACTTAGCCAGTGAGACCCAGTTAAGGTCTTTTATACTGCTTAACTCAGATGCCACAAAACTAAACGACACTGAGGGATAAAAGAAAGATCTGTGATTTGTCGGCATTGAAGATACAATATCATTTCTTCCTGTTCCATTAAGAAAAAATAAAGATTTATAACTAAGCGACAAGCTCCCGAAAAAACCAACTGTCCGGTTTTGGTTTTGGGATTCATTGGCTGTTACAATATTAGCATTACTGATATGTGCCCAGCCCCCGAAATTGAAATCTTCACCATGCTCTGAATATGTCTTGGAATTGTTATGATCAAACTCATTTCCAACCATAGCATTTAAAATCAGATTATTATTGATGGTCCAGTCATAATTTACCGTAAAAAGTGAGTTTACTGTAAATGATGTTATACCATAATTATCAATCATTCCGTTAGTTCCTGCATGTCCATATTCAAAAATATCCTGGAAATTTGTGGTGTATGAGTCAGCACCCAATTGATAACGTATTTTCAAATTCATGCTTTCATTTAAAGTGGCGAGATAACTGATATAACCATTACCGAAGAATCTGTCGGTCTTCTCATTGAAAACAGTATGCCGGGCCGACCAGTAGGGGTTGTCCCAGCTGCCTCCGCGATAATAGATATGAGTGTAAGGATCTCCCGGGACAAAGTATGGGTAATCTTTAAGATCATAACTTACAGGAGCTCCCAATACACCGGCCAGTGCAGCATCATTGGCAGTTGGTAACTTGTCGATATCTGTCTTGGAAAAATTGGAATTGAACCCGGTGGTGAAATTCTTACTAAGCTTCCTTTCTGCTGAAAATTTTCCATTCCATCGATTCATTCCCGATGACAAAGCTACACCACTTTGTGATGTCTGACTTAAACCCAGGGCAAAATTGCCACCTTCCGATGCCTGACTTATCATTATGTTATTTGTTGCTGAATAACCTGTTCTGAAATATCTTTTCCAGTTATCAAAAACCTGGGGAGTAACCCATGCATCTTCAATCTGACCCAGGGCTAACTGAGGAACATAAAATTCCCCCGGATGACCATTGGCATTCCCTCCATTAACAGGATCATCCGGCAGGTCAACAATTTTAGGTCCCCACGATAATGAAGAAGTAGGATTATAAATACCATTATTACCCTGAGCGTAGGTAGCCTGATAATCAGGGTTACGGGATACCCTCGAAAAAGCACTGGTATGAGATATTGAAATAACCGGCTTTCCGATCTTGTTATTCCGGCCACTTTTAGTTGTTATAAGAATAACACCATTTGATGCACGAATCCCATATAGAGCGGCCGCTGCCTGTCCTTTAAGTACATTAATACTTTCAATATCGGCAGGATTAATATCGACTGCACGGTTAGAAATGTCCGATCCCGTAACACCATATCCGGTAACTGAAAAATTTCCACCTGAACCGGACTGAATATCCGCATTTGAAGAGACCGGCATACCATCAATTACATAAAGCGGATTATTATTCCCTGTAAAAGAACGGGAACCCCTGATCGTTATCTGGGATGAAGCACCAGGCATACCGCTCGAAGGCTTAATGTCGATACCTGATAATTTGCCCTGCATTGCACCTGCCAGGTCGGTATTACCTGTTCGTTCAATTACATCATTCTTAATGTCCTGAACAGAATAGCCAATGGCTTTTTTCTCCCTGGATACTCCAAATGCAGTTACAACAACTTCATTCAGTCCAACCAGTTCAGATTGCAAAACGACATCAATAACTGTCCGGGTTCCTATCTCAACCTCCTGCGATTTCATCCCGATAAATGAAAAAACAAGAGTTGCAGCATTTTGAGGAATTGTCAGTGAATACTTACCGTTAACATCGGTAGTAATACCTATTGATGTTCCTTTTAATTGTACTGTACATCCGATAACCGGTTGACCATCATCAGCCCCGGTAACAGTGCCGGTAATTGTTTTTTGCTGGGCATTGGCAGATAGTACAATCCAGCAAAAAACTAAAAATAACGAGAGAATTTTTCTCATAGCATTTAGTTTAGGTTAATAAAAAATATGTTAGGAATGGCTAGATTCCTTTTACTGTCCATAATTGTGATTTGATCACAATCAACTGAAAGTTAAAAAAGGATATTGTTTATTTGATAATTGAATCGACAGATGGTACGATCAGGTTTACGGTTGGTATTAAGGAGTATACAGATAATTTGTTAACAGGTATAATTACTTCACCAATCATAACCCATTTTTGAGTATTTTTGTTACCTGATCAAAATGAACTTTTAAATCCTGATTATGTCAGCTTTTGCACACTTACATGTTCATACTCAGTACTCTATATTAGATGGCGCTTCAAGCATCCCCTCACTCATCGAAAAGGTAAAATCGTTAGGTATGGAGGCCCTGGCCATTACTGATCATGGCAACATGTTTGGGGTAAAGGAGTTTCATAACATTGCCCTGAAAAAGGGAATCAAACCTATCATTGGCTGTGAGATTTATGTTGCAAAAAGGTCCATTGCAGATATAAGCGGAAAGGAAGATCGCTCAGGCGATCACCTGATACTCCTTGCAAAGAACCTGACCGGATATAAAAATCTGATTAAACTTGTTTCAACAGCCTGGATAAAAGGCTTTTATTACAAACCACGTATTGATAAAGAATTGCTGGCAAAGTACAGGGAGGGAATTATTGCCTCTTCAGCTTGTATTGCCGGAGAGATTCAGGACGAAATACTTAATGGTACTATGGAAGGTGCTGAGGCTGCACTTAAAAGCTATCTGGATATTTTTGGAGAAGATTTTTACCTGGAGATTCAGCGGCATGAGACTTATGATCCGGAGGCAGACAGGTCAGCATTTCCTCTTCAGCAGAAGGTCATCGCAGCTTTCCGGCAGTTATCAGCAAAGTATAATGTCAAAATTATTGCCACAAATGATACCCATTTTATAAATGCCGAGGATGCAGAGGCACACGACAGGTTAATCTGCATTAACACAGCAAAGGATATTGATGATCCTGACAGGTTAAGATACTCTAAACAGGAGTATATTAAAAGTGAGGAAGAGATGAGAGCAATATTCAGCGATATACCTGAAGCAATTGATAATGTTGCTGAAATATTGGCAAAAGTCGAAAGATATAAGCTCGATCATAGTCCTATTATGCCTGAATTTGAGCTACCTGAAGAATATAATGATAAAGATGAATACCTCAGGTTTCTTACTTATGAAGGGGCAAAAGAAAGATGGGGCGTTCTCACAGAAGAGCAAACCGAAAGAATCGATTTTGAACTGGAGACAATTGCCAAGATGGGATTCCCTGGATATTTTCTTATTGTCCAGGATTTTCTGAACGCCGCCAGGAAAATGGGGGTATCAGTAGGACCCGGAAGAGGTTCGGCAGCTGGATCTGCTGTTGCATTCTGCCTCAGAATAACCGATATAGATCCTATCAAGTACGGCCTTCTTTTTGAAAGATTTCTCAACCTCGACAGGATATCAATGCCTGATATCGATATCGACTTTGATGAAGATGGCAGGGAGTCTGTTTTGAAATATGTTGTGGATAAATATGGCCATGATAAAGTTGCCCACATCATAACTTTCGGTTCCATGGCCGCAAAAATGGCAATAAGGGATGTCGCCAGGGTCCAGAAACTACCCTTACCCGATGCAGATCGTCTTGCGAAGCTGGTACCCGAAAGACCTGGCATCACTCTCTCGCAGGCTTATGCCGAAGTACCTGAACTGGCTAAGGAACGGGAGTCATCAAACAAGCTTATCTCGCAGACACTTAAATATGCTGAAGTGCTAGAGGGCTCAATAAGACAGACCGGAGTACATGCATGCGGTATAATAATAGGCAAGGATTCCCTCGATAACTATATTCCGCTATGTACCGCCAAGGACACTGAACTTTATGCCACACAATATGATGGAAGCCATGTAGAATCCGTTGGACTGCTTAAGATGGATTTCCTTGGACTCAAAACACTTTCAATAATAAAAGATGCTATTGAGAACATCAGAAAATCTAAAGGGACAGAGATCAACATAGAAACAATTCCACTAGATGATAAAAAGACCTTCGATCTCTTCAGCAATGGAGAAACAACCGGAATCTTCCAGTTTGAATCAACCGGGATGAAAAGATACCTGAGAGAGCTTAAGCCTAACAGGTTTGAAGACCTTATAGCGATGAATGCTCTTTATCGTCCGGGACCAATGGAATATATTCCAAAGTTTATTAAAAGAAAACATGGAATAGAAAAGATAGACTACGTAATACCTGCGATGGAGAAGTACCTCGACGACTCATATGGCATCACAGTGTACCAGGAGCAGGTGATGCTACTGTCGCAGGAGCTGGCAGGATTCACCAAAGGGGAAGCAGACTCGCTGCGCAAAGCCATGGGGAAAAAGAAGAAATCCATCATGGACGAAATGAAGGTCAAATTTCTCGAAGGATGCAGCAAAAACGGTTTCGATGAAATAATAATAAATAAGATATGGTCCGACTGGGAAGCTTTTGCCCAGTATGCCTTCAATAAATCACATTCTACATGTTATGCCCTTGTTGCATACCAGACAGGTTATCTTAAGGCCAATTATCCGGCTGAATTCATGGCTGCTGTTCTCAGCCGTAATATAAGCGACATTAAAAAGATAACCACCTTCATGGACGAGACTCGAAGAATGGGAATGGAAGTCCTGGGACCCGATGTGAATGAAAGTAATGTAAAATTTACTGTCAATAAGGACGGGAACATAAGATTTGGGCTTGGAGCCATTAAGGGAGTTGGGGAAAATGCTGTACTTCAACTTATTGAAGAAAGAGAACAAAATGATCTTTACAAGGATATTTATGACCTTGTGGAAAGAGTTAACCTCAATGCCCTGAATAAGAAAAATCTGGAAGCTATGGCTGTCGCCGGTGCTTTTGATTGTTTCGAAAATATTTCCAGGGCTCAGTACTTTGCTCTCGATACGCGTGGAACCAGTTTTATCGAAAGCCTTATCCGCTATGGTAATAACGCAAAAGCCATAAAGTTGTCAAGCAGCCAGACACTATTCGGCGATTCAGGTGGCTTCGATATGATTAAGCCGGAACCATCTGCCTGCCCCGACTGGCCCAAACTTGAAAAACTTAACAGGGAAAAAGAGGTGATCGGCATCTATCTGTCATCACATCCTCTTGATGATTTCCAACTTGAGATAAGCACTTTTACCACGGCTAGCCTTGCCGAACTTCAAAATCTGCGAGATTATCTCGACCGCGAGGTTGTTGTTGCCGGAATGGTTACCGACTCGAAGAATGGCATCGGGAAAAATGGAAAACCATATGGTTCCTTCACTCTTCAGGATTATACCGACTCATTCAGGTTTATAATGTTTGATAAAGATTACCTCGATAACAGTAAGTTTTTTATCACAGGTTATTATCTGCTTGTAAAAGGAAGAGTGCAGAAAAGAAAATTCCGGGAAGATGAATTAGAATTCAGCATAAGGAAAATAAACCTTCTTTCGAGTGTAAAGGATGAGCTTATAAAGACTGTTACATTAAAAATTAATCCTGAATATATTTGTGAAGAAATGATAAATGAACTTAAAGGTCTAATAAAAGAGAATAAAGGCGAAACAGAACTTAAATTCCTGTTCCTTGACCCTGACGACAAGATCTCACTGCCTATGTTTTCAAGGACTCTGCGTGTAAGACTTAACAATGAATTTATTTCCTACCTGGAAGATCATCCGGGTATTGAATTCAAAGTTAATTAGCTATATTTGCGATCGTTAAATTATTAAACAAAATAAAATGACACTAGATGTAAATGACGGGAATTTTGATGAATTAGTGGTTAAATCCGACAAACCGGTTATTGTTGATTTCTGGGCAGAATGGTGCGGCCCCTGCAGAATGATTGCTCCTTTTATTGAGGAGATTTCTGACGAATATTCGGGGAAAGCAGTAGTAGTAAAGTGCGACGTGGATAGCAGTCCTAATGTAGCTGCAAAATATGGTATAAGGAATATCCCCACAGTACTCTTCTTTAAAAATGGTAATGTAGCTGATAAGCAGGTTGGCGCTGTCCCGAAGAACAATTTTGTCAGTAAGCTTAATGCACTTTTATAGAGACCAGCTTTATATAATCCGGCCGTGATGGAAACCTGTTACGGCCTTTTTTAATCAACTCATATGACAGTTTGCGTATTTGCTTCTTCAAGCAGCCGGATAAACAGCGATTATGGTGATGCTGCGGTAAAATTAGGATCGCTGCTGGCTAAAAACGGATCAGATGTTATTTTCGGAGGCGGGGGAATTGGCCTTATGGGAAAGCTGGCAAATGCTGTGCTGGCAAACGGTGGCAGGGTCACCGGGGTAATCCCCTCATTTATGAAAGAGGAAGGCTGGGGTCATAAAGGCCTTACTGAGATGATCGTTACAACTGACATGGGGGAAAGAAAAAAGAAGATGTTTGCAATATCGGATGCAGTAGTTGCAATGCCGGGAGGTGTAGGAACACTTGAAGAGCTGACTGAAGCAATAACTCTGAAACAGCTGAGTCTCTTTGACGGACCAATAATTATTCTTAATACTCTTGGTTTCTATAAATCCCTTATTGATTTTTTCGATAATATGATACAAAACCAGTTTCTCAGGTTCGAGCATAAAGGAATCTGGGAAATAGTCAACACGCCTGAAGAAGTAATCATTGCACTCAATAGAAAAGAGAGAGGCAATGAAGAATGGAGGAAAATTGCCAAGATCTAACGCTCCGGAATTCTCGTTCCTATTAACATAATATCATCTACCTGAGGAAGGGTCCCCTTCCATTCTATTATTTCTTTCTTCAGCCTGTCGCGTTGTTCATTTATCGGCAGATCCCAAATTTCTGCAAGTAACTTCTTAACATTGCCTGATTTATATTTCTTTCCTTCTCTTGTACCGAACTGATCAGCATAACCATCTGAACTCATGTAAAGCATATCTCCCGGTTGAACATTAATAATCTGGTTTTCGAAAGTTTTTTTAGATTGGGCCGATGACATTCCAATAGGGAATCTGTCGCCTTTATATGTGAAAAGCTCTCCTTTTCTGACAACATACAGAGGGTTATAAGCCCCGGCAAATTCAAGTGTGAATTTCTTCCTGTTGAATGCGATCAAAGCAAGATCCATCCCATCATTTATGGTTTCTTCATGCCTTTGCATCAATGCCTTAACAACCTCAATATTAAGCTGATCAAGGATTGCACCCGGTCTTATTATTCCGTATTCACGTACAACTTTATTTAGAGAATTGTGCCCGATGATGGACATGAATGCTCCCGGCACACCATGACCCGTGCAATCACATGCTGCAATAAATTGCAAATCTCCGTTATCGTACATCCAGTAAAAATCGCCGCTGACAATATCTTTTGGCATATAGAGAACAAATGTATCGTGGAATGAATCTTCCCTTGGAAGCATGGCTCTCTGTATTCGTTCAGCGTACCTGATGCTTGCAGTAATATCTCTGTTTTTCTCCTCAATCTCCAGGCTTTTCTGGACTACCTCGGCAGTTCTTTCTTCCACTTTAGCTTCAAGTATCCTTTTTTCCCGGATAAGATTTTTCTCCCTGATCTTTATATATGATACTACACCTATAGCTGCAAGGATGATACATAAGGCAATAAACCATGGTGTCCGATAGAATGGCGGCTTAATGATAAAATGATATGTTACAGGTTTACTGTTCCAGATCCCCCGGCTGTTTCTGGCCATTACCATGAAAGTATACTTGCCAGGAGACAATGCTGAATAGATTGCCCGTGTCTGGTCAGTAACCGGTCTCCAGTTCTCATCAGCACCTTCCAGTTTTACTTTATATCTGACGACATCAGGATTGGTAAGACAAATACTATAATAATCGAAAAGTATTGATCTTTCATTGTACCTGAGTTTCATCCCGGGGATCATATCCCGCGACTCATAGTTTACCCTCATTCCCATAATATGGGTCAGCGGTTCCATACCTTCAGTAGTGGTCTTTCCCGGATCAAATCGTATGGCGCCATTAGCAGTTCCAAACCATAAAATTCCGTCAGGACTCTTATAAACAGCATTTGGCTTTGCTTCAATGCCGGTAAAGCCATTTCTTTCAGTATAAGAAAAGATTCTTTTGGTTTCAGGAAAATACCTGTTCAAACCATTATTCGTTCCTATATAAATGCTGCCATCTTTCCCGGTTATCAGAAGATTAATATTATTCGAAAGCAGTCCGTCATCCTGTGTTAATGTTGCAAATACAGAATCATTCCTGAATGCAACAAGTCCTTCACCTGTTCCAATCCAGAGAATTCCTTTCCTGTCCATTACCATCGTTTTGGGTATTATTCCAGGCAGAGCAGCAACCGCTTTAAAATTTTTTTTTACTGGTTCATACTTTATCAGTCCCGGTTTACCTCCCCTGGGTTCAGTTCCGATCCACATATCACCATGAGGGTCGCAATAAAGAGATGTGATCGTAAAGACTGTAAGGCTGTCCAAAAGAGTGTATCTCTGGAAATTTTGTTCATTAATTGTACCCACAGCAACCCCTTCCACAGTACCAATCCAGAGATGATTCTCCTTGTCAATCTCAAGAGCTTTGACCTGCCCTCCCCGGTAAAGTATGGAATTAATATACGGCTGTGCTTCAAATTTTGAAGTCTTCATGTTAAAGAGGATCACTCCGCCTTCGTTTGCTCCGATCCATAAATTGCCATCCCTGTCCTCTTTGAAAAACCTTATATCCTGAAATATTGAATTACTGGCTTCATTATAAATTACTGGCTTTTTATCTGAGCCCGGAATATATCTTGATATCCCGGCATTTGTACCGAACCATACTACTCCGGTTTTATCCTGGTATATTGCATTTACATTGGGATCGGGAAGTATCTCTTTTTCGTTATAGGTAATAAAAGCATCTCCTTTGAAAATAGTCAGTCCATTATCCTGATCAGCAATAAGAATATTGCCTTCAACGTCTTCAATAATCTTATATATTTTAGAAGCCTTAAGCCCGTTATCGGAGTTAAACTTGCGAAAATTGTCACCATCAAAAACAGCTATTCCGCCACCCCAGGTTCCAATCCAGATCCTGCCGCGGCTGTCTTCGGTGATACAGCTAACGGCATTACTTTCAACTCCCATCCTGATCAAATCGTAATATACCATTCTGCTTTCAGACATAATATATTTGTACACTCCTCCATTATAGGTACCAAACCAAATGCTCCCGGTTCTGTCTTCATGTAAACAGAATGTACTAAAGTAAGTGGTCATGTGAGGCATCCGGTAATTTTCAAACTTATCTTCTTCCTGATCATACCGTCGTAAGCCTACATCTGTTACACATATAAATGTTCCATCCCGGTATGTGCTCGATCCAAAAACCTGGTCGCTCAATCCATCTTTCCCGGTGTAAAGCTTTGCTTTGATATGTTTGATATTTTTAACCGGGAAGTCTGCCTGAATTGCCCCGTCAGTTGCTGAAGTAAACCATATCTTATCTTTTATCTGGGCTATACTTGTCACATCACCTGTGAGTCTTATCGAATCGAAGGCAACCTGGTCAAATATCCGGCCGTTATACCGTGATATTCCACCATTAAGATGTCCCATCCAGATATTCCCCAGTGAATCCTCTGTTATAGATTTTACTCCTCCAGGTGCAAGACTGTCGCGTGATGTGAAGTTTTCAAATTTCTTCCCATCAAAACGGGAAAGTCCGTTGGCGGTGCCAAGCCATATATAATCTTTAGAATCCTGAAGAAGTGTATAAACTTTTTGTTCACTTAACCCCTGCTTAACACCATAGGTATCAAAAAAATATTGCTGTCCATTTATTTTAATACCGGAAACTGATAATAAAAACACAAACCAGGTAAGAAGTTTTACCTGGTGTTTAATGACTTGTATGACTGACATATATTTACTATTTTGCTATAAAGAAGAATGTCCCGTTCATGTCCTCCAGTCCCTGAATTTTTCCGAATTTTGGTTTTTGCCCTTCATCAGTACTGACAGCTGCAGTAACCGATTTAACAATCGTTTCAATGGGGATGCAGGCATTTCTGTTATTCATCAGTGTATTTGCGAATGTTGATGTAAATTTCGAATTATCAGCCGCAAGTTCGTAGACGGCTGATGAAAACACCTGCGCCGATTTAGCCCCGGCGACGAGAGTATTATCACATGTCGGAGCCTCTCCCATAGATCGCATTGCAGTATAAAATCCCGGGCCCGATTCGCATGCATCCGACACTACCAGTGTATGTACAACAACATCACCGTACCCTTGCAAACCGGCTTTCAGAGCATTGATATTAAAATATGTAAACTCATCGTCCCTTTTTGCATCAACAGGAATCCAGTATCCTATGTCGTTTATGAATTTACCATGACCGGCATACCAGATTAACAACGACTTAACCTGGTTTTTCTTGACAAGATCGCGGAGTTCAATATTAAAAAACCTCTCCATTTCGGCTTTTGTCATGTCCTTTCTCTGGATAAAGTTGTGCACCTGGTAATTAGCAAGTGCCCTCCGAATAGTGCTAATATCTTTTATCGGGCCATCAAGGCTGGCAAAAGTCTCGTAACTTGAATTTTCAATAAAAACGACCCAGGTTTTTCCCATTGGATTGTTCGTGGCAATGTCTGCTCCTTCCCGGTTAAGTTTATATTCTATCTCTTTTCTGTTTCCGTAAATGTCTTCTGCCACAACAGTAAATTTGGTTATATTCGAAATATCAAGGATTGCAGTAAATGCCGGATTCAATTCATTCCGGTTATAACTGGCTGTTACATCGCCTATAGTAATTGACTTAATCTGACTTTCATCAGAAATTTTACCCTGTATTGCAACATTCGGAGTAGAGGAATCAAGATAAACCTGGCCATCGTCAGTGGTATATGGAGCAATTATATTTATTGTCGGAGGATTTATTTCAGTCCTTTTAATTGAGTAATTAAGGACTTTCTCATTATCATAATCATCTTTAGCTGAGAATGTTAATTTATTAACACCATTTACATTGACATTTGCCAGAAAATCAACCTCCCCGTTTTTCTCCGTGAAAGGCATCGGTTCATTATTGATGGTAAAGGATTTTATCTTACTCTGATCTTTGATCTTTCCGGAGATAAGAATAGTTGTATTGTCTCCTTTGATTTCAATCGTATCTTTTGCTGGCAGTGGATTTACTACAGCAATCTCAGGGGGAGCAGTTTCCCTGTTAAGTTCATATAACCTTGCCTGGGCTTCTTTTAACAACTTCCTGGCTTTCATATCGAATTCAGAGAGAACGGTAATTCTATTGTAATCCTGTATAGCCTTATCATAATTCATTATCCCTTCATATGACTGGGCTCTGACTGCATAACCATCAGGATCGTCAGGTTTAAGCGAAATATATTTTGTGAAATCGTTGATTGCATTTGTATGCTGGTTAAATTCCTGGTAACATTTCCCCCTGGCAAAATAAAAATCGGGGTTCTCAGGATCGATAAGAATATTTTTGGATATATCATTAATTGCATTCGGATAATCAAGGTTATCCTTGTAAACATTGCTCCTCATAAGGTAAGCTGCAGTGTTCCTGTCATCATACTTAAGAACCTCATTGCATTGATCAAGTGCTTCCTGAGGTTCCCTATTTCTAAGTAAAAGACCGGCAAGAGCAAGTCTTGGTTCAGGAAGCCTTTTATCCTTTGAAATAGCCTTTTCAAACTCTTTTCTGGCAAAAGGGTCATTAACAAGACTTTCATAAATAATTCCCCTGTAATAATAATCCATTGGGATATCTTTAATTAATATAGCTGTATCAGAAGATCTCAATGCTTGTTCATACTTTTTAAGTCCTATCAATGTATTAACCTTTTCGCGATAGATCGGAGCTTTACGTTTATCAAGGTCAGTAGCATGATTCAGAGCGCTCAATGCTTCTTCATATTTCCCAAGTTTGTTCAGGACAGCTCCCAGCCTGATATAGACATCAACGTTTTTGGGATCAAAAACGATAGCCTTTTCATAGTCAGCCTCTGCTTCATTTAATTTCAGAAGCGTTTCATAAGCGTTTCCCCTGGCAAGGTAAAATTTCTCATTTGACGGTTCAACACCTATGGCAGCAGAATACTGAGCAACAGCATCTTCGTATTTCTTGCTATCCATAAACTCATTACCAGCTTTATAATACTTTTTACCATTTTGGCCGAAAATACTTATAGTAAATACAGTCATCATAGTTACCAGAAAAATCATTCGTTTTCTCATAATTTTCATTCTTTTATGAAATTTTTCCAACTAACAAAATTATAAATATTTATTGTAAATATCAACCATACATGAGGTTAATCCAGATCATTCAAAATAACCTCAAGAGTACTCTGGCAAAAGAATATTTTCGAAGACAGCCTCCCTTTTATAACAGGAGCTTTAATTCCATTTTTAAATTTATCATTGCCAGTAAATATTCTTGTTTCATCCCATAACCCTGATGAAATAAAATGACTCAGAACTTTCGCTCCTCCTTCTATAAGCAACGACTGGATGCCTGTATGAAAAAGGTACTCGGCAACCTGCCGTGCTGAATCCTTTTTACGAATTAGTTTTACAATAGTTGCATCTGCCAGTTCACTTTCTGAGTTTTGAGTAAAAACTATATTTGTACCATCCGTCTTAAAAATAGCTGATTCTTTGTCCATTAAGCCTGATGCCGACAAGATCAGCCTTACGGGGTTTGTGCCTGCCCAATGCCTTACATTTAATTCAGGATTATCAGCTCTGATAGTTCCTGCACCCGCAAGAATCGACTGTTCAACAGCTCGCCACTTGTGAACGAGGACTCTTTCTGCGTCGCCGGTAATCCAGGTTGGCCTGTTTAAATTTTCTTCACTTCTTTCCACATCCAAAAAACCATCTGCTGACTGTGCCCACTTAAGTATTATATAAGGTCTCTTTTTTTCATTGAATGTAAAAAACCTTCTGTTAATCCACCTGCAATCAGCCTCCATTACACCGGTAATAACTTCACAACCCGCCTCTTGCAATTTAGCTATTCCTTTACCGGAGACTTTGTCGCTGGTATCTATTGTCCCGATTATCACTTTTTTAATTCCTGATGAAATTATTAAATCGGCACATGGTGGTGTTTTTCCAATATGAGAACATGGCTCAAGATTTACATACAGAAACGAGGTTTTAAGAAGGTGCTTATCACTTACAGAAGCTATGGCATTTACCTCAGCATGAGGGCCTCCTGCCCTGAGATGATAACCTTCGCCGATTATCAGTCCATTATGAACAATCACTGACCCTACAAGCGGATTCGGATAAGTCATCCCTTCGCTCCTGATCGCCAGATCAAGGCATCTTCTCATGAATTTTATATCATCAGTTTCCGGCATTGTAACGAAAGTGCTAATTTTGATAAATGACTGTCAAGATACAAACAATAAAAGATATCAGACTTTTCCTGGCCGGGGAACTAAAAGGAATATACTCCGAACATGAAATAAGCGCCATGACAATCATTATAATCAAGACCTTGTTCAGGTTCTCAAAGTTGCATGCCTTAGCTTTTCCTGAAAGCCCTGTTACAAAGAAACAGGTCAGTGAAGTTACCAGGATATGCACTGAACTAAAGACCGGCAAGCCCATACAATACATTATTGGAGAGACCGGCTTCTATAACTGCACTTTCAGGGTCAATAGTGAAACACTTATTCCGAGACCCGAGACAGAAGAGCTTGTGGATCTGATAATAAAGGAGAACAAGGATTTTCGCGGTTCAATACTTGATGCAGGTACAGGATCTGGTTGTATAGCCATTGCCCTGGCAATAAACCTGCCTGAAGCAGTTGTATCAGGATTTGATATTTCAGAGGGGGCATTAGAAATAGCAAAAGAGAATGCCAGGCTTAACAAGACAAAGGTTATTTTCTTCAAAGCAGATATATTTGATACGGAATTCAATAAATTTTCAAATACCGATATACTTGTAAGCAATCCCCCTTATATACGTGATTCAGAAAAGAAATATATGGATCGTAACGTTCTCAATTTTGAACCTCGAAATGCATTATTTGTTCCGGATTCTGATCCCCTTAAATATTATCGCGCTTTAATCGAAATGGCAGGAAAAATACTTGTTCCGGATGGTAAGATTTACTTTGAGATCAATGAGGCTCTTGGAAAAGAAATAGCTAACCTGTTAAACGTTCCCGGTTATTCTCAAATTAATGTTCTCAAAGACATTAATGGCAGGGATAGAATCATCAAAGGAGTTAAAAATGGCTGAATCAACACTATATAAGACAGCTCTGTCAAAAGCGATGGCTATATGCTCAAAACGCGAGTATTGCCTGGAAGATTTACGTATCAGGCTCCGGTCATGGGATATTTGTGAAGCTGATATGGAAAAGATACTCAAAATTCTTTCAAAAGAAAATTTTATAAACGAATCGCGTTATTCACAGGCATATGCAAAGGATAAGTTCCTATATAATAAATGGGGAAAAGTAAAAATATCCGCCCACCTGAAAGCAAAAAAAATTCCTTCGGACAAAATAGTCACGGCCCTGAATTCTATTGATAATGAGATCTATAGAAGCAAAGCAAAAGAGATAATTCTAACACACTCCAGAGGGATTAAGGCCAAAAACCAGTATGACCTGAAGGGAAAGCTGCTGCGATATGGTTTATCAAAGGGTTTTGAAAGTACTCTTCTTTATGAAATACTGAATGACCCTGACCAGGAATAGCTCTCAGCTTTGAAAAGTAAAGCTTTTAGAGCCATTTAAAAATAAAGACGATGAAAGGAATAAAAGCCATCAGAAATATAATTAAAGAACCTGATATATCAAACAAAATCAATTGTTTGTGTATTCCCGGATTTTTTATGAATATCCATGAAAAGATAATTCTCATAAAGAGCTGTGATATAAAAAACAGGAAGACTCTCATGCCGTAGATATTCCACTGATAAGCCTCCTTTATTCTTCCCCTCAGGATAAGTGAAAAACTATGTGAAAGTCCGCATGATGCACAGGGTTCTCCTGTAAGTTTCTCATGAATGCAAACTACAGGATAATTATTTTTTTCGGGTGAAAAAATACGGGAGTATAGCACTATCAATAATATTATTCCGGCAAGAATTATATTTATAATCAGATAAGGCTCATTTTTAAACCTTATTCCGTACTCTCTTCCAGAATTATTTTTTCTTAGGGATAGTGTCATTAGAAGGATTATTTCCCTTTTCCAGTTCCTCAAGAGTCTGCTCTTTATCTTTTTTGGATGAATTGGAGTTTATCTCCACTTTATCACCGTTGCTTTCAATCTTAATTGATATATTGGCATCCTCAAGCTGTTTAACGACATTATCCTGAACATCATTTACAATGTTTTGTATATCTCCCGGCCACTTATTTGCTTTATGAGCCAGTTTCCCGGCAACAAATACCTGAGAAAAAGAGATCAGTGATGCAATAATTGCTATTATGAGGCCCGCCACAAGAATACCTCGGGGGGAATTATTTCTTGCTGCCTGCGAGAGGCCTACTGATGCCAGTACAATGGCGATTATTCCCGGAATAATAGCTATCAACCCGACACACGGTATTACAGAAAGTACAAATGTGATTATTGCGGTTATCAGGGCAGCTATTCCCAGATTTTGTCCAGAGTCGTTTTTTACTTCTTCCATGTTTTTAATTCTTTATTATTTTCATTCCCTTGTCAGAATATTAACTATATCCTGTTCTAAAGACGTCGTCGGATTTTCAACGATGCGTCCGGCTTCAATATTTTTTTATAAAATATAAAAGTAGGCACTTTTTCAATACACGGTTAAGAATATTCGCCTACTGGAGAAAGCTTTGCATCCTAAAGATAGAAAGAAAATTATTAAAATGAATGAAGAAGAATTTCAAGTATCTGCCGGGCAGCTTTTGACACAGACGTCCCGGGGCCAAATATTGCAATTACCCCGGCATCGTACAGGTACTTGTAATCCTGGGGCGGGATGACTCCCCCGGCGATTACCAGTATATCATCCCTTCCAAGCTTCTTCAGCTCATCAATTACTTGAGGGATCAGAGTTTTATGACCAGCTGCAAGACTTGAAACCCCAAGTACATGAACATCATTTTCCACAGCCTGTCTTGCTGTTTCGGCCGGAGTCTGAAACAGGGGTCCAATGTCAACATCAAAGCCGATGTCAGCATATCCGGATGAAACGACTTTTGCTCCCCGATCATGACCATCCTGACCCATTTTTGCTATCATTATCCTGGGTTGACGGCCCTCTTTCTCTGCAAAAATTGAAACCATCGCTTTGGCTTCTTCGAAATCTTTATCAGATTTATACTCCGATGAATAAACACCTGAAACTGAATTTATCACTGCTTTATACCTCCCGACTATTTTTTCACATGCATAAGATATTTCACCAAGGCTGGCACGTTTTGAAGCAGCCCTGACAGCTAACTCCAGGAGATTGCCTCTGCCTGTTTCAACACATTTTGTAAGCTTATCAAGAGCATCCTGACATTTGGCTTCATTTCGTTCGGCCCTTAACTTTGCAAGCCTTTCTATCTGGGATGCCCTTACTGCTGTATTGTCAATTTCCAGAGTTTCAAGAGGTCCCTCCTTTTCCAGCCTGAACCGGTTTGTCCCAACAATGGTTTGTACACCTGAATCAATTCTTGCCTGTATTCTTGCGGCAGCCTCTTCAATTCTCATCTTTGGAATGCCAAGTTCATTTGCTTTTGCCATACCGCCCAGGCTTTCAATCTCACAGATATGATCCCAGGCTTTGTGAACCAGCTCGTGTGTAAGTGATTCAACGTAAAATGAACCGGCCCATGGATCTATTGCTCTGCAAACATTTGTCTCTTCCCGTAAATAAATTTGTGTGTCCCTGGCTATTTTTGATGAAAAATCGGTAGGTAACGACAGTGCTTCATCGAGGGCATTGGTGTGCAGACTCTGCGTATGTCCAAGGACAGCGGCCATAGCTTCAATGCAGGTCCGCCCGACATTATTATACGGATCCTGTTCCGTCAGGCTCCACCCCGATGTCTGGCAGTGTGTTCTGAGTGCCATCGACTTTGGATTTTTCGGATTAAATCCATGTACGATTTTTGACCATAAGAGTCGGGCGGCCCTGAGCTTTGCAATCTCCATAAAATGGTTCATCCCTATAGCCCAGAAAAATGATATTCGCGGTGCAAAAATATCAATATCAAGACCTGCTTTAAGACCTGTTCGAAGATATTCAAGACCATCGGCCAGAGTATAGGCAAGTTCAATATCACAGGTAGCTCCTGCTTCCTGCATATGATAACCGGATATGCTAATAGAATTGAATCTTGGCATTCTTGCCGAAGTATATGCAAAGACATCAGCTATAATCCGCATCGAGAATTCAGGAGGATATATATAAGTATTTCTGACCATGAATTCCTTGAGGATATCATTCTGTATTGTGCCTGCCAGCTCTTCAAGCTTTGCTCCCTGTTCAAGTGCAGCCACGATATAAAAAGCCATTACCGGCAATACTGCTCCATTCATTGTCATCGATACAGAAATCTTATTTAAAGGTATCTGATCAAAAAGGATCTTCATATCGAGGATTGAGTCGACAGCCACACCAGCTTTGCCTACATCACCTGTAACACGCTCATGGTCCGAATCATATCCCCTGTGAGTCGGGAGATCGAAAGCTACAGACAATCCATTCTGGCCTGCGGCAAGATTACGACGATAAAAGGCATTTGAATCTTCAGCGGTTGAGAATCCTGCATACTGACGAATTGTCCATGGCTGCAGTGGATACATCGCTGAATAAGGCCCTCCTAAAAATGGAGGTATTCCTGCTATAAAGTCAAGATGTTCCATTCCTTCAATATCCTCTTTTCTGTAAAAAGCTTTTAACGGAATACGTTCGGAGGTAATCCACTCTTTACCGGAAATATATTTTTTGTTACCGGAATCGTTTGGAATACCAGGCAGGTTTTTAATATCGCTATATTTGAATTTTGGTCTCACTCTGTGTCTATGTTCTTACTTTCTGCCCCCGTTCTGAAATATCTTTTTTAAGCTTTTTTGCTGATCTCCTGATTTTTTCATGAATAATTCCTTTTCTCAGCGACTCAAGAAAGCCCCCTGTCTCTTCTATCTCAAGAAACAGCTTCCAGGCGTTTTCAGCAATGACATTTGTAAGATTTTCAATATAATATGACCCTCCAGCGGGATCTGCAACCATGTCAAAATATGATTCTTCCCTCAAAATGAGTTGCTGGTTACGTGCAATTCGTTCCGAAAATTCATCAGGCTGTCTGAGGACAATGTCAAATGGCTCTATCGTCAGGGAATCAATTCCTCCAAGAATTGCCGCCATTGCTTCTGTCTGTGAGCGCAGCATATTTATGTAAGGATCATTAATAGCCTTGTTCCATCTGCCGGTAACACAATGAATTTCCATTCCGGCTGAATTAAGATTTCCCGGCATAAATCCATTGACAACTGCAGACCATAAGAGACGTGCTGCTCTCAGTTTTGCTATTTCCGGGAAATAATCTGATCCTGTGGCAAATGAGAACCTTATCCTGGAAACAGCCGTATCAATATTAACACCTCTTCCGGTAAGCTGTGACAGGTATTCTGCCCCCATTGCAATGCCAAAAGCAAGCTCCATAACCAGACCAGCTCCTGCATTTCTGAAACCGGAGGCATTAAGATGTATTGTACGTATTCCCGGATAACCGGCAACAGATCTGCTTACATCTGCCAGGTAATCGAACCCCATTTCAACAGGGATGCATAAAGTTCCGTTAAGGAATAGCCTGCCCAGAGGATCTGTTTCAATGGCAGCTTTAATTTTTAGCGGATCTGATCCTCTTTTATTCAGAAAATTGAGGAAATATTCAGTCATCTCCCTGGCTTTACCATCCGACAGAAAATTAAGCTCAACTGCTTCAGGATGAATTCCTTTAAGCAGATTATCAATATTTTCCTGAATTATGGTCTCAGGATCTGAAATATAGAAACCGGGAGAGTCCACTCCCTTCATCATTATTTCAAGTGCCTTTTTATTCGCCTCACCATAATCAGTAACTATAATGTTCTGCCTTATTCTCCAGCAGTTGTTGCAGCATTTATTTCCCCTGATAAAAGGAAACTCGCCGGGAAGCGATTCTGAATATTTCAGATTTTCTATATCCTCCTGCCTGTAAAGAGGCATTAAATCGAAACCCTCGCTGGTTTTCCACACGAGCTTTCCGGCAAAGTCATTTCCCTTAAGATCGACATTGATCTTATCCATCCATGTTTTTTTGCTGACCGGGGGAAACTCTCCAAAAAGTTTTTCCATGAACCCTGTTCTCTGAAATAAATTATTCTGCTGCACAAAATTATTACTTATCTGAGAATCATTCTATGAAATTTGTCACCCCCGTAGAAGGACTTATTTCCCGGCAAATTCCATCAGATAAGATTTAATGAATTCATTTAGCTCGCCGTCAAGTACAGCCTGAACATTTCCGGTTTCATGTCCGGTACGTAGGTCTTTAACCATTTTATAAGGGTGAAGGACATATGATCTTATCTGGGAACCCCATTCTATTCTTTTCTTTTCACCTTCGATCTTAGCCTGCTCTTCCATACGCTTCCTGAGTTCCATCTCATAAAGCTGCGACCTGAGTATTCTCATGGCATTTTCCTTGTTATTGAGCTGGGAACGTGTTTCCTGGTTTTCGATCACTATGCCTGTAGGTTGATGCCGTAACCTGACAGCTGTTTCCACTTTATTGACATTCTGTCCGCCTGCTCCGCTGGAGCGGTATGTTTCCCAGGTAATATCAGCAGTATTAATATCTATCTCAATATTATTATCGACAAGAGGTGAAATGAATACGGAGGCAAAGGTAGTCTGGCGCTTGCCCTGGGCATTAAATGGCGAGATCCTTACCAGCCGGTGAACTCCGTTTTCGCTCTTCAGGTATCCATAAGCCTGTTCACCGTCAATCTCAATTGTAACAGACTTTACACCAACTTCATCGCCAGGCTGGAAATCGAGTTCCCTTGTTTTGTAATTATTCCTTTCAGCCCATCGAAGATACATTCTCAATAGCATTGCAGCCCAGTCGTTGCTCTCAGTACCGCCAGCTCCTGAATTTATTTTCATGATAGCACCCAGTTGATCCTCCTCGTTGCGAAGCATATTACGCACTTCAAGATCTTCAACCACTGAAATGCATTTTTCGTACTGGCTGTCAAGATCACGTTCGGTAGCTTCCCCCTCGCGAAAAAAATCATTAATGACATTCAGGTCGTCAACCGCGTCATTGACCTTATGAAAGGCTGATGTCCAGCTTTTCAGGAGAGAAATACTTTTGAGAAGCTCCTCAGCCTTTTTAGTATCATTCCAGAAATCGGGCTGTTGTGAAACAGACTCTTTTTCTTCAATAAGTTTCAGTTTGCCATCGATGTCAAAGATACCTCCTTAACGCGTCACGACGTTCCGACAGGTCTTTTATCTGTTCAATAGTGATCATGAAATAAATTTTGGCAAATTTACTTAATTAATATTTTATAAGATATATATTGTATTATCATAAATCAGGGTATCCAAATTTATATCATATCTGAAATGGTTTAACAATAGTCTTTCTGTATTTTATGAGAGAGATTACCTTCGGTGAGCTCGCTAAGCTCGGTTCTTCGCTGGCGCTCAGAATGACATGGCATAATTTTTATATTAGGGGGGGTGTTGAAAAAGTCCTTTTTAACCGCAGAGCACGCAAAGTTTTCGCAAAGCACACAAAGCTAAAACCTTATTGTCCTTCTTTTTGCGATCTTTGCGTAATTTCTTAGCGGTCTTAGCGGTTAATAGATTTCGACTTCTTAGACACCTCCAATCCATTAACAGATAATGATTTGTCATTTCGAATGAATCCCGCATAGCGGGAGAAATGAGAAATCTCTATCCTGATGAACCAAATGATTTTTTAACCTCGAAGAGGTTCCATAATAATAGTAAATACATTCAGGAAAATAATGAACCCTGCAGGGGTTCAAATAATAACCATTTGAGTAAATGACAGAAAATTATGAATCCCGAAGGAATACATTCATTAATAATAATTGATCAATAAACTTTATATCCGGAAAATGTACCTGTCCCAATTTCAGTCCCGGTACCGGTATGAATTACCAGCTTTACTTTATCTGAAGCTAAAAGTTTAATGGTCATTGTTCTGAATAAAATAGTACCGCTGGATATTCCAGTGCCAAGAGTTTCATACAGATTCCCGTTTTTATAGATCATTACAATTCTCCCATCGCCGGAACTCGGTGCTACATATTTTATATCAAATGAATAAACCCCGGTATTCTGAGCTGTAAACTCTCCGGTTCCTGCATTAAGACCGCTTCCGTCATTATACTCTATATTATCCGGGACAAAATCAACATTTGACAAAGGCATGGGGGCTGAGGTTACAGTTGTTTTTTTTGCCCTGAATGCAACAAGTGTTCCGAGAGTAACTGTATTTCCACCGGAAATGTTAAGTGAATTATTTGTCGCTGAATAGGTCAGTGTTTGATTGTCTGTATTATCACGGTAGGGAGCCATATCTATAAGAGTAGCCCCTGTCTTTTTCGTTATTGAGAGTTTATCGCTGGCAATCTGCAAATCCTGTATTTCATTTGTCGGATCAGCATCGGCATCGTTTTTGAGTTCTGTCAGATTAATTGCCGGAGCGGTGCTTTTTAACAATGTTAACTCACGTTTTGTATTATCATAAACCAGATCCTGGATCTCATTGGTGGGATCCCCGTCTTTTTCAATCGAAGATATTTTCACCTGGTTGCCATCTGATATTGCAAGATAATCGGATCCGTCAACATTTACCACAGAAAGAGTCTGATTATCTGATGCCGGATCGCCAGGGTCGCCCTTTGGTCCCGGATCACCTTTAGGACCGGCAGGACCCGGCTCCAGGGACTTCCCTGCATAAAGAGCATACGGAACAGAAAGAAATTGCATCGTTCCCATATCCATAAACTCATTTGCAAATTTAACTTCAACCTTTAAATAATGATTAGCTATTTCCCATTGCACTTCAGTTAACTTGGTGCTTTTTGCATTGCCCGTGGGCACTCCACTGCCGATTACCAGTGAAAATACGCCGAAACGTGAAGTGAAAACATCCTGATGTAATTCCTGGTAGACAGGTGTTGACAGAGGATCTCCCTGCATAATGGAGAATCTTACACTTATTTTCTGGTTTACAATTTCATCGCCAGAGTTGTACCGGGCAACAGCCTGGTAATAGATGCCCGGAGGCACTTTTTCCTGTGAATAAATGCCTGCGGTTACTGTAACCAGGACAAAAAATAAAAGGTATTTCTTTGTAGATCTTGTACCCATATCTTTTAATTTAAATCTTTTCTATCTTGAACGAACGGTTCATCATCGGGTTTTTACTGGTTATTCTTATTAAGTAAAACCCACGGATCAGATAATCAACATCCTGTGGTTCCTTGTACCAGAACTTATCACTGAATGCTTTCGTCTCAGAAAAAACTATATTACCGGTAATATTAATAATATCGATTTTGAAACTCATGGATGATTCACCCCATAATTCAATATAAACATAATCGGAAACAGGATTAGGATATACAGCAACACCTATCCCGTCATGAATATAGTCGTTAGAAGATTTTATTCCAGGCTGTTGAAACCCCTGTGTCAAGAAATGATCAAAACTGTTAAATATTTCTACTGCGGTTTCTCCAACTGTCTGAGAGCAACTGATTTTATTATCAGAAGCAAGCTTTGCAAGGGGTACAATTACCTGATGTGAAAGCTGTTGCGACAGGCAGTTTGTCACCGGAATCAGGATAAATACCACTGTAAACTTGAATCTTTCTAACATCTTTGCTTTCAACCAGAACTTCAAAAATAAAAATTATTTTGACAAAACTCTATTTTTTGTTGATAAATATGTTAATAACTTATGTTAAAATTTCATCTCTAATATATTTTTTTTTCTTATTGTCCTTCCCAGTACTTCAGAAAATATTCTTTACTTTTATAAGAATGTATAATAAACCCATTGATGCTTAAGTCTTTCCTGTATCACAACCTTACAGAAGCCGGGTGCGATGAAGCCGGAAGAGGATGCCTTGCAGGTCCGGTAGTGGCAGCAGCGGTAATATTGCCTAAAAATTACAGGCATCCTGTTCTTAATGATTCAAAAAAGCTGACGGCAAAACAACGAAATATATTAAGAGAAGAAATAATTAAATCGGCAATAGCCTGGAATGTGGCTTTCGTCGATAACAGGGAAATTGACGAGATGAATATCCTCAGGGCTTCGATCAAAGCAATGCACATTGCGATTGACGGTCTATCCAAAAAACCTCAGTTTCTGCTTATTGACGGTAATAGTTTTTTCCCCTATAAAGGCATAAAACACAAAACCATCATTAAAGGAGACGCTCTTTTTTTATCAATTGCGGCAGCCTCTGTACTCGCCAAAACATTCCGCGATGAATTTATGGATAAGCTACATATTGATTTCCCTTATTATGGATGGAACAAAAACAAAGGTTATGCAACGATATTTCACAGGGAAGCTATAAAACAGTTCGGCATCACCGATCTTCACAGAAGATCATTTTCACTTTACCAGACTCAACTCTCAATTGATTTTTAGCATAACCATAATTCGTATAAAGAATTATATTTGCCAAATTATTTTAAACCCATCCAAATAAATAAACAATGATTAAAAAATTATTTTCTGTCCTTTTCATTTTAATGATCAGCTTCGGCTTTAAAGTCAGGGCTGATGAAGGTATGTGGCTGCTGCCACTTATCGAAAAACTTAATATCGGCAAAATGACAGAGCTGGGACTTAAGCTCTCTGCCGACGACATTTACAGTTTAAACAAAGCATGCATAAAAGATGCCGTGGTGATTTTTGGCGGCGGGTGCACAGGTGAGATTGTCTCTTCACAGGGTCTTATACTTACTAATCACCACTGCGGATACGGATCTATCCAGTCGCACAGTTCTGTTGAACATGATTACCTGAAGGATGGCTTCTGGGCAATGAGCAGGGAAGAGGAACTTCCTAATCCCGGATTATCTGTGACTTTCCTTATCAGGATCGAAGATGTCACCGACCAGGTGCTGGCTAATGTTAAACCAGATATGTCAGAATCTGACAGGAATGATGCAGTCTATAAAGCAAGGCAGGTAATTACAGCAAAAGCATCTGAAGGCAACAACTACCGGGTAACCGTTTCATCCTTCTATGGAGGAAATAACTTCTATCTTCTTGTCTATGAAAGATATAACGATGTACGTCTTGTCGGTGCCCCTCCTTCATCAATAGGTAAATTCGGATTTGATACGGATAACTGGGAATGGCCTCGTCATACAGGCGATTTCAGCGTGTTCCGTGTTTATTCCGCACCGGATGGAAAACCTGCACCTTATTCAAAAGATAACATCCCTCTTAAACCCAAATACTGGCTCCCCGTTTCACTGAAAGATCTTAACAAAGGTGATTTTGCAATGATCCTTGGTTATCCCGGCAGAACAGAGAGATACTATACTTCTTATGAGGTAAAAGAAATAATGAATATCACGAACCCCAACAGGATAAAAATACGTGGTATTAAGCAGGATATATGGATGGCAGATATGCTGGCCGATCAGAAAATAAATATTCAGTATGCTTCGAAATATTCGAATTCGTCTAACTACTGGAAATACTCTATCGGACAAAATAACCAGCTGAAAAACCTTAATGTAATAGCAAAAAAAGAACAGATAGAAAATCAGTTTAATACCTGGGTAAACGCCAGCTCCGACCGTAAAGCCAAATACGGAGATGCACTGAACCTGATCAAAACTTCAATCGAAGGAAGAGCTGAATACCAGAGTGCGCTTCAATACCTCAACGAATGTACACAGGGTTGCGAACTCCTTGGTTTTAACCGGGTTGCAAACAGGCTTTTAAATGCCCTTAAGTCAGGAGATAGCAGAGCGATCACCGATGCTGCCAATGGGATCAGGAATAATATGGAGGACCTTTATAAAGACTACAGCGCCCCTACAGACCAGAAGTCAATGAAAGCAATGCTGAAGCTTTACAGGACTGATGTTCCGGTAAAATATCACCCTGATTTCTATACCAATGTTGTTGATAAGAAATTCAAAGGAAACATAGATAAATTTGTAGATGATATGTTTGCAAATTCTGTTCTGGTAAGCGAGGCAAAATTGTCAGCTTTTCTTGACAAACCCGTCCTTAAGACTCTTGAAAATGATCCTGTTATTCTCACTTCTGCATCGATAAACAAGGTTGGTGAAGAGCTTTCAACATTAAGGAGCCAGTTTGATGAGAATCTTACAAAAGGCGACAGATTGTGGATTGCTGCCCTCAGGGAGATGATCCCGGAAAAGACACAGTACCCGGATGCAAACTCAACCATGCGGCTTACTTATGGAACAATACAGGATTATGATCCACGCGATGCTGTAACATATAAATATTATACAACCCTGCAGGGTGTTGTTGATAAATATAAGCCGGGAGATTATGAATTTGATCTTCCCCAAAGACTTATAGACCTTAATAATAAAAAGGATTTCGGACGTTATGCCTCTCCTAAAGGGTATATGCCGGTCTGTTTCCTGACCACTAACGATATAACAGGGGGAAATTCAGGGAGTCCCGTTCTTAACGGTAACGGAGAACTGATAGGCCTGGCTTTCGACGGAAACTGGGAAGCTATGAGCGGGGATGTCTACTATGAGCCTGAACTGCAGAGAACTATTGCAGTTGATATAAGGTATGTACTCTGGATAATGGATATTTATTCAGGCGCCAGAAATCTTGTTGATGAGATGACAATAAGACAATAGATATTCCAGGATCTCAGCTATCTTTGCACCAAAATTACATAGCTTATGCATTTTAGTCTTATTGAGATACTTGCCGCATTTATGGTGCTCTTTGCCATTATAGATATCCCTGGATCCATACCTATAATAATAGATATCAAATCAAAATCGGGAGATGTCAGGCCAGCCAAAGTTACCATTGTATCTTTCCTTATTTTCCTGGCCTTCCTTTTCATTGGCAACCCTCTGCTTGGAGTTTTCGGGATTGATGTCTCATCTTTTGCCATAGCCGGCTCTTTCATTATCTTCCTTATAGCTATGGAAATGGTCCTGGGAATAGAACTCTTTAAACACGATTCAACAGGTGGAGGATCAATATTCCCCATTGCGTTCCCACTGATTGCAGGGGCCGGTTCAATAACTACAATTCTCTCGCTGAAAGCTGAATATCAAACAATTAATATTTTTCTCGGGCTCTTTCTAAACATGATCATAGTGTACTTTGTATTGCGTTTAACATCACTTTTTGAAAGAGTACTGGGAAATGGAGGACTTCAGATCCTCAAGAAAGTATTCGGCGTAATACTTCTCTCCATAGCCATTAAACTGTTTATCTCAAATACAGGTATTATATTACCCCATGGCAAATGATGTCATAATATATACCGACGGAGCTTCCAGCGGTAATCCCGGTCCGGGTGGTTTTGGTGTGGTTATGATTTCGGGCAGGCACAGATTTGAAAAATCAGAAGGCTTCAGGCTTACCACGAATAATCGCATGGAGCTACTGGCAGTGATTGCTGGTCTTGAGGCTTTAAAAAAAGAAGGATGCAATGTACTTATCTACACTGATTCAAAGTATGTAGCTGATGCCGTTGAAAAAGGATGGGTCTTCCAGTGGGAATCAAAAGGATTCAAAAAGAAAAAGAACCCTGACCTGTGGATAAGATTTCTTAAGATCTACAGAAAACATAATGTCAGGTTCTCCTGGATCAAAGGTCATAACAGTAATCCGGAAAATGAACTTTGCGACAAGCTGGCTGTTGAGGCTTCAAGAAGAAATATTCTTTGTGAAGACACAGGGTTCCAGCCTGAATCAGATGAAAACAATCTTTTCTGAAATTATAAATAGCATAATAATAATTTTTGCATTTTAAAAATTATGGTGCAAATTTGTAAAAATGGCTGCCAATGCAAAAGTTACAGATCAGCAAAACGTCAGTATCTCCTGAAATAACCCTTTCTCCTGATGACAATATTTTCGTCATTCGTGGAAATTCATCCCCTGAAGATGTCCGTGAACTATACTATCCTGTTATTGAATGGATTAAGATATTCATTGATGATGTACTGGATGGTGCATTTCCTGCTTTTAACAATGAAAAACCCCTTAAATTTCAGATTGATCTTACATACTTTAATTCATCATCGGCAAAATTCCTGTATGACATTATTATGGAACTTCAAAGACTTTCAGCCTCCAGCATTCCGCTTATTGTTGAATGGTATTATAATAAAGAGGATACTGATATGAAAGATGCCGGTCTTGATTTTTCACTTCTTGCAGATATGGAGTTTACATTTATCCCAAAAACTGATTAAGAGTGATGAGGGGTCAGAAAGAACTCTACGAGCTGTTAAAAAAATTATCTGTTAGTTTTGAATATCATGAGCATCCTCCGCTGGCTACAATAAATGATGCAAAGATCCACTGGAAAGATTTCAATTCAGGAAGATGTAAAAATATTTTCTTCAGAAATCATAAGGGGAATCGTCATTATCTTGTAATACTGGAACATCTCCGACTGCTTGATATACACGATCTTGAAAAGCGGCTCAGGCAGGGAAAACTCACGTTTGCTTCAGATAAGAGACTCAAAAAGCACCTTGGTGTGGAGCCCGGTTCCGTTTCACCGTTTGGACTGATAAACGATGAAGAACATCACGTTCATGTTTTTATTGATGAAAAGCTGAATGAATTTGAACGTCTTGCGTTTCACCCAAATATAAACACAGCTTCACTGGTTATATCAAAAAAAGATTTCTTACGGTTCCTCGAATATACCGGGAATTCATACGAGTTTATAAAACTCTATGATTAAAGTAAACCTTCAGCAATCTATTTCTTTCCTGATTTATATACGGGCTGTTTCCATTCTTCCATAGGTTCGTACTTGCTCATACAAGCCCAGATTATTCCGCGTTTTTGAATTTCAAGGGCTTCAGGAACCTTGAAATCATTTGCGACATGACCCAGTGAAGAATAAAAAACTCTGCCTTTTCCATAGGCTTTCTTCCATACCACGGGAATAACATTACCTCCTATCCAGTCGGCATTTTTGTTTGTAAAAGTTGTTGTAGCCAGAACTTTAACATTCGGATCAACATGAACATAATATTGTTCCGAATGCATATCAAAATCAGACAGGCCTTTTGTTACCGGGTCCTTATGATCAACAATATTTACCCTGTAATCGATCACTCCCCCGGGATGAGCTACCCACTGCCCGCCAACCATAAACTGGTATTCTGTATTATTACGGAAAGAATCTCCCAGTCCACCGTGCCATCCTGCCAGCCCAACACCACTCTTAACTGCTTCAAGAAGGGCTTTCTCCTGTGGCCCGGTTATCGTTCCCATCGTCCAGGATTGAACTATCAGGTCGAAATTATCCTTGATATTCATGGTGGTATATGCATCAAGCGTATCTGAAACAGTTACCTCTGCACCTTCAGAAATCATCCAGGGAACAAAGATATCGCGGCACTTATCTGGTTCATGTCCCATCCATCCTCCCCAGACAAAAAGAACTTTTTTGCCCGATAATGGCGAAAATCCGCCACCTGTAAGAGCCTTTGATAATAGGGATGGAGTTACTATTGCTGCTGCAGTTAATGCTGCACTCCTGGTAATAAAAGATCTCCGTGATACCATAATTAAAAGATTTTAGTCTAAGATAGTAATTTTCTTATTCCAACATCAAAATAGGGTATTAATGGTTTAAAAGGGTCATCATTTATATTCAAAATTAAAATTTTATGCTCATAATTTATACTAATTTTAAATAGTAAGATTTTGCAACATTTAATCTTCTCATCCGTCCTTAATCAGAAAATAAAACTGATCTTTTAAATGAAAAAACTCCTCTTCCTTTCTTCACTACTGTTACTCTTTGGTTCTTTTGCTTTCAGCCAGACGATTGAAAAAAAACGGTATCAGGCTACCAGGTTAACAACCGCTCCTGTTATTAACGGCATCCTTGATGATGAAGCCTGGAATCTTGGTGAATGGATTGATGATTTCACCCAGCATGAACCTTATAATGGAGCAGCAGAATCACAAAGAACCGAATTCAAGATATTATTTGATGATGATAACCTGTATGTTGCTATCAAAGCGTTCGATACAAGTCCGGACTCAATCGTCAATAGACTTACCCGCAGAGATCAGGCCGATGGTGACCTGGTAGGTATTATTTTAGATAGCTTTCACGATCAGCGAACAGGTTTTCTGTTTGGTGTTAGTTCGGCCGGAGTTAAATATGACCACATGTTTACTAATGACGGACAGAATGAAGATTCTTCCTGGGATCCTAACTGGTGGGTAAAAACTTCCATTAACAAAGAAGGATGGGTTGCAGAAATGAAGATCCCTTTAAGCCAGGTAAGATTTGATAAAAAATCTGACGGCATCTGGGGGCTTGAGATGGCCAGGGTATTATACCGGAAAAACGAGACCGATTTCTGGCAACATGTACCAAAAGATGCTCCCGGATTGATCCATCTGTTTGGAGAATTATCGGGACTGGATCAGATCAAACCAAGGAAAATTTTTGACGTCACACCCTATGGCGTCGCAAAAGCAGAAACATTTGAGAAAGACCCCGACAATCCTTTTCTTAAAGGCGGAAGACGTTATGGTGTAAATGCAGGAATTGATGCCAAGATAGGCGTTACCAATAATATGACAATGGATCTCACGGTTAATCCCGATTTCGGTCAGGTTGAAGCAGATCCCTCCGAGGTTAACCTGTCAGCTTATGAAACTTTTTTCAACGAGAAAAGACCATTTTTCATCGAAGGTAATAACATTACAAATTTCAATATAGGCCTTGGTGACGGGGATGTGGGAAATGACAACCTTTTTTATTCCAGACGCATAGGCAGGAGACCACAGGGCGATCCCGATCTTGAAGACGGGTGGTATGCTGATGTTCCAACTTTTACTACCATACTCGGGGCAGCCAAGTTAACAGGAAAGACAAAGCATGGATTATCTCTCGGTTTTGTGGAAGCCGTGACAGCCGAAGAGAAGGCTGAGATCGACACAATAGGGGGAAGAATGCTTGAAACTGTGGAACCACTGACAAACTATCTTGTGAGCAGGGTCCAACGCGATTTCAAAGACGGCAATACATTATTGGGGGGGATCTTCACAAGCACCAACAGAGTGCTTGATGATAACCTGGCAAATTACATGCACAAATCAGCATACACAGGCGGAATTGATTTTACACAGTACTTCAAGGAAAAAAAATGGATGTTCAACCTCAATACAGCTTTCAGTCAGGTTAATGGTTCAAAATCAGTTATTGAAAATACTCAGAAATCATCAGCACGCTATTACCAGCGACCTGATAACAACTATGTGAAACTTGATACTAACCGTACATCTCTTTTCGGATCAGGCGGGAGGATGGAGTTCATGAAACTTAATGGCCATCTGAACCTGATAGGTTGTGTTATCTGGAAGACACCCGGCTTTGAAACTAATGATCTCGGGTATATACGCCAGGCCGACCAGGTACTTTCAGTATTGTGGGCCGGATATAATGTCTGGGATCCTAAATGGATTTACAGGAATTACAGTATAAATGGAGACTTCTATTTAGTAAATAACTTTGGTGGTAATATAACAGGGAAAGGGTTTGAATGGAACGCCAATATAGATTTTAAAAATTACTGGAATGCCTGGACGGGTGGAAGTTTTAATGGTTCGGCAATCTCGACCGATAAGCTCCGCGGCGGGCCTATGATGAAGATGCCAGGAAGTGCAAATGTACGGTTAGGTATCTCAACCGACAGTCGTAAGAAACTGGTATTTGAGGTGTACGCAAACAAATCTGGAGGCAGTGAGAAGAATTCCAGTAGCTTATACTCAGAAATCAGTATGACATATAAACCCACAAATTATCTCTTCTTTACACTCAATCCGAGCTTTAGCAAGTCATACTCTAATCTCCAATATGTTACAAATTTAGATTATAACGGCACTGACAGATATATTTTTGCAAGTATTGACAGAAAAACAATAAGCGCCTCCTTCAGAGTAAACCTGAATCTGAGTCCCGACCTGACACTTCAGTACTGGGGGCAGCCTTATGTTGCCTCCGGAAAATATTACAATTATAAGTTTATCCTGGAGCCGATGGCTAATAACTATAAAGACAGGTTCTGGACATATTCTCCCGGACAAATAAGCTTTGATGGTGATCAGTATAACATAGATGAAAATATCAATGGTGAAATTGATTATTCTTTTGATAATAATGATTTTAACTTCCAGGAATTCCTTTCCAACCTCGTCGTGAGATGGGAATATAATCCGGGATCAACACTTTATCTTGTTTGGAGCCAGACAAGAAGTTTTTCCAATGAGTCAGGTAAAATGGATTATTTCAACAACATTGGAGATCTCTTTAATAGAGATAATAATATTCCACATAACATCTTCCTTATTAAGTTCAGCTATCGTTTCGGACTAAGATAATTTTATTATATATTGCTCTCCAGGGGAAAAATGAAAGGGAGAGGGGGAGAAAGGGTGAAAGGGAGTGTTGGTAATTCCTCTCCGTGCAAATCTTCGGGATCTGCAGGAAAAAGAATTAACTTTTTGAATTAAAAGATTAATTCTTTTCTCTTTATTTGCAGAAAATAAATTGATATTTATGAAGTCCTTTCATTTACTTTTTGCATTGCTTCTCTCCATGAGCGTGTCAGCTCAGGATAATCCCGCTTATAAGATTTTCAAAGGTGATGGCAAGAAAGCCGATTATGGCGATATAGTCAAGGCGGCATTAAAATCCGATGTTATTTTTTTTGGTGAACTTCACGATAACCCCATAGCTCACTGGCTGGAACTGGAACTGACAAGAAGTATATATGGAATTAAGGATAAGGACCTCATACTAGCTGCAGAAATGTTTGAGACTGATAACCAGCTGATTATCGACGAATACTGTTCCGATCTCATTAAAGAATCATCATTTGAAGGGGAAGTTCGGAAATGGAACAACTACCAGACCGACTATAAACCGCTAATTAACTTTGCAAAGGAAAACGGGCTGAAATTTGTAGCTTCAAATATCCCCAGACATTATGCTGCAATGGTTGCTTCAGGCGGATTTGAGGCTTTGCAGAAAGTATCTCCTGAAGGGTTGAAATATATTGCACCATTACCGATAGATTATGATCCCGAGCTTGCGTGCTACAAAGATATGCTTTCGATGGGAGGTGGCACTATGGGTCATGCATCCGAAAACCTCCCCAGGGCTCAGGCAATAAAAGATGCCACAATGGCTAATTCAATTGTTAAATACAGAAATCCCGGTCAGACAGTTCTACATTACAACGGTAGTTATCACTCCGACAGGTATATGGGAATAATCTGGTACCTCAACAAATACTCCCCCGGTCTTAAAATAACAACTATAACCACGATTCTTCAGGACGATATAGACAAGATGAGTGATGAAAGCAAGGGTACTGCAGACTTTGTGATTGTCGTCCCCACATCAATGACGAGAACATACAGGTAAGAAAACTTTAAAACGGATAATGGTTTTAAAAGTTTCTTATCTCTTTTCTTTATTAGCTTCCATTCGCGCACTCTCGCTTTTCCGCTTTGCGGAATCTTCACTTCGTTCCGATCTCCCCTTCATAAAATATTGGCACTCTTTTTGTTCTTTGCATTAATGAATAACACCTCTGAATTTGCATAGTTGATAGCGGTTGTCCTGTGATTATTAATCAACTTAAAACTATTACAATGAAGAGGAATGAAAAAAAGGTACCGGAGTTTGATGAGATCATCTTCGAGAACCGTAACAAGGAATACGGAGCTTACAATCTCCGTAAAAATTATAAATCAGCCACAAGTTTATCTATCCTCGGAGCTACAGCAATCTGCGCGTTCAGCCTGATTTTAATCTCTGCATTTACACCAAAAGAAGTCAATGCAGAACCTGATAAAGGAATTATTATCGTCATTACTCCGGTAAATAAGATCGATCCCAATAAAATCGTCCCCCCTGAAATCAAAAAACCTGTAGCAGCCCCTGTGCAAAACAAATATGTTGCACCTGACATAGTTGAAGATTCCGTTGACGTTGGAAATATGATGATGATTAATGATATTGCAGCAGATTCTGTCCAAAACGGAACTATTACTGAAAAAATTGATTCCGTTGTCTATAAAATAGTCGCTCCTGAACCAGAAAAGGAACCATTTTTCGCGGTAGAAGAGCCTCCAATGTTTCCTGGCGGAGAATCAGCTTTGCTCGAGTACATTGCTGAAAACACAAAGTATCCTGCAGAAGCACTCGAGAATAATATCCAGGGAAAAGTAATTTTAAGGTTTGCTGTTTCAGCTGACGGATCTGTAAAAAGAATAGAGGTACTTCGTGGAGTGCATCCATTGCTCGATGAAGAGGCTGTAAGGGTCGTTTCCACATTGCCGTTATGGAAACCCGGAAAACAAAACGGGAAACCAGTTCCTGTATGGTTTTTTGTACCGGTCAGATTTCAGGTAATCAACAACTGAACTAAAAGAAAAAGGCTGTTATTTTAATTTCCAGCTGCCCCAGGTATTCTGAACAGATGGACTTATATTGACAGTTGGATTCTGTTCCTTTCCTGAAACCACCGATTGTTGATTTACTTTCGTTGTAATAAAGTCTGAAAGCTCCTGGAAATTGATATCCCCTCTGGTTTCCTGGAGCTTTTTCATTAAGTAATATGAAAAGAGTCCATGTTGTTTTTCATCATACGGATGGGCAGTTTCATCGCCGGTCACTGCGGTAAATATTACCAGGTTGCCTTTAGGAGCGTCAGCTTTTGGCATGATCCTGACGCCACGGCCTGAGGTAAGCATACCGTCTCTGGCTGTCCCGCTGAAACAAGCATCGAGGAATACTGTGGCTTGCTGAACCGGATATTCAGACAAAGCTGCATAAAGTTCTTCGACTTTTATAGCTGTGCGTGTTGTCGAGGCATCTCCGTCTACCGGAAGAAGATATGCGTTTTTGCTGCTTTCATCGGGCATACCATGACCAGCATAATAAAATAACAGTTTCGCTTTCCCCTGGTATGCTTTTGCAACATTCTTCAGCCAGTCAATCTCACCAAGCATTTTCCCAAATGTAGCATCTTCAGAATATCGGATATTATCCTTGGGAATACCAAGGGTCCTCATCGAATATTCATAGAATGTTTTTGCATCATTTATAGCATATTTCACCTTGATCTCATTGGCATAGTCCTCATTTCCTATGATCACTGCAAAAGTGTTTTCATTCCTCTGATATGTAACAGGTATGTCAGTATCAATATCTGAAAGCATGATTGCCGGTTTACTTTCTGAAGGCTGATTTGTGGTCCTGTTCTCAGTCACCGGATTCTGATATGTCTGGCCCGGCTTCTGGTTCTGATTTTGAGCTGTATTTACCCTGATCATCCCATTGGAGGCAACACGAGCAATATTTACCCACTCAACAAGGTTAAGTGATTCATAATAAGCTTTATTGATGACCTCGGCAGCTATATTAAAATCGTCAGCACTACCTAACTTTTTGGAATACCCGGTCGTAGTCTGGTTGAATAACTCTTCCTGGTTGCTCCCCAGCAACTTAAAAGTAAGTTTCGATGTCCCTGTCCAGCCATTTCCGGATAAATAATTGATCTCAAATTGCAGAATCGTAACATAAAGTACCAATCCTGAATTGTTAATTGCAAACCCTAACCTGCTAACCCAATCTCCAAGACTATTGCTGACGAAAGATTCAAGAGCAGGATTCGGAGTAAGTATGGGAGAAAATACTGGATTTGCATCATACCGGTTCATAATATTTTCAGGGTGAATATTGAGCCTTACGGAAATCTGAATAGTGGCATTATAATTTCTGAATTTGCCGGCTTCAGTATCTCCCGTCAGGGAAAGGTTGATGACACCGTTTCTGACCTGCCCCGAAAGAGAGTGAAACAGGAAGAAATATAGAAAAAAAACAAATAACCCGGTAATTTTTGTGCGTGCCACGGTCAACATAAACTAAGAAAAAAGGTCCTCATCATTGTCAATCCATGGTGAAGACCTTAAATACTATTTTTCAGCATCAGTCTTAATTACTACTGCCTTTGCTGATACAGTTGTTTTAATGACGTTGGTTCTTTTGCCTACAGAAGCAACATCCGATGAGATTATAGGTTCAATCAGTGCATCGGCTCCGATAGCTTTAGCTTCCGTAATAATCCTGTATACAGCGAGCTGACGGGCAACAACCTCAGGATCTGATGGAATATAAGCGGCAAGACCAGTTCCTTTTCTTCCAAATAATCCTTTCGTTGTAACAGTTGTTTTTCCTATATCTCCGGTAAGATAACCGAATTTTACCACACCAAAATCGATCACGGGGCCAAATGGTTTAACAATAACAAGAAATTCATTGTTTTCCCCGATTATTTTTGGTTTTCTCTTCATGGTGACATCATACGTGATAGTAGCCGTTGCAGTAACCCTGTTTAACACCACATAATCAGGTCTTTCAAGAGCCAGATCACTCCAGTAAACAGTATTTATGGTGTTTCTGCCAACCATTTGTGGTCCAATGCATGAGGTCATGTAAAAAGCCGTAGCCAGTATTAATAAGGCTAATAGTTTCCTCTTCATAGTCCAGGTTTTAAGTTAATCGCTTACTCTCAAGCTTTTCAGCGTCCGCTCCCTACTCTTTCATGGATTTTCGGGTTTCTCCGTAACAAATCATTAAGAAATAGAAATATAACAATTGCCCTAATTTAACATTTTTCTGAAATTAATACAAATTCCAATTAGTTTAAGAATCCCTGCCAATTACTTAATTACTACATGCCTTAGTATTTCTTCATATAAGGCTTTAGAACCATTTACACCGGTATTTGTATTATTTTTCAATTTTGGAAAAGCATCAGGAGTAATCCGGACTAAAAATATAAATGTGTTAACTTTTTTAGATAAATAAGTCTTGTCAAAAGATTTATAAATGACTAAAATCTTTAGAAATAAAATATTGGTATTGGTTCCTTTTCTTTTTGTGCTGGTTATGCCTGCATTTTCGCAGGTTCCTTTCAGTCGCGGAGTGAATCTCACAAACTGGTTCCAGGCCGGATCTGAAGGTGAGATACAGTTTACTAAATTCACAAAAGATGATATCATCAATATTAAAAGTCTTGGATGTGATATAATAAGATTGCCCGTATATTGATTGCAGGGAGGGTGATTCCTCAATAAATTGACTTTGGATTAAACAGGTAGTATGATTCGAAATAAAGTTGACTTGTATTATTGTCTTTCATAACTTTAACACAATGAAAGTTTAACATGGCAAGTATAATTCCAGGA
The DNA here is from genome assembly GCA_964526345.1 of uncultured Rikenellaceae bacterium. Classification (GTDB taxonomy): domain Bacteria; phylum Bacteroidota; class Bacteroidia; order Bacteroidales; family VadinHA17; genus LD21. Next base: position 88,486 of record CAZGKI010000013.1, read on the forward strand.
TATAACTATGACATTTTTATAAGCTACCGCCAGAAGGACAACAAAGGCGACGGGTGGGTGAGTAAGTTTGTGGAAGCTCTGAAAGACGAGCTCGAATCAACATTCAAGGAGGAGATCAGTGTTTATTTTGATATCAATCCTCACGATGGGCTTCTGGATACTCACGATGTTGATGCCTCACTTAAAGAGAAACTAAAGTGCCTCATCTTTATTCCAATCATTTCCCGTACCTATTGCGATCCCAAATCTTTCGCCTGGAATCATGAGTTCGTGGCATTCGTAAAACAGGTCTCTCAGGATAAATTCGGGTTGAAAGTGAAACTGCCAAATGGCAATGTGGCAAATAGGATTCTGCCGATTCGTATTCACGACCTGGACACTGAAGACGTAAATTGTTTTGAAACAATAACTGGTGGTGTAATGAGAACTCTGGATTTTGTCTTCAAGACAGCCTCCGGTGTAAACAGACCTTTAAAACCCAGAGAGGACCATCCGGGTGATAATCTCAATAAAACCTATTATCAAGATCAGATAAATAAAGTCGCCCTGGCAATTAAGGAGATATTTCAGGGAATTAAAGTAGAACCTGAACAAGCGGTGAAGGAAAAGGATCAGACAAAAGAATCAATAAAAGAAGCTGGGGAAAACAAGGGTAATTATGTATTGGAGAAATATGTTAAATCTGGTAAATTCAAATTAATATCTTCAGTAGCTGTTATTGCACTTTTAATAACAACTGCAATTCTTGCTTACCCAAAAATATTCAAGCGGAATACACTTGATAAATTAAGATCCTCAGGTGAGAGGATTGTTGTTGCGGTGATGCCGTTTCAGAACCTGACCAATGATACGTTAACCTGGAATGTCTATCAGGAAATAATTCAGAATAGTTTAACTTCGTACCTTTCAAACTTCCAGGAATATCTCCAGGTAAGACAAACGGAATCAATAAACAACCTCCTTAATAGCGAAGGACGCATAAATTATGCTTCGATCACACCTTCATTTGCTGGCAAAGTCTCACAGAAACTCGAAGCAGATGTCTTTGTTTATGGAAATATAATAAAGTCAGGCAATGTAATACGTTTGTCCGCACAGTTAACAGATACAAAAACGGGAGAGATAATAAAATCTTTCCAGATAGAAGGACTTTTCAGCGAAGGGAATCTTCTTCCTAAAATTGATACACTTTCAGGATTCGTAAAGGATTTTCTTGTATTATTTAAATTAAAAAAGGATAGGCCAAAAGAACAAACCGCCGACATTTACTATCAAGTTACAACAAACTCTCCTGAAGCCTACATTTATTATATCTATGGGATGAATGCCCCAGATTTTAAGACTACAGTAGATTGGTTTAAAAAGGCAATAGCTATTGACTCAAACTTTGTTTTACCATATACGACGGCTATATATTTTTATATACGATCAGGAAGATATGATGGAAATATTTCTGCTTTTGACTCGGCAAAAAAGTGGTGTCTGAAAATATATGAAAGAAGGGATAAGGTGCCTCTAATGCAACAATTATTAATAAAAGCACAACATGCTGCGTTACTTGAAACACAAGATGAAGAAAATAAATATTTACAGCAAATCCTGAACATTGATGATCAACAGCCAATTACTTATTTTATGTTAGCCGATAATTATCGGGATATGGGTGAATGTGATAAAGCCATCCCAGTATTTATAAAAGGCATTGAGGTTTATGAAAAATGGGGTATAAAGCCATTTTCTTTATATTATGATATGTTATTTCGATCATATTATAGAACTGGTCAATATGAAGAGGGGAAAAAGCTTTTACTTAAACGGCAAAAGGATTATCCAAATAGTAGTTCTTATGGCTCGTGGGCAATTCTATCATTTGTTACAGGAGATACTATTAGTGGGAATAAATTTGTTAAAGAAAGGTTGTCTAATCAGAAGATGAATTCAGAATCTGAAGAAAATATTCTAAAAGGTCTGATTAACATTTATTCATGGGGACACATGCCAGATAAAGCCAGGGAATGCTGTCATAAACTTCTCTCATTACAATCTATAAGTATGCGTACACTCACTGATTGTTCCTGGCGCCTGCTTGAAGATGATCGAACAGTAAATGAAGCTTTGGAATTCGCCGAAAGAGCCTTAGCATTATCACCTGAAAATCACACGGCTTTGCATCGAAAAGGTTGGGCATTATATAAACTAGGTAGATACGAGGAAGCTTTAGAGTTTATGCAAAAAAGCTGGGATATTAGAATGAAAACAACTGTTTATAATCACGAATTATACCTCCATCTTCAGGCTGCAAAAAAGGCTGTTGCCAACCTGAAGAATTATTGATCCATTTTCTGAATAGAATGTTTCCTTTACCCTAAAAATACTGAATCCCACTAAATGCATCATATAAAGGGATTTATAAATTACTATCGTTGTCCCGTCAGGTCGTCAACTACTTTTCTCAGATACTTGGCTTAACTTTGCCCCCCAATGAGCCTAAAAAAAACAAAAACCGCTGATTTCCTGCGGTTTATTTGTTCATTATGAGGTCGGTGGCGGATTCGAACCGCCGTAAACGGTTTTGCAGACCGCTACCTAGCCACTCGGTAAACCGACCATTTAGATTATATTTAAAGAACATTTTGCCTTTTACAGCATTTTACGGTGGCGGATTGCTCGTCACACTTCGTGTGCCTCGCGAGCTCCTTCACTTCGTTCAGTCGGTTCGAACCGCCGTAAACGGTTTTGCAGACCGCTACCTAGCCACTCGGTAAACCGACCATTTAGATTATATTTAAAGAACATTTTGCCTTTTAC
>CAZGKI010000013.1:91393-94655 GCA_964526345.1 uncultured Rikenellaceae bacterium
GAACCGCCGTAAACGGTTTTGCAGACCGCTACCTGGCCACTCGGTAAACCGACCAAAAGTATGGTACGCAAAAATAATAAAATTTGATAGATATTTATTATTGAACACTATGTTCCCGAGATATTTGTTATAACTCCCCTATTCTATCTCAATTAAAAATTATAAAGGGCAGCCAATTCATTAATTTATTAAAAATACAGAATCCGATAATTGCTTATTATGCTGACTTTTAATTATTCAGGGTTCTGAAATATGTAAGGCCATTAATCTCTGTCATATCAATAATTTTGAAGCCATGTGATTTAAAAAGTCTTAATATATCCTTTTTATCCAGATCAATGTCAGTCCTTGAATCCAGAAAATTAATGAATTTTCTATACAATCTTGAAGCTATGCCAATTCCACTTTGAGTTTTCCGGTCAGAAAAGCATCCGATAAAATTGGTTTTCGGCGGTAAAATATTGTAAATATTCTTTAAAAAACCATCTAAAGGTTTTATCAGATTTAACCTTTTTAAATTTATTAAAGTTGTAACCCCTTTAAAATCTTCATAGCTGTAGTAATAATGAAGCTTTGAAGATAGTACAAGCATATTGGGTTCATTTGCAAGGCCATGCCAGTCAAGATAATTGAAAAAATTTTCACCGCCTTCGGTAATCAGATTTTCTATAACCGGATTGAATATATTACTTACAGGAGTTGGGTCGGGCCTGTTAAAACTTCCTCCGACTTTTTTGTCAGTTATGATGTCGGACTTTTGTAAAACTGAAATATCTTCCATAATTTAAGGGCTATAAGCTCCATGTAAAACTAAAGCTTAATTACATTCCAGTCAAGCACCTGAAGCCCAATTAGTGGGGAAATGAAGTCAGATTGAATAACCTTTGTCTTTGAAATTTTGACGAATAATTACATGAACGGACAATTAACACCAAAAAAAAGTCATTTCGTCAAATAATAGGGAGTTTTTATAAGCTAAAAGGGAATAATCAGGCAAGAAAAATATTTTTGGCCGACATATGTCACTGATTATCTTATATATATAAATTATATTTCAAACATCACTCTTCGAAATTGCCTTGAAATTATTTTTGACTAACATAATAATTTAAAGGATAAAATTCTTATAAAATCTAAGGTATTGAACCTGATTCATCATCTGCTTAATACAACGCTCACAGATGCAACCTTACCACCCATTGTCGGATTCATCTTGGATACCTTTACTGTAACATTCTTAATCCCCGGGAGTTCGGCATCAAGGGCATCAAGGATGCGACCGGCTATATGCTCAAGTAAATGTGACTTCATTCCCATCTGCTGCTTCACAATTTCATAAACTTTCTGATAGTTTACCGCATCTTTTAAGTTATCACTCTGAATCGGAATCTCCATATCGGTCTCAATGGTCAGGTCGACCAGAAACTTGTTGCCAACTATCTGTTCCTCCCTGTAATGTCCGTGAAAGGAATAAAATTCCATCCCTTCAATCTGTATATGTCCCATATTTTGTATTATATAATATTTTGAATAACAGCTATATATAAAAATAAATCCCTGGAAATGAAAAATACTTGCTAAAATATTAGGTTTATATTATAAACTACTTTATATTTGCAATATATTTATGCTGTAAAAAACTTACTTATAAAATTAAACATTATTATGGAAAACGAAGAAAAACAGATGACAGGCGAAGAGAGCCTTAAGATCATCACTGATATGATTAATAAAACCAAAGTGAATATCCGTCAGGGTAGTTTCCATCTCCTCTTTTGGGGATGGCTGATATTTTTCTGCAGCCTTGCAGAATACCTGCTTTTTAAATTCACCAGCATTGCCAATCCCTGGAATGTCTGGCTCCTTACAATACCAGGTGTTTTTGTTTCATTTATTTATGGTTTCATGAAAGGACGCAAAGAAAAGGTACATACTTATGCCGGGATACTTTATGCCTGGACGTGGGTAGGATTTACGTTTGCGGCAATAGTTCTGTTTATTCTCCTGGCCAGTAATATGGATTCTGTAGCTCCTTTTATCCTTACTCTTGCTGCACTTCCTACATTCATTTCAGGTTTTATAATTAAATTCAAACCATTGATAATTGGCGGCATTACCTTCTGGGTCTTTGCTCTTGTTGCACAATTCGCCTGGCCATCTGTTGCACCATTAGCTGTGCCTGTAGCAATGCTTACAGGTTATCTGATCCCCGGATATCTTTTAAAAAGGAAAGTTGATCATGAAACGGTTTAAAGATCTTGACCCGATGCTGCACTCGCAATTAAGGCTTGCAGTGATCTCCCTGCTTGTAAGTACTGAAGTTGCTGACTTCACTTACATCCAGGAACAAACCGGGGCAACTGCCGGAAATCTCAGCATCCAGATTACCAAATTAAAGGAGGCTGGATACATAGAGGTAATAAAGAAGTTCAGGAATAACTATCCTCAAACCCTCTGCAACATTACAAAACTTGGCCGGCAAAAGTTTACGGAATATGTCAACGATATTAAAGACTATCTGAGGCCTGAGTAACATGATGAGGGATTTCATTATCAATTCATTCATTAACCGATTTCATCGCTATATATATCAGCGCTTTATGTCTAAGTATTATTTTGTTATACTGCACTTATTAATACTTTAATAATACAAAATGAACCATAAAAAATCCTTGTTCATACAACTATTGATTTGTTTTCTTCTAATTGGGCAATTTACCTGCACAGGCCAAAGTATTATTAAAGGAATTGTCAAAGACGCAAAAGAAATTCCCATAGAGTATGTCAATGTGTTTATCAGGAACTCTACTGACGGGTCTGTAAGCGATTCTCTGGGACGGTTTAAAATAATAACAAAGCTTCAGGGCAATCAGGTAATTAATGTCTCATTTGTCGGGTATGAACAAATCTCCTATCCGCTTACCATAACAGATAAAGAATATTCCCTCACTTTTAAGTTAAGGGAAGCAGCAAATATGCTTGATGAGATTGTAATTTCCGCAGGAACAATTGAAGCTAATAATGAACGTAAAGTTACCATATTAAAGCCGCTTGATATTGTCACCACTGCTGGCGGCGGTGCTGATATCGTCAATGCAATCCAGACCTTGCCCGGAGTACAGCGAAATGGCGGAGACCAGACTGGTTTGCTTGTCCGTGGTGGAGATGCAAGTGAAAGCACTGTTATTATAGACGGAATCACATCGCAGAATGCCTTTTACAGCAGTGTCCCGGGGATATCGCAGCGCAGCCGTTTCAATCC
>CAZGKI010000014.1:0-9867 GCA_964526345.1 uncultured Rikenellaceae bacterium
CATCATGATAAACCTCCATTCTTTTTAAGTTATAAACATTTTCAAAAATTACATTGGGAGATAAATTATTTTATAATATCAAGTATCCCCTCTTTTGTTTCACATACATATAACAATCGATAACAGATACTGTTCGGATTGTGAATATATTTCTACTATTATCCACCAAAGGTACCAGATGCATATTACATACGTGACAATTACCAGGTTGATGTTCATGCCCGGAATGATCCGTAGCAATTGATTTATTGGAAGAATCTGATCTTCCGAAAAAGCTTCTGATTGATTTCATAATTCAAATATTTTATTATTAACACTTCTTAAAATTAAATTGCCATCACACCCTCTTCATCAGTTCTTACTTTGTATACATTATCGACAGGAGATACCAGTATCATTCCGTCCCCATTATAACCGGTTCGTCCAGTCTGCCTGATAATTGATACAACCTTCTCTACGTGCTCCCCGGATACCAGTATTTCAACCTTGATTACCTTGTAAGCCTCAGCGAAGGGATATTTAGTGCTGATATGTTCTTTTTCATGGTCGGAATACATTCCGGTTCCTTCGCATTCAACAAAAGTCATACAGCAAAAACCTGAATTTCTTAATGACTGATATACTTTTTCAACCATCCTGTGCCTGATATATGCTTTTATTAGTTTCATAATATTTTGTTTTTTGCATCCATTTTTAATCTCTTTAAACTCTAATAATTAAGTGTTTCCCTGGTTTCACCACATGTGAGCATTGCGTCACCATAGTATGGATTACGGATATCTTTAGTTTCGCTTAGCCAGTAAGCTCCTTTGTTGTTATTCATCATGGGGCAAAACTGGTAATACACTGTTTTTCCCATGAGACCGAAGGTTTTTATTACCTTGTAAAAATCATCATTGAAAACGGAAAATGTTTTCCGTTGTCCTTCTAAGTCATTTGATGATAAAATATCCTTAATTTGATTGTTAAGATTGGGCAACAGTTTCATCCATTGTGCCATAGCCTCACCCGTCAGTAGTTTAATATCTGTTTTTGCAAGAGCCTGCAGGAAGACCTGTGCTGCCTGTGTTACCTCCTTTTCATCGCTTTGAACAAAAGCATTTTTTAATAATATATACTTGTCATAAACCTTGTCAAGCTGCATGATAAAATCCATGCTTATGCTGCTTTTAGATGGCATTTCAGTTGTTTTTTTCCCGGATTGGACATTCTTCCCACCGGCTAGTGATTTTGATTCACCTTCTGACATATCCATTCCCGGCATGGTATTAGTTATACCTCCTTCCGGGTTCATCATGCTCGGTAGTCCCTGAAGCTGAGCGGCTGCATCAATTTTGAAAGTTCCGTTTGTGGCGATTTCCTCACCTTCAGATAAACCATCAACAACAACATAGAAGTTTCCTGCTTCAGGGCCCAGAGTAACCTGACGGTAAAGAAAAGTCGGGTTTTCGCGATTTGGCACTTTCACATAAACCACAGAGCGTTTGCCTGTCCATAAAATTGACGATTTTGGGATTAGCAAATCATGGCTTCCCTCAGCTATTTTTGATTGAATCGTACCATTTACAAACATTTCAGGTTTAATTTCCAGTTTGGGATTGTTCAGTTCTACCCTGACTTTTGCCACACGTGTGGAAGCGTTTATAAAAGGATCGATAAAAGCAACTTTACCGGTATAAGTGTTGCCGGGTAATGATTGGATAGTAAAAACTGCTTTATCACCTTTTCTTATCCATGGGAGATCACTTTCGTAAGCATCGAATAATACCCATATATGGGTTAAATCGACAACCTGGAATAATGCAAAACCTTCTTTTACATAATCACCAAGGGCTACATGCCGCATTGTAACGGTACCGGTAACAGGTGAGTTGACATCGAAGTATAATTGTGGCTCGCCAAGTTTTTCAATAGCTGAAATTTGTTCATCGCTGATGTCCCAAAGTTTTAATTTACCCTTTGCTGCTGTATACAATGCCGGACGTGATTCTTTATAGCCCACTGCCTCCAGAAGTTCACGTTGAGCAGTAACCAGTTCCGGGGAATAAATGGTGCCCATTTTTTCTCCTTGTCGAACATGTTGTCCTGTGAAATTGATAAACAACTTCTCAATCCGTCCGCCAAAACGGGCAGTCAGTTCGTTAATATTCCGTTCATCAGGTTGTACTTTACCTTGAAGATAAAGGGATTTCTCAGGGGATCCTCTTTTTACGATGGTTGTTTGTATTTCAGCCAGTTTGGCGGCAGATTCCGTCATGACGAGTGCATTAGGATCTATCTGCTCTTCGGCAGGTGTCAGCGTATTTAAAGGAATGAGATCCATCCCACATATTGGACATTTTCCCGGTTTGTCTGACCTTATCTGCGGGTGCATGGAACAGGTCCAGATGGTTGTTTTTTCACCTGAATGATCATGTTCTGCTGTTGTTTCGGTGTTGTCGTTTGCAGTAGTTTTATCTCCGGAGGAATGAAAAAACAGCCAGCCGAAAAACAAACCTATTACTAACATTGCCAGGACCAGTTTGTAATTTTCTTTGATATTTTTTAAAATCTTTTTCATGATATTATAAATCTTATATGCTTTAATCATTTATACCGGCAATCCTTTATCTACCCATCAGATAACTGATAAAGGAGATGGCTGCCTGTTTGTCGGCACGGGCTTTCTCCATCTCGAGCTGATATAACAATAGTTTACGCTCCATCCTAAGGATTTCCTCGAAGTTTTTACTGCTGGTTATATATTCAGTTTCCAAAAGTTTCAGTGATTTCCTTGCCAGATCAGCCTGCTTTTCATTCAGTATTACCCGTCGTTTAGCATCAGAAAAATCTTTCCAGGTCTGCTCAAAAACAGTCTCAAGTATATTCTGCTTATTTATTTTTTCTTCTTTCTTCGCTGTCTCCATGTATACAGCTTCGTTCAACATAGATTTATATTTGTTGCGATACAGAGGAATAGTAATTCCAACAGTTGGCAGCATTATAGCATCGGTACCCGCCATATTGTTATTACCTTTTCCTACGATGGTATAGTCTGCCCCGATCTTGAAATCAGGGTTACCTGCCAGACGGGCTATTTCCTGCTTATAATGCAGTGCCTCGGTCTGCAGATCGAGACTTAATAACTGGTGGTTTTGTGCCAAAATACTATCCTTAATAGCTTCTTTTGGAAGTTCTGGCTCACTTTCCCATAATTGTTGCGGAATTTTTACGGGTGATGCAATATCAGTGTTAAGAAGGTTATTGAACATGATTTGCAATGCATCATATTTGTCTTTCAACAAAGCAAGTTGATTCACCATGTCACCTATCTCCATTTCAATCCGATACTCATCAACAACCGAAACCATTCCAGCCTCAACTTTAATGAGCGCCAGTTTTTGAAATGAGTTCAGCAAGGTCAGATTTTCATCAGTCACAGAAATAGCCTTATCTGTAAAATAGAGATTGTAATAAGTACTTCTGACATCATTAAACAGCATAGATTTTGCTTCCTCAAAAGCCTCATATTTAGCTTTTGCCATCATTATTGCCGAGTTTTCTTTTGCTTTTAGAGTACCAAACCATGGAAACATCTGAGAGACCGATATCTTAAATTGTTGAGGACCAACGCGGGTTTCAACAGGCTGGATAAAATAACCAAAAGCCAGTTGCGGATCAGGAAGTGCTTTTACCTGTGGTGCTAGTTCCAGCGAAGCCAAATACTCATTGAACCGGGCTTTTAAACCCGGATTATTTTGTGCAGCTGTTTGCAAATAACTGACAAGGTCATCCTGTGCTGAAACCACTGAAGAAATTAGCAAGAACAAGATTCCTATTATAATATTATACCTCTTCATTGTTCCGGACTTTTAGTTTTTTAAATTCTCTTTTCAAAATTCCTTCCTTCCACATACTATAAAGTACCGGAACAACAAACATTGTCATCACCTGAATGATCATCCCTCCAAAAGAAGGAATTGCCATAGGCACCATAATATCTGATCCCTTTCCTGTAGAGGAAAGAATAGGCAACAGTGCAATAATAGCACATGATGCGGTCATCATAGCCGGACGGACCCTTTTTAATCCTGCAACAGCCACTGCATCACGTATTTCTTGTATTGTTGATGGTTTTCGTTCTGCAAAAACCTGGTGGATGTAAGTCCCCATTATAACCCCGTCATCTGTGGCAATTCCAAACAGGGCAATAAATCCCACCCATACTGCTACACTCAGGTTAATAGTGCCCATCTGAAATAAATGGTGAATATTCACCCCGGCAACATTGAAGTTAAGGAACCATGACTGACCATATAACCAGATCATTATAAAACCACCTGAGAAGGCGACAAAAATACCAGAGAAGGTCATCAGTGAAACAGGTACAGATCCAAACTGAAAGTAAAGAATCAGGAAGATCAGAATAAGTGAGATGGGGACCACGACCAGCAGACGCTTGGTTGCCCTGATCTGATTTTCATAGTTTCCTGTAAAAATATAACTCACACCGGCAGGTAATACGAATTCGCCGGATTCAATTTTGCTGTTAAGGTATTTTTGAGCATTTTCGACCACATCCACTTCCGCATATTGAGGTTTTTTATCAAAAATGACATAGCCTACCAGAAAGGTGTTTTCACTTTTAATCATTTGTGGCCCGCGGGTATATTGTATGTTTACCAATTCCCCGAGAGGTATTTGTACCCCTGCAGGTGTTGGGATAAGAATTTTTTTTAAATCCTCAGGATTATCCCTCAATTCCCTTGCATACCGCAGACGTACAGGAAATCGTTCACGTCCTTCCACTGTGGATGTCAATTGCATTCCTCCAATTGCACTGCTCAAAACTACTTGCAGGTTTTGAACTGTTAAACCGTAACGGGCAATGGCCTTCCGGTTAATTTCCATTTCCAGGTAAGGTTTGCCAACAACCCTGTCAGCGAATACCGCCATCGGTTCAATCCCTTCAACTTGTTTTAAGTCACTTTCAATTTGGTAACCAACTTTTTCAATTGTTTCAAGGTTTGGACCAAAGATTTTTATGCCCATAGGTGCCCTCATACCTGTTTGAAGCATAACAAGACGGGTCTGGATAGGCTGCAGTTTTGGAGCCGATGTTAAGCCAGGAATGGTAGCCAGTTTGATAATTTCTTTCCAGATATCGTCAGGAGAATTAATGTTCTTGCGCCACTGGCGGAAATATTCTCCGTTCTTATCACTGATCATGTCAGATTTGTCGATTAGCCTGAATCCATCGGTTTTGGAATTGTAGACAGTGCTGTCCTTCAGAATAAAGGCATTATTTTTATCAACTTTAAAACGCATGCGGTGTCCTGCTTCGTTTAGAATATATTCTGATTTATAATTTATTACGTTTTCGTACATAGAGGTTGGCGCCGGATCGAGGGCGGAATTTACACGTCCCCATTTGCCCACAGCACTTTCCACTTCCGGAATGGAATTCAGTCTTTTATCCAGCAGCTCAATAACCCCAAGGTTCTCTGCAATACCTGAGTGGGGCATCGTTGTAGGCATCAGCAAAAATGAACCCTCGTCCAGAGCAGGCATAAATTCCTTTCCAACGCCGGGGAAAAGGGCATCAGCAGATTTCCAGAACCTTGTGTTTTTTATCGCATCTGGCATGAACCCAAACATCTTATTAACGCCCAGCCAGGTCATAATACCAAAAAATACCACTGCGATCGGAATGGACAGGAATTGCCATTTGTGAGAAAGACACCATCTTAAGATGTAAGGATAATAATGTACTATGGTCATTAAAACACCAAGTATTATACCTACCAGGATAACTAAAAACAAGAAATTAGTAAGGAAACTGTTTTGGGCGCCCAATGGCATCCATACCCTGGTCAGAAAATAGAGAACTACTGCAAGTGTTAATGCTATATTTATATAATTTACATATTTCCTTTTTTCGGGTGTCCAACGTCCTTCCAGGACATTATTTATACCTACGGCAACCAGAACCAGAGCAATCAGGTTTCCGCTTAAAATGAACAGAATAACTCCTGCAACAGCTAAAATTGTGTTGAATACAATTTTAATCTTCTTTTTATCAAATCTTATTGAAAAAATAAGGTTGGCCAGGGAGGGAATAAAAACTATACCTATAAACAATGCCGAAATCATTGCAAATGTTTTGGTGAAAGCCAATGGACGGAATAATTTACCTTCAGCTGCCTGCATGGAAAAAACAGGAAGAAAACTGACAATGGTAGTGGCCAGGGCCGTAATTACAGCACTGGCAACCTCAACGGTACTATCGTAGATCACGGTCAATAATCTTTTCCCATGCACTCCTATATTCTCCTTCATGTCGAGATGTCTTATTATATTCTCAGTAAATACTATCCCTACATCGACCATAACACCGATAGCAATGGCAATACCTGATAATGCAACAATATTAGCATCTACTCCAAAACGGCGCATTGCAATAAAAGTCATCAATACCCCAATTGGAAGCAGACTTGAGATCAAAAAAGAGGCGCGTAAATTAAGAACAAGCACAATGACCACCAGTATGCTGATAAGTATCTCCAGTGACAAGGCTTCTTCCAGCGTCCCCAAAGTCTCTTTTATCAAACCTGTGCGATCGTAGAAAGGTACAACGGTAACTTTTGATATGGTACCATCAGCAAGTGTTTTTGATGGCAACCCGGGTGCTATTTCAGCAATTTTAGTCTTTACATTGTCGATAGCCTTCATCGGATTTGCCCCGTAGCGGGCTACAACCACACCTCCAACGGCTTCAGCGCCACCTTTATCGAGCCCTCCGCGGCGTGTAGCCGGCCCGAAGCTGATTTTTGCCACATCTTTTAAGCGCACTGGTACATTACCATGAACAGCCACTACGCTTTGTTCCAGGTCGTCCAGACTTTTAATATATCCAAGCACCCTGACCAGATATTCGGCACGGTTAAATTCAATAGTCCGTGCCCCGATATCGAGGTTGCTGTTTTTTACGGCGGTCATAATCTCCATAACATTGACACCATAGGCCTTCATCGCGTTCGGATCAATGTCGACCTGGTATTCCTTTACAAAACCACCTATAGAAGCAACTTCTGCTACTCCTTTAGCGGAAGTTAGAGAATAACGAACATAAAAATCCTGAATAGTACGAAGTTCCTGTGGGTCCCATCCTCCGGTTGGTTTACCGGTTTTAGGATCACGCCCCTCCAGCGTGTACCAGTAAACCTGGCCCAGTGCCGTTGCATCAGGTCCCAGTGATGGGGTAACATCGGCAGGCAGCGTCCCTGAAGGCAGAGAATTCAGCTTCTCCAGAATACGTGTACGACTCCAGTAAAATTCAACATTTTCATCGAAAATGATATAGATGCTGGATAATCCAAAAATAGAATTGCTGCGAATGGTTTTTACTCCTGGAATTCCAAGCAGTGAAGTTGTCAGGGGATACGATATCTGGTCTTCAATATCCTGTGGCGATCTTCCAGGCCATTCGGTATATACGATCTGCTGGTTTTCTCCAATATCAGGAATAGCATCTACTGGTACCGGATCTGAGGGCAGTATCCCTGTCTTCCATCCAAACGGTGAATTGACTATTCCCCAACTTATGAGAATGATCAGAATCAGGAAAGTAACCAGCTTATTTTCTAAAAAGAAATGAATGATCTTATTGAGCATATTAAATTTATATGATTTATCGTTCAGAATATGTAAAGCAAATTATTTAATTTATTGTTTATCATGTCCTGCAGCAGCCAACTTCTTGTCAATTGTTTCAAGATTTGTTTTTGAAGGATTAATAGTTAGTGTAAAGAGTTTAGTTTTCTGATCCCAAACTGCAAGAAAATTGAAGCATAAGGAAAAGTACAAACATGGCTTATAGCCGGTTTGAAAAATAGCTTTAAAGAGAAATTCTTCAGATACGGAAAACACAAATGTCGGAGAGGTCCACTTTTGTGGATTTCAATGCCCCGGGTGGGATAACATTTGTGTATGTTGATAGTAAAATTTCAAAAGGGAAAAAAGTTTGTGAATCAGGAGTACTGAAACCCTGTATTTTGTGTTGAAATAATTCAGGAACAAAGGAATAGGAGGGAACATAATTATTAAAAATACCAATACTTGTTACGACATCATCGCAGCAATGTGTTTTCAGATTAATCCCGGAAGAATGGTGAATCAATCCTTCGCCTTCCATACCACACGTAGCAAGTTCTCCTGTAAGGGAGAGTCTTGTAGAAGCTAAATACCCTCCACAATAATGTTTTGCCAGAGTAACACTGATACCTGAAAAAGTAAGCAGCAGTATTAATGGAATGGAAAGTAATCGCTTCATTAACAGATATAACAATTATTCTGGCATATGGTTGTGCAAAATTAGAATTATTTTATTAGAGCATTCAGCAGTTTATTAATATTATGGGAAAATTAACATATACGTGCATGGTTTTAACATATTGATTTTCAGTGTTAAAGATATGTTCATCAAAATATATAATATACTGTACTGCAAGATCATTTATTACAATATCATTCCTGCTGCCACTGTCTCATTTGTGCCTTCCTCAACCAGTATCAGGCTTCCTGTAATATTATTTTTTTTGTAGGGGTCATAATAAAGAGGATTGGCCGTTCTGATACTGATACTGGCAATATCATTCATATTTACATTCAGGTCATCTGTATCTTTTTCCAGGGTGTTTATATTCATTTTGAAATTGACAGACTTAATAACACTGCTTGTTTCATTGGCATTGTTCCGGACCAGATATTTTCCTCCTGTCTTAAGCTGTCTCTCATTGAACCAGCATGTCATTAATGTTATATCCTGACCTGACTGAGGCAGTTCACCGGATTTGACAATCATATCACCTCTGCTGATATCGATCTGATCTCTAAGTGAAATGGTGACCGAATCACCTGCAATTGCAGATGACAGGTCTTCATCCATTTTGCCTATTACGGTTATTACTGATTTTAATAATGATGGCAGAACGGTTATTTCATCACCTGTTTTAAAAGTTCCGCCTGCTATCCTTCCGGCATATCCACGATAGTCGTGAAATTCGGATGAGAGAGGACGGATCACGGTCTGAACAGGGAATCTTGCTTCATATGAGTTCTTGTTTTTTTTTATTTCTATTGTCTCAATCAGGTTCAGAAATGTCTTTCCATTGTACCATTTCATGTTTTGCGATAGTTCCACCACATTATCTCCCATTTTTGCACTTATCGGGATCATACAGGCGTCTTCTATTCCAAGTTTTTGGCTCAGCCTGCGAAGTTCCATGCTTATAGCTTTAAATGTATCTTCCGAGTAGCCAACAAGATCCATTTTATTGATGCAGAACACAATATGACGTATGTCAAGCAGGGTAGCTATATAAGAGTGTCGTATAGTCTGTTCCAGTACGCCTTTGCGGGCATCAATAAGGATAACAGCCATATCGGCAGTACTGGCTCCGGTGACCATATTTCTTGTATACTGTATATGTCCCGGAGTATCGGCAATTATGAATTTACGCGCCGGAGTGGCAAAATACCTATAGGCTACATCAATGGTAATTCCCTGTTCTCTTTCTGCCCTGAGACCATCTGTCAGCAGTGAGAGGTCAAGGTCCTCTTTCCCCAGACGCTTGCTCGATTGAACGATATGATCCATCTGATCTTCGAAGATTGACTTGCTGTCGAAAAGAAGTCTGCCGATAAGAGTGCTTTTACCGTCATCAACGCTGCCTGCTGTAGTAAATCTAAGCAGATTTTTATATTGTGTTTTTCCGTTAATACTCATACTATTTTTTGACCTGTAGTTATATTGGATTGTTATTGATAACCATAATTAACGGAGAATGATTCTCCTTTGACAATGATTCTCCTTTGACAATGATTCTC
>CAZGKI010000014.1:9967-11197 GCA_964526345.1 uncultured Rikenellaceae bacterium
TTGACAATGATTCTCCTTTGACAATGATTCTCTCTTGATAATGATTCTCCTTTGACAATGATTCTCCTTTGACAATGATTCTCTCTTGATAATGATTCTCCTTTGATAATGATTCTCCTTTGACAATGAATCTCCTTTGACAATGATTCTCTCTTGATAGCGAATGTTCTTTACATAGTTTCTAAATGCTCTTAAGCCGGCTAAAAACTCAGACTTTAAAAATATCCTTCCTTTTTCCTGTCTTCCATTGCTGCTTCCGACCTTTTATCATCATACCTGCCTCCACGCTCGGTAACCCTCGTAGCAGCTATTTCAGAAATAATCTGCTCCAGTGATTCGGCCTTCGATAGCGTAACTCCGGTACAGGTGATGTCTCCGATAGTCCTGCATCTAACATCCGTCTCAAAGACCTCCTCTGTGGGCTTGAGCTGCATAAACGGAGCCCATGCGAGATAAACACCGTTACGCTGAAAGATTTTGCGTTTATGAGTATAGTATAGTTCCGGAAGCCGGATTTTTTCGTTCATGATATATTGCCATACATCCAGTTCAGTCCAGTTGCTTATTGGAAAGACCCTGAAATGTTCTCCAAAATTCTTATGACCATTGAAAATATTCCAGAGTTCAGGTCTTTGATTCTTAGGATCCCACTGTCCGAATTCATTCCTATGCGAGAAAAACCTCTCCTTGGCTCTGGCTTTTTCTTCGTCGCGACGGCCACCTCCAACGGCAACATCTATTTTTAGTTCTTCAATGGCATCAAGCAGAGTTACCGACTGTGCTTTATTACGACTGGCATTTATTCCGATCTCCTCAGTTACTTTTCCCTGGTTGATGGAGTCCTGCACCAGCCTCACAATCAATTCAACTCCCAGGTTCATTGCAAGGTTATCCCTGAACATCAGTGTTTCATCAAAATTGTGCCCGGTGTCTATATGCATTAGACTGAATGGCATTTTTGCCGGCCAGAAGGCTTTGCGGGCAAGATGAACCAGTACTATTGAATCTTTTCCTCCTGAAAAGAGAATGACCTTCTTCTCAAACTGAGCAGCCACTTCTCTCATAATGAAGATTGCCTCGTCTTCCAACTCTCTCAGGTGTTCGTCATTTATATACATACCATTATTCTTTCTTTTATCTTGTTTCTATTGTCTAACAGGTCTTGCAGGTCTGTTAGCCTTTATTCACTTTGCCTGGCCTTTTACCCTTAAGCCACTGCGCCTTTGAGCC
>CAZGKI010000014.1:11297-85672 GCA_964526345.1 uncultured Rikenellaceae bacterium
CCGCGATCATCAGACTGGCTTGCTCTTATTCCTGATATCCACACTTTTTTGCCCTTAAGCGCTCTGGTAAGTGGTACTACTTTCCTGAGCCTGCAGCATTCAAGCCTGTCTTCTTTTGATTCATAAAAGCTCAAAGGTCCCTTTTCGGTAACCATTTTTTCAACATCTTTAAAATCGGGGAAAAAAACACTGATCTTCCTGTTATACCTCAGCACTGTTTCTGAGAAAACTTTGTAAGTCTCAGGGAATATTCTTCCTGTGTCAAGAGTTACAACTTCAACGGGAATATTTTCTGTAAATATTTTATGTGTAATAACCTGGTCTTCTATTCCAAAGCTTGTAGTAAAAACCACTTCTTCCGGAAAGAGAGAAACAAGGGTTTTAAGCGAATTTTCGATTGATTTTCCCCTGAGCAAAAGGCTCAGCTCGTTTAACTTCAAGTCTTTTCCCATTTGATTTGTTGAAAATATTAAGTTTAATTCTGTGAATATGAGCCCATAACCTTTCATGGAAATAGTAAAGAATGGTTTTGGTAACAACCTCAACACTTCCGATAGAAATTGCAATTGTAAGCTTACCCGTAATGAAGTAGCTTATGACCATTGTATCAATTGTCCCGACTATCCGCCATGACACAGATTTTAAAATACTTTTTATAGGTTTATCTGCCCTGTTGCTGACATTAAAAACTCCTTTTTGTGAGGTCTTTTCCTCGTGCCGGGTGATAAGAACATCAAGCATTTTACCAGTGTTTCAGTTTAAAACAAATGTAAACCCGGATCATTAATACAATATTGGCACTTAAGCTGCATTGAGATTAGTATTTATACATATACTTTTATGTGTAAATAGCTCTATTGGATTATACGCATTTATTACCAAAAGATGATAAATACAATAAATATCGAAGTCTATACTTTTTAGAAAAATTATGTAAATATCATATAGACAGTAATATAGAGGTTTGTTCTATAAAAACGTGACTTTTATTAAATCAATAGTCATTGCGTTTTTAAAAGGATTTCCCCGATTTACTGTTATTCTTATAACAGCACGCTGAATGATAAATAAGAAGGTTATTGATTATATGCCTGAAACTCCGTTTCCAGGGACTTTAAAAACTTTTTCACGAATTCATCAACGTTTAACCTATGATCTGAAGCCAGAATATCACTGAAAGGAATTTTTTTCATTATTGATATTGAAATAAGCTCAATTAATCCGCACTGTCCGCGGAGATAATTGTTCCCTGTTTGATAACTGATTATTTTCTTATGATAAATCGTATAAAATTGATCAAGTACCAGATATCTTTTTTTATGTTTTTCAAAAAAAACAGGGTTCGTAGAAAATGCCCTTCTGAAATTTTCGAACCTTTTCCGAGCGTTTTTTTGCACCAGGTCTCCCATCTCAATGAAGCCAGTGCCACGCATAAGATATATTTCCGCATAACGATAGATACCGGCATAACCAAAAGCATCGAGGTCATCAGCTATAGAGAGTATTTTGAGAAGTTCATTATCATTTAGAGACCCTGAATATTCTTTATTATCGTGGTTGTGAATAGTATCAAGCAAATCATGGTAATCAGATGGATCATAATTATTAATCTGAAGAAATTCTTCGCATATCGAGCGGCTGTGCAGGCCATGTTTAATACCGGGTTCAACTGACATGCCAATATCATGCATGAAGGAGGCGATGAGAAGTTTTTGAACAAAGCCAGGATCTGATCTGCATTCAGGTGCTGCAAATGGAAGAAGCTCTTTAGCAAATTTCCATACTCTCTTGTGGTGACTTAATCCATGTGAGGGGAGGCTCTTTTCATCGTATTTACTTGAAAAAATATTTTCAAGGGGAACGATAAAGAGTCTTTCAGCACTTTGAATATTTTCTGTTAAGTTCATTGTTAAGAAATAAAAAAAGCAAAAGACGAAACCTTTTGCTTTTGAACAGGCTCAGATGATTCATTTCAATCCCTGATCATCTGTTTTGCCATATCCAGTATAGTTGTGTCGTCGAATGTTACAATTCCGCCTCCCGGACCCTGTTCAAAATGAATGCCAACACTTTGTCCTTTATCAAAATTTCTCCCTCCGAAGTAGTTTCTTACAGTCTCTTCATTCAAATCCAGCTTCTCTGCAATTTTTCTCATACTACCGGAGGGTAACTGATCTTTGATCTTCCGGAGCTCATTGAAAGTAATCGTTTTTGTCATGATATAATCAGTTATTCGTTAATACTTGTATCCCCACATCAGATTCAAAGGTAATCAATAATTTTTTAACTAAAAAATCAGGATTAATTTGAATATTAAACGTCAAATATTTTGTATAAGCCTGATATGATATCGGAATCATTTCAAATTTTTATTGTGGAGATATCCCTTATTATATATACATCATAATCGCCAAGGTAAGTGAATCCTGCCTTTTTATAAATATTTACGGCTTTCCGGTTTGTACGATGGACCTCCAGTTTTACCTGGACGCCTTTCATCTTTACAAATTTAAGCGATTCATCCATCAGCAGTTTTGAAAGATTTTGACCCTGAAACTGAGGCAATATTCCAAAATGATGAAGATAGATCCTCCGGCCGTCATAAGTGAGCCATGAAGTGCCACAGATCAATGAGCTCTTTTTTTCTTCCATTATGATCATACTACCGCCCGTATCGATGCTTTTTTCAATGGTTTTTTCATCATCGCCTCTTAAGGGGTTACCCATATCAGTAGCTGCCCATACCTTCGAAATACCTTCAAAATCGCCTTTCCGGTAATTTCTGATTATGAAGTCATTTTGATGTTTTTTATTCACAGTTATAAAATCTTTATTTTTTCCCTTTATTATGCTACATATTCCTTCTGAAACAGGGCTTCTGACGTCACTGAATTATCCCCCCTTCAGAGCCTGTCCCGACCAGAGGTCGGGAGGGGGCTGGGGGATTACAATTTACTCATCAGATCCAGGAAAAGGTCAATTGCTTTTCTTTTATCGTCATTAAGTGTAAAATCCATATATTCAGTTAAATATACTTTCAGTTCATTACCTCGTATAATGCCGGTTTTGCCATATTTACCGACAACTCCATCGATATTATTTATACCGGTGCCAAGTGCATCGTTAAATTCAGTAAGGAATTTTTCATCCAGCTTCCTGTTGGAGGTCCAGCATGCAAAAGCAAACGGTAGCCCTGAGAATCGGTACCATTCCTCTGCCAGATCAATCCTGAACTTAAAACGGGTTTCGTATTCAACACATTGATCACCAATAAGAACAACAGCCTCATTGGGATTAATATTAATAAAATCAAATCCTTCTGTTGTATCCTTCCAGGTAAATTTCCGTTTCCAGGAGTTTTTTGCCAGGATCCTGGCAAGATTTATCGATGACTTTGACCTGTAATCAAGATTAATAATCTTTATTTCATTAAAAGGACAATTGCTTAGAAGAAGTACTGTTCTTACTTTACCATACGCTCCAAGGCAATAATCAGTTATTATATGATACTCTTTCATCTCAGAAAGAGCTGCAACAGGAATCAGACCTATATCCACTTTTCCTTCAGTAAGTTTTGCTGCACATTCGGCCGGATGATCAGTTGTCAGAATGACCTTTTTATCAAAACCAGTCTCAGTTAACCCATAAATAAACGGATAGGTGTTTGCATATTTTACAGCAGATATCCTGATCTTTTCTGTTTTCATCTTTATTTTATCGATCGTAAAATTATAGGTCTGATTCAGTTTTATTACTACTTCGAAATTACTACATATATGAATGACTACAAAGAATACCTAAAATATCAGGTAATATAAATAGTCACGCTTTCCGCAGATATGCTGTCGAAAGAAACATTAATAAGTATGGAATCGAAACAGCAAGGACACTAACAATTACAAAACACAATCATCAATAATACAGGCGATTGTGTTATTTTTTATTACCTTTTCTCCAGGTTATGTTCCTCATTTTTGATTTTCAAATCTTTCCACCTGCCTTTTATCTTTACGTAATTTTTTATTTATTTTCAGTAAAAATAACAGAGTATATTCCAATTGTATTTAACTTATTTGTAAATTGGCAAATATACATTTACACCAGATTAATTCAAATTTAAAATGGGTTGTAGTATTTGTAAAGTAAAATCTTAAAACTTTATCTCTATGAACACCAAACTAACCTTTACCCGAAGAGTGATTTCAATTGTTTCGGCTTGTGCATTAGTAACTGCGCTGATATTGCAGAGCAGTTGCGGAGGCTCCGGCGGTCATAAAAAACTGAGCGCAGCCGATTCCCTTAAGGGGTTGAAAGACTTTTACAAGGACTATTTTCTGATCGGAGTAGCCGTTTCACCGAATAGCCTTGAGGGAGAACAGGGGGAAATGATTAAGAAGAATTTTAACAGTCTAACAGCTGAAAATGTTATGAAACCGGCTCTTATACATCCTGAAGAGAACAGGTACTCATGGGAAAATGCGGATAAGATTGTGGAATTTGCCGAAGCAAACGGCTTGAAAGTACGCGGACACACTCTTTGCTGGCATGCCCAGACAGGAGCATGGATGTTTGTAGATTCTGTTGGAAACCCAGCCTCAAAAGAGTTGGCGATGCAGAGACTGAAAGATCATATTACTACGGTTGTATCGCATTACAAAGGAAGAATATATGCATGGGATGTTTTGAATGAAGTAATAACTGACAGTGATACCGCAAAGTCACCATACAGGCAGACTCGATGGTTAAAGATATGTGGTGAAGAGTATATTGCAAAAATATTTCAGTGGGCCCATGAAGCTGATCCGAATGCAGTCCTCGTTTATAACGACTATAATTCAGAGAATCCGGGGAAAAGAGACAGGATCTATACCATGGTCAAGAAACTTCTTGATGAAGGTGTGCCGGTGAATGCTATAGGACTTCAGGGGCACTGGAACATTGGGGAACCCACAGAACAGAATCTCAGGGATGCGATTGAAAAGTTCTCTTCACTCGGTGTGGAATTACAGATAACCGAGCTGGATGTTTCAATATACGAAGGGAGAGCTGATACAGTTGGTGTTGGGTTCACTCCTGAAAGAGAGCAGAAACAGATTGACCTATATAAGATGGCTTTCAGGGTGTTCAGGGAATATAAAGATGTTATTACCGGTGTTACCTTCTGGAATGTGTCGGACCGGGGCAGCTGGCGTGATAGCAGAAGAGGTCCTCAGGGGAAAGTGTACCCGTTACTTTTCGATGAAAAGCTGCAACCCAAAAAAGCATTCTGGGAAGTTGTAACATTCTGATAATTAAAGGATTTTCCAATAATTAATAAAAAATCTTAACAGTTTCATACTGTTAAGATTTTTTATTCAGAAGTGTTGAACTTCAAAAATAACTTCAATGAAGATCCCTCTGAACAACAGATCCTGACCTGCCTTTAAGGAAATCAAAATCGCAACCTTTATCGGCCTGTTCTACATGCTTAACAAACATGCTGACGTATCCTCGTTCAGAAGATAGTGTTGGTGCAACCCATGCATCTCGCCTCTTCTTAAGCTCATCTTCCGGAACAAGAAGCATAAGAGACCGTTTCTCAACATTTAGCTCAATCATATCTCCTGATTTCACAAGAGCAAGAGTTCCGCCTACAGCCGATTCAGGTGATACATGCAGGACAACAGTGCCATATGCTGTCCCACTCATTCGGGCATCAGATATGCGGACCATGTCAGTTACCCCTTTCTTTATTAATTTTTCAGGAAGTTCAAGATTGCCTACCTCTGGCATTCCAGGATAGCCAACGGGACCTGCACCTTTTAAAACCATGATACAATTCTCATCAATATCAAGTTCCGGATCGTCTATAGTTCCATGATATTCCTCAATATTCTCAAAAACTACTGCCTTACCTCTGTGTTTAAGCAATTTTCCGGAAGTTGCAGAAGGTTTTATAACAGCACCATTTTCGCACAGATTACCTTTTAATACTACAATCCCGGCTTTTTCCTTTAATGGTTTTTCAAGCGGCGCTATCACATCACTATTATAACATGGTGCATCTATACAGTTTTCACCTATTGTTTTTCCGTTGACAGTCAGAGCATCTGTATGGATGATCTTCCTTAGCTGATCGATAATCACTGGTAATCCCCCTGCATAATAGAAATCTTCCATCAAGTATTCCCCTGAAGGCATAAGGTTTAAGAGCAGCGGCATATCGCTTCCGAGAAGGTCAAAATCTTCGAGGGTAACGTTAACTCCTATTCTCCCAGCCAGGGCAATAAGATGTATAACGAAGTTAGTTGAGCCACCAACTGCTGAGTTTATTCTGACTGCGTTTTCAAAGGCTTTCCTTGTAAGGATATCTGACATTTTCAGGTTCTCGTTAACCATCTCAACTATTCTGTTACCAGAGAGGTGAACCATTACTTTTTTCCTCGAATCAACGGCAGGGATGGCAGAAGCCCCTGGCAAAGTAAGCCCCAGAGCCTCTACCATTGTGGCCATTGTCGATGCTGTGCCCATTGTCATGCAATGACCCGCACTTCGCGACATACAACTTTCTGCCTCAATTAAGTCCTCCCTTGTTACAGTTCCCGCTTTCATTCCTTCCGATAATTGCCATGTAGCGGTACCTGAACCGATATCTTTCCCTCTGAATTTACCATTTAACATCGGTCCGCCGGGCACCACAATTGTTGGCAGATTCACACTTGCTGCTCCCATCAGAGTCGATGGAGTTGTTTTATCACAGCCTGTCAGAAGAACGATACCATCGAGCGGATTGGCGCGGATCGTCTCTTCAACATCCATGCTTGCCAGGTTTCTCCAGAGCATCGTGGTTGGTTTCATTAGTGTCTCGCCAAGCGACATTACAGGGAATTCAAGAGGGAAGCCTCCTGCTTCATATACCCCGCGCTTAACTATTTCTGCAAATTCCCGTAAATGCCCGTTGCAAGGTGTCAGATCTGACCAGGTATTGCATATGCCAATTACCGGTTTACCCCTGAACATATGGTCAGGATGACCCTGGTTTCTCAGCCAGCTGCGATGTACGAAACCCATCTTATCATCTTTCCCGAACCATTCTGTACTCCTTAAGTAAGATTTTTTTCCCATATTTTCAATTATTATGTATTATTTCACGTTTCAGTGGATGAATGAGGGCTCAATAATCAGGAAGCCATCAATACCCGGGAAGTTACTTTAGCAAGGGCAAACGGATAAAGCCTTCCCTTTACAAAATTACCTGTTAATGGAGATCAAATACACAAATATCCCCGGTTTGTTCATATTAATACACCGGAAAGATAAAAAATCTTGTCAAAAATTAATTCACCTGACCTGAAATTATAACGGATTATAAAGACTTTGTTATTTTTAATATTTTATAACTTAATTTTTAAAGCCCTGACAAAAAATTTAAAGAAAAACTTTATTCTTTTTATACCAAAACAGTATGATTTAAAAAACTTCAATTTAATTTGAGATTAATTTTTCATCATTTTAGATAATAATCAAACCTTATTAACGATCTTACAAAAAATCAAAAAAAATTAACCATGAAGAAAATATTTGTTAAAAAGAACATGCTGGCGTTTGCCGGAGTAGTAATCATTTTTTCCCTGTCGGCAAACAGAACAGATGGACCTGGTGGGACGATATCAAGAAATCCGATATACCTGAATACTTCATATTCTTTTGAAGAAAGAGCAGCTGATCTTGTTTCAAGGTTTACTCTCGAAGAAAAAGAGAGCCTTTTGGGAAACAATATGGCCGCAGTTCCAAGGCTTGGAATAAATGCATTTAATGTGTGGAGTGAAGCTCTGCACGGGGTAATGGGAAGGTTTGGTTCAGGAGGTGGGTCGCCAACTTCTTTTCCAAACAGTGTTGCACTTGGATCGTCCTGGGACCCTTCATTAATGCAAAGAGAAACAAATGCAATTTCAGATGAAGCCAGAGCGTTAAATTCTCCTGTTATTTACGGCCTTACATACTATTCTCCCGTTGTCGAAGCAGTCAGAGATCCGAGATGGGGAAGAACAGGAGAATCATATGGTGAGGATCCGTTCCTTATTTCACAGATTGCCGGCGGTTTCATAAGGGGTATGATGGGTAATGATTCCAAATACCTGAAAACTGTTCCATGCGGAAAACACTTTTTCGCGAACAACAGCGAATTTGACCGTCATGTCAGTAGCTCTGACATGGACACCAGGGATATGCGTGAGTTTTACCTGGCGCCATATAAAAAACTCATTGAAAAGGACAAATTACCCTCGGTAATGTCCTCGTACAATGCTGTAAACGGAGTTCCGACATCAGCAAGTAAGTTATACCTTGATACAATAATAAGAAGAACCTATGGTCTGAAAGGCTATATCACAGGCGACTGCTCAGCTGTTGAAGAAATATTCACCGGCCATGCTTATGTTAAGGATCTGACCGGGGCTGCTGCTGCCGGACTGAAGGCAGGAGTTGACATCGACTGTGGCAGTGTTTACCAGACAAAAACAATTGATGCTCTGAATAAAGGTCTTGTCACGATGGCTGACATAGACCTGGCACTTCTTCATATTTTTACTGTAAGGATGAGATTGGGTGAATTTGATCCTGCATCTATGGTTCCCTATACCCTTGCACAACCAAATGTGATCGGTTCACCGGCCAACAAAGCACTTGCAAGAGAAATTGCCACAAAAACACCTGTTCTTATTAAGAATAATATCAGTTCAAAAACAAATAAAAGGGCCCTTCCTTTGAATCCGGCCGAACTTAAGAAAATTGCACTTATAGGTCCACAGGTTGATAAAGTGGAACTTGGCCCATATTCCGGAAGACCTTCACAGGATAATATGGTTTCTCCTCTTGCAGGAATCAGGAAATATATTACAGAAAAAGGATTATCCACTGAAGTGGTATTCAGCTCAGGCGCAAATACAACAAACAAAAGCAATCTTTTTTATGTGTCCGCATTTGAACTAAGAAAGACAAATGGGACAGTTGCCAAATATGATGCTACAAAATACAGTTCATCATCAAAAGGAATTACTGTCGGTTTTGGTATGGGAACTTTAAATCAGGTAAGAACAATAGATGACGGATCGTGGACTGCTTATGATAATATAGATCTGACAAATGTGGATACTATAGGAATAAATGTGAATATCACGGTTGATGGTGGTACAATAGAGGTAAGAGTTGGCTCACCGGAGGGAAATCTGCTCGGTACATTGAATGCAAGTGTTTCAGCTGGAACAAGACCAGGAGGCGCTTATGGTGCCGGCAGCATGATGAAGGTGAAGGTCAATAAGCTTGGTTTGAACGGGCCACAGACACTCTTCCTTGTTTATAAAGCATTAACAGATGTTCCTATTGATAAAGAAACTATTGCATTAGCTGCATCAGCTGATGTGGCGATTGTGTTTGTGGGAACAGATGAGAAAACTGCCACTGAAGAGGCTGACAGGCTTACTCTTTTGTTACCTGGAAACCAGATAGACTTAATCAAAAAAGTTGCCGAAGCCAACCCGAACACCATAGTTGTGATGCAGACGCTGGGTTGTGTTGAAGTTGAAGAATTCAAGAACCTTCCAAATATTCCGGGAATTATCTGGACAGGATATAATGGTCAGGCACAGGGCGATGCTATTGCAAGTGTGCTTTTCGGTGATGTAAATCCCGGTGGCAAACTCAATGCTACCTGGTACAAATCACTTAAAGACCTGCCGGAAATAACAGATTACACTCTCAGGGGTGGTAACGGTAAAAACGGCCGTACATTATGGTATTTTAACAAGGACGTTTCATATGAATTTGGTTATGGACTTTCTTATACAACATTCGAATACAGCAATTTCAAAATAAGCAATAGTTCAATCACACCACAGGATAAAATTACTGTTAGTGTGGATGTTAAGAATACCGGAGGGGTTGATGGAGACGAGGTTGTACAGGTCTATATGAAAACTCCCGACAGCCCTGCTTCACAGCAAAGACCTATCAAAAGATTAAAAGGGTTTCAGAGGATTACAGTACCAGCCGGAATCACAAGAACAGTTAATATTGATATTAATTGTGCCGACCTATGGTTCTGGGATATGGAAAAGAACAAAATGACTTTCGACCAGGGAAGATATATATTTGAAATTGGTTCCTCCTCAAAAGATATCAGGGGATTTGTATCAGCTACAATGAATGGATCATTAATTCCTGTTCTTAAAACTGTGGTCGCAGATTGCGGAACTGTTGTTCTCAGGAATGGTTCAAGTGTTAAAATCAGTATATCAGCAGCAATGACAGATGACAGCTTTTATGATATTTCAAAGGCTTCAGTCGCTTATACAAGTAGTAACCCAGCTGCTGCAACTGTTGATGATAAAGGTCTTGTAACTGCCAAAGGGGTTGGTGTGGCAACCATAACCGCATTTGTAACCATCGGTAACATTACAGAATCGAGCAGTTTCCCGGTTAAAATAATGCCGAATCTCAGTCCTGCTTCAATTACTGTTGATAATAAAGGAATCAAGGGATTCACTCCGGAAGTTACAGGTTACAGTTACCTGATGCCAAGTTCCTCAACTAAGGCACCGGTTGTTAATGTCACACCTGCTGATCCAGCCGTTGGTGTTGAAACAATTCAGGCAAAAGGGATACCTGGTTCTGCAGTAATAACTCTGACTGATTATATTACAGTCGATAAGAAGGAGTACTCAGTGAACTTTGGTATCAAATCCGTAAGTGATGAATTTAACGGTAATACTCTTGGCAGCCAGTGGAGCTGGGAACGTGAGAACAAAAACAACTGGAGCCTTTCCAAGACACCCGGATCATTGCAAATAAAAGGAGAAAAAGGTGATATAATAGGAGCCACAAATACAGCGGAGAATATTCTGCTCCAGAGTGCAAATACTGACTGGACAGTAGTATCAAAAGTAACATTCTCCAGGAAACCTTCTGGTTTTAATCAGCAGGGCGGGTTGATTGCGTTGCAGGATGATGATAATTTCGTGAAATTGGTCTATAGGGCAAATCCCAGGCCAATGAGGGGAGCAGGAGGTGGTGCCGGCGGTGTGCTCGACCTGATAGTTGAGAAAAACGGAAACAATTTCTCATTAGCTGGTTTCAGAAGTCCGGATGTAATCACAGATAATAATTACTCACTTATCCTGAAACTGGAAAAAAAGGGTGGGACAATAACCGGTTCGTACTCAAGGGATGGAAAAACATTCAACAAAATCGGCACTGCAGAAATAAATCTAAGAGATACAAAAGCAGGGCTGATAGTATGTAACGGATCAGAGGGCGGCAGATCATCCATGAGGATGCCGGGCATGCAGATGCCTGAACAGGACCAGAGTGATTTCAACGTTTTGTTTGATTATTTCAGGATTACCAATACCGGCTTGAAATAGCAATATTGAAATTTTAAACTTCAGCATTGGCGAATTATCATTAACCAATGTTGAAGTTTTATTTTTACACTAATAATATTTTATATCCTGATGCGTGTTTACCGACTGAGGGTTTTATTTCTTCTCATAGGCTGTTTTATTTTGATTCTTCCAGTAAATAGCGGGCCCAATATAATAGATAATGAGGAGCTTCTTTATTCATATTCATTACAGGGGAATAAGCAAGATTCAGGAGGATACAAAGCTATTGCAAGATATGAGGATGGATTCATTGCAGCCGGTACTGATGGAAGGATTGACAGGATTACAGTCTCGGGGGCAGTAATAAAATCTGAGAAATTTCCGGGAGAAAAATTCAATTGCATAATCTCGGATGGTAAAAAAGTAATTGCCGGAGGTGACAGAGGAATACTTCTTCTCTCTTTTGAAAAGGGAATATTCAGGAAGGTTGACAGCAATACCAAAGAGAATATAAATTCCCTTTCATTGTTCAGAGGAATTATTATTGCAGGTACAGATCATGGTGAAATAATATCGGGTGATGGGAAAGGATCATTTAAAAGAACCAGGCTTCCTCTAAAAGGAAATATTGTTTCGGTTTCAGCCAGGGAATCAGACTGTTTTGGTGTTAGTGATGAAGGCGAAATAATTCATACTGTAGACGGGATCAAATGGGACATTATTGATTTTAATAAGGTTTATTCGGGGTATTACAAAACAAGCTATTTCACAAAAGTTCTGGTGACTGATAATCGTATCGCCATCACCGGAATACACAATGATGGCTCCCCGGTTTTAATATTATCCACCCTGGGAAATGTCTGGACAGAAAGGCCTCTTATTTACACCGATGATCAGGGTTATAAAAATGTACTGGAGGAAACACCTAATGATATAATCTATAACGATTCTGAAGACCAGTTCTACCTGGCTTGCAGTAAAGGTAAAGTAATGCAGCTTCCTGCATGTAACCAATGCAACAAACTCGCTGTGGTTTCCGAAGAGAACCTTATGGGTATCTCTTTCAATGATAATACAATAGTAATTGTTGGCGGAAATTTTCTTATCAAGGCTGTTAGTATTAAATGATGACAGTGACCATTAATAAGTTAAAAAGGTACATAAAATAATTAATTTTATGTAACTTTAGATAGCTGTTTAAAACATAAATCATGAATTATTCTTAGAATTAAAACTCTTAAAAAGTCAAACAGGTAATTATCTAACCAAATATCAAGTAACCTGAATTTAGCAATATTTCAATATGGAAACTCCAGAAAATATATTTTATTCTCCAGGAATGGTAAAAGTTATATAATACTATGGAAAATGAATCACATCTGGTAAGTAGCATATCGAGAGGGAATATTTTGGCATTCAATACTTTATTCAGGGCGTACGGAAGCCATTTGTATCGTTTCGCTTATAAGTATTTAAAGTCGGAAGCAGAGTCTGAGGAACTAGTCCAGGAGGTCTTTACAAGAATATGGGAGAATCGTTCGGGACTCAGAAAAGAGTTGTCTTTTAAATCCTATCTTTTTACAATAGCTTTTAATATTATAAGGAAACACTTCAGGAACAGAAAGTACATGGCCGAATATTATAATTCCGGAATTTATAGTGATTTTGATATTCAGACATCTCAGAAGATTACATATGATTCGTTGAGTCTATACCTGACAGAATTAGTTAACAAGTTACCTAAAAAACGCAAAGAAATCTTCATAAAAAGCAGGCATGAAGGACTGAGCATTAAGGAGATCGCTGAGGAAATGGATATCAGCCACAAGACTGTGGAAAACCAACTGACAATTGCCCTGAGATTCATCAGAACAAATTTCAACCGGGAGAATATTCTCTAAGTTTTATTTATAATGGTGTTCCTTTTAAAATTTATTATTATTGAAAAATATCTTATTAAATACTATCTTCTGGCGAAAGTCCTAAATAACATCTTAATATGATGTAATTTCTGATTCTTAAATGGGTGTAAAATAGTGGATGTGGATATAATATTTAGGGGAAGTTAATTAGGAATTGTTAAGTTAGAGTGAAACATGGTACGTTAGTTGAATTGGTTTGAAAGCAGTTCGAAGATACTTCAGAACTGCTTTTTAATATGCAGGTATTATTAAGAAGAAAAGAAAGAAATTTCAAAAAAAGGAGATAATTATTAGATGGGAAAAAATAGTTTTGATGTTGAAAGGATAAATCGGTTTTTGTCCGGAGAATATTCAGAAGAAGACAAATTATATTTAAATGAAGTCTTTTGTGACAGGGATAATGCAAAAGAACTCGAAAAGTTTTTAAGGAAACAGTGGTATGGTCTTTTATCTGAAAATGATTTAAAAGAAAATCAGTTGGATCATGTCCTGTATCGAATACATTATGAGATAAATAATAAAATACAAAAACCAAACCAAACAAAATCAAAATTTGTTAAATGGTTTTCCAGAGTGGCCGCCATACTTATTCTTCCTTCATTGATTTATTCCGGTTTTCAATTATACAGGTCTTTAATTAAAGAAAATACTTCTTGGGTAGAAATTAAAGCTCCGGCCTGGACCAGGGCTCAATTCACTCTTCCTGATGGTACAGTTGGTTGGCTAAACAGTAATTCAAGTTTGAAGTATAATGGTAATTTTATTTTGGACAGACAGGTTATGCTAATAGGGGAAGCTTATTTTGACGTATTTAAGGACAAAAGCAGACCATTCATTGTAAACACTGATGAAGTTTCCGTAAAGGTCCTCGGTACGCGTTTTAATATTGCATCATATGAGAATGAGAGAGATATTGAGGTTGTTCTTGATGAAGGATTCATGGTCTTCAATGTTAAGGAAAAAAATAAGGCCTATACTATGGTTCCTAATGATCTTATCACCTATGACAAAACTGTGCAGGATTTTTCGATAGAAACCGTTCAGCCTCAAAAATATTTATCATGGACAGAAGGACGATTGGAATTCAGGAATGATCCTCTGGATATTGTTGCCAGGAGACTTGCACGCTGGTATAATATTGATGTTGAATTAAACGTCAATTTGAATGACGGTCCAAGATTGCGGGCAACATTTATTGATGAGAGTATTGAAGAGGTTATGGATTTAATAAAACGCAGTTTACCTGTTGATTATAAGATTGAAAATAGGAATCTGCTGCCCGATGGAACCTATAGCAAAACAAAAGTGAGAATTTATTCCAGAACTAAATAACCCGAATACTAACCTTAAAGAATTTTGCCTATGGAACAATCCTTTTTCAGCAAAAACAGGAAGACGATGGTACCGTCTCCCTGTAAGTTTTGCCAAGTTAATATTTTGTGATACTAACCTAACTAAAAACATTTCAAAGTTATGAAAAAACATTATGATTTATGGGTGTTTGAACACCCAACCCTAAAAAAACTGATCATGGAACTTAAAATTGCAATACTTATCACAATTGCTACTGTTTCTAATGTCTTTTCCACTCCCTCCTATTCACAGGTTGCCAGGGTTTCCCTCGAAATAAAAAACGGAAACCTTGAACAGGTAATGGATGAAATAGAAAAGCAGAGCGAATTCTATTTCATCTTTAATCAGAAACAAATCGATGTTACCAGAGAGGTTGACATCAAGGTAGCGAATAAACTCATTACCGATGTTCTGCCTGAATTATTTAGCGGAACCAATGTTCGTTATGCGGTATTTGACAGGAAAATTTTATTGACTAATGACCAAAAGGAGATTACTTTACCTGGTAATTTGTCGGATGTTGTACAACAGCAACATGTAACAGGAACCATTCTTGATGAAAACGGAAAACCGATACCTGGCGTCAATATTGCAGTAGAAGGGACCACTATAGGTTCCATATCGGATATTAACGGGATATACTCAATTAACATAAGTAGCCAGGATGCGGTGCTTATCTTTTCATTTATCGGATATAATCAGAAAAGAGTTCCGGTAGCTGGTAAAACCGTAATAAATGTATCGATGGAGCCTTCTGTCTCTAGTCTCGATGAAGTTATCGTCATTGGTTATGGTGTTACGAAAAAAAGGGATATAACAGGATCAATTGCATCAGTCAAAAGCGATGCATTACAGAACCTTACAATGACCGACGCTGCACACGCGTTACAAGGTAAAGCAGCTGGTGTTCAGGTTGTAAACTCTTCAGGTGCTCCCGGTAAAGGAGCTTCAATCCAAATCCGCGGTTACTCATCGAACTCAAGAACCGAACCTCTTATTATCGTCGACGGTCTGAAGGTCACTTCCATGGACTATCTCGACCCTGAAAATATCGAATCGATTGAGATTCTGAAAGATGCTGCCTCAGCGGCCATCTACGGTATTGAGGCAGGTAATGGAGTTATCCTGGTATCTACCAAGTCGGGTTCGTCGGTCACAGGCCAGGGCAGGTTTTTCTACAACTATCAGCTGACATCCCAGAAGATTGACAATTTACCGCAGGTTATGAATGCCGCGCAGTATATGGAATATGTTGTTGAATCAGGTGCAGTTGGAATAGAGGATTTCGAATATGATGGTGTTACAGACACGCACTGGGGCGATTACATGTTCGAAACCGGTTATATAAAGCGTCATACCTTAGGTTTTGAGGGCGGTAACGACCGCGGTAATCTATTTATATCTCTGAATTATCTCGACAACAACGGTATCATCACGGGTGACAAAGATATTTATAAACGTCTGACGGGTCAGATCAATGCTGATTATAAAATTAAAGACTGGATGACAATAGGTGTTACTACATCTATTGAAAATGCAAAAACAAATACTGTTTCCGAAGGTTCGGTTCCCAACATCAGTGTGTTAGGTTCCATTATGGTTTACGACCCTATCACTCCATGGACTTACATTCCTGGGCAGGAGCCGAGTCGTATTAAAACTTGGGAAGCTCAAGGCCATTTATTGCCCAGAGATGAAAACGGCAATATATATGGCGAGTCCATATTCAGCGGAAACACTCTTATCTGGCACCCGGCGATAATGCGTGACAGAACAGACACAGACAATAAAAACTTCAATCTGAGAGGAACCGGTTACATTAACTTTACTCCCATTGGAGGTCTGACCTTTACTTCACGTTTAGGGTACCGTGCTGGTTATTCACAAATTTCGAACTATAACTACGATTTATATATTAACTCAACTGCCAACCAGGCGATGTCAATAAACGGCCGTGCGAGCAACAGCCTCTACTATCAGTGGGAGAACTTTGCCAATTACATGATCAACATACACGAGCACAATATCACCGCTATGGCTGGTATGTCATTTCAGCACTCGGAGAGCGAATTCGTTTACGGTTCTGCCAATACACTTTCAAATCCTGCAGTAAACTTCCGTTATTTGTCCAACGCAGTTAACTCAACGCAAATGTCAATCAGCGGCCAGCCTGATTTGTCAACTAACATGTCATACTACGGACGTTTAGGATGGTCATACATGAATAAATATAACCTTCAGGTCAGCTTTCGTGCAGATGCTTACGACACTTCGAAGCTCGATAAAAGCCATCGATGGGGTTACTTCCCTTCAATCTCTGGAGGTTGGACGATCAGTAACGAGTCGTTTATGGATAATATTAACGCAGCGCTCGGTATGTCATCGTTAAAACTCCGTGCATCGTACGGTGTTAACGGTAACGTAAATGCACTGAGTAATTACCAGTATAATACCACTTTGAGTACTGGTATTAATTACGGATATGACTTTGGTAGTGGCAGCGGCCAGATAACAGGCACATACCCTTCCAGCCGTCTCCCGAATCCTGATATCGTATGGGAAACCACACATATGGTTGACATCGGTGCCGATGCACGCTTTTTTAGAGATCGTTTGACCGTCGGTGTTGACTGGTACAACAAAAACACACACGATTTGCTAACCAGTACAGCAGCTCCGGCCAATACAGGTGCATCAACTGTTTTTGTCAACGCGGGAAAGGTAAACAATAAAGGTCTTGAACTTGAACTCGGATGGAAAGACAAAATCGGTGACTTCAACTATAGTATTAGTGGTAATATTGCCACTTTAAAGAATCTGGTTACCGAAGGTACTTCAAAAGATCGTGTCCCAGGCGCTGCCGTCCACACCTCAGGGACAGTAACTTATTTCGAGGAAGGTTATCCGTTATGGTACTTACGTACTTACGTTATCGAAAGTATTAATCCCGAAACCGGTGCTGCCGTTTACAAAGACTTTGACGACAATGGCATAATCAACACGGATGACCGTGAAATGACCGGTAGTGTCATACCTGATTATACATATAGTCTCACCGTAAACCTTGCTTACAAAAACTTCGACCTGACTGTTTTTGGAACAGGTGTGCAGGGTGCCGAAAAGCTGTTTGCTCTGAACCGTGGTGATTACCCGCAGGCAAACACTCTTCTTGAATTCTACGAAAACAGGTGGACACCGACCAATAAGAACTCAAAATACCCGAAACCGAACTATTTCGACCAAAACTAGAAAGTTTCGGATGCTATGGTATTTGATGCATCATTCTTCAAAATCAAACAGATTCAGCTCGGTTACAATATTCCAAAGAGTATCATAAATAAAGCTAAGATTGCTGGCTTACGAGCTTATGTTTCGTTAGACGATTGGTTCACCTTCACGAAGTATCCAGGTCTCGACCCGGAAACGAATGGTTTGGATAGAGATGTCAATTCTCTCGGTATAGATTCTGGGAATTATCCTATTTCGAAGAAACTTGTGTTCGGTTTAAACGTATCATTTTAATCATAAAATATATCACTATGAAAAAGTATTTATTTAAAATATCTGCACTTTTTTTGGGACTGACACTCGTTACCTGCAGTGAGGACTATCTCGACATTCCTCAGAAGAGTGTACTGTCATCAGATGTATACTATGAGACAGCAGGTCCTGATGAAGCCGAAGCGCTTATCTCATCAATATACAATCAATATTATTCCCAAATAGAGGGAGTTGCTTGCAAAATATTCCTGAACTGTCTGAGCGACGATCACTATGCAGGTGGTAATTCATTTGCTGACGCAGCCAATCAATTCCAGGAAGCTGACAACTTAATCATTAATTCTACCCAGGGTAATCTTAATACAATGTACGTAAACTCATATAAGTTAATCTATTGGGCAAATAGTATTATTGAGAAAATTCCTGAAAGCTCTGATGCAAGGATCGTTCGTGTTAAAGCTGAAGCTCAATTTTTCAGGGCTCTAATGATGTTCGAAAATGTTCGTTGGTGGGGAACTCCACCTTTTGTGGATCATGTTCCCACCACAGAAGAATACTATCCTGCTAACGGAAACGCCGCAGAAATTATAGCCTGGTGTCTGACCCAAATGCAGGAGGCTGCCGATGCCCTGCCTGCCCTCTCGGGGATAGGACAGCAGGAAGCATATGGCGCACGTGTTTCGAAACATACAGCTTTGGCTTACAAAGGTAAAATAGCCCTCTGGTATGGAACAAAGTATAATGATGCCGCTATTCTTGCGCAAGCTGTACAACCTCTTAATACCGTTATCAGTTCGAATCTGTATGGACTGGTTGACGATATGTTCATATTGGACCGTCCGGCAGCTGACTTTTGTAAAGAATATGTATGGGAGCATAATTCAGCTGATGCTAACGGATATTCAAGTTACCAGGCAGGCATCGACCAAATATGGACAAACTGGCGTCCTGAGAATATGACCTTGCCCGATGATCTCTATAACATAGGATGGGGATGGTGTCCTCCAACAGGCATGTTCGGTGATTTCCTCAGGGATCATGAAGGCGGCATTGATATGCCACGCTTCAAATCAACTCTTCGCACCTATGATCAAGCTTTTGAATTGGAATATAATAATGCTTCTGGTCCTCCGGGTACCGTGGCACCTATTAGTGCTAACCAGGGGTATTTCCGCTGGAGAGGATTATTGTTTGCTGCTGATATCTACACTGACATTGGAGGGTTTTTCAGGCGTTCAATGGCCAACACACAATTCATGCGTTACGCAGAAGTACTTTTGCTCTATGCAGAAGCCAAATTCCTTGTTGATGGTGACGCTGACGGCACCGGTCTGGCAGCCCTGAACCTGGTTCGTACAAGAGCACAATTGACTCCCCTCGGTAGTATGACTTACCAGGACATCAAGGATGAACGCCGCGCAGAACTCTGGCAAGAGGGAGAACGATACTTCGACATCGTACGTTGGGGTGATGCAGCCACACTGCAGAAAGATAAGGGTAAAACTTGGTATACATTGTACGGATACATAGAAGGTACGACTGACTGGGACATTCGAACCCGCGAAGGTTCTGGTAATGGTTGGGATCCTAAGTACAACTTCTTACCTTTCCCATATTCACAGTTGAGTGCGAACACAAATTTGGTACAAAATGATGGTTGGTAGTAGATAACCTCCGATACTGAAAAGTATCTGTATCTAAAAATGAATTAACGCTGCCGGTACTTTCCGGCAGCATTAATTATTTTTCCTATATTGATTAATATGAAGCTCATGCAGTAAGGGATCCAGATATTCATTCAGGATGGATTGTTGTTAAGGTAATAATTTCCAAAAATGCATACCAGGATTGAAAACAAACTGAATACTTATAAATTTCTAGCTTTATGATTATGAAAACACTTAAAATTTTAATTAGTTGTGTGATCTTTACCGGCTTGATGTCCGGCTTTCTTCTTGCTCAGGAACCTGCAGTCATTAAAATTGATTTTGACCGCAAAATAGGTTCCATAGATCCTAACATTTACAGCGGTTTTGTTGAACCTATCCGTACCACTGTTTATGGCAATATATACGATCCTTCATCTCCTCTGGCAGATGAGAACGGATTCAGGAAAGATCTTATTCAGCTTTTAAGGCAGCTGAAAATAAGGGCCCTCAGGTGGCCGGGTGGAAATTATGTATCAGGCTATAACTGGGAGGATGGAATTGGCCCTAAGAATCAACGACCTGCAAGGATGGATCTTGCCTGGCACCAGGTCGAAACCAACCAGATGGGAACAGATGAATATGTGAAATTCTGTAAATTGATAGGGGCAGAGAATTTCGTCTGCATAAATGCCGGGACTGGTACTCTTGACGATGCAAGGCACTGGGTTGAATATTGCAATTATCCAAAAGGCACATACTATTCTGACCTCAGGAGGAAATATGGTAATGAAGAGCCATATAAAGTAAAATACTGGGCTCTCGGAAATGAAATAGACGGACCATGGCAGATGGGACAGAAAAATGCAGAAGATTATGTCAAATTCGCTCTCGAAGCCGGTAAACTGATGCAGCTTGTTGACAGAAATGTCAAATTCGTTGCTGTCGGAGCTTCAAATTATAAACCAGATATGGCATGGATTGACTGGGATGATTATGTACTCACACACATGGCTGGCAATATTGATTATTTATCAGTTCACAGATATGTGAACGAAGCATTACCGCAAGGTGACCGTAGCTTCTCCAGTGTTATGTCATTAGGTCTTGATGTTGATCAAAAAATAGGATTGGTAAAAGCGCTGATCCAGAAGGCAATGATGAAAACAGGATCAAAAAGACCAATTTACATTTCATTTGATGAATGGTCAGGGGGAGGAAATAACCTTACCGGATCTTTACAGTTAGCTCAGCATCTGAATGCTTTTATAAGGAACGCCGATATAGTAAAGATGGCTAACATTACGATGTTAACTTCCCTTGTGGGCATTTCGCCCGATGGTGATTACAAGAATGCACTGTTTTACCCGTTCTATCTGTTTTCCAATAACTGCAGTGGTACTTCTCTCAGTGTAAGTGTCAACTGTGAAAAATACAGTAATAAAATATTTAATGATATACCTTTTCTTGACGTCACAGCTGCATTGAATGACTCAACTAAAACTCTGGTAATAAATGTCGTAAACAGACACGAAACAAAAGATATCCAGTCAAATATAGTTTTACAGACTGGTGATTTTACAGGAAGTGCCACAGCAAACGAAGTAAATGGAAAAACAATTACATCAAGTAATACAAAGGCTGAAGAGGCTGTAGGTATCAAGACCAAAGATGTTAAATTTAAGGGGAATAACATTCAATACACTTTCCCTCCACATTCATTTACACAGCTGATGATACCCATTAAATAACTTAGAGGTAATTACAAAGGCTTATTTGTATTAATAGATCAATAAGACCTCACTGATACGTATCAGATAGATACCTTCTGCGGGGTCTTTTTTTTGCGTAGCGCTTTCCAGGGTGGAATGCTGACAGCAGACAGTAATCTCGCCTGAATATCTTAAAGGAATAATTACTATTGATGCGTTTGATTTCAATATAATATAGTGCCGCGAAGTGGCACAATCTGAATAACCGTGGGTGTAAACCCACGGACAACTTAATTATCAGTGTTTTAAATAGTTTTTTATAAAGTTAACGCATCACTACTAAGGAATAATAATAAATTAAATGATTGCTGGAGAAAATTTTCTCATTAAGGTTGTTAATCCGGGATGTTATGGGTTTTCATCAATTTTAAAAAAAAGTGACTGCAGATGATTAATT
The DNA here is from genome assembly GCA_964526345.1 of uncultured Rikenellaceae bacterium. Classification (GTDB taxonomy): domain Bacteria; phylum Bacteroidota; class Bacteroidia; order Bacteroidales; family VadinHA17; genus LD21. The sequence continues at coordinate 33,249 of CAZGKI010000014.1, forward strand.
TTAATTAAATTTAAATGTCTTTTTGTAATAATAAAGCGTAGAATATTTTTAAGATTTCATAACTGGAAAACCGGCAGGTAATCATCTGACAAAAATATTTATTAACCTAACTTATTAATCAACTTAAAAATTTATCTATGAAAAAACTAAAACCCTTACTCTATTACTTGGTTTTGTCCGGATTGTTTTCCGGGAATCTAATGGCGCAGGAACCAGCTGTAATTAAAATTGATCTCGATCGTAAAATAGGGGCAATAGACCCGAACATTTATGGTAGTTTTCTTGAATCTCCAAGACGAGGCTTGTATGAACCCTCATCTAAGTTTGCTGATGAAAACGGATTCAGGAAAGATCTTATTGAACTTATTAAGGAGCTAAAAGTCCCTGTGATCAGATGGCCAGGAGGAAATTTTGTGTCAGGTTATGACTGGGAGGATGGTATTGGTCCGAAGGAACAGCGTCCTGTAAGGCTGGATCTTGCCTGGAATCGGCTTGAAACCAACGAGATGGGAACTGATGAATATGTGAAATTCTGTAAATTGATAGGGGCAGAGAATTTCGTCTGCATAAATGCCGGGACTGGTACTCTTGACGATGCAAGGCACTGGGTTGAATATTGCAATTATCCAAAAGGCACATACTATTCTGACCTCAGGAGGAAATATGGTAATGAAGAGCCATATAAAATAAAATACTGGGCTCTTGGAAATGAACTTGACGGACCCTGGCAGCTGGGACATAAAAATAAAGAGGATTATGTCAAGTTCGCCATCGAGGCAGCCAAGCTGATGCAACTGGCCGACAAGAATATCAAGCTTATTGCTTCAGGCTCTTCAAATTTCCCTTTGGTTACCGCCGATTATGATCCACATGATGGCTGGATTGACTGGAATGATTATGTGCTCGATCATATGGTTGGTTCTATTGATTATATTTCTATCCACAGATATGCGACACAGGCACTGAGGGGAATAAAAGACCAGGGCTTCTCTAACCAGATGTCCTTAGGTCTTGAGATTGATCAAAAGATTGAAATCGTACAGGATCTGATAGAGAAGGCAATGATTAAATCAGGATCAAAAAGACAGATATATATCTCATTTGATGAATACAGTGCACGCGGGAATAGTCTTTCAGGGTCATTGATGCTTGCTCAGCATTTAAACTCTTTTATCCGTCATGCCGATATAGTTAAAATGGCTAACCTTACCTTTCTTACAAGTCTGGTGGGCAGCTCACCCGATGGTGATTACAAGAATACACTCTTTTATCCGTTCTTTCTTTATTCCCATAACTGCCAGGGCACGTCCCTGGATGTATACACAAAATGTGAGAAGTACAGCAATGAACTCTTCAAGGAGATTCCTTATCTCGATGTAACGGCTTCATTGAACGAAACGACAAAAATGGTGGTTGTGAATATAATCAACAAGAATGAGACAAAAGCCTTAGCTACCGATATCGTTTTACAGTCGGGTGAATTTACAGGAAGCGCTAAAGTCCATGAGATTAACGGGGAAACAATTAATTCAACCAATACCAGGACGAAGGAGGAAGTAGCTATAGTAACAAAGGATATTAAGTTCAAGGGGAATACCATTCGTTACAATTTTCCTGCACACTCATTGACACAATTCATAATCCCAATTAAGTGATCTGATCTGATTACCGGAAATTGACATAAAATCCTTAAATAATGGGGTTTTTATAAATCCTGACATGACTGGCTGCCCTGGAGAAGATCTCTCTATCAGTTTGCTTCGTTACTTTAAAAAAAATTATAATTATGGCTCACATGAAAGCGATGGTACTTACAGGGATAAGGCAGATAGGGATTATTGATCGGCCTGTTTCCGAACTGGTAAGGCCTGATGAGGTCCTCATCAGGATGAAATCGGTTGGAATATGTGGATCAGATATCCATTATTACCGTGAGGGAAAGATCGGAAGCCAGGTTGTGAAATATCCATTCACCATTGGTCATGAAGGTGCAGGTATTGTGGAAAAGACAGGTTCTGCCGTTGAAAGGCTTAAACCCGGAGACAGGGTTGCAATTGACCCTGCAATGCCCTGTTATGAATGCGAGCAGTGCATGCAGAAGCGGTTCCATACATGCCGGAAACTGAAATTCCTGGGATGCCCAGGACAGGCCGAAGGCTGTTTTTCTGAATTCATTGTGATGCCTGAGAAAAGCTGCATCCCCATTCACGAGAACATGACTTATGACCAGGCAGCTCTCTCAGAGCCTCTTGCAATAGGTATGTACGCTGTTCACCTGGCGCAACCGGTGAAGGGTAAGAAGATTGGGATCCTTGGCTCCGGACCCATCGGTGTAAGCGTTATGCTTTCTGCCAGAGCCCTGGGATGTGAAAAGATCTATATGACTGACAAGCTGGACAGAAGGCTTGCACTGGCATCAGAAACGGGAGCAACCTGGACCGGCAATCCGGACACTTCGGATATAATTGGGGATATATTAAAGAATGAAGCTAAAGGCCTGGATATTGTCTTTGAATGCTGTGGTCAGCAGGAGGCTGTCGATCAGGCTGTATCACTGCTAAAACCCGGTGGAGTTTTACTGATCGTGGGAATCCCGTCATTTAAAAGGTGGAGTTTTGATGTCGACGATCTCAGAAGAAAGGAGATAACCGTTCAGAATGTCAGACGTCAGAATAAGATGGCGGAAAAGACTGTTGAGATGATTGCCTCTGGAAAGATAATTCCGGACAGAATGCAAACACACACCTATGATTTTGAACAAATCAGGGAAGCTTTCGATCTGGTTGATAATTACAGGGATGGCGTCATGAAGGCCATGATACGGTTCGGAAAATGATTATTATTAAATTACCGACAATAAAATATTTATTAATGCTATTTTTTACAATTTATTCCCTTTAACCATGTATATAATTAATTCCTATCCTCTGGCAGTGATACTTTGCGTGGTCACGATGATATGTTGGGGTTCCTGGGCCAATACCATGAATCTGAAACCGAAAACCTGGCCCAACCCTCTCTTTTACTGGGATTACTGTTTGGGTATTGTTCTTTTCACCCTCATCCTTGGTATAACCCTCGGAAGCATTGGCACTGAAGGAAGAAGTCTTTTCGAGGACCTTGGCCAGGCTAATGGTAAATCACTAAGCTCAGCTTTTCTTGGAGGTGTTGTATTTAACCTTTCAAATCTTCTCTGGGTTGCTGCAGCAGCTGTAGCTGGCATGTCAGTGGCTTTCCCGATTGCTGTTGGTCTGGCACTGGTAATAGGAGTTATTTATAATTATATCTCTGAATCTACCGGTGATCCAGTTCTGCTTTTTTTAGGAGTTGGCTTTGTTGTTATAGCAATAGTTGTAAATGCCATCGCTTACCAGACTATACCATCAAAAGTAAAGGGAGATACACGTAAAGGAGTAATACTATCAGTACTTGCAGGTATCATAATGGGATTCTTTTACGGGTTTGTTGCCGACAGCATCTCCCTGAACTTCTCTGATCCTGCGGCAGGAAAGCTCACTCCATATTCGGCAGTCCTGGTCTTCTCAATAGGATGCTATCTTTCAGGATATATCTGGAACACCTATTTTATGTACAGGCCTGTTGAAGGAAGAGCCTCAACCTACAGGGAATATTTTAAAGAGACTTCACCGAAGGTGCATATCAGCGGAATTATCGGCGGTATAATATGGGCAATGGGTCTCTCTTTCAGTATAATAGCTGCCGAACAGGCAGGTCCTGCAATATCTTATGGACTGGGACAGGGCTCAACAATGGTTGGTGCCGCATGGGGGGTATTCGTATGGAAGGAATTCAGGGACGCCCCTAAAAAGACAAACTGGCTCCTGGCAATAATGTTTGTTTGTTTTATTGCCGGACTTGCATTAATAACTATGGCAAGAAACTTATAGGAGAACCTATAAAAAATATCATCACACTAAATTTATTTGATTATGAAATACTATATTTTGATTCTTTTCCTGATTCTTACAGGATTCAGGGTTAATTATGCACAGGATGCCCCGGTAGGTGTTCCTGCACCAACTAATGTTACTAATTCCAGGTATCCCAGGATCCTCAGCGACAACAGGGTCGCGTTCCAGGTAAATGCACCCCAGGCTAATAAAGTGCAGGTAGATCTGGGGAGAATATATGATATGCTAAAGGATGAAAAGGGTCTCTGGAGTGTAACCACCGATCAGCAGGTGCCAGGTTTTCATTATTATTCGCTTGTGATAGACGGGGTAAGGGTCTCCGATCCTGCCAGCGAATCCTTTTATGGGACCGGAAGAATGTCAAGTGCTATTGATATCCCCGAGGAGGGAGCAGATTTTTATATAGTTAAAAATGTTCCTCATGGCGACATAAGGCACAAAGTTTATTTTTCAAAAACAAATGGCACATGGCGTAGTCTGAATATTTATACACCACCTGGATACGATAATTCAGGAAAGGAGCAGTACCCTGTTCTGTATATCCAGCATGGGGGAGGTGAGGATGAAAGGGGTTGGGCTGTTCAGGGAAAAACAGATATTATCCTCGATAACCTTATTGCTGAGCGAAAAGCAAAACCGATGCTTGTAGTAATTCCTAATGGAAATGTATCAAGACCAGGAATGGCTGCCGGAGGTTATAACGATGAGGCAATGGATGTTTTCAAAGAAGAGCTTTTCGGAAGCGTGATCCCATTTATTGAAAGCAACTATAGGGTAAAATCAGGTGCTGCAAACAGGGCCATTGCCGGATTGTCGATGGGTGGCGGACAGGCATTTTATACAGGATTGCGCAATACTGATGTGTTTGCAAATGTCGGGGTGTTCAGCACAGGTCTTTTTGGTGGTATATCCCAGCAATCAGGATCGCCATTCGATCCTGAAAAAATAATACCAGGGATACTTACCAGTCCGGAGTCATTTAACAGAAAGCTCATTGTATTCTATATATCTGTGGGAGAACAGGATCCGAGGATAGAACCCACAAGAAAGCTGATACAAACCTTTAAAAATAACGGATTGAAAGTGGAGTTTGCATCATTCCCCGGTAGCCATGAATGGCAGGTATGGAGGAAATCTCTTCATGATTTCGCACAAAAGCTTTTTAAATAAATTTAAACACTTGAATATCAAAAGAACAAAATTTTAGGATATACAATAATTACTGCCGGATTAAATTCTTTGTGGCAGTCTTAAGAGCATGGTTCCGTAACCGGTTGTGCAGCACTTAAGTTGATCGTCAAAAAATGTCGATATGTTGTTTATTACAGGTCCATAACATTTTAGTGTTAATAATCTGTTTTTCCTGAATGTTATATGTTAATTTTACTAATATTGTTAACATTTTTTAACAATCTTAGATTTTGATAAATTTTTTATTTATTTTTGATTAGAAATTAGTAAATACTGTTTAGATAAAATATCTGTTCACCCTCATAATGAAATGCATTTGATAGTTCTTGCAGGTTCATACTTTCCGGATATAAACTATCTTCCGGTTTAGAATAAAGTCCGGAAAGGATAAGAGGAGGTGCTTGTTCTGCCCCAGGTAAAGGGGGATATGCTATTGGTTCCTGGTTATGGTAAATACAAATTGCGATGGGTCAGATTTGTGGTTTAAGCCCGATATTATTTATTGATTAAAAAAGCATGGCTTTATTAAAAGTTATTGCTTACTAGCTGATAATAAAAAAAATATGCTTACTCGCAGGGAAACACAGGTAATGGATCTGGTAATATTGGGATTTACAACTTATGAAATTAGTCAAATCCTTTACATTTCAGAAACTACTGTAATAACTCATAAACAGAATGTAAAGGAAAAGCTATGTGCAAAGAATAGTTGTCATTGTGTAGCGCTATACCTTCAACAATCGAATTCTTATCAAAAATCCTAATTTATTAGGATTGTTTATCATTTTGCTAAAATATACATTTGACGGCTTTTACTTTTTAATGACACTCAATGAAACTATCATCTACTATCACCGGGAATGTATTATATTAACATTTTAATTATATCATAAACTTCTAATTACAAACCCTCGTTATTGAGGATAAATATGTATAACTAAAATCTAATTGCCTATGGTAATAAAAAGAAGAATTAAAACCCTAAACCAACGGATGTTTAAAATCCGTGAATTATTTTTTACAATTTAGGTTTTCCCTTTTACAGGGGAACAGTTTGTTCTTAGTATAATTAATTAAAATACCTATGAAACAAAAACTAACCAACCTTATTCCTCGCCTGAGGCCTGGAATAAAAAAACCTTTGCTAATAATAAAATTAGTTCTGATCTTTGTCATTTTCAGCACTTTGCAAATCAAAGCAGGTGACCTGAGAGACGAAAACAAGAATGCTTTCAAATCCCCGGATGTCACTTCAATTATTCCTGCTACTAGTTTAAAGTTTGTTGATTTACAACAGCAGATAACAGTAACCGGGACAGTGAAAGATGAGAACGGACAACCGATGCCCGGAGTAAACATCCAGATTGAAGGCACAGTTATCGGAGGCATCTCCGATATAAACGGAAAATATACGATATCAGTACCAAATGCAAATGCAGTGCTGATTTTTTCTTTTGTCGGATACTTAGAAACAAGAGTATCTGTGGGTGGTCAGACGAAAATCGATGTTTCTCTGGAACCATCTGCCGAGAACCTTGACGAAGTAGTAGTTATTGGTTACGGTACCCAAAGGAAAAAAGATGTTACATCTGCAATATCTATTGTAGATGTACAGAGCATTACCAAGGCGCCTGTCTCCAGCGTAACAAACGCCCTGGTTGGAGTTACTCCCGGTGTTGAGGTCCAAAGTAACCAGGGCCAGCCCGGTACAATGGCTTCAGTCAGAATCCGTGGGGTAGGCAGTGTAAATACTACTGACCCTCTGTGGGTTGTTGACGGTATTCCAAGTGATGCTTCAGCTGTCAATATGCAGGATGTCGAGAGCATACAGATTTTGAAAGATGCCGCATCATGCGCCATATACGGTTCCCGTGGTGCAAACGGTGTTATCATTGTCACCACAAAAGGTGGTAAAAAGGGTGCACCGAAAGTAAGTTACAATGGATACTATGGGTGGGAAACAGCATGGAAAACAATTGGCCTTCTGAACATAGAGCAATGGGCTGCCATGGTAGTTGAAAATAATGCAGCAGGAGGTACTACTGCTCCGTCTCTTGCAACAGATGTTGTTGCGCATGGATACAGTGGCACAGAAACCGACTGGCAGGCAGAATTATTCCAGACAGGAGGCATAACCGAGAATAATCTTAATATTTCAGGCGGTACAGATGCAGGAAACTACTATTTCTCAGTAAGTCAGTTTGCTCAGGATGGTATCATTATCGACACCAAATATAAAAGGTATTCGGTACGTATGAACTCCGAATGGCATAACAATAAATTCAAATTTGGTGAAAACCTCTCGTTCGTTTACACTAATAATGAAGCAGCAGATGCCAACGGAGGCCGTGCCCCGATTGAAGAGACGATTAAAATCACAACAAATATCCCGGTACATAATCCATTAGTACTAGGGGGATTCTCAGGCTATGACACTCAATTAGTCGGCCATGATGCCAGTAATCCCATTGGTTCGTTGTTACGCGCCACAAACATGAATTACAATAAGAGATTCATTGGTAATGCATTTCTTGAGTATGAGATCATTAAGGGCCTTAATTTCAGAACAACTTTTGGGATAAACAGTGGTGAATATCAGAACAGGAATCTTGTCCTTAAAACTGATATGGCCCCGAAGAATTATGCTAATACAACTCTGAGCGAAAGTGCATCATGGAATTATAATTGGGTCTGGGAAAACATGCTGACATATCATAAGGTATTTGGCGATCATGATCTTACAGCAATGGGCGCCTTTACCTCAGAATATGCAAAAAACCATAGTATGGGAGCTTCAGGCACTACACTCCAGACTGAAACCAATGATGTTCTCTCAATGTTGGAGAGTGGTAAAAATATCAACGGTGGTGAATCTGAAAACTCTCGAATAGCATATCTGGGACGTATAATGTATACCTTTATGGGGAAATATATGTTAACTGCCAATTTCAGGCGTGACGGTTCATCAAAATTCGGACCAGGCAATAAATGGGGTAATTTCCCATCAGCTTCATTAGCATGGCGCATAAGCGATGAATCCTTCATGAAAGGTATTAAGCAGATCAGTAACATGAAACTGAGAACTAGTTATGGAGTTGTAGGAAATGATGCTCCTGTTGGACCTTATACCTATCTTAGCGGATTGTCATCAGGCCGGGACTACGTTTTCAATGGCACTCAGTATACCGGCGTTACAGTGACTGGTTTCAACAACCCCAGCCTTTCATGGGAAACAGTTAAGCAATTTGATGTTGCTTTGGAGTTAGGATTGTTCAAAGGCGCTCTGGAAGCCACCATTGAATATTTTGACAAACGCACGGTGGATATGATTGTCGGCGTTCCACTTCCTCCATCAAGCGGATCATCAGGAACGATAAACAAGAACGTAGGTACTATTTTGAACTCAGGAGTTGAATTTTCAGCCACCGTTCGGAAGCATATCGGAGATTTTGATTTCTCAGTTACCGGAAACATGACAACATTACATAATGAGGTACTGGATCTTGGTGAAGGTAAACCGTGGGATGCCGGCGGTGTTGAAGGTGGTAGCTGCACCAGGATCGAGGCAGGGCATCAGATCGGAGCATTCTATGGCTATAAAATGCTGGATGTGTTCGACGATCAGGCTGCTATTGATGCCTATACTTTCGAGGGTAACCCGATTCAGCCTGCTGCCCAACCCGGCGATGTAAAATGGGCCGATCTGAATAATGATGGCGTAATTAATTCGGACGACCGTTATTTCATGGGGAATCCTATACCAACCCTTACATATAGTATATCAGCAAATCTTGCCTATAAGGGATTTGACCTGTCATTATTCTTCCAGGGTGTTTCCGGCAATGATATATATGCTGAATTAGTTATGTGGACCCAGGGCATGCATAATAATTTCAACTGCGGTACCGCTGCACTTGACCGCTGGACTCCCACAAATACAACTTCTGATATCCCGAGGGCTGTACGTAACGATCCCAATGGCAATATCCTGAAAATTTCTGACAGATATTTGAAAGATGGAGACTACCTCAGGTTGAAGAATGCTTCATTTGGATATAATTTCCCGAAGAAATTGACTGAAAATGTGAATATTAGCAATCTCAGGGTTTATGTAACCGGGCGCAATCTTCTGACTTTTACCAAGTATCCATTCTACGATCCTGAAATCGGATCCGGTGCCATTGGAACAGGAGGTACGTACAACACTTCAAGAGGTATCGATAATGGTTATTATCCACAGCCCCGTACAATAATAATGGGAATTCAAGTTGACTTTTAACATTAAAAATTACTATGATGAAAACCAAAATATTAATCCTCTTAACAGGATTCTTGTTATTAATTTCCTGTAGTGAAGAATTCATTACCAAGGATTTTGATAAATCAAGATACGTACCCGGTTCTTTTTATACTACAAAAGCTCATGCCATTCAGGCTCTTAATGCTGCCTATTCAACACTCAACCAGTGGGCCAACGGATATGTCTGGGATGTAGGTATCATGCATCTTGTCCTTGGCGATGATTTTTATGAAACCGGTTATGCTGCAGGCTTTTCCCCGTGGGGACCTATAAGCAATTTCAACATTCTGGCGAATCAAAGTTCGGTAGGAAGTATTTGGAGTAGTTACTACGGAAACATTTTGCAATGCAATAATGCCCTGGATGTAATGCCTGCTGCACAGGTGGCGGCAGATGATCCTGCATTTACTGTTGCTGATCTGAATCTGATGATGGGACAGGCTTATTTTTTAAGGGCATTTTATTATTGGAACTTAGCTCAATACTTCGGCGATGATAAAATTGTGATAAGACGACATGTACCACAAAGTGAGGCTGAATTTTCTCAGGCTCCGGCGCCTGCTGATAGTGCTGTCGCGTTCATTGAGTCGGATCTTAAAAAGGCTGAGACTCTTCTGGCACCAGGCCTCAATATTACACCAGGCTATGAAAAAGGAAGGGTAACACGAGGAGCGGCTGCCGCTCTTCTGGGTAAGCTTTATATGAACAGAGGCAGGTACGCTGAAGCTGCTGCCGAGTTTAAGAAAATCCTTCCGGGAGTAGGAGATCCTGCTTACGGGACATATTCACTTGTTAATAGCTTCAGGGATAATTTTAAAAGAACAACGGAGAATAACGAGGAATCTGTATTTGAAGTCCAGTTTACTGACATGAATCAAGGAGGAGGATGGAGTAACAACGATGTTAACTGGGTATTTCAGAGTTTTACTTTGAATCGTACATCGTGGAGCATTATGTGGTGGAACTTTGCAATTCCACATTTCAAGCTGGATGATTTTGAACGCTGGACCGAGACTATTGACGGTAAAGATTCCACAGTATACGATTACAGAGCCTATGCAACTTTCTGGGGTATTCCGGGCGGTGCAAATTTCACCGATCAATATGGTGTTGAAAAAGACTGGATAGCTCAAGGCTGGGCCGAGGAATCTGTCATTGGACAGCAGGGTGTATTCGGTATGCGTAAATATGCTGTAGATAATGTTCTTGTCGACTGCCCTCCTGGGCTGGATCCTTTATGGTCTGATGATAATTTAAGGCTTATCCGTTTAGGAGATATTATGTTGCTTTATGCTGAATGTATGGCTCAGGTGAATCCTTCCAATGTTACACCTGGAGATCCTAACAGTGCAATATATTGGATTGATAAGATCAGAACCCGTGCCAATACTCCTATGGACGATCAGGCAAATCTGTTAAGTGCACGTCCGGGAGTTGATGGCCAGCTACCCACAGCCACGGCTCTCATGGCAGCTAAAGGCTGGACGTTGATGCAACTTGTTGAACACGAACGTTATGTTGAAGGATTTTGTGAAGGCTGGAGAAAAGAAGATCTCTTACGCTGGAAAAAGGGCGCTGGTTTTGTCCAATATAAAGCCGGTTGGACAGGATATCAGTCACTGATTCTTCCTGTACCGCAGACTGAAATTGATAGAAATCCCTTTTTTAGTGAATAAAGGGGTTGTTTGAAATAGAAAGAGGGTGTCTCAAAAGGTCACCCTCTTTTATTTGAGTTATATTCATTAGCCCTGAAAGGGCAAGCCCGCGAACAAAATAAACAAGCCGTTCGAGCTATCACCCGGGGCTCATGCTTCGTTTCGGATCGAATCTTAAATCTTTTTTACATTCTTTACAAGATTCTCAGGTATTGAAACAAGTTCAATACCCTTTCCTGTTCCAAGGTTACGGGAATACTGTTTGTCGACCGGGTTGTTCCAGTGTTCATGAACCCCAAGACTTGGTAAAGGTTTTCCACTGTTGTCCGGATCGTATATTATTCCTTCCGGCCAATTGGCACTATCAGCAGCCTGGTGTAAATAATCATCGACGCCATACATATTAGGCATATTTTCCCATTCATTATTGACGGGATCATGCTTATGCACTCCGTCCCATTCTGTCCTGAGAAAATCGTAGCCGACTGACTCTATGGCAACAGGATCGAGCGACATAAACAGAGAATTACTCCAGTCATTGTTGAATGGAGACATGAAATATTTTACCGGGCCTTTAATTTCACTTGCACCACCTCCGAAAAGGGCTTCAATAAACCAGATAAGTGTATTCTGTCCAAGGTATTGGCTCCCCATCAAATCGACAAATACCCTGTATTTATGGTAACCGGTGTTTGTGGGAGTCCCCTCCCTTCTGTTGGCTACATGTGAATAGTGAAGATGTCCGGCGCCATTCCTTCCAATGTTACCAAAATTAAGTTTTGCTGTCAGTGAAACTCCTGCAGCTCCATGTGATTTAAGGACAGCCACCGGGATAACATAATTGGCAATTTCTTGTAAATCATATAGTTTGTCGGTAAATTTTTTATCAGAATAATAGACAAGTTCCTTTTCTGTTACTTTGATAAGAGTACGTCCATAGGATGTAGAGAATTTGTCGATATACCTGACATTAGGAAATTCCTTAACCCAGACATTATAGTTGTGGGCATAGATTGGATTCATCGGGTCTCCGAGGTAGATATCTTCCTGAGGCACACCCGCTTCATTTATCAGTTCTCTTAACAATTCAAGTACTACATATGGTCCATTTTCAGTAGGAGGCATACTTATCTTCCTGTTTTCCTGGTTTTTCGGAAGGGTTTTAGGAAGCGCGTATCCATTAGCTTTATCTTCCTTATTAAGAACCCATCCTGCCTGTCCCTGGTTTAACTTTATAAAGATCTTTTCACCCTTCGTATAGCCAACCATTTTGTTATGTTTCTTCAGGTTGAAGAATTTGAACATTGCGTCCCACGACTTCTTAACATCTTTCTTACCTGTAAGTTTCAGAATGCCGTCATGGAACATCTTTGATATGACTTCAGGGTTATTGTTCTGAGGACTTGGATAGAAGGAGTAATTATCAAAATCGTTGTGTTCAAATTTCTCATTTGTTGCATCCGGATTCCATACCCATACTACCCTGCCCGGGAATATCCCGCTTGCAATTCCGATAGGCTGGTTGGGACCATCCTCAGGCCCTGTTCTGGTCTCAGTTGTCTGAAAGGTAGTTTCAGCATTGTTTGAGGGAGAAATCGCCATAGTTGCAATAACTCCTGTTAACAGGAAAAAGGTTGACCAATATCTTACATTAAAAATCTTCCTCTTTGATCTTCTTGAAATGGCAGTGAGACCTGCAACACCAAGGAGATAGGTAATAAATCCCGACATAATCGGCGCTGCCACTCTCATACATGGGTAAGTTGCTCTTGTTGGTTTCGGGATAACCCTTATCAGGAACCATACCGTGGAAATAATTCCCATTATAAAAAACACCAGCATTGGCGGGATATGGTGTCTTTTCATCCAGTCTCTAATTTGTCCCGGAGTACCTTTTAGCTTTGATATTTCAAATTTCATAGGTCGTATGATATATTTTATTAAAATTAGCTTATGCAAGTATAATAATTATAGTGACAACAACAATCTTTTAAAATCTTTTAACATTTGTTTCCGGGATCAGTAATATTACAATTCCGAGATGATGGACTTATAAATTTTTAAGCGGGTTAAACGTAACACCCGGAAGAACATGAATTGCAGAAATGGAAAAATTACCTTCATGACCTTGTCTAATGACATTTTATTTTTAGGTAGTATGTGATCAACAAAAAAATTATATTTTTACAATATCCTCCTCTCACTTACAAAACAGGTGGAACAGATGTCTGTTGAGTTGTCAGTTTAAATGATAATCAGGTAGTATAGCTGTTTTTTAAATATCCCATGATTAATTAACTTTATAACTCAGTTTACTATGAACATTCTTAATTATTCATTAGCTGCATTGATATTCCTGATCAACGTATTGATGGGCAATCAAGATATTCCAGGGTCAGCCAATACCGTGAATCCGGTTCCGGAAAGAGATTTCCCGTTTCAGGATATTCCGCCAGCGACGTCCCTTGTGTATCCAGGCACTAATGGCAAACTGGAGAAAACATCAGAGGCACGACAAAGCTTCCCAATGGAAAGGCAGGGCCGATCATTCAGAAGGTCACCGCCCTCAAGGTCATGCTGAATCAATGAACAGACATGTTACGCCAAAGAGTCTTTACCTTACACAGCTTAAACAACGACTTGGGGATAAGGCTGTTAAAAATGTTATAAATGAAAGCCAGATAATAAATTATTAATATAATCAGATATCTTAAAAATAAATGTTGCTTTGTGTGCAGCTCTTTGAGTTTAATTCCGAGGAATTAGCAAATTATTTAATAAGTTTGCTTTTATTTAAGTTCTTTTAATTGTTAAAATAATGATTTTACTATGAAGAAATCGATTCTGCTGATAACACTGCTGATTACACTATATTTCAAATCTCCAGCCCAGGACGAGGGGCTTAACGCTATCGTTGCCGATGGAGCCAAACTTGAAAAAGTAGCTGACGGATTTCTGTTCACTGAAGGGCCCACTGCAGATAAAAAGGGCAATATCTATTTCACAGATCAGCCTAATAACAGGATACTTATGTGGAATGAGAAGACAGGTATCTCAACTTTTTTGGAGCCATGCAGCCGTTCTAACGGGATGGCATTTGACAGTAAGGGCAATCTCTGGAGTTGTGCAGATGAAAAGGGCGAACTATTGATGATCACCCCGCAGAAGAAGATCGAAGTGGTCAGTGCCTCCTTCGATGGACACAGATATAACGGACCGAATGATATATGGATTGCTCCTGACGGAGGCCTCTATTTCAGTGATCCCTTCTATGCCAGAAATTATTGGGAGCATTCAAAAATGACCCAGGATAAACAGTGTGTTTATTACCTCAAACCTGATCATAAGACGCTCATACGGATAGTTGACGATCTTATACAGCCAAACGGACTTATTGGGACACCTGATGGTAAAACGCTTTTTATTACCGATATGCAGGGCCGGAAAACCTGGTCTTATACAATTAATCCTGACGGTTCTCTTTCGGATAAAAAACTTTTCTGCGAAATGGGTTCAGATGGACTTACAATTGACTCTGATGGGAATCTGTATCTTGTAGGCAGGGGCGTTACAGTATTCGACAAAGCCGGAAAAAATATCGGAAACATTCCTGTACCCGAAGTGTGGACTGCCAATGTATGTTTTGGTGGCAAAGATTTCAAAAGTCTGTTTATCACTGCAAGCAAAGGATTGTACAGGATAAGGATGAAAGTTAAAGGAGTAGTATCAACCTGAAATCCCGAATATTAAGATCTATACATCTTTCACCAATTAATAAAATTCTTAACTAAAATTACCATGAAAATCATTCTTTATTCTTTTGCTGTTCTGATGTTATTTACCAACAGCTTTATACTCAACCGGGATAATCCGGAATTTGTCAACAAGGGGAGACTTGTCTCAGAAAATGATACCCAGGTTCAGGATATTCCACCTACAACATCCCTCGTATATCCAGGGACAGATGGCAGGCTGGTGTATGTTGCAGATAGTCTGGGTAATAAGATTCCTGATTTTTCAAATGCAGGATATAAAGGCGGAGGTGTCCCTATTCCGTATGTGGCGATCAAAGAAATTGTCTGGCCCGTTCTTGGAGATAATTCCGCCAATATCCAGGCAGCAATTGACAGGGTATCAGCGCTCCCTCTGGATGTTTCAGGATTCAGGGGTGCTGTACTTCTGAAAATGGGTACCTATGAACTTGAAAAGCCTGTCAACATAAAAGCATCAGGTGTGGTGCTGCGGGGAGAAGGGATGAGTGATATTGGAACCATTCTTATAGGCAAAATACCAAAAGACAGACAGACCTATGGCAGAGGCGGGCTTATAAATATAAGTGGTCCTTTAGCTATAGCCCCACAGGAAGAAACAAAACAGATAATTACTGATAAATATGTTCCGGTTGGTGCCCGTAGTTTTAATGTGGTATCAGCCAAAGGATTTAAAGTGGGAGACAAGATTCTGGTAAGGCGTATTGGCAATCTGGATTGGATTAAAGAAATTGGGCTCGACAGTGCGAGTGTTGGCAGAAACAGATGGAGACCTTTTAATATTACCTACGACAGAATAATTGTAGATATAAAGGGAAACACAATTACAACCGATGTTACCATTTTCACAGCTATAGATACCCGCTGGGGCGGAGGAGAGATTCTCAAATATAACGATGAACGTATCGATCAGGTAGGAGTTGAAAACCTGCGTGGTGTTTCGGAATATGATCCTAAAGTACGTACCAGGGCTTATGGTAATATGGATCGCGACGACCTGGGTGCCAAATTTCAATATGAAGGGGATGAATATTATTCTGATGAAAATCACCTTAGTACTTTAGTAAACATTTCCAATTCAAAGAATGTATGGGTCAGGAATATTTGTGCTCTTCATTTTGTCAACAGCGTTATACAAAGTAATGCCGGGTCAAAATGGATCACAGTGCAGGATTGTGAATCAAGAGAACCCGTTTCACAGCGATGGGGAGGAAGACGGTTTACATACCAGATGAATGGTCAATTGTGTCTTGTACAAAGGTGTCTTTCACAGAAAGGACGCCATTCTTTCGTTTTGCAGCAATCTGAAGCAAGCGGGAATGTGTACCTGAAATGTACAGCTGTAAATCCTTATTCATCCAGTGAGCCGCATAACCACTGGGTAAATGGCATTTTATATGATAACGTAAAAGCACCGCTTACTGCCAGATTCTGGGATTACATTATTGGTTGGGGTGGTGCAAATATAGTATTCTGGAATTGCGAGGGAGATTTTCTTATTCAGCAACCACCAACCGCGCAAAACTATTCATTCGGACATATCGGGGTGAATGCTGTAATATTTAATGCAGCCTTGCAGGATCTTACCAAACCAAATGGTCATGTAGAATCAATGGATACGCATGTAACACCTCGCAGTTTATATCTTACACAATTAAAAGAACGACTTGGGGAAGAGGCTGTTAAAAACATATCAAAAGAAGGACAGGGATGGTAAAGTCAAGCCTCTGACCTGAAATTTTAAAAAAATAAAAGCCGTTAAGATTATTCAATCCTTAACGACTTTTTTTTATTAGCTGTTGTTCTGTTCTGAGATAGCTTTAGAAATTCTCCGCTTTAAAGATATTGAACAAATCCCTCCATGTTTGTACGGATCTTGTAAACCCACTGGTAACTGACAATGTAAAGAGTTTTCATATCATCATCACCGAAGCAAAGGCTTACCGGGAAGTGAGGTAAATTAATCATACCGACAAATTCACCTTTTGAGTTGAATATCTGCACACCGTAATAGGTACCAACATAAATATTCCCCATTTTATCAATGGCCATACCATCTGAACTTGAAGATTTACCTTTTCTGTCCAGCACATTTTCAGTCAGGAACAACTTTGCGAACTGACGTCCGTTGGTTATAGTTCCGTCAGCATTTACATCGTATGCCCAGATATAATTCTTTTTAGTGCTTACAACGGGGTACCAGGATTCATCGTCGTAGCAATTGTTGATATAGAGCGTTTTGCCATCCGGTGAAAGCAAGATGCCGTTTGGCATGGCAAACTCATTCGGCTCAACGATTCTTGTTATTTTACCTTCAGGTGAAACATAATATACAGCACGCCCGGGTTGGAACTTTACAGCTTCCGCTGTGAACTGAGGATCGGTAAAATAAATACCTCCCTTTGCATCTGTTATAATATCGTTAGGTCCATCGATAGATTTTCCATCGTATTTATCGGCAATTACTTTTACAACCTGACCTTTGGTAGTCATCTCAACAACTCTGTGTCCCATCATATCACAAACAAGGAGATTCCCGTTCTTATAAGGATAGAGTCCGTTTGTCTGCATTTTACCTTGGGATATATTTCTGTAAGACCCATCAGGACTCATTTCGACAGTCGAACTTTTCTTAGGATCTGCACCCCAGGCCTGATCGAAATACATATTTGAAAAATATACTTTCCCGTTCATCCATTTCGGACCTTCACTGAAGGTAAGCCCTGGTTTTGTTTTGGTTCCATCAATTAGAAGTTCAACTTTGGCATCTTTGGGAATTATAGCATGATAAGCTTCCATCCTTGCTTTTTCTTTTTCTGCATAATCAGTCCTTGAAGGCCAGAAAATATCAATAGCATCGCAACCAAGGTCACCCATTTTTGCTCCATGTACCATATTTCCCGGGATAAGTACGAGATTATTCTTAGCCATACTTTGTTCTCTATCGAGGAGAATCTCATCACAGCCACCGCGTAATACCAGCATCAATTGTTCTTCGGGATGAATATGGCGATCAAATACTGCTTCCGGATCCATGTAGATAAAGCTGACTTGTGTACTTTTGCCTGTAACAAGTCTAGAATTAGCACCTGCAACCAATTCGGTCAATTGAAGATCATATAAGTCGTAAACCTTATTGTATTCAACATCAGGCTCCATCGTGGCTTTAAGATCAACAGTTGCCGCCGGGATGTCAGAGACACCTGCTTTCTGCAGATAATCAAGACGTACGGGGCTGTAAACCTCGAGAAGTTTTGCACCATCCGGACCGGCTTTCATAGCATTCTTACTGCCTTTTTCAAGATATACAAAATCAATCCTTGGAGTAGCGCTATGTGTTCCATCGGGCTCTTCTCTCTTTCTTGAAATCATAGTTACATTTGATCCTTCGATAAGTTGTTCTATCTCTCCTTCGAGGACAAATACAAACCTGTCGGCAGGAAGAACTTCTGCAGGTACTTCAGCATTTGGTTCCATCTGAAGGATACCAGTCATGGTTCCTGTACCCCAGTAAATTTTTGCATTAACGCCAGGATACAAAGAAGTTGTTGATATGCTATCAAGACTTGTTACTTTCCCGGGTTTAAGATTTGAGACAATCCTGGTTTTTGGAAGATCAGAGAGCTTCCTTACTGTCAAACCATATTGTTTAATAAGTTCACTGTTTTTCCTTTGCCACTCAGGTGCCGATGTGCACTGAGCCAGGACAATCAGGGCCAAAACAAGCAGGCCAGGGGAAATGATTTTTTTTGTTAATGTAGGTTTCATAATTTTTATTTGGTTAAATATTCTCTTGAGATAATAAATAATTATTTCTTTTCAATTGTCATGTTTCTGTCACCCAGTGGATCAGATATCTGATCCATTCCTACAACATCATAGCCAAGCCACTGATACGATTTTGCCAAAGCAGCAGTATGAGCCCAGGCATTATCGTGTTCTTTGGTCTTTGTCCATAATACGCGATTTTCTTCTTTATCGAACATAAGTTCCATTTCATAGGTGAATTTACTATCAGGCGACCCATTTCTCTTTGCTATGTCAGCAGGGAAAATGCGGAGAAGCTTTGATCCAAGATAACCTACCTGTTTCCTGAGAGCAGGTACATAGATGTTGATATAATTCTTTTCAAACGCCTCAAAATCAGCAGGAGCCACTTCAAAGAACATTTGCAGTTTAGCCATCGTCAGGGGCACATCAGTTACATCGAGTTTTCCTTTTTCAAGAGCCACACCATAGACAATCATTTCAAGAGGATCAGTTGCAGTACTCTCAAAAGAATGAATTTCACCTGCGCGAACAGGTACTGCATCGCCATAGGCAATATCAGCAACTTCGTCATTTACATGTACTGCGCCTTTTCCTTTAATTACCAGGTAGACCTCATCGACACCTGAGTGATAGTGCCTTCCAACTGAGGCTCCTGCAGGGATCAGAAGATGATCGACAAAAGCCCAGTTTGATTCAAATGATCCAGGGCCCAGTGCCCTTCTGTAAAATACTGTATCCTTCCCTCCATCCATATGAACAACCGGCCGCAACAGATCCTTTGTCAGCTGCCGTGTATATATAAAAGTCGGTTTCTTTTCGAGAGTAACATTTGATCGGTCATCTGCAGTTTCAAAAAGCCCTGTCGGATCGGCAGAATAGTTGTATGCACCTCTGCGGAAGCTTCCTCCCCCTGCAGCCGACCCGTATCCTGTAGCTTCTCCGGGGCTTGTAATTACCACGTTAAAATTTACCCAGTCAACCGGTTTACTGGTAGGGTTATAAAGTGCATGCGAATTCCCTGATTTGCAGGGCACCCCTACTGGTCCTTTCAGAAGGGCCGTTTGTCCGTTGACGGTGAATTCACCCTCGCCATCCAGGATAAGGAACATTTCATCAGAATTGGTATGGAAATGGTGCCCTATTGAGCTCTTAGGCCCAAGCGGCCCATGATGCATAAATGCCAGGTTCTTTATAGCTCCTCGTCCAAGAAGGGTCTGCATGCCTAATGTACCGGTACCCTGATGAACATTCTTCCCAGGCATGGCTTTTGCCGGATCAGTATGCCCGATACGGTTGATAAGCGGAACCACGTCTGCCTTTGCTTGCCCCTGTGGTTGTGCAGGTCTCTGGCCAGGAGCCTGGCCGGGCTGCTGGGCATAAATGGATGAACTGAGGAACCATACCAGCATAAATGCTGAGATGGGAGCTGCAAAGGATATTATTGGCTTTTTTATTCTCGAAATGAAATTCGAGAGAGTTTCATTTTTTTTCATATTCAACTTATTTCCAGGTTAATATTGATTAATTAATACATTTAATTCGGTTCTGCATAAACGGTATAACCCTCATACTGCTAACATTATCATGGACTATTTTCAATCCTGTAAGAAAAATTAAAAATATAATTATAGTACCCTGTTGGCGGATTAATGACATAAATAAATAATTTCAGCGTATTGAACCTCGCCTTGTTATTAAATAAATCCCGGTTTCCGTGTTATAAATAAGATCAGCCTGAAGTTACTAAAAATCTATCTTTCCATTCATATACAAATCTATATAAAGGTAAAGTATTTGAGAAATAATTACCATATTTATTTCCCTTTGCCGGGACAAAAACAATAATTATTAGATTTCAATACCAATATTCAGATCATTTCCCGGGAATGTCATTAAAAATGTTAATAATATTTAATCAGGAATTATGAAACTATAATTTTATGATTGTATTTTAAGATGAATCCGGGGACCAGCATGTATGTATAATTTTCATTATCCTGGTCCGGAAGAAAGGACTACTTGCCTATGTTTCTGATTGCAGGGTATATCTCCTGGTATTTAATTAATTGATTACTATATTGTTCTGCATTTTGAGAGTTTGGCCGGGTAACATCCTGAACATGGACCATGTTTTTTGCAGCATCTTCAAATGTCGGGAACCATCCGGCAGCAACAGCTGCTGAAATTCCTGCACCCAGAGAGGATGCTTCGTCAGAAGCCATCCTCAGTACTTTCTTACCACTGGTATCGGCAATAATCTGACGCCACAAGTTGCTCTTTGCCCCTCCGCCAATCAGCGCAAATTCTTCCGTTCTTTCGCCTGTTGTTCGTTCCACAGCTTTTGTAGCCAGAGACTGCTCCATAGCAGTCCCTTCTAATATTGCCCTGAACAAATGTCCTCTATGATGTCCTGACGAGAGACCGACAATACATCCACGGGCATCAGGATCCCAGTAAGGATTCATGACAGCATTCCAATAGGGAAGGATCATGAGTCCCTCACTGCATGGTTCGATTTGTCTTGCTTCTTCCTCCAATTGCCGGTAGATATCGGGGTCTCTGGCCGGGTCGATTTTCAGCACCCGCTGTATAAACCAGTCTATAAGAAATGTTCCGGAACGCAGGCTTGTCTCACAATTATAACCGTCCTCTGTACAGGAGGCCATAGTCCGGAAATTCTTGTCCACAATATAGTGTTTTACATAAGTTCCGGAAACTATGGCTGTACCCAGATTTAAATATGCGCGTCGCGGCATCAGAGCATTTACTCCCAGCCCTGCAGCCTGACCATCACCACCTCCTGCAATTATTTTAGTTCCGGTACTTAAGCCTGTTGCCGAGGCGGCAGTTTTAGTTACATATCCCAGAATAGTTCCGGGACGGAAAGCTTCAGGTAATTGTTGCTGAGTAATATTAAGCTGATTGAGAATTTCCTGCGACCACATCTTATTTTCAAGGTCATATATTCCCATTGGATCAGCACTTGCCCAGCTTGTTTTATAGTGACCTGTTAATCTGAATACCAGATAAGTTTGGACATCACAGAATTTTATAACTTTTCTGAAGAGATCTTCTTCATTTTCCTTCATCCATGCTAAACGATAAACAACAGGGGCATAATCTTTGGGTTTTCCGGTTATCCTATGGATACGATCCTCTCCGATAATTGCTGCAAATTTATCAACAAGGTCTTTACAACGTTCATCCAGCCAGGTAATGGCAGGTCTTACCGGTTTGCCATCCTTATTTAATCCAACAAATGTTTCCCTCTGGTTTGCTATCGCTAGTGCAGTAATTCTTTCTTTATCAACCTGATGCGTCAGCTTCTGCAGAGAATCAACCATAGAATTCCACCAGTCATCCGGATCCTGCTCGTAATAATTTGAACAAGGTGAAATTAACTGTATCGGACTGTATCCTTCAGCAATGATCTTTCCTGAAATATCCCACGCTATGGCTTTAGTGGCTGTTGTGCTGCTATCTATACCGACAACGATTTCTGATTTCATGATCAAAATCGGTAGCTAAATTATATAGTTTAAATTAGTAATTCTTAAATACCAATTTTTATATCCATAATTTATCGTAAGTCATACCTGCCCTGTCCCATTCGGGTGTCGGTTCAAAGTATTGTGCCCCTTTTGTCATGTGGGCTTTCATGGCTTCATCATTTAGTTCCAGGCCCAGGCCAGGTGCATCAAGCGGAACATTTGCAAAACCATTTGTGATCAGAGGCTGTGAGCCGGTCATTTTGACGAGGCTTTCCCAATATGGGACATCGATATTATGATGTTCAAGGGCTAGGACATTTTCCGAAGCTGCAGCGGCATGAATAGCTGCCATCCAGGCAACAGGTGAACTGTTTGAGTGCAGGGCCCCGGCAATTCCGGCATCCTCTGCATAATCGAGAATTTTTTTAGTTTCAAGTATACCACCGGCGCTTACCAGGTCAGGATGAATGATATCGACAGCACGTTCGTCAATTAGTTTTTTAAATCCTCCAAGCGGGCCGTTAAGCATATAAATATCTTCTCCTGTAAGTATTGGTGTTTCCAGCGCTTCTTTTATCGCTTTCAACTGATCTGTATAGAACCATGCAACTGTATCTTCGAGCCATGCCATCCTGTATTTTTCCAGTGCCTTGCCTATACGGATGATCTGGTTCATGTCTATATGGCCGAAATGATCACAGCAAAGAGGTATCTCTGGCCCGATAACATTTCTAACGTTTTCAACAATCTTCTGTATATCTTCCAGACCTTTGTCGGTTATCTGAACCTGAGTAAATGGCTGTGCTTTGTTCCAATAATCTTCATAACCGCCATTAGCGTAACTTCTTCCCATGTACCAGTTGCTTAAATTGCCGCTGTTCTGACTCCAGAATTTTGAATTGACGAGAGCATCGGGGTCCCTGGCTACTTCATCCATGCCAAGGTCCATTTTAAGCCATGTGTAGCCGTTTGCCAGTCTTTTTTTAAGTGCCTCGATCTGTCTGGCCGGATCCCTTTCCTCAGGAGTATCTGCATAAATTCTTACTTTATCACGGTACCTGCCTCCAAGCAGCTGCCATACAGGAACATTGAGTGCTTTACCGCAAAGATCCCAGCATGCAGTTTCAACAGCGCTAACACCACCTCCCTGTCTGCCGGGGCCTCCAAACTGCCTGATCACTTTAAAGATCATTTCAACATTGCAGGGATTAAGGCCCACGATCTTACTTTTCAGGAACAATGCAAACCTCTGGTCCGTACCATCCCTGATATCTCCCAGTCCATATATCCCCTGGTTAGTCTCAATCCGGATGATCCGGTTGGCCATAGATCCCCTGTTACCTTTCTCTGCAACACGGAGATCGGTGATCTTCAGGTCAGAAGGGCTTGAGGCTCGCGATACCTTTTGAGTGGTCTGGGCTATGGTGTCTTCAATTGAAAGATGAATTAACCCTCCAAGAGCTATACCTCCCAAAGCTGCTTTTTTCAGAAAATTGCGCCTATCGCTCGTGGTGGCCGGGTTATTAAGTTCCCCCTTTATTGCCTCCCTTTCTGCCCTGTCATCCTGCATTTGTTTCTCAGCAATCTGCTTTACAATAGTTTTCATAATTTCAAAACTTTAGTTAATAAATGAAAATATTATTATCAGTAATCAACAACAAAAAGTTAAAAACAGAATAGTATTAATTTTATAATGTTTATTATCAAATACTTATATTTTGTATCAAATAACCCCCTTTCCCGTTTCCCCCAAGGGGGAAAAGCTTTGTTTAGTACTCCTTCCCCCTTGGGGGAAGGTTGGGAAGGGGGTCCAAACGATTTAATTAAATATTATTTATTCTTGATTCCCGATAGTCATAAATGAAAATATTATTATCAGTTATATAATAACGTATTATTTTTCGCCGGAAAGTGACAAGGAAGAAATATCATGCGATTTATTTACCTTGAAATAATATTGAGTTAAATTTACATGTTTAGGTCGGAACAAAGTATTAAAATATATTAAATAAAAACGGGACTTTTAAAAAAGCCCCGTTTTATAATAACTTGTATTTGTATCATAGAAAAATCAAATCCACAATTTGTCATAAGTCCGGCCCGGGCTGTCCCATTCCGGAGTAGCATCAAAATATTTAGTTCCTTTTGGCATTGTGGCTTTGAGATTTTCATCATTTAATTCAATACCTAATCCAGGTGCAGTCGGAGGAACAGGACCGTAACCTTTCTCTACAAGAGGCTGGCCGTCAGTCTTTATTACAAGACCTTCCCACGACGGATTATCTATATTGTGATGCTCAAGGGCAAGGACATTCTCAGTGGCAGCAGCACAATGTATGTTGGCCATATAAGCAACTGGACTGCTGTTATGATGCATAGCCATGGGAATTCCGGCTTCTTCAGCATAATCACCTATCTTTTTGGTCTCGAGGATACCTCCAGCACTCACAAGGTCGGGATGAATGATATCGACACACCTGTCATCTATCAGCGACTTAAATCCGCCGAGCATACCGCCGAGCATATATATATCCTCTCCTGTACATATCGGAGTTGTTGAGGCCTCTTTTATAGCCTTCAGTTTGTCATGATAAAACCATGGTACAGTATCTTCCAGCCATGCCAGCCTGTAAGGCTCAATAGCCCTGGCCAACCGGATGAATTGGTTTTCATCTATATAACCGAAATGATCGGTGGATAATGGTATTTCTATTCCAACCATATCACGAACTGCCTTCACTCTTTGTGCAAGCTTTTCCAATCCTTTATCCGTAATTTGAATCTGAGTAAAGGGATGTTCCGTATTGTTGTAGCTCATGTACTGTTCCACGCTTGCCTGGGGTACTGGTGGGGCACCTGAAGGTCTCTGCCCTCCTCCGGATCCTTGCTGTGAGGGTCTGTTTTGTCGTGGCTTACCGACTCCCCAGAATTCGTTATTAACCAGGGAGCCCGGATTTTCAATATTTTCATTTATTGCTGAAAGATCCATTTTAAGCCATGTAAAACCCTGATCTTCAATTCTGTACTTTATCCTTTTAAGCTGTTCCTCAGGATTACTGCTTTCCGGGGTATCAGCGTACAGTCGTACTTTATCGCGGTATCTGCCCCCTAAAAGTTGCCAGACCGGCACGTTCAGTGCCTTACCGCAAAGGTCCCAGCAGGCCATCTCTACAGCACTGACACCGCCGCCCTGTCTTCCATGACCTCCGAACTGCTTGATTACCTTAAAGATCATTTCAGGATTGCATGGATTTAGCCCCACAATTTTACTTTTAAGAAATAAAGCAAATCGTTGATCAGTTCCATCTCTGATGTCGCCGATTCCTGTGAGCCCCTGGTTGGTATAGATTTTAATGATACGTGGAGCAAACCCTCTACCAGCACCTTTCTGTGCAACCCTGAGGTCGATGATCTTAAGATCCGCCGGGCTGGAGGAACGTGAAACGTTCTGAGTAGTCTGTGCAATAGTATCTTCTATGGAAAGGTGCATAAGGCCACCAAGAGCAATTCCACCAAGAACTGCTTTTTTAAGGAAGTTGCGGCGGTCGTTAGGAGTGGCTGGATTTGCTATTTGAGTTTTGACTTTATCCCTTTCCGCCCTTTCACTTTGTCTGTTTTTTTCAGCAATCTGCTGTAAAATAGTTTTCATGAAAATGTATTTTAATATTTATACCAGGAGAGAAAGTAAGAGGTTGTTTCATACATTCAAATGATTTAACCGCTAAGGTCGCAAAGAATTGATAATTAACCGACTAAAAGTCCTTCGGCTTTATTCGCTGTCTTTTGCAGGCAAATCAGAAATATGAAACAACCTCTTTATTAATTTTAACTGCAGGTAAAAATCACTATTACTTACCTGCAGTTTATTATTTTATTCAATATCCCAGAATACTCTTTTAACTAAATCATCTATGCCTCCAATAGCTGTAACTGCAGCATTGTAGTTTTCTTTATTATCAGATAATTCAGCATCAGGATAAGTAAATCTGTGAACATATCCGTCACCTCCATTTTCCAGAAGGTAGTCATTATAAGCATTACGACTCAGAGCAGGGTAACCAACTCTTCTGAAGTTGGCCCATGCTTCTGATCCATTCAATATACACGCAATCCAGTATTGTGTGTTGATCAGGTTAAGAGCATCACCAGCATTATATGCCACAGCAGGATCAGCAAGATAGGTAGTTTTTTCTGCATCAGAAACCTGAGGAAGAGTGGATCCTGTCCTGGTCAAAATTAGAGAATATCTATCCATATCCGCTTTTATTCCGTTCTCATAATATGTCTGAGCAGCTGTCTCACCACCACTGATCCAACCTCTGTGTGCTGCCTCAGCAAGAAGCAAAGAAGTCTGTGCATACGTTATCCAATAAGTAGGGGTTGATATGGACGCTCCTGCGTTTATGTTCATCTGTGAATAATTTAACCCCCCAGCCTTTGTACCTCTATAAGGAGGTCCATCAAGATCTGTATCCTCGACACCTACCGGAACACCAAACTGATTTAATATATCTGTATCAGGGTTAGGATCATTAAACGGGGCATTTGGATCTGCAAATGATGCGACAAGATACTTTCCCCGTGGATCATTGGTTGATTTTAATTGATCTACGAAAGGCTCTGCTGCATAATAGAATCTCGGGTTGTTAGTTATCAAACCGTTGTTACTAAAATTTATATACAATGTGCCATCGTAAACCACGAACGCATCGTCGGTATTGGCTGTCATCACTCCACCGTTAAACGCTTCTGATACAATTGATGCAGCTTTGGTTGGATTAAGCCTGGTATAGCGCATTCCCAATCTTAGCAACAACGAATTGCCAAGTTTTTTCCATTGTGCCACTTGTGTGGTTGCAGTACTTTTAGGATAATAAGCATGAAGCCCATAAAAAAGGTCCGCAGAAACAAAATCACCACTGGGATTAAGATTAGCTATTGCTTCATGGAGCTCGTTATACAGGTCATCATAGATGGCCGCATCATCGTCATATGCAGGGTAGAAATATTCTTCACCGCTTATAGCAGCCAGACCTGCATTAAAGTAAGGCACATTGCCGTAATGGTCAACAATGTCCATAAAGACCTGGGCTTTCCATATACGGACCATGCTCTGTAAATTAACCTGATCAGTGGTCCCTTCCAGAAGATGCAAAATATGAGTAAACGTTTTAACTGAACCTGTATATGAACCCCAACTTCCGTTCTGGAAGCCATCAATGTTGTAATTAAAATTAAAACCCAATGTGGCTCCAAGGTTATACGGATTAACAAATTGCTGTATAACGGTACTCTCAGATTCCCAGCCACTACCTTGGCTGGTACGTTGTGATCCGGCGAACACAAGCCCCAGATCAATTTCATTTATTGCAAAGGGATTTGTGTTTATTTCCACAAAATTTTTATCGCATCCCATAAGCAAAAGCAGGAATGCACTTAAATATATAACTTGCTTTATCTTTTTCATGACCTTAGAATTTTGCATTTAAAGTGAACATAAAATCTCGGGTTGTTGGTTGTGAAGCATTCTCATAACCAGCTCTCTGGTCTCCGGAAGACTGGATGGCTTCAGGGTCAACGTTAATAATATCCTTTAAAAGAACTGCTACATTTCTACAAGAAGCTGTCAGCGTTAATCCCTTTATGAAGCGGAGGAAATCCACCTTCCTTAATTCATTGGTTAGATTATACGAAACTGATATGTTTCTCAACTTGATAAAATCTGACTTAAATATGAAAGGGTCCCCGATTTGAAGATTTCGATAATCTGCATAATAACTTTGCAAATTTGTAACCGCAACGGTGTTAGGCAGCCCGGTCCCCTGGTTAATGCCAGGGAACACTATACCGTTTTCTCCTTCTCTGCGGCCCCCCAGTGAGAATTCGGTAAACCCTTGTCTTGTCATATTCAAATTTGTAGCGGACATTACCATACCTCCCAGCTTGTAGTCGATAAATACTCCAAGGCTAAGGTTTTTGTAAGTAACCGTGTTGGTCCAGCCACCTGTATGTTTAGGGATCGAACTTCCAATAGGTAAATAATCAGCTGTTGATAACAATCTACCGTTAGCAGCGGTAATAATCTCACCATCATCATTTCTTAAATATGTTTTTACATACAATTGGTTCATCGCCATCCCTACCGTGTAATGCAATTCCCCGAGAAACTCGTTCCCTCTATTAAAGTGCATTAACAGAAAATCTTCAATTTTTGTACCATCAGGGTTGAAGCCAATGGAGAGTACTTCTGTTTTCAAAAAGGTATTGTTAAAGGAAGTTATCCATCTAAAGTTTTGAGTTTCTATAGGTGTATACTCTATCATAAGTTCAATACCGCTATTCTTTAAAGAGCCAAGGTTTTGCTTGGAACTACCATATCCTGATGTACTGGAAAGCTGAACACTTAAAACCTGGTCTGTTGTCACTTTGTCAAAGGCACCTATATCAACATGCAACCTGTTGTTAAGCATCCTCATTTCCAAACCTATTTCTTTTTCAGTCACAGTAAATGGCTGCAGGTTTGGATTAGGAGCGCTATTGCCCGAAATACTTGCTAAAGTCTGACCATTAAATTGGTTACTACTAATACTATAGGTCAGGTTACCCTCGTATACGTTTACACCATTAGAGCTACCTACCTGGGCCCAGGAACCTCTCAGTTTACCATATGAGAGCCACTTCTGGTCTTTCAGCAATTCAGAGAAAACAAAGCTACCTGATATAGATGGATAGAACTTTGAATTATTCATTGGATTTAACACAGTGAACCAGTCTGTTCTACCAGTAAAATTGAGGTACAACATTGAGTTATATCCAAACTCTGCCAATCCATAAAGAGAATTAACCCGGCGTTGGGAAAAACCATAACTCAGGGACTGATTAGTACCGTTTGAAATGGAGTAAAAGTCTCTTACAACAAAATTTGAGACGCGTTCATTAAAATTATGATCTACGACTCTAAACGTGTTTCCTCCAACACTTGCATCTACAGAAAACTTACCAAACTTTTTGCTTCCACCTACAAGGAAATCAGCATTTACATCAGTCCCCCAGCCTTCTGATACATTATAATTTCCTTTATAGGTCCCATCAGAAGAATTTATTGGATTACTGGTTCCTATGCCGCCCGGAGTCTTAGCTTCTGTATAATTAACTGAATAATCGTAGTTGAACCTGCCCTGAGCATACAGCCAGTCAGTTATATTATATCTCAAGGTTGCTGTTGCAAGTAAACGGTCTCTTGTATTATTATAGCTTTGACCGGCGTCTCCATAAGCATAGATTGGGCTGAGAATTGTACCCTGGAAACCTGAAGTCAGCGCCTCAGTTCCTGTATTAGGGTCAGTAGCGCTATTTAAAAGAGTCTCATATGGAATGGAAGCAGACAAACGGGTGAAGAAGTTTACTGCACCCGGACCCTGTGTCCCAATTTCAGGCGGGTTGATATATTTCTCATTCGCGTAGTTGACATTCATGGAAAAATTGAGTTTTTTAGTTATCGCATAATTGACACCTAAATTGGCAATATTCCTTTTGTATGTATTGTAAGGGTCAATACCGTCAGCATCAGTGTTTGCAAATGAGGCTCTAAAGCTTCCTTTACTGTCACCACCTGATACTGCAAGAGTGTTCGTCCATACTTTTCCGGTTCTGTAATATTTAAAAAGATTGCCCGGGTGAGCCTCATAGGGTGCCGTCGAACCATCAAAAAGGTAAAAATCCGTGCCATCGTGTTTTGCACCCCAGCTGTATTGGCCATTACCAGCGGATATAGCTGCATTGGCTGGTTTTACTCCATTAACTCCAAGGCCATATTCATATTGCATATGATTAAAGAAATCCAAAGGAGTTTGTGTAGTTAAACTGGAAGTATAATCAACGCCGATACCCTGCTCTAATGAACCTGATTTTGTGGTAATGATGATAGCGCCATTCGCTGCCCGTGAACCATAAATCGCGGAGGCAGTTGCACCTTTTAATACAGTCATGCTTTCTATGTCTTCCGGGTTAAGATTATTCAGGTTATCCCCCAGGTCACGCATATTACCACCATTTGCACCCCGGGCATCCTGATCTATAGGAAGACCGTTAATTACAAGCAGTGGAGCATTATTGGCCCCGTTAAAAGCAACCTGTCCACGTAAACGTATTTGTGTACTGGAACCGGCACCGGCAGCGGGAGGTGTTATATTCAGACCTGCAACATGTCCTTCAAGCGACGTCATCATGTTGGTAGTTCTGTTTTTCACCATATCTTCCGTTTTAACAGCTGTTACCGAGTACCCGAGACTTTTTTCTTCTCTCTTGATACCAAGAGCTGTAACAACGACTTCGCTCATCTGCTGTATGACTTCTTCAAGACGAACATTAATGGTTGTCTGATTGCCTACTGTAATTTCAGGTGAACTAAAGCCAATAAATGAAAATTGCAGGATAGCCTGATTGTCTGGTACCGAAATTGAGTACCCTCCATTGGCATCCGTAACAGAACCGGTTAAAGTACCTTTTACCCGGATTGTAACCCCCACAAGCGGGGAATCATCCGTAGCGCTGGTAACCCTTCCTGTAACTGTTCTTTGAGCAAAAGCAACTTGTAAACCTGCGAACAACAGAAATACAAGCATGGTTGATAGTTTTCTCATAGTTAAAGAGGTTAAGGTTAGTAAAAAAACACTTTAAAATAGATAATAAATTAGGTTAATTAACAATTAAAATCAGGTAATAATAAGAATTATAATCAGGCTTTACAAATAATTTAACATTATATCCATCATCTAAAGGGATATTTTTAACACAAAAATCATTTATAAGATGCCAATTTAATATAAAAACGCTTAAAAATCAAATTATTTAAACAGTTTCAAATATCAACGAACGACCCTGGCGCTTCCTCCTTTCATTACTTTCTCAGCCTCAGCTCTTGTTGCCCAGTTCCAGTCACCCATGAATCCGTGGCAAAGAGCTGAATAGGCAGCAGAAAATTCGATTGCTTCCTGGGGATCTCTTTCTTCAAGCATGGAACAGATAAGTGCAGAGGCAAAGCTGTCTCCTCCTCCTGTACGATCAAGTATTTCAAGATTTTCATATTTCCTTGAATTATAAAATTTCCCCTTGTAAAGCATCACAGTCTGCCAATCGTTCAGTAGCGCAGTTTTAACATGCCGTAAGGTTGTGCCCACAACCTGAACATTGGGATACAGCTTAACAACCTGGTCAGCAACAGTCTTATATTTTTCAGGATCAAGATCAGCATAAGATTCTGTTCCTCCTTCAGCCTTTATCCCAAGCATCTTTTCGAAGTCTTCTTCATTCCCGATTATTACGTCAACATAAGGCATAATCTGTTTCATGACCTCTATTGCTTTTGCGGAAGTCCATAATGTTGATCTGAAGTTGAGGTCAAAACTTGTTGTAACACCCAGTTTCTTGGCAGTTTTAAGCGATGTAATTGCCTCTACAGCAGCATTATCTGAAATAGCTGTAGTAATCCCCGTAGTGTGGAACCATCTTGTCTGGGAAAGGGTCTTCTCCCAGTCTATATCTCCAGGTTTTATCAGGCTGATAGCTGAATGAGCCCTGTCATACATCTGTTTGCTGGCCCGGGGACCAATTCCCACTTCAAGGTAGCATAAACCATTCCTTACAGTACCTTTTCCGTCAAAAGGTAACAATATAACCCCCGACATATCTACACCGTGTTCCCTGCCTTTATTTATTATATACTGTCCTGACCATATGTCAACGAGCTTCGATACCCAGGCACTTTTGTGTCCCAGCCGGGATGTATTAACCGAAACATTAAGCTCTGCCGCTGCAATGGCTATAAGAAGGTGGGATGACTGCTCAAGTCTGGCATGATCAGGCGCAGTAAATCTGATCATTGCCTCCCCAAAACCTATTAAATCGTATTTTTTGTCTGTACTCATTATGTTAATATCTTTTTTGATGTCTAGGTATAATTATAGATTTAATCCCTTCCTGTTGAATATGGATTTGGGCATTCTCCCTTCCAGGTAATCCACAATACCTGAAGCTGCTTCACATGCGACCCTTACTGTGCATTCAGTCGTAAGAGCAGCACTGTGCGGGCTTATAATGGTTTTCGGGTTCTGAAGGAATACCTCACCATCAATTGGAGGTTCATTGGCCAGTACATCAAAACCCGCCCCGGCGAGTCTTCCTTCGTCAAGCATTTTTGAAACATATGCCTCATCAATAATGTTTCCTCTTGCGGTATTTACAAGATATGCTGAGGGCTTCATTAATGAAAGCAGCTTCTCATTAATGTGATTTTTAGTTTCACTAGTCATTGGTACGTGAACAGAAAGTACATCAGCTTCTTTATATACATCCTCTTCATTTTTGTACCTTGTGACTCCGGGAGCAAGAACATCCTCTTTAATATAAGGATCATAAATTATCACTCTCATATTAAAAGCACCAATACATTTTTTTGCTACTTGTTTTCCGATCCTTCCATATCCGATTATTCCAAGTGTTTTGCCATCGAGGTCAACAGGAAGATAATATCTTCTTGCTATCTTAAACTTTCCCTGACGGGTTTCTGAATCCAGGAATAAAAGGTGTTTTGCCAATGCCCCAATGAATGCAACAGTATGTTCAGCAACGGTTACAGTATTAGCATCAGGTGTATGCAAAACCATAATACCTCTTTCTGTTGCAGCCTGAACATCCACATTATCGACTCCGGTTCCTGTCCGACTAATTACCTTGAGATCCGGAGCTGAATCCATAAGTTCAGGCGTAAATTTGATGGTGGTATCGAGCATAATGCCGGTAATATCCTTGAGAGCTTTTATAATTTCCTCATGATCGCCTGATGGGATATATACTACTTCAGCTGCTTTTTTAAGAATATTAAGAGCATCAGGACTGACTTTTTCGTTTACGATTACTTTTTTCATATTAAATTTTCTTTTTTAAGATAATCTTGAATTTTCGTTCTCAGGTCTTCTCTTAACGGTAGCAAAGGAAGTCTCGGATCTCCGCCATAGAGGCCTGCCAGATCCATGGCATATTTTACTGCAGCAACGCCGCCGCTCCCTGACACGGTTTTGTTCATCTGAATAATTCTCTCATTAAGCTTAAAGGCTTCCTCGTATTTTTTGCTGACCGTCAGGTCGTATAACTTACATGTAATATCAGGGAATACATTGGCCAGGGAAATAACACCCCCGGGTGCACCCATGATCAGCCCGTTCATAAAGAAATTTGCTGAACCGGGCATTACATTAAAAACATCTCTCACAGCCAGAAGGAAACTCTCAATATTTCCGCTAGACGAATCTTTTACACCTACAATATTCGGATGCCTGGAGAGGTCTCTGACCAGGCTGACAGAGAGTGTTGTTCCTCCGCAGAACTGGGGCGCATTGTAGACAAGACACGGTGTTGTCAGGCTACCGGCAACATCGGTAAAATATTTCAGGAGCACCGGATCGGTCATTTCCTTCTTAAAATAGGAAGGTGGCAGCAGAGTTATGAAATCAGCTCCCAGACCCTGAGCAATCTTGGCGAATTCGGTTGTTTCCCTGGTAGATTCGAATATACAACCTGCCATAACCACCTGTTCTTTCCCCTTGTTATTAATTATTGTCTCCAGGACTTTTGCTTTCTCGCTGTTGGTCAGGCTTTTATTCTCGCCATTAGAGCCGAGGGCAAGATAGCCTTTTAGCGGGGACTTTGCATAAAATCCCATATTTCCTTTGAGTTTATCGTAGGCCACCTCTCCCTGTGAATCAAAAGGAGTGGTAATAGGCGCGAAGACTCCCATTAACTTTTTTTCCATTGGTTTTATTTTTAAAAATTCATGATATAAAATTAAACATTTTGTTTCTATTTCTGGCCTAAAGCTGCATTCATAAATCGCCTCTGGTATGAAATTACAAGGGGGGTCGTAGTGAATTTGGCAAGGTATTCGGGTTCAGCAGTTATTACTACTCTGTCGGCAACATCTGCAAATTCGGGTTCTGCCAGAAGTTTATCGATTGCCGGATAGTTTTCATCTCCTTCCATACTACAGATGATTAGCCTCGTATCCCTGAGATTTGCGTTCCTAAGCAGTCTGAGGTTATGGCGTACCCCATCAAGCTGGTCGCTGCCTTCGTGATTGTCCCAGTTTCTGTATTTGAGTATTCTTTCCGCCATTTTCCTGACATCATCAAGGCTTACATTATTACTCCCGGGAGCCATAAAATCCTTTTCTATAAAGAACTTTTTAAGATCTTCAAGAACCAGGTTGTCATTGGACTTTGAAAACTCGGCGAGGTAGTTGTTTATTGATATACTGGCCATGCCACGATGCCTGATAAACGAATTGATGAAGTATGGTCTTGCCTGAAGGGCCAAGGCTGTCTGGTATGGTTCGAACATAAGTGTGAAATTGATCCTGTATCCATGCTCGTGAAGCAGCAGCGCCAGATTATGGCCTCTGAATTTATCTTTAGTTGTACCTGCATCATACGACCTCTGGAATTTCTTATCTCCCTGAAGCAGCTCATTAACGTTTTCAGCGTTCACAGGACCAGTATGCGGAACTTTGATGACCACCCGGTATTTTGAAAGCATCTCCCTGAACCTGGCTGCTTCTTCAAGCAGCTCATTTATCGAATCGGAGAAAGGATTGTTGAGTTCCACAGAGATATCACAACCCGGTCCGAGTATATTACCAATCTCCCGCATGACTTCATCCCTGGTTTTATACTTGTTCCCTACATTTGCCTTAGGATTATTTATGAAAAGATTATATATTATTCCGGGATTGCAGGTAAGGTTCGCAATTACATTCTTAATAGGTTCAACCTCATAAGGATTTGCACTGTCAGCTGAAAACAAAGTCTTTGTCGGCCTCTTTATACCATTCCTGTCATAAGATATATTTCGTACAAGGTCAACACGTAAGACATTATTCCCGGTTAATTCATACCGAATTTTAAACCCGGCAGGTGTCTCTCCTGCAGGTGTTTTAAAATAATCAATAATCTCGCGAAAATTTGAGGTTACACCAACATACCTGACGATATTTTTAAAGAAATTGAATTGTTCCGCTGATATCGGAGCATTTAAAACTCTCTCCAGATATCCCTGATCACTACTTATAACAGTAGCGATGCTCTCTTTATTATCATACGAAGCTACAAATGTTCTTAATGATAATTTAATCTCGTTCACAATTTAATATTTAATTATTATTACTACTACTCATTTCAGGATCAGTCGCCCCTGTACACCTGATCCGGAGATGATCCTTCTTATCAAATATACATGAAGCATCCTGTATCAGATAATACTGGAATTTATTTTAAATGGAATTTTAAATTCCGGATCCCTGAACAATATTCAGAGCCCTATGGGTTACTTCTGCTGTGCAGGATCTGGAGTCGCTGGCCGTGCCGGACGATTAGGCTGGGGCAGATTTAACGGGTCCTTCCATTCAAGCTGCGAATTAATATTGGAGGGCCTTTTGTAAGTTATCACACTCTTTTGAGGATCTTTTCCACCGATTATATTAATTTTATCCCTTTCGATGTTCCCCAATCCTGCTGCTGCACAGTAATTGAGGTACCCGACATCTTCAAGCGGTATGTCCATAAGCCTTGCAGCCATACTATCAATGGCAACAGCATCAAAGCTGGCCATAGCAATTCTGTGGTCGACTGCAGTACCATTTATTGGCCCGTTACCTTCCATACCCTCCAGACCGTCAATAATTGCGAAATCTGGCAGAATATAGGGAGCTATCAGGAACATATTATAGTGCAGGAAGCGGGATCCGCCGGAGTGCATATTCCGCTTATAACTTATCGGTTTTGACCCATTGACAGCCCCCGGATTCAGAGGAGCACCCATTGCGAGGTTCTTAACGGCGCCGGTCATAACGACTGAGTTATGTGTTTTAAGCCTCGAAATTGATATCACATAGTTATCAGGACTTGTCAGTAAATCGGATGCCTGTATTTTATCCTGGTGAAGGTTCCTGTCAATAATAAACACAGGAGTCCCTGTGCTTGATGAGTTTATGTCAACGAATTTCACATCGAATTCTTTCATGAGGTCAAGATAGCCGTAGTTCTTGAAACCATCTGAAGAGTTAACCGAGGAGCTTGATTCTGCAATAATTATCTGACCTTTATAAATAGGTTTTACAAATTCCAGCAGTGCTCTCAATGCATCAACGTGTGTTGCGCAAAGCGGTATGTTGGTTACCACCATATTCGGTTTGATAATAAGCTGTTTCTTTTTAAGCGCGGCTTTGATCTCTTTCTCGAACGGTTTCATAACCTCATATAACATCTGCCTGCGTTCTGTTCCAGTTGTGAAAGACACGGAGCTACGACCCTCAACAGACAACGGTTTTGGTTTTGGCTTGTCTCCCTCTGGTTCAACTGCAAGCACATCGTTAAATCCTACTGTTAACATCGCTGCCGAACCAAGTCCAAGCATCTTAAGGGCACTTCGTCTTCCAATGACTAATCGATCTTCTGATGTTTTCATATTATTATGGTTTTATTTGTCAAATAAACTTTACTTGTATATAGTTTCTGGATTTAATTGTTTTTAACATCCTGTTAATTCAGTAATCCGCAATCTTAAATAATAATCATTTTAAAAACACTATATTGTTATCTGGTTTCGTTTATTCCTGTTATTAAACTTCCTAAGAATTCACCAGTCCATAAGGTTCAGCAAGCAATGAATGAGGCTTGAATTTGAACAGGCATTCATTCAGATTTGCGCCTATAACGTTTATCTTGTCAAGATCTCCCTGTCCCATACCTGCTTCATTCATCGATGACAGGTAAAGGATCTGAGTTGGATCAAATCCCATGATTTTTGTTCCAAGAGTATCAAGGGCAAGTGGGTCAACACTTGCAAATGCCAGTTTTGTATCGACAGGGGTACCGTCTATCGGACCATCACCTTCCATAGATGTGAATGCATCCACAACACCAAGATCGGGATAAGCTATCTGCGAGATCTGGAAAAGATTGTAATGAAGTACCATATCCTTGGTCAGGGCAAATTTAAAACCAGGTCCGACACTTTCAGGAGACCAGCTATGCATTAAGAACTTATCATTCTGGGTCTTATAGTCATTTTTCGGAGCACCCATAAGTATATTTTTCAGCGACATGGTTACCAGAACACAATTATGCGTTTTCATCTTCCCGGCAGAAATCAGGTACTGATCCTTGTCGAGGTATTTTGCTATAATGCGAATAGGTTGAGGTTTGTTCCCAGCTGTATTGAAAATGTAATGGGTAATATCTGGCTCCAGGTTGAGATCCATAAGTTTAACACCATATTCCTTCTCCAGTGGCAGATATCCGTAATCCCTGAATCCGGCATAGGTTCCCTCAGATCCCAATCCACTTCCCTTTGCTCCTGAAACGGTAGCCTCGCCAATCTCAATCGGGCCTTTAAAGCGAGGCCTGAAAAAATCAAGAATTCCCCTTACCGCATCAGCACTGGTGGCACATAGAGGGTTGGTTACAACCACAAAATTAGGTTTGATCAGGATACGTTTCTTACCTTCCAGAGATGCCATAATTTCATCTTCAATATTTTTAAGTGCATTGAATGTGTTATCACGCGCATCATTACCTTTAATAAGGCTCACATTTGATGATTTAAGGACTTTTACAAAAGTGGCCTTTTTGCCATGTCCTGAATAAACAGGTTCTGAAGAATCCAAACTTTTGGTGGCTGCAGATTTGCACCCCGCAACACCAACTCCTATTGCTCCTACAGCAAGAGTTTTAAGGATTTCGCGACGATTCATATTAATGGTATTTGGTTGGTTTCCAAGTTAATCACATTTTTATTAATCTTCAAATCCAGGGCATTCAATTACGGTGAATATCAGGTCATGACAATATGCAAATTTCTTCAAATCATTTTTCGTTGTCCTGCATGTTTTTAATCAATTAACTGCAGTTATCTCTGGCGGGCAGGCATCGACTGGCGCTCTTTGGCGTAAGCCCTTATAAATTCAGGTGAAGGAGCAGCACCTGGATCATCAAAGAATTTCTTCATGTTATCGGCATTGTCCAGCAGCCATTTGGTAAATTCCTGGTTCATTTCAGGTGTGTATGCACCATCAGCCTGCTGTGCTGTAAATCTTCCTTCTCTTACTCCCATATGGGCCCAAACATCCTGCATGCGTGTTCTTTCCGAAGTCTCGACAACTCTTTGTGCGAGCTGGGGCGGAATAAATACTACTCCTTCACGTGTTGCCAGTACAAGATCGCCAGGCATAACAGTGACATAACCTATCTGTATCGGGCAATTGACCCCGATTACGAGGTTGGAACTGTTTGCCTGAGGCCTGAAATCACGAACCATTACATTCCAATTAGGATCAACTGCCAGGTTTCCGTACAGATCGCGAAGTGTCCCGCGGATTACAGCACCGTTACCGGTTTTTGTCCAGATGGTGGTTCCAAGATTATCACCTACATGTGATGCATCGAGTATACCTTCACACACATCTGCAACATATACATCTCCCTTTTGAAGCTGATCGATCCCCCAGGTATATTGTCCTCTTCCTCTTCCATCTTTGGTTCCCTGTTGCTGTACAAGACCATTCAGATCCGGACGGTAAGGAAGAAAATGTATTGTTGAAGCCCTTCCACAGATTACGATATCTTCCCTCATCATCTTGAATCCTCCGTAATACTGGTTAGAGTAAGTAGGTCTCCTGAATTCACCAAAGCTGGTAGGTCCCTGTCCTTCAACAGGATCACTCATTCCATTAAGGATCTGCCAGGCTTCAGTAACCGATACATACCCCATTCTATGAACTATATCGTCAGAGACTTTGGGACGTCCGTCAGGGAAACGCTCTCCTTTCCACAAAGATGTATAATATAACATTTCATCATTTGTCAGCGAGGTTGGCTGGGCGCTGACAGAAGTACAGATAAAGATCACTGCCAGAAAGGAAAGGCAGATTGCTAGAATTGGCTTACTGATTTTCATTGTATTACCTCCGATAAATAAATTATTTTTAAGACTATTCTTAATATTCAAATTTCTGTTAGTTAAGGAAATAATTTATGATTTTTATAACTGTTTAATATGGCAAATTTTTCGAATATAATTATTAAGCTCATATCTCAGTTGTTTGTTAAAAAAAATTAACTATTTTTAACTTTGTCGATCTGATTCTGATGAAGTTTCTTTTATTTTTTCCTTTTTAATTCCAGGTTCACGCTGGCTCCAGAAAGTGGCGAGCGAGGATGCAGATATATTCATCCATGTGCCAAAAATGAGCGGTGCCAGAGCAGCAGCCTGGCTCTTCAGAACATCATAAGCCAGCCCTACTGCAAGTCCTGCATTTTTCGTCCCAACTTCCATTGTTATAGCCCTTGCATCTTCTTCACTGAAGCCAAAAGCTTTTGATAATGAATATCCGGAAATATATCCCAGGAGATTATGAACTATGGTGGCGAGAAAGAGTGCCGGGCCTATTGACAATAAGGTTGCCTTGTTATGGGCTGCAACAATAACTATATATAACATAATTGCTCCCAATGAGAGTTTTGGCAATACAATATCCATCCAGTTTTGGGGACCATCGGTTCGACGTATGACAATAATGGTAACAGATACTATGGTAATCGCCCAGGAAATGAGGATGAGGCCTGTTTTTAAAGATTTTAAAATTGTCGGAAATGGAACGAATAGAAGAATAAATCCGACGATAAAACTGATAACTCCCATTATACTAATATTCAAATTCTTCTTTGTCCAGGGTAAATTTCCATAAAGGATTTTATTGATAATGATACCTGCAAAGACAGGGATGAAAAGCATATTGAGAATACTGATCATCATTCCTATTGCATCGACCTGAATCAGCTGACCGGCAAACAATTTCATCAGGAAAGGTGTTGCAAAAGGTGAGATTAAAGTAGTCAGCGTGGTAACGGTCATTGAGAGAGCCAGATTTCCTTTAGCCAGATATGTCATAACATTCGATGCAGCACCTGCCGGGCCGACACCCAGTAATACGATACCTGCAGCCACTTCAGGAGGGAAATGATAGACTTTTATGATTAAGAGAGCTATTAGAGGCATTAATACATAACACATTAAAGTAGCGATGATAACTTTAAAGGGTCTTGACAATTCCCTGGCAAAATCAGTAAAACTAAGTTTCGTACCCATACCAAACATAATAACCTGGATAGAGGGAACTATCAGGCTATTTGTATTAAATCCCCAGTCAGTAAATATTTGCGGGAAATAAAGCGTGAATGACACAAATGCGAAGATCTGAAATGTAAACGATAACCCTTTTAATTTTTCAGTTCTCTGCACTGTGAATGCGAGAGCGTAGAACATTACAAAAAGTATAAGTCCGTTTATGGGAAGGCTTCCCTTACTAAATGACAGAAGGACAATCTCAGCAATGGCAAGTAAAGTTGCCAGAGCGAGGTACATTTTCATATCGCCAGAATTTTTCATATTGGATTATAAGTAGTTTAGGTAGTTAGAAATTTCATCGTTGTCTCATATATCTGATCGGGCTGAAGCCCATATTTCCCTATTAATTCTTCATATGGTCCGTTGCTTGCATAATAATCGCCTATACCAATCATCTTCATTTTTACCGGACACTCCTGACTGCATATCTCAGCTATAGCGCTTCCCAGACCACCAGCTATAAAATGCTCCTCCACAGTAACGATCTTTCCGATTTCCCTGGCTGTTGATAGGATGAGGTCCCTGTCTAGCGGCTTAATGGTATGAATGTCTATCAGACGTACACTGATGCCCGAATCTTCGAGGAGCCTGGCAGCGGCAACTGCTTTTGACAATACAGTACCGGTCCCTATCAGCGCCACGTCCCGGCCTTCTTTTATAATGATACCCTTCCCGAGTCTGAAATCCACATCTTCCGGATAAAGCACCGGCATCTTAGGATTACCTATTTTCATATAGCAGGGCCCTCTGTGCTCTATCATGGCGTGTACTGCCTTTTTAATAGTTACAGGATCACCGGGATTTATTACCGTAACACCGGGTATGGTACGTATCAAAGCAATATCGTCAATAGAATGATGGGTAGAGCCGAGCTGATCATAAGTAAGCCCTGCACAACGACCCACAACCTTGACATTTTGATTCATATAACCAAGGTCATTTCTGAACATTTCGAAAGGACGCGCGGTTACAAAAGGGGCAATGGCTGCAAAAACGGGTATTTTACCTGTGGTTGCCAGGCCTGAGGCGTATCCGATTACGCCCTGTTCCATAATCCCGAATTCAAAATGTCTTTCAGGAAAAAGGGAAGGGAAAGCCGCCAGTCCCGATCCGGAACTGCTGTCAGCAGACAGGACGACCACATCTGGATTATTTTTAGCAGCTTCAATAACAGCCTCTCCGAAGGTTTTTCTGGGATCTTTTAATTCATTCATCACCGGTACTCCTTTCTGTCTTTTCCTTTAGTTCCGTTTCAATAGCATCCAGATCGCGTTCTGCCTGTTCCATTTCCTCGGGATTAGCTTTCCAGTAATGGTAATTGACCTTACCCTCAGCAAAACTCAGTCCCTTTGATTTTATGGTATCAGCTATTATAACCGATGGTTTACCTTTTTTAAAAGGAGCCTGATGAACAGTACTGATTATTGTCTCAAGATCGTTACCATTAATAACCCTGACACTCCAGCCGAACGACCTCCATCTTTCGTCAAGAGGTTCATAGCTCATAACCTCAATGGTAGGTCCGCTTATCTGAAGCTTATTCCTGTCAACAAAGACAATCAGGTTTTCAAGCTTATGCATTGATGCAGCCGAGGCTGCTTCCCAGTTCGAACCTTCTGCCAGTTCCCCGTCGCCCATCAAAACAAATACCCTGGACTGTGATTTATCCATCCGGAGTCCTAATGCCATTCCGCCAGCTATTGAAAGGCCATGTCCAAGTGCTCCCGTATTTGTTTCAATTCCCGGAAGTTTATGCATGTTCGGATGCCCGGGTATCGGACTGTCAAGAGATCCATAAGTATCAAGAACTGATACATCGAAGAATCCTCGTTCGGCAAGTGCGGCGTAAAGAACAAGACACTTATGCCCGGCAGACAGAACAAAACGATCCCGCTGCGGCCATTTTGGTTTATCCGGATCAATATTCAGCAAATTAAAATAAAGAGCGGTCACAATTTCAACAGAAGAGAGTGCCCCTCCCACATGCCCTGCTTCCCCAGCCCTGATCAGCCTTAAAATATTTCGTCTTATTTTAAGTGCTGTATATTGCAGCTTCAGAATTTCCTTAAATTCCATTAGAGTCTAATAATTATATACTTTTATTGAATCTGATGTTTTTTGGCATATTCCACATAGCATGCTACTTTGGGTTCCGAAGTAGTTCCTGGTTGCCACTTTGATTCCATCCAGACCCTGACGATCTGCTTAGCTACTTCCACTCCTGTGGTGAATGCCCCCATGGTCAGAATGTTTGCGTTGTTACTTTTAATTGCTCGTTCGGCTGAATATATGTCGGAACAAAGAGCTGCAAATATACCGGGTACCTTGTTTGCTGAAATACTCATACCAATCCCGGTCCCACAAAGGAGAATGCCCCGGTCATATTCATGTTCAGCAACAGCCTCTCCAACTGCGAAAGCTACCCTGGCATATATAGGATCTTCACTTCCAAAATCCTTTACAATATAGCCCAGCTCTTTTAGCTGTGAGATAATTACATCTTTAAGTGCTGCTGCATTAGGATCGCAACCGATTGCAACAGTCAGTTTGTTATTTTCATTTTGTGAAGCGTTCATAATTGACATAAGTTTTTTAATTTTCTCATCCGGATCACAATTCCAAAGATGACAGTTTGCAATAATAGTGAAATTTAAAGTGAGTACAAATATAAAATATAATAATCATGTCACATAAAGGAAAGTTCGACCATTGGGGTTATCGTAATACCTGTAATTTTGGATATCACGATTTCCTGCAGTCGCATCTCTGGCCTGTTAAAACTATTGCATCACACCTTCCAATGGTAAAGCTCTGTTGAACCTGGAATTGTTACTTTTTAAGTCAAAGAGTATCTTTTTCTTTCCAATTTCATCGAACTTAATAACTATTTTTTCCGACGATACATTTTCAATGTACCGCAATGAAAGTTCAAGAGTTTTATCATCTGGCCAGGTATAGGCTTGAGCAATTTTAAAAGGTGGCAATCCTTTCTGATTATACTTTGCCTGTGCAAATATTGAAGGTCCATGTTTAGTTGTTTCGCCCGGTTGCCATCTTCCCGATGCAAACGCAAAATCAAAAGAAGCTGTATCGGTTTTCAAATTGAGTAAACACAGATCATCCTTAAACTGAAGAGAAATGCTCTGAATATGTTTATCATTCTGTGCAAAGGTGAAAGTTTTGCCAGATACTTCAGATGTAACAGCATCGTTACTGTTTTTTGCAGGAATCGGAAGAGCAAGAGAAGCAAGTCTCTGTTTCAACTCATTTGAAGATTTCTCATCGAGCGGTAATGCATTATCCTGTATTCCAGGGTATAAATATTTCCATACCATATCCAGTTCACCCCACATATCGGGAGAATCGGCTGTAAATATCACTACTGCATCTTTATCAGGCATTACAAGCACAAATTGACCATTTGCTCCGTTAACCTGGTACGAATTATGACGTGCACGCCAGAACTGATAGCAATATCCCTGAACATCATCTCTTGAGGAATCTCTTTTTGACTGAGTCATATCAGGTCTCTGGTATATTTTCAGGGATGTAGCTTCTTCGACCCATTTTTTGGCAAGAAGCTGCTTGCCGTTCCATTTGCCTTTCTGCAGATAGAACTGCCCGAATTTGGCCAGATCTTCCGTTTTCAATCTTAAGCCCCATCCACCTGTGTTGATTCCATAAGCATCTGTCTCCCAGTCCATTCCTTCAATGGCAAGAGGTTCAAATAATCTTGGAGTCAGATAATCAATAACCTTTTGTCCCGTTATTTTCTTAACTATAGCCGACAACATATAAGAAGCTACTGAATTATATCGATATGTTGTACCAGGTTCACTGAAAAAAGGCATAGCTAAGAATGATTTAACCCAGATATCGTCACCTGTAAGCTGTGGTTCACGTCTTTGGCCTGTTGCCATACTAAGTAAATCCCTTATTCTAAGGTTTGATAAAAATACGCTTATTGTATCAGGCAGGTATTCCGGAAAGAATGAAACTACCTTATCGTCCAGACTAAGTTTCTTTTCACTTATTGCAAAACCGACTGCAGTAGATGTAAAACTTTTACTTGCTGAATTAAGAGTATGCTTTAAATCAGGACGGTAAGGATTCCACCAACCCTCGGCAATAACTTTTCCATGCCTTAGAAACATAAAACTATGGAACTCATATTTGCTGACAGCTGCAGAGTCAAGAAAATTAATTATA
This sequence comes from uncultured Rikenellaceae bacterium, assembly GCA_964526345.1. Lineage (GTDB taxonomy): Bacteria > Bacteroidota > Bacteroidia > Bacteroidales > VadinHA17 > LD21. The sequence goes on from CAZGKI010000014.1 coordinate 77,802, forward strand.
TTCCGTGAAGATACACCTTCAGCTTCCGGGACACTTCTTGGAAGTGAAGTGGTTACCTGTTTCTTTGTGCAGGAAATAAGGGTAAAACAGAGGATAACTAATGCTATGGATGGTCTGTTTAAAATTTTTTTCATTGGGTTTGGTTTATTGAGTTATCGAAAACAAAAATATATAGTACATAAAAATATTATGTATTGTTAAAAGAACCAGATTTCAGTATAACCGGATTACATATCATTTCTATTGTTGTAAAAAAGTTACGGCTGATATATGGTATACAATATTAATATTATTAAAAAGGATTTTCACAAATTTAAAGTAACAATTCAATAAAAAACAGGAAGAACAATTAATTAATGCAAAACCCGGTTTACAGAAATTTATTTCAACCGGTTATTTTTCCAAAGTATTTTCAAACATTTTCTGATTTCTGCCGAAAATTATTAAATTCGTTCTCCATTAATTATTCATAACACATGAAATGCAAAATCAGTAATCACGCGAAACTAAAAAGCATTTTTGCTGTTTTAGTTTATCTTGGCACAAGTTTGTCTCTCTATTCTCAAGCTGAAAAACAACTCGTGATAGGACAACAACCGGTATATAAAGTATCAAGGGCCCGGGAACCAATTATTGTCGATGGCAGGATGGATGAAGCTAGCTGGAAGGATGCTGAAGTACAGTCATTCAATTATTTTTACAGAGGCGACAAACCCTTTGAAAAACAGTATTCTAAGTTCCGGATGCTATGGGATGATGAAAATCTGTATTTATTTTACGAATGCGAAGATACTTCGCTCACAGCACGAGAAAAGAATTTTGACGCCCGCCCTTATCTGGACGATTGTGCCGAGTTCTTTTGTGTTCCTGTTCCCGACAGCCTGTATATGCACTTTGGATTTGAAATTAACATAACAAAAGCGGTGTACGACTATATTGTTCTTTGGAAGTATTATAATAACAGAACTATCTTTATCAGGTCCTATAACCCTGTTTATAAAGTGGATGTTACCTATGAGGGGACAATAAATAACGACAAAGACAAGGATAAGATGTGGCGAATGGAATTTGCAATTCCATTCGCAGTATTCAGTGATTTTAATTTTATTTCACGACCTAAAGCCGGAGTAAGATGGGCATTCCAGGCGGTCCGGCAGGACAGGAATTATGTTGATGACAGATTCCGTTCAACATCAACGCTCTTCCCTATTTATGATATTCGGAAAGATGTCCATCAGCCATCGCGTTTCGGGTTGATGGAATTTACAGATAATTGATTCAAAAAGGATTCTTAATTCTTATTCTTCTTTTATCGACTTAAGATTTTCAATTACCCTGACTAATAGAAAAGTTAAGGAAAGTTAATATTTTTTTTTAGCCATTAACTTAACTAAAAAAATTATAATCTTGCAAAAGTTAACCATAATAAAATAACCCATTATAAAAAAATGAAATTTGATATCTCAAGATTAAAAGGGAAACTGGGACAAATGAGAGACTGGCTGACAAGTCATAGCATGCCTCCTAAGCTTATATTCTTTGTTATGGGTATTGTTTCCACCATTTGGTTCCTGATCAGAGTAATACCTAAACCTTCAAGGGCGACATATCCCTGTATGAGAGTGGCAGCACCATTCATGTCTGGATTTGTTACTTATCTTTTATCAGTTGCCGGATTGACTGTAATATCCAGGAGGTCGAGTCGGAAAATAATAAATGTAAGATTTGGAGCTACGATGATGCTTCTGGCGGGAGTAATAGTAGCCGTAGCAGTAGTTCCGGTCAATAATATCGGGTCATTATTTCAGACGACAGAGACCAGGACAGGACCAGAAGATGGACCCAACCAGCCGTTCGGGGAGGCAAAGGGTATAAACCCTGGACGAGTAGTGTGGATATGGAATCCGGATGCAACAAATGAAAAGTTTGAACATAATAATTTTGATAATTACGACTGGTTTGTAAGTCCTCAGAACAATAATCCGGAGGTTATAGCTAAGATGTTCCGTGACGGGGTTATGAAGCTCACCGGCGAGAAGGATGTAAAGAAAGCCTGGGATTCAATGTTCAGGTATTTCAATGAAAAGAAAATGAGCATTAAGAAAGGATATACAAAGGGGGAGAAGATCTTCATAAAGATAAACCAGGGGCAATCCAGATGGCTTCTTAGCCAGGCTGACAAAGATAATGGATTCGCTATTCCACGGACTATTCAAAGGGGTCAGGAAAGAATTAAAGTAAGTTTGATCCCCACCGAGACTGGCCCATATGCAGTTCTTGAATTGTTAAGAGAACTGGTTAACGAAGCTGGAGCAGACCAGGCAGATATTTCAGTCGGGGACCCTATGTGTCCGATCTGGGCCCATAACTATGATGTCTGGGTTAAGGAATTCCCAAATGTCAAATATCTCGACAAATTCTCAACAAAGTACGGTCGCACACTAACCAAAATAACTGAAAACCCACTTGTCTATTATTCTGATAAAACCATTAATGACAAACTGTATGATGTCATTGAAAATGCTGATTATATGATAACTATGGCTGTAATGAAATCTCATGGGGCTGCCGGGATTTCGCTAACGGCAAAAAGTAATTTCGGGAATATAGGAAGAGCTACTGCTGGCCATCTTCATTATTCACATGTTGCCAACAGGAGAGAAGGAGTGCCCTCTAACACAGGTTACCATAAATACAGGGTCTTTGTTGATCTTATGGGAAGCAAATATCTCGGACAGAATACACTTTTCTGGTTTATTGAGGATCTGTTCGGAGGTGGGGCAAGTGAAGTTAAAGGACCTGTAAAATATTTCATGCCACCCTTCAATAACGACTGGTGTAATTCCATGTTTATGTCGCTTGATCCTGTTGCCATAGAGTCGGTTGGTTACGATTTTCTGAGGGCAGAGTGGGACGGAATTCATAAGCATGATGCTGTCAATAACGATTGGGAAGCCATGCCCAATGCCTTTGGAGTAGATGACTATTTGCACCAGGCTGCTGATCCTGCCAACTGGCCGCAGGGTATCGTTTATGATCCGGACAACAGTGGTAAACCGTTACCTGTTCTGGGTGTTCATGAACACTGGAATAACCCGGTTGATAAGCAGTATTCCCGTAACCTCGGTACAGGGAATGGTATTGAACTTGTATCTATCCCGGAGAATCTTGTGAAAAATGTAAAAAAGAAATAAGATAGAGTTAACAAAATGGGAAAAGCAATAAATGACAAATTTTGCATTTTCCAGATTCTGATATACAATTTAATAATATATGGATAAAGACAAAAAAGGTAATAAAATTTACCAGGGCAGAATTACTGCCAGAATTTGTGCATTATTAATCACTGCTTTCATTGTGGGACTCTTTACACCTGTCATCATTGCCCAGACTGCCGGAACAGTGCAGTCATTTGGAGAAGAGATCACCGCTAAGAAGTTTTATTCATCAACCATTGATGAGGACAATACAGTGTGGTTTCTTACTGAATCGGGGATCGTCAGTTTCGATGGAGCAAAATGGATTCTGCATAACAAGAACCGCAAGGTAGCCACGACCGGTGTGAAAGGCGTGGTTTATGATTTTTCTTCATATGGACCCGAACTTTGGCTGGCTACTCCCCAGGGCGCAACTGTTGCTTCTCTTCCTGTCGATGCAAGGTCGGGTGCCACCACATATTATCTTGATAACTCCAAAATCATTAGTGAGAATGTGCTTGCTGTCGCAGTTGGGAAAAAGGAGCTGAGATGGTTTGGGACTGATAAGGGAATTTCCGCGTTTAAAAGCAGGAAATGGCTGACAAATGGTTATGCCAGAAAATACCCTGAGGGTATGTTCCAGGATTATCCTATAACATCGATGGCAACCAGTATCGATGGCGATTCACTTTATATTGGCACCCTGGGTGGGGGTGTCCTGAGGGTATACAGGAATGATGTAGATGCTGTTTCAGGGGCTTCGGAATTTGCGGCATGGGGTCCGATTCTTATGCCTTCAGATTCTGTTTACAGCGTTCACATCTCCATCGACGGAACGCAATGGTTTGGCACCAATAAAGGAGTAGCAAAGCACACCGGCTACAAAACCCTTGAAGGATGGATTGTTTTTACTTCAGCCGATGGACTGGCAGATGATTTTGTTCAGGCAATCAATTCAGATTCCAAAGGGAACATTTACTTTGGGACGAAGAATGGGTTATCTGTGTTTGATGGGACAAAATGGACCACTTATAAGACTGAGGACGGGCTTGCAGGCAATAGCATTCTTACGATAGCTGTCGATAAAAAAGATGTTGTCTGGCTTGGAACGGATAATGGGGTAAGCAGTTTTAAAAATGGAAAACATACCAGTTACCGGTAAAATATTTAAAGCATTATATCTTTTTGTCCTCAGTAAATTGTAATTAACTTTGATAGACTCTTAATAGGTTGTAGCAGGGGGCAAAGAGCCTTCAAAAGTATTATATTTACAGATGTCGAAGCTTACCGAAGGTAATTTCCCATCGGAGGTGGCTTTCAGAGTTAATATTACTGGAGGGATTTACCGGGATTATCCGGTCTGAGTTTTTACCCTGTCATACCTTAATAACTTCCATATCTTAAGTACGCTGATACGACAAAGTCAGCTGAAGAAATTTTAATCTCCTGCGAACCAATAAAACCAAGTATCTGTATGGCTAATTTATTCCATTTTAAGTGAGTTTTAAGTGATCGCTTATGAATTAATTTTGTAATTTAATGGCCACATTCTAATCCTTAACTATCTGAACGATGAAAAAAGTCATCATTATCACGTTGTTTTTCGGAACTCTTTTTCTGGCAGGATGTACCGGCCAGGAGAAAAAGATCTCAAGATTTGATTTTACAGGACCCAGGGATCCCTCTCTTATCAGAGGTTTCAATTATACTCCAGCAGGAGTAGCTTCTCCACGGCATCATGTTGATACATGGGTAAAATATGATTCCGCAGCTATTGAATTTGATCTTGACCTTGCTAAAAGCCTAAACCTAAACCAGATACGCGTATTTGTCCCTTACACAGTTTTCACCGAGGACAAAGAAGCTCTACCGGCTAAGCTGAGGCATTTTGTGCGTGAATGTTATAAAAGGGGCATTGGCGTTATGCCGGTAGTAGGAAGCGGACCATGGCTGAGGGACACAACACAGCGGACCCTGGGAAGAGAATGGGCTCAGTACCTTGTTAATGCGATATCGGAAGAGCCTGGACTTGCTTTCTGGGATGTCATGAATGAACCAGACTGGCCGCCAACTCCCAGGGAGAGGGTGTTGAGGAATTTTGAGAATTGTAAATTCATGGCGAAAACCTTCCACGAGCTCGATCCTGGTACTCCCGTTACAATAGGGATGGCTTTTGTTGAAGGTATGATAAGGCTGGCAGATTATGTCGACGTACTTCAGTTTCACGATTATATGCAAACCAGGGAAGAGATCAGGGATACAATTAACCGTGCAAAGGAATTTGCTGCAAAAGTAAATAAGCCATTGATAAATGGAGAGTTAGGCTGTATTGCACGTGCTAATCCTTACGATATTACACTCCAGGAACACATGAATGCAAAAGTAGGGTGGTATATATGGGAACTGATGATTGTCCGTAAGGGATGGGGAACCGTGCATGGTGTATTTTATGAGGACGGTAGCGTTCGCGATCCATCCATTGCCGCTGCAATAATGGGATTTTTCCGAAAGCGTACTCCTGAAATACTAGTGGCTATTCCGGATCAGGAGGGATGGATTGCCAAAGTAATTGACCAGACTGACAAATGGCTTAAAGATCCCGAAAGAACCTGGCAGGAAGGTTTGAATCTCGCAGAAACTTCTGCCCATCTGCTTGAAGCCGGAGAGCTTACAGCAATGAGAATTCCGCCAACATTGGAAGTAGAAATCCTGAGGCAAGGGGAAGTCAACATGAAGAGTCTGGAAGAGTTGCTTAAAAAATTCAAAGGTCAACTTGAACCTTACAGGATAACCCCGGCAAAGAATAGCTGATTTGTCAAAAAACCCCCTGGGATTTAAGGGCACATTTTAAAAGTTGACTGGTTTAGTACTTTTCCATTTCATTATTTTCATTAATTTAATTGACATCTGATTTTAATAATGATCCGTGCATATATAAATTATTATAATATGAAAATAACAAAAAAAGGAGTGCCTGCAGGAATGTGCAGTCTGACAACAGTAATAACTTTTTTAGTTTTGATACTACCGTTAAATCATATTTTGGGTCAGGAAACCATCGATGTCGGGAAAACTGGTTGGGATGTAAAAAGACCGGTAATGGCAGGGGCTTGTGAAAGGGGATGTCCTTGGGGAGAACTGGGGGACTTTGTGAAAAAATCAATGGAGCCATTCGGGTATTCAGTTATTCTGTGCCGTAACTGCAACAGGTCGTATGGTCCGCGCCTCGTATCAACCCACGACTATCCTCCTCCGCTCGATGAGATAAATCTGGAAGACGGAACAAATATCCGGATTAATGCACGTGTTGATTTTGGCGTTACATCCAGTTCAATGCTGAGTTCAGCATACAAAGGGTCGGCAAACAAGGAACCCTATAGTAATCTCCGGCTGATTGCAAAGATCGAAGATCCGTTCTATTTCCTGGTGGCTGCAAGGAAGGAATCGGGAATTAAGGATTTCGCCACAATTAAGGAGAGGCACCTTCCTGTCAGAATTGTCGGAGCCGACGGCAGTATGATGACAATATTGAAATACTACGGAATAGCTGCAGAAGATATTGAAGCCTGGGGAGGAAAAATGAGGGTAAGCAATGAAGTTGCCTTAAAAGGTGACTTTGATATTATCTCCGGTTTCCTTGTAAGTCCTGCGTTGAACCCTGAATCTTCAATATGGACAACTCTTAGTCAGAAATTCGATCTCTATTTTATAGAATTACCTGAAGATCTGCTGAAGCTCATTGCCCGGCAGAACGTTGACGCAGAGTTTGTTGAAGCTCAGAACAACCTGCTCCGGGGAGTCAACCGAAGGATAAAAACCCTCGGCAGATCGGGGGAATCTGTTTTTGCCCGTGATGATACACCCGAGCAGGCAGCATATGACCTGGCCAAAGCAATTGATGAAAATCATGGTGCTTTGAAATGGTTCATAAGGGTATACACCTACGATCCGAAAACAGTTTGGCAGAATTTTGGTGTACCACTTCATCCGGGTGCTGAGAGGTATTACCGGGAAGTCGGATATATTAAGAACTGAAATTAAATCAAATGATGACCAGGATTTATCCCGTTGGCATGGCAAGAAATTAAATCAACACTATTCTGGTTAAAGCTGCAATTATATAAAAATGTGAATGAAGATAAAACAAGGGAGAATTCTACTATTCTTTAATGCTTATTTTACACTTATAAAAACTTCTGATTACATTTATCAAATAAATTAATTTTTTAAGTAACATGAGATTCAAACCATCCGGTAAAATTTATTTTGCATTTACATTATTCTTGTTGATATTCTTCTGCCCATATATAAGCGCCGGGGAAGATCAAAAGAGCAGGGTAATTATACTGACAGATATTGAGGCTGATCCTGACGATACTCAATCCTTAATCCGATTACTATTATATTCCAATGTTATGGACATCAAGGGATTAATTGCCACTACTTCTACGCATCAAAAAACCGAAGTTCACCCTGAGTCTATCCGGAGAGTTATCCGAACTTATGGTATGGTCCAGGCGAACCTTAACAGACATGAAGAAGGTTTCCCTGATGCTAACTCGCTGTCACTACTTGTAAAGCAGGGCTTGCCGGAATATGGAATGAAAGGAGTTGGAGAAGGGAAAGACTCTGAAGGTTCGGAATGGATTTTAAAAGTCATTGAAGAAAATGATG